>JBFWMB010000042.1:0-32319 GCA_050251815.1 Salinivirgaceae bacterium | reverse complement strand
CTCATTGAGTTTCTTTTGATAAACCGAATGGTTTTCTTGTTTTTCTTTTTTCGAAATTTTTGGTTTATCGATGGGAATATTGGCATTTACATCGACTGCAATAAGGCTGGACCCCTCGATATGTTTTACCCGGTTTATGGGAATGTTATTCATTACGCCTCCGTCGACCAGTAATCCGTCTGTTGTTTTTACCGGTGTAAAAACCGTGGGAATAGAAACCGAGGCCCTGATGGCCTTATGCAAACTTCCCCTGGTAAAAACCACTTCTTTTTTGTTTTTTATATCAACAGCTACAGCACAATACGGAATGGGTAAATCCTCAATATTGGCATCGGGCATAAAATCCTTCATGCGGTTAAATACCTTATCGCCTTTAACTAATCCCTGCCGGCTTAATGTAAAATCGACCAATTTAAACACCTTCATTTTATCGAGCGATATCATCCACTCTTTAAACTCCTTAAGTTTTCCTATGGCGTAAGCACCAGCTACCAGTGAACCCATCGATGTTCCGGCAATTGAAACTATTTCGAAACCCTGACGTTCCAACTCCTCAATTACCCCAATGTGCGCAATTCCCCGGGCTCCTCCACCCGATAACACCAACGAAATTTTTTTATACATAACAACAAAGCATCAAAAGCCAATAACAGATAAAATTCAAAAATCATTTGAACCCTAAAGCTACAAAAAATTGTACTCAACTTTAGCCCGTGTGATAAAAGAAAAAACCGCAACAGAACCTAATGGTCAATTGCGGATTAATCCAACTGAAAAAAATACATTGTTTTAAAAACCCTTTATGGTGCTTCTATACCTCAAATTGTTTTAGTTTATCGTTTTGACCCAATGCCTTTAACAATTCAAGTCCCTCCATTAGTTTGGCTTTTGAAGCCTTTACAATATCGACGTCGGAATCTACCTGATACATAGTAAGCACTATCTCCATCGAAGTTAGAATTTCCTGCAGGTTAGTGCCAAAAACCACCGATTCAATGTCGCGGAGTTTATTCATTTTTTCCGCTGCTTCCATTTCTATCATTACTTTTTACTTAAAAGAATTTTTTAATCACTTCAATCACTTTCTGACTCTGTTCTTTCTTACCGTTTAAAATGGCTTTAAATTCCTGTTTGTCTTCATTGGTCATGCTGGTATTAAAATTAACATCATCGAGGCTTATTTTTTTAGAACCCATTTGCCAGCTTGGAAAATTGCGTTCTTTAATACCTCCCAGCGATAACATAACCACATTTTTATGGCGTTTGTCTTCTTTAATTTTATCGTAAAGCTCAATAATCTGCTTGTACTCACCCTCTAAAACCTGCAAAAACTTTTGATCAGAATAAAGCAGGACTCCAGTAATGTCAATTTTCCCATTGTTACGGATGCTTGATTCCAATATCTTTTCAATTTCCTGATCGGTACATTCGGCACTACGAACGCTAATGTAAACTAATTGTGATAACATATTTCTATAGTTTTTAATTTAATCCCTAAACGCAAAGTAATAATTTTTGTTTAATCTTTCTGTAATTTTATTAAACATTTTATATCAATTCAACAAAAAGCCTGATGAACCCAAATTAAAACGGGATAGGAAAAAAGTCAAATGAAAATCAAGAATTAAAGGTCTCTATCAGAAATATAATTACGCCACTTATCAATTACCATCGCCATATCGTTAGGAATTTCAGAATTAAAAAGAACCGGTTTTTTGGTTTGTGGGTGAATAAATCCAAGTTCTTTAGCGTGTAAGGCTTGTCGTGGCAATAAAGTAAAGCAGTTTTGAATGTATTGTTTGTATTTGGTAAAGGTAGTTCCTTTAAGAATCTGGTCACCTCCGTATTCGGCATCGTTAAATAACGGATGTCCAATACTTTTCATGTGGGCACGAATCTGATGCGTACGTCCGGTTTCGAGCCGGCATTCGACCAAAGTTACATAACCCAGGCGTTCCAAAACTTTATAATGTGTTATGGCATGCTTACCGTATTCACCCTCGGGAAAAACATCCATTACTTTTCGGTTTTTCAGGCTGCGGCCGATATGCCCGGTAATGGTACCTTCGTCTTGATCAAAACTCCCCCAAACCAGTGCTACGTATCTGCGATGCGTGGTATGTTCAAAGAATTGAAGGGCTATTTTTGTTTTGGCTTCTTCAGTTTTGGCAATTACCAATAAACCGCTGGTATCTTTATCGATACGATGTACAAGCCCGGGCCGGGCGTCGTTTCCATTAAATATGGGCAGGTCTTTGTAACGAAAAGCCAGTGCATTAATCAAAGTACCTGAGTAATGCCCATAACTTGGATGTACCACCAATCCCGGCGGTTTATTAATAATTACAAAGTATTCGTCTTCGTATACAATATCCAGCGGAATGTCTTCGGGAATGATTTCAATTTCGCGGGGCGGGTATTCCATAACTACCGTAACCACATCGTTGGGTTTTACTTTATAGTTTGATTTTACCGGTTTTTCGTTAACCAATATTGAACCGTTTTCAGCAGCAGCCTGTATTTTTGATCGTGAGGCGTTTTCAATGCGATCCTGCAAAAACTTATCGACACGTAAAAGTCCCTGACCTTTATCGGCAACAAAGCGGTAGTGTTCAAACAATTCGTTCTGCTCATCCTGCTCCTCAAAATTATCCATCTCCGTTTTCATTGTTTGCTTTTAATGTTTTATCCACTTTACTACCGATGGGGATCCGTTTCTTGTTTGCACCCTAACCAAATATACCCCATTTGGCAAATGGCTTAAATTATAGTTTATTTGTTCCAATTCCGATTCAAATACGTTAATACCCAAACTGTTGTATATCGAAATTTTTCCCTGTTCTGGTTCAGTATTAAATGAAATCTGCAAGCTGCCGGTCGATGGATTGGGAAAAACTGAAAAGGAATTTACCGTATTTTCTTCGGTAATATTTGTTAATGCGCTTTTAGCAAAAACCGGTCGTAGCATTAATGAACCCTCTTTATCCTCGTCACCCTGAAACCATAAACCATTATAATAATAGTAACGCTTTGTGCGTGTATTGGTATTGGCATCAAAACCCAGGTTTATACTCAAATTTTCATTTTGCGCCCAACCAATAAAGAACGATTTTTCGACAAAAACCGGCTGACTTAAAGGAACATAAACAAATTGGTTTCGTTGTTCGGAGTATTCTATGGTATGTATGGGCTCATCGGGATTTATTTTTTCACCCGGTTTTTCATTTACCGATGTCCAAACCTGGGGATAGAAATTTTGCAGGGCACCATAAGCTTCTTTGTTGGGAACAAAGTACATCGAAAACCCTACCAGTGTATCCGGCTTGTAGGTTTCAAAATAATAAGCAACCTGATGGGTTCCGTCGGAAATTCCATAAGCAAATTCGGCTGTACCATCATCATAGGCATAATAATCGTCAAATTCTACTGTGCGGAATGCAACATTATTATCGGCCGGATCGCTGGCCTGAACCCCCAGGCGGGCTTCCATTTCAATTATTGCTTTATCGGCCGGATACCAACTTATCGGAAAATTATCGCCACTCCAGGGATAGCGAAAATCAGCATAATTGGTAAAGGCTTCAATACCACTCATACTTCCCTCCAAACCCAAACGAAAGGTGTCAACACTTTGCGCCTGGTTACGGATAAAAAGCATGAATTCGGAAAGATTTCGTTTTACCTGATCGTTGTTTCGAATGTTGTAATAAACGTCGTCCCTGATTTTACTAATTGCCAAATCGAAATGTGCCCAGGGCACTGAACTGTATGTTTTAATGAAAGAACGCGGTGGTTTTACAAAGGCAACATCGGCAAAAATTGTATCGGAAAAACTCCGGTTGGCATCAAAATACAAATAATCGATATTCCACATATCGCAATTTGTTCGCATCGATCCGCTAAGGGATGTGCTGGCGTAATTACTGAACCGAAATCTGAACGAAGCATCAAAAAACAAAGGATTGTCGACTTTTAGATGCACCATTTTAAATAAAAGTGTATCGTCAGCACTAAGAGGTAACTTTAAAACATTGGTTTTAAAACTATTGAAGTCGCTTCCATTTGCATACCAAACCGTAATTACCGTGTCGGCAGTTAAAAACTCAAGAATTAATGAATCGTTGGCTTCCGGGGAATTCCCCATTCCTTGTGGCTGATAAAAAAAAGTAAGGTAAAGTGAATCGTTGGGAGCGTATGAGCTTAAATCAATAATACGTGATGTTAAGCGATCGGCTATAACCGGATTGTTATCGACAGTTGCATACATAAAGCCATTAACATCAACAGCGTCAAAAGTTGCCACTCCCAGCGACATGGGGCCAATACCATAAGAATTATTGATGTAAACATCCTTATCGCTCCAATTATCAGCAGAAGGCAAGAGTTGATTTGCACTAAAATCGTCGAAAAAAGGTAACGAGGTAAGCTGCCTGGTATGTTTCAATTGAGTCGGAAGCTTGTAGTTTATCAACTCCGGATTGCCGGTAAGCGGACGAATAACCTCTTGTGCAATACTTACATTAAGAAAGTAAAAAAGAAAAATTGAAATTGCTAAAAGAATTTTCATTAAAAACTAATTTGTTTTAACGTTCGCCGTGTCAGCCGGAAATAATTCAGGATTCAAGGTTAGCCAAATATCAATTCTTGAGCCCATAACCGCACGACTGTTTCCGAAATTTCCCGGATATTGCCTCCAAACCATCGCATTAATGCTATCGGAAAAGGTATGAACAGTGGTATCAAAAACCACATTTCCCACATTAAAATAGGCATCATTAATTTCGTTTAATGCCCGGTTGTATTTTAATTTCTTTAAATCAGGAACTGAAACACTGCTTTGGCCCAAGCCGTTTCCTAAAACCAAATCAATCAACTCTCCTTTTTCAATCATGGTACCCGCATTAATTACTTTTCCCTTATATTGTTGTTTCAAAATATTGTTTTTGGCAAAATCGGGTTGGTAAATTAAACGTCCCACCTTCAAACCACGGCTTTCGAGTGTTGTTTTTCCTTGTCGATAACTCACCCCAACCACATTGGGCATTTCAACCTTTGCCTGATTAAACGCATTGATGGTTAAAAATATTGTACGGTTTTTTTTAACCTTTATACCCGGCTGAGGATATTGATCAATAACACTCCCCTTAGTCAGGTAAGGAATAAAGGTAGAATCGACCACTTCAACCAGAAGGTTATTGTAATTGGCTAATTCTTTAACACGAATAGAATCCAACCCTTTAAAATCGGGTACTGGAAATGATTTACCATGATGGGTATAGATACGCAAACCTAAAGTAATCAATAAAAAAATAATTAAATACAGACCTGCTGCATAAAGGAGGGTTTTCCAAAAAACCTTTTTCTTAAAAATCCTTAACCATCTCATAATTTATAGCTTTTGCCTAAGCTGTGATAAAATACAAACTGAACAAAAATAGGATTATCATTCGAAATATCCAGCGTTAGCAACAAATTAATGTACTGACACCTCTTCAGCTTTTCGAACAATAATTTTATAAATACCTAATTGTTGGTCATCCAAAAACAGCAGATAAAAAAAAGCAAAAAAAAGAGCTAAGATTTACACCTTAGCTCTTAAGTAATTTCATTGTCAATATATTACATTTTATGACGTCTTTCATCAGAAACTGTAAGTTTTTTCCGTCCTTTTGCCCTTCTGGCAGCCAAAACTTTTCTTCCGGCTTTAGTCGACATTCTCTCGCGGAAACCGTGCTTATTCTTTCTTTTTCTTTGCGAAGGTTGAAACGTTCTTTTCATTGCTCTAATTTTTTCTTGTTATGCTGTATCAATCAATTTCTTATATACTTAACACAAATTCGGAGTGCAAAATTAGTTTTTTTTTTCATTAGATACAAACCCGTATCAAAAAAAGTTAATTAATTTATTCGGTTTTAGTTGAATTATGGAATATACTGCTGTTTAACTCCCTACTCGTAAGGATGGCCTCCTGAAAATAATAATTTAATAATTCGCCCTCTACCATACAAATTTTCCATTCCAAATCGGTTAGCGTATTTAATACGGTGATTAAAGGAAAATTATAAAAATGCTGGTCTTCCCAGGTTCTGTCGAAACGTCGCTTACTCAATTCGTAGGTTTTTGTATTCAGGTGAATATCCATATAATTGTGCAACCATTGTTCGTGGGCCGGAATAATTTGCTCTATCTCTTTTTTATGTTGAAAAAGCCGATCTTTTAGTTCATAGGCTTTACCTGTGTTTTTGCTTAACATGTAGCGCTTTACCGAATTTATTTCCACATTCGATTGAACCGGAACTAAATTATCGAGGGTTTTTCCATCTAACATTTTATAAGCTCCGGCTTCAACTTCTTTAACTAAATCAACTTTTAGCTGCTCAATGTATTGAAAAATATTTTGTGATTCATTTCGTAAAACACTTACCTGCTCGTGAAGTTTTTTTAAACTTCGGTTTCCTGTGGTATCTATCTGAATTAAGTTTTGAAAAACACGGGTATTTTTTTCACGGACCGCCGTAAGCAGTTCAATTTTCTCTTTATTCATCACTGCAAATGAACGCATGATATGGCGGTGTACCATCCCGGTTAACAGGCTAACTACAATAAAAACACCAAATATTAATACAGGAAACCACGAATCGATATGGGTTTCGTAAAAACGTCGCGATAAAGCAATTATGGATAAAATAGCCAATATGAGTATTCCACCACCCACATATATTAGTACAATGCCTCCTCCCCAGTTTACAACAAAAAACGAAACTCCGGTTAAAAATGTAAGAAAGCCCAAAATTCCAAAAACAACGACAATTCCAATTTTATTTTCCTGATTTTGTTTAAAAATTACATAAAAAAGCGGAATCAGGTATCCCAGGTTAAACGCCAAAAATCCGGTAAGATATAGAACTTTACCCGCTAACAAGTTCAAGTTCATGAAGATAGACCCTAACAGCAAAATAAATGAAGCAATGTATCCCCAAATTAAAACCCCTTTATTCATAAAAATTACCTATTCATTTTATTGACTAACCTTATGCATAAACGTTAAAATAGCTGATTGCTCACCGTAAAAAACTACTTACTTATTTAAGTAAAGCATCCTCCAAATGTAAGTTATTTTTAGTAATTCTATTTATCTTAAAAATATTGTTTTTACCTATTTACCGCTTCGAACGTAATAGGGATAAAATTTATTTTTGTATTTTGCTCTGCATTTTTGTGCCAAAATGTAAATCATACTGAAATGAAAGATGTATTTATCTTTGCAACAATTGTTGTATTTGCCTTTATTCCCTTTGGTGGAACCATCATTTATTTGCGTTATCGCAAAACCATTGTTTTTCCTTTGGCTATGCTTGTGCTCATAACCTCAATGGGTACGGCAATAATGGCTTACGCCATTAATGAGTTTGGCTTTAAATCGCTATATTGGGCTGTTCCACTGGCTTTTGTTTTTATATTAACAACCAATGTCTTTATAAAAAAATGGATTCAAAAACCCATTAAAGATCTCAGGTACAATATGGATAAAGCTGCCATTGGGGATTTAGACATTCGTATTGATGAAAAAACCCTGGAACCAATACACGAAATTGGGGCTATTGCCCGTTCGTTCAAGCTTTTGTTAAACTCACTTCATAAAATTGCTCAATTTTCAGATGAGGTAACCAAAAACAATTTTGACCACGAATATGAATTATTAAGCGATAAAGATACCATTGGCTATTCACTGCAAAACATGCGAAACAGTTTGCTTAAAGCTCGCGAAGAGGAAAATAAGCGGCATCTCAAAGAAGAACAGGAAAGCTGGATGGCCCAAGGAATTGCCAAATTCAGCGATATATTACGAAGCTACTCTCAAAATGTAAATCGCTTAGCAGTAAATTCATTATGGAGTTGGTTAACTATTTAGATATAGTTCAGGGCGGTTTATTTATACTCAACGAAGCCGATGAGGAAATGTACTTAGAATTAAAGGCAGCTGTTGCTTTTGATCGTGAAAAAATGCTTAACAAAAAATTCCGTATTGGCGAAGGTTTGGTTGGACGTTGTGCTTACGAAAAACTCCCCATCTACCTGACCGAAATTCCCGAAAACTATGTAACCATTACTTCAGGGCTTGGAACAGGAAACCCAAGGAGTATTGCCCTGATTCCGGCTCTTATGGAGAATAAAGTTATGGGAGTTATTGAACTGGTTTCATTTAAAAAATTTGAACCTTTTCAACTAGAATTTATTGCCAAAGTAGGTGAAAACCTGGCTTCAAGCATTTCTATGGTTCGCATAAACGAAAAAACGCAAAAACTACTCGAAGAATCTCAGGTTCAAAAAGATGAACTGGCAGCACAGGAAGAAGAAATGCGTCAAAACCTGGAAGAGTTACAGGCAACTCAGGAAGAGATGAAACGAAAAGAATTGGAACTTACCCAAATCAATGAAGATTTGCTGACAAAGATTAAGCAACTGGAAATAAAGAATAACAATTAACCCTGACGTTTTTTCTGATAAAAAACTGAATCGGAATCAAATCCAAAAATTAACTCATTGATTAACAATATTGTGTTTGGTGTAAAAAAAATGTTTTAAAAGAGTATTGTCAATTCGATAATTTGTAGAAGATTTATTATTTTGCATACGATTAATTAACCATTATTTAATGAAAATTTGCTCCATTCTGTATCGTACAAAATCAATCAGTTTAATGATAGTATAAGCTATCTTGACCGTGCGAAAGGGCAATTTACACAGTGGAAAAAATAAACAGGCTTTAAAAACGAGCTAAATACCTATAAAGTATAAAACTGCATTCAATTCAAATTAAAAAATTGAATTTAGCAAAAACAGGAAGTAACCTATGAAAAACTTATCCATCCAACGAAAGCTAATTATTTTCATCGTTTTACCGGTAGTAGTGTGTACCAGTATTATCGTGATTCTTTCGGCTATAAAGTTTAAAAGCCAGGGAATAACCGATTTAATCGATAAAAGCAATGCTATATTGGGCTTGAACATTCTGGAGTTTACAGAGCACCACATTGACGGAACCACCATTGTTGAAATGGACGTTGAAGAATCGATTAAAGACGTTACTTCAGATATTGGTAATACCGTTCAAAATTATCAGTTCCGAATTTCGTCGCCCGATCCAATTGATGATAAACATTTGGCTAAAGAAACAGATAAAATTTTCTTCGAAGAGTTTAAAAAAAAGAATGTAAATACCTTAACCCATATCGACAAAGAAAAACAAATACTTTCTGTTATGCGCCCGGTTTACATGAGTCGGGCCAAAGGTTGTTTAGAGTGCCATGGAGTTGATTCTGACATTTCAGGAAATGAAAGTCTTCGGGGTTTATTTATTCTTGAATCAGACATTAAACCCATTCAAAAACAGGTTAATACTTCCATTTTTCAAAACAGTGTGGTAATTTTTCTAATTTTAATAGTATCCATTGTATTTGCAATAATTATAGCCTTATCGTTTACCAAACCCATTATTAAACTTAAAAACATTACCGAAAATCTGGCCACCGGCGATTTGAATCAAAAATTTACGTACCAATCGAACGATGAAATTGGAATGATTGCTATTGCTTTTAATAAATTAATTAAGGCATTAAACTCCATAGCCGAATTTTCAAATCAGATTGGAAAAGGCAATTTTAACCAGGAATACCAGTTACTTAGTGAGAAAGATACCATTGGCTTGTCGTTAATAAATATGCGTAAAAGTTTGACCGAAGCTCAAACTAAGGAACAGGAACGTCAGAAAAAAGAACAACTGGAAAACTGGACCAACCAGGGAATCGCAAAATTCAGTGATATCATGCGGGCTCATTCCAATAGTGTCGAAAATCTTTCAAAAAATTTCATTACCAGTTTGGTAAATTATGTTGAAGCGGTTCAGGGCGGTTTATTTGTAATAAACGACGAAGATCCTGAAAATATAATTTATGAACTAAAAGGTGCTGTAGCCTACAACCGTGAAAAATTCCTCGAAAAGAATTTTCGTTTGGGAGAAAGCCTGGTAGGACGTTGTGCCTATGAAAAACTGCCTATCATAATGACCGAGGTTCCCAACAATTATGTACATATAACCTCTGGCCTTGGCACAGCAAACCCCAATTGTATTTTACTGGTACCTGCTGTTCTAAACAATACCGTATATGCCGTAATAGAATTGGTTTCGTTTAATGTTTTTGAAGAACACATAACAAATTTTGTTAGCAACATTGGTGAAGATTTAGCCTCTACCATTGCCAACACAAAAACAAACGAACAAACCCAAAAACTGCTGGTACAAACCCAACAGCAAAGTGAGGAATTGGCTGCCCAGGAAGAAGAAATGCGACAAAACCTGGAAGAATTACAGGCCACTCAGGAAGAAATGAAACGTAAAGAAGATCAACTCAAACAAATCTTAAGTGAAATAGAGGTTCAGGAAGGTGACATGAAACGTAGAATTGAAAAACTTAAAAACTTATAATAATGCCTGCAACAACCACAATCGGTAATTCAAAACTACCCTATATTTTAAAAGTTGATGAAGAGAAATGCGTAAATTGCCATCAATGCATTGCTGTTTGCACCACAAAATTTGCCAACGATGGTTCGGGCGATTCAGTTGTAATTAACAACGATTTGTGTATTGGTTGTGGTGAATGCATAAAAGCCTGTACTCACAATGCCCGAATTCCAATCGATGATTTTGAAGAGGCCCTGCAAGCCCTTGCCAATAAAGAAAAAATAATTGCCATTGTTGCCCCGGCTGTCGCAGCTAATTTTGAAAACAAATACCTGAAAATTAACGGTTGGCTTAAATCGTTAGGTATTGAGGCCTTATTCGATGTTAGTTTTGGTGCTGAGCTTACCGTAAAATCGTATATTGAACACATCAACAACAATAAACCCAAAAGTGTTATTGCACAGCCTTGTCCGGCTATAGTTACTTATATCGAAGTGTACAAACCCGAGCTACTGCCTTATCTGGCACCAGCCGACAGCCCAATGGTTCATACCATGAAGATGATTCGAAGATTCTATCCCAAATACAAAAATCATAAAATTCTGGTGGTATCTCCCTGCTTAGCCAAGAAAAGAGAATTCGAAGATGTTGGTTTTGCCGATTATAATGTAACTATGCGTAGCATGGACAATTATTTTGAACAAAACCATATCGATTTAAACAGTTTTGATGACGCCTTTTTTGATAACGATCCGGCTGAACGAGCTGTTCTTTTTTCAACTCCCGGAGGATTGCTCAGCACTGCAGAACGCGATGTTAAAGGAATTCGAAATTTTACACGAAAAATCGAAGGTCCACATACCGTTTATCCTTATCTTGATCTTCTCCCTCAACAAATTACCAAAGGATACGCGCCCTTACTTATCGACTGTTTAAATTGTGAAAACGGATGCAATGGCGGAACAGGAACAGCTAGCCAGGAAAAGTCGGCCGATGAACTGGAATACCTGGTAAACGAAAGAAAAAAGGAGATGCAGAAGCTTTACAAAAGTGAAGAAGACAATAGAAATGCCGTTGATAACATCCAAAAAACAATAAACAAATATTGGGAAAAAGATGTGTACACCCGAACTTATAGTAACAAAAACCATCTTTATACTGAAAGAATCAGAATTCCAAACCCGCAGGAACTCGAACTTATTTATCAAAGCATGCATAAATATTCTGACGACGACATATATAACTGTGCCAGTTGCGGATACAATTCATGTGAAATGATGGCCACTGCAATTCATAATAAACTAAACAAACCAGAAAACTGCCACCATTTTCTAAGCCAGGAAAATGAAGAAAAAGCCGTTGATCTCCAAAAAAACAATGAAAAATTAATTCAGCATAAAACGGAATTAATTGAGCAATCGGAAAACCTGCTGGCCTCACTCGAAAAAATTAGGAACTTTATCAATTAACAAAACAAACTAATTGTAACTAATTTGTAATATTAATTTAATAAACTTAAGGCTTGTACCCCCGTTTTAAAAGGTAACTTTACATTAAATTAACATTGGATTAATAGTAACTTAATTCAAAATCAAACGGAGGTAACTATGAAAGCAGGAATAATATTTACAATAACACTGGCTATAAGCTTTTTAAGCCTTATTGGAATATCGCAGGAACGAACGATACAGGGAACCGTTTTGGGAATTAATGGAGCCCTTGAGCAAGTAGCAATTATAGATCTTAGCAGCAAAATCAAAATACAAAGCAACGCCTCAGGTAAGTTTAGCCTGACCATTCCGTCGGCACCAACGCAATTAAGATTTACTTATAAAAAAATGCAAAAGGTAGTCCTGGTTTCCGAATTCGATAAGGACATTACCGTTACCCTGATTCCCAGCGATAAAAAATTATATAAAGAACTCTGTGAAAGACAGGAAATACGACTTTGCGACATTTATACTGACCATTACCCAAAAGGAAAATACACCAACCAGGTAAACCAATTAAAAGAAAAGTTATTTTTTATTGAAGCATACAACATAGCTGCTTCACAATTTACCGACACCGCCCTTCAGAACTATTTGCTTTTATATCCGCAAGGAATTTACCGGCAAAAAGCTCTGGATGCTATTGAAATTGCAGCCTGGCAAAAAGCCCGGTTTAATCACACAGCAAAATCGTATCAGGAATATTTAAACCAATATCCCGAAGGAAAAGCGGCAAAACTGGCCAAAGAAAAACTGGCTGAATTCAAGTAAAATAATACAACACACATAGCTCAGGGAACTTTAATCGGTTCCCTTTTTTTTGTTTATAAATTATAGCATCAGTCCGGTTTTAAAATAAATCCTTTTTTATCTTTGTTGGTTTCAAACAATGCACCCCTTTTTTAGGGGCAAAAAAATAAATAAGACGGAAACGTACACTGATGGCAAAAAAAGAAAATAACGACTGGAAAGAGCGATTAAATATTGTTTATTCTACCAATCCGGACTATGCTTACCAAAAAGAAGAACTAGAGGAACAGCAAACTCTGGAACCACAAAAACAAACCCTGCGAATTAGTATCGACCGAAAAAAGCGAAAAGGAAAATCGGTTACCCTGATTGAAGGTTTCATTGGCAGTGACGACGATTTGAAAGAACTGGCCAAAACGCTGAAAACCAAATGTGGCGTGGGTGGTTCGGCCAAAGATGGCGAGATTATTATTCAAGGCGAATTCAGGCAAAAAATAGCTGAACTACTTGCTCAGGCTGGCTACAAAACCAAGTTAATTGGAGGTTAAACGTTTTTTATCGCATGACAAAAGAGTTAATTATAACCATTACCCAACACCGTAAGTTTGGACCCATTTTTTCTGCCTACATTATCACACCCGATAAGGGAAATACCTTTTATACAAGTATCGAGAAAGCGAATAATATAAATATTCGCGAAATTGATAATTACACTGCAGATAAAGAAAAAATGATTAAACTCATTAATGAGTACGACGATAACTACATTGCCAACCTGTTCACCAAAAAGAAAGAAGATGCCCGCGATTTCATTAAAAATGTTGATTACGATTTTATCAATCAACGCATACGTCCGCATATTGAAAAAAGAATACATCAAATAACACCCATTTTAGTAAAATCGGGGGTACGGGTATTTTTTAAAGATAGAAAATATGCTAAAATATACCTGGCCGACCAAATTCCGATAAGTACTGATCCAGCTCAGGCAGTTTTCTATTTTAACCGGAACAACGAGGGAATACAATATTCACTCTCAATAAGTCAGGCCAACGAGGAGGTAACTTTAAAAAACAAAAAAGCATTAGTTCTGGCCGATTCCCCTTGTGTACTGATGCTCAACCAACAGCTTTATCTGTTTACCGATATCGACAGTAAAAAACTGCAACCTTTTTTTGATAAAGATTACATTAGCATTGCCAAACAAACGGAAAAAGCCTATTTCGAAAAGTTCATTCTAAACACCATAAAACAATACCGGGTTAAAGCCCGCGGATTTAAAATTACTGACGATTCTACCGAGCCCAAAGCATTGCTTTATCTGCAAAACAACCTGCAGGGACAACCTGCCCTGTTGCTAAAACTGCAATACGGTTCTAAAATAATACTACCCAACAATCCCGAAAAAAACTTTGTGAGTTTACTTACGGATAACGATGAATATGAATTTCTAAAATCGGAACGCCAACCCAAGGTTGAGCTTTCATTTGTAAATACCCTGAAAAATATGGGCTTGCAAACCAACGACGGGATTCATTTTATGGTTCCGCACGAAGAATCAAATCAAATAAACGAAGCGCTATACCAAACCATTAACTGGATAAATCAACACGCTGTTCAATTCATTGCAAGTAACATCAGTTTAAAGCAGGGGTTCTTCGACAGAACCTTTAACCTAAGTAACATTCATCTGAAAATAAGTGTCGACGAAACCAACGACTGGTTCGACATTCGCGGAAAGGTTACTTTGGGAGAATTCACTTTTCCATTTATCCGCCTGCGTAGACATATCCTCAAAAACATACGGGAATATGAATTGCCCGATGGAACCATTGCCATTTTACCGCTGGAGTGGTTTACCAAATACAAAGAAATTTTTATGCTGGCCGATCATAATCAGGATAGTCTGAAACTTAACAAGTTTCATTTCAACTTACTGAACTCTAGTGTGGTTGGAATTAAATCGGATTATGCCGCACGCATAAAAGAACTTTTTGATAAAAAACTGGACGAAAACGCTTCTATTCCAGCCGGATTAAACGCCCGCTTACGTCCTTACCAGGTGCAGGGTTTTCAGTGGATGGAACACTTAAAATACCATAAGTTCGGGGGTTGTCTGGCCGACGATATGGGTTTGGGAAAAACACTGCAAACTTTAACCCTCTTGCTCGAATTAAAAAATGAGCAGGTTGCTGTACCCCAATTTTTAAATAAACCCGCACCACAACTTAGCCTTTTCGATTCCGTTCCGCAGGCCAAACAAAGCAAAATGCATCCAACCAGTTTAATTATTATGCCGGCTTCGCTCATCCACAACTGGTACAACGAAATTGCCAAATTCACCCCCGAACTTAAAGTATTTAAACACATTGGAAACAACCGCACCAAAGACCTGACCGCTTTTAATGCCTACGATTTGGTGCTAACAACCTACGGGGTTATTCGAAACGATGTGGATGAATTAAAAAAATTTCCGTTTCATTATTTAATTCTTGACGAAAGCCAGGTAATTAAAAATCCCGATTCCAAAATATACAAGTCGGTTATTCAACTCAAAAGCACTTACAAACTGGTACTTACCGGAACACCCATTGAAAATAGCCTGACCGACTTATGGAGTCAAATGAATTTTGTAAACAAGGGATTACTGGGCAGTTACAGCTTTTTTAAAAACGAGTTTGTCACTCCCATCGAAAAACACCAAAGCCAATCAAAAAGCGAAAAACTAAAATCGCTGATTCATCCGTTTATTTTGCGCCGGACCAAAGATCAGGTAGCCAAAGATCTTCCGCCACGAACCGAACAAATCAGGTTGTGCGAAATGTCGGAATTGCAACGTAAAATTTACGAAGAAGAGAAATCGGCCGTACGTAATAATATTCTCCAAAACATGGAAAAATACGGAGCTGACAAATCATCGTTCCTTGTTTTACAGGCGCTAACCCGTTTACGACAGTTGGCTAATCATCCGCAACTGATTCAATCCAACGAAGAATCGGGAAAATTTGAGGAAGTGACCCGCATGCTTCAGAATATTGTGGCAGAAAACCACAAGGTATTAATTTTCAGCTCATTTGTTGAGCATCTGAAAATTTATGAAACTTTCTTAAAACAGAATAAGCTAAAATATGCTATACTTACCGGACAAACACAAAACCGGCAACAAGTGATTGAAGATTTTCAAAACGACCCAAAAAATCAGGTGTTCCTCATCTCGCTTAAAGCAGGGGGTGTAGGTTTAAACCTTACTGCTGCTGATTATGTTTTTCTGCTTGATCCGTGGTGGAATCCGGCGGCCGAAAATCAGGCCATTAATAGGGCGCACCGTATTGGTCAGGATAAAAAAGTATTTGTTTACCGCTTTATTTCGTCCGACAGCATCGAAGAAAAAATACTGCAATTGCAGGAGCGAAAATCGGAACTCGCCGATTTATTTATAAATACCAACAATCCGTTTAAAGCACTTACACCCGAACGCATTCAACAATTATTTGAATAACTAAAAACACGAACTATGAAACGCTATTTAATTCCTTTATTAATCACGCTCTCTTTCACAATAAGCCAGGCTCAAAACAATAACGGCGATATTATTCAGCTTGGTGATAAAACACCTCAGTTTTCGATAACTACACTTAATGGAGAAACGTTTGATGTGGTTCAACTGAAAGGAAAGATAATCTACCTGAATTTTTTTGCTACCTGGTGCGGCCCCTGCATGAAAGAGCTTCCCCATGTTGAAGAAAAAATATGGAAGCCAATAAAAGATACCAATTTCGTGATGTTGGTTATAGGTCGTGAACATAAAACGGACGAACTCATAAAATTCAGGGAACAAAAAGGTTTTACTTTTCCCATGGCAGCCGATCCGGAACGTAAAATCTACGGTCAGTTTGCCCACCAGAATATTCCACGAAACATTGTGATTGACAAAAGCGGAAAAGTCATTTATTCAAAGCACGGCTTTACCGAAAAAGCATTCGACGAAATGATTCAGTTAATTCAAAAGAATTTATAGCTGCATTTAACTTTCTGACTTTTTAATTTCAAACCCTTCGGGATTAACCATACGGCTGGGTTGGCCTGTGGCTTCAATAATATTCCACCACAACTCACCCTGGATATCAATTTTTTTCCGCTTTTCAATGGTAACCGGAATGGGAAGCAAGGTAAAGGTGTCGTTCCAGTTGGCAACCACAAAATCGGTACGTCCGGCCATGGCGGCATGCACAGCATTCTGAGCCAACAAACTGCAAAACTTACTGTCGTTGGCATTGGCTGGTGCACTGCGGATAATATAACTCGGGTCGATATATTTTAGTGAATAGGGGAAATCTTTGGCTTTGAATTCCTCTTCAATTTTTTCTTTCAGATACAAACCAATGTCCTTATTTTTAGTATTTCCACTGGCATCTTTTTCACTTTTGTGATCGGTAAAAAACTCCTGACCTGCTCCTTCGGCTACAACTATAACTGCGTGATGACGCTCTTCAAGCCGTTTGCGCAATGCTTTTAAAAATCCATAGGGACCGTACAGGTCGAATTTCATTTCGGGAACCAACACAAAATTCACTTCCTGAATAGAGAGTGCGGCATAAGCAGCAATAAAACCTGAATCGCGTCCCATCAGTTTTAATAAGGCAATGCCATTATAGGCCCCATGGGCTTCGTTGTGTGCATAGCGAATAATATCGTTGGCAATGGTAAAGGCTGTTTCAAATCCAAAACTTTTCTCAATAAAACTAATATCATTATCAATCGTTTTGGGTATTCCGGCAATGGCAATCTTTAGTTTTCGGCGTTCAATTTCTTCATGTATGGCATGAGCACCACGCAAAGTTCCATCACCACCTATGCAAAATAGAATATTTAGGTTCATTATCTCCAGGGTATCAACCATCTGAGCCACATCCTGAACACCACGAGACGAACCCAAAATCGATCCCCCGGTTAAGTGAATTGAATCGACTTTTTGTGGGGTTAATTCCACTACCTCGTGGTTGTATTTGGGAATCAATCCTTCGTATCCATACTTAAACCCAATAATTCGGTTAATACCATAGCGGTAAAACAGGTGATTTACCAAACTGCGGATTACATTATTTAAACCAGGACACAAACCGCCGCAGGTAACAATGCCAACTTTGGTTTTTGCCGGCTCAAAAAACAAATGACCGTGTGGTCCGGCTTTTTCAAACGAAATGGGTTCAATGCCTTTTTCAAGGGCTGTTTTAAAACCATCCAGGGTATTGTCGTACAAAATGCGTTCAGTGTCTGATACAAATTTGTAACTGGGTGTATCGCCACGTGGCGTTTGAAGCAAGGGCGATTTAACGTTGTTTTTTCCAAGTTTCTTGACATAAAAAGCTTCCTGGTTCATAGAACAATATTTTGAATTTCATCTGGTTTAAAAACTTAGCCCAAGTTAGTAAAATCGGTGGAAGAATATACAAGTTTGTTACGAATTCAATGGAGAAAGCCTATTCATTTTTTCCGGCAAAAAAGAAATAAAAAAAAAGCAACTCAAACGAGTTGCTTTTTTGACAAAAAATGTAAAGGCCAAAGCCTTTTATGTTGAATGGTAAAGATATTACAATTAAATAGCCTCGGTTTCTACTACTTTGGCCAGGATGTCGGTATATTGAATCATTTGGAAATTTTTTCCCTCAAACTCAAATGTAGAACCTGAGAACTCTTTGTAAAGCACTTTATCGCCAACGGCAATCTCAGCGTTTTCAATAGTTCCCATGCCAACTACCGTTCCCACGTTTTCTTTTTCTTTGGCTGAATCGGGAATAATAATTCCGGATGCAGTTTTCTGCTCGGTTTTGGAATCGGCCAATTCGAGCAATACATTTTGATTAATCGGTTGTAATTCTCTCATATCTATTATAGTTAAGTGTTAATAATTAATTATTTCGATTGAATTTGTAATAATTTATCGATACGTGCTTTATCGAAGCCAACAATAAGCTCACCATTGATTAAGGTTTGTGGCACTCCCTGTTGTCCACTCCGCTTTACCATTTCTTCTGCAGCTTTCTGATCGCGCGATACATCGATGTCGCGAAATGCAATGTGATGCTCTTTAAAATAGTTTTTTAAGGTATTACACCACGAACAACTTGGCGTGGAATAAACCACCACTGTTTTTTGAACCATACTTTCACCACTGCTATTTGTATGTAAACTGGTTTTCCCCGATAATATATTCTTATAATATTCGGGTTCGTGGCAGCCCTTAATGGTTCGTACCGGTTTTCCGTTTTTAAGTTCTACTAATGACGGTACTGAAGTTACCTGTAATTTTTCGTGAATATCGCGAACTTCAGCTACATTGGTCGTTGCCACATAACTTTCTTTGACTTTTGAATATGCATCTGTCAAATTTTTTAATGCGCAATCTTCGGTAGGTGATTCCTTGCTTTTGTAGAGCAACAAATAGGTTCTGTCATTAGCTTGAGCAAAATCCAATAATTCCTGATAATTCCTTATTGTTTTCATGTTTCCTATGAACCTTTATCGTTAACAAATTAAACAAGGCAAAAGTAATTTATCGGGCTATTTTAATAATGAAAACTGCCGATTACCTTACTAAAGATAGAATTGAAATAATTCAACTTTTTTGTTGTCAAAATTCAAAATCCGGGTATTTGTATCTATGAAATTTGGCATTTCTCAGTTAAATTTTAAGGAATAAAAAACCGCAGCCAATAGATTGAATGCGGTTCATTAAATATATATTGCTACAATTAATCATCGTCGTAGTTATCGTCACCATCGTCATCGGCAACGCTATCGGCCAGGTAATCCAGGTCAGAGTATTTTTCTTCGTACTCATCGCGTACTCCCTGTTTTAAATTACCATCATCATCATAATCCTCATCAGCTTCAATAATCTTGATAGCCTCACGTTCAGTCATTCGAAGGAGGTAATATTTTTCGTCAGTTTCAAAAGGTAAAGCACTTACTAATAAGCCATCTTTATTGGTAAAAGTAATGAGGTGGTCGCTAAAACCAAACGGATAAGTGAGTTTAATTTGCTCTTGTAACTCAGATTCCAACTTATTAAAATCTTTTATTACTCTGGGTTTGTTCTGGCTCATAATCTACGAATTCAAGTCTGTTTTAAAATGTTTTTGACAATTCAAATATCTGTATTTTTTCTTCACATGCAACAAAAACTTAGCATGAATACAAAAAAAAATAGTATTCCCAGTTAGCTTTTGTTACAAGACGCTTAATATGTGAACGTTACTTGTTTTACAGAATAAATTTCACTTAAAATAATTGTGAAAAACTTTTTGTAAAACAAGCTGTAATTCGATTCTTATAGCCATAAAATTGCCTAATTTGCGCAGCAAAAACAAATTCATTACTAAACTCCATGGCTATGAGCAAATTTTTAATTCAAGGCGGTTGTAAACTGAATGGAACCATCACGCCTCAGGGGGCTAAAAACGAAGCGCTACAAATACTTTGTGCCGTGTTGCTTACCCCCGAAGAAGTGCTTATAAAAAATCTTCCAAACATAAAAGATGTAATTACACTAATCAACATTTTGGACGAAATGGGAGTAACAGTAACCCGACTAAATGAGCACGATTACAAATTTAGGGCTTCAAATATTAATCTGGAATACCTGCACTCTAAAGAATTTGTTGACAAAACAGCCCGCATCAGGGGTTCTGTTATGTTGGTTGGCCCGCTCCTGGCCCGGTTTGGCAAAGCCTATATTCCCAAACCGGGTGGCGATAAAATTGGCCGGCGCCGACTCGACACCCATTTTATTGGACTTCAGAATTTAGGAGCCAAATTTAATTACGATGCCGATGGTAAATTTTACCATATCGAAGGTACTGATCTACAAGGAACTTACATGTTACTCGACGAAGCATCGGTTACCGGAACAGCGAACATAATTCTGGCTGCGGTTATGGCTAAAGGAAAAACAACCATTTATAATGCGGCTTGCGAACCTTACATTCAGCAATTATGTAAAATGTTGGTTTCAATGGGCGCTAAAATAAGCGGAATTGGTTCTAACCTTTTAAGCATCGAAGGGGTTTCAACGCTTAAAGGTTGCGAACACACCCTGCTCCCCGACATGATTGAAATTGGTAGTTTCATTGCCCTGGCAGCTATGACCTGTTCTGAGCTTACCATAAAAAGTGTTGGATACCAGCACCTGGGAATTATTCCGCGAGCTTTTCAACGTTTGGGTATAAAATTTGAATTACGCGGCGACGATATTTACATTCCGGCACAGGAACATTACGAAATTGAATCATTTATCGACGGCTCCATTATGACCATCGACGATGCTCCCTGGCCCGGCCTTACTCCCGATTTACTCAGCGTAATTTTAGTAACCGCAACACAGGCCAAGGGAAGTGTTTTGGTGCACCAGAAAATGTTTGAAAGCCGCTTGTTCTTTGTCGATAAATTAATTGATATGGGAGCCCAGATTATTTTATGCGATCCGCACCGTGCAACAGTTATTGGATTAGATAAAACCCAAAAACTAAAAGGAATCAATATGACTAGCCCCGATATTAGAGCAGGTATGGCCTTATTGATTGCCGCTTTGTCGGCAAAAGGTCCTTCAACTATCGAAAATATTGATCAAATCGACCGAGGTTATGAAAAAATTGACGAAAGGCTTAATGTGCTGGGTGCCAATATTACCCGAATGGAATAATAATGAAGATTCATTTCGAATCTTCCTGTAAAAAAATGATTGCTTCGATTTTTCACTGTCAGATTGTCGCCAAAAAAAGGGTGGCAAATAATTTGACTAAAGCAAGGCGATAATTTTAATTTTACTACGTATGATGAACAAGGATAAAAACACACAAGCCGTTAATGAGGATGAGCTAAAAAATCAGGCTGACATAAAAGAAAAGTCACAGCCTGAAAATAAGTCAGAAACTCAACCTGAATCGGCAGATAATGTCAAAAACGAATCCGACTCAAAAAATAAATCCGGGAAAAAGAAAAAGACATCTAAAAACAGTGCACTGGAAAAAGTTGAAAAGGAGCTTGAAGAAACCCGGTATAAATTAAGCGATATCAACGACCGCTACATAAGACTATCGGCCGAGTTCGACAATTATCGCAAACGTACTTTAAAAGAAAAGGCCGACATGATTAAAACGGCTAGTGGTGAGTCACTTTCCGACCTAATTCCGGTTATCGACGATTTTGAACGGGCCTTATCGGTCATTGACAAAGCAGTTGATGTAAATGCCGTTAAAGAAGGTCTGGTTCTTATCTATAATAAATTTAAAGAGTTTTTAAAGGTAAAAGGTATTACCGAAATTGAAGCTTTGAATCAGGATTTCGATACCGATTTTCATGAAGCATTAACCAAAATACCCGCTCCAAGCGAGGAACAAAAAGGAAAAGTAGTCGATGTTATTCAAAAAGGCTACAAAATTGAAGAAAAAGTAATTCGATACGCCAAAGTGGTTATTGGTGAATAAAAATTCCGGAGTGGAACTGAAAAATTAAATTATGGCAAAAAGAGATTATTACGAAGTGTTGGGTGTTACCAAAAATGCCACTGCTGAAGAGATAAAAAAAGCCTATCGAAAACAAGCAATTAAATATCACCCCGATAAGAATCCGGGGGATAAAACAGCTGAAGAAAACTTTAAAGAAGCAGCCGAAGCCTACGAGGTTTTAAGTAATCAGGAAAAAAAGCAACGCTACGATCAATTCGGTCATGCAGGTGTTGGCGGCGCTTCAGGAGGTGGCTTTGGTGGTGGCATGTCGATGGAAGACATTTTTTCATCGTTTGGGGATATTTTTGGCGGTTTTGGCGGTTTTGGCGGTTTTGGCGGCAGCGGTCGCTCACGCTCCCGGGTTAATAAAGGTACAAACCTCAGGGTTAAAGTAAAACTCAACCTGTCGGAAATTGCCAATGGGGTAACTAAAAAAATAAAAGTCAATAAATACAATTCGTGCGACGTTTGTAACGGAACCGGAGCCAAAGACAGCCACTCCTATTCACACTGTTCAACCTGTGGGGGCAGCGGACATGTTACCCGAATTTCGAATACCTTTTTAGGACAAATGCAGTCTACTTCAGTATGTCCGAGCTGTAACGGCGAGGGAAAAATAATAACACACAAATGTAGTGCCTGTGCCGGCGAAGGAATTGTTCGCAAAGAAGAAATTATTTCGTTGAATATACCAGCCGGCGTAGCTGAAGGAATGCAACTTTCGGTAAGCGGAAAAGGTAATGCTGCCCGGCGTGGCGGAGTAAACGGCGATTTATTGGTGGTGATTCAGGAAGAAGAACATCCTGAATTAATCCGCGACGGAAACGATTTGGTTTACAACCTGTTTGTTTCGTTCCCCGAAGCGGCTTTAGGCAGTGCTGTTGAGATTCCCACCATCGATGGAAAAGTAAAAATAAAGATTGATGCCGGAACCCAATCCGGAAAAATCCTTCGCCTACGCGGAAAAGGTATTCCTGAAATTAATGGGTACGGACGTGGTGATTTATTGGTTAATGTTCAAATGTGGACACCCAAGAACTTAAGTAAAGAGGAAATAAAAATTCTGGAGAAACTTAAAAGCTCTGAAAACTTTATTCCTTCACCCGATTCCAAAGACCGTAACATATTTGAACGAATGAAAAATTATTTTGAATAAGAAGCATATTTGCCATACCAGTTTAAAGAAAAAGTCCCGGCCAAAACCGGGACTTTTTATATATTGCATTCAAATATAATTAGTTTAACTGGAAATTAATGGGAACTGTAAAAGCTACTTTAACCGGTTTACCACGCTGTTTCCCGGGTTTCCAGTCGGGTAAACTGCTAATCACACGTGCTGCTTCGTTGTCAAGTAAGGGATCAACTCCCCTGATTACTTTTACCTGTTCTACCTTACCCTGCTGATTGACCACAAAATTTACAAAAACCCTTCCTTTGGTACCCGTTTCTTTTGCTATTTCAGGGTAATCAATATTTTGTGATATGGTTCGCAACAAAGCTGACATGCCACCAGGAAAAACCGGCGCTTCTTCTACAATTATAAAAACCGAATCCTCAGCTACCAGGTCTTCTTCACCCATGGGTAGAATAGCAACCTCATTGGTTTCAAAAAATTCCGTTGTTTTTATCTCAACTTCGTCAACTTCAAAAACATCTTCAACCAAAACCAGGGTTTCAACAGCTTTTGGTTGCTCTTGTTTTTTCTTTTCTTCGGGAGTGGTTATGGGAATAAGCTCCGGTTCATAATCTACATTTAGTGTAAACTGTAAATTTTCATCGTAAAGCTTTTCGCTGGTGCTCCACTGGAAAGCTGCAATTACCAAGCCTAATGCAACTACCATTCCAATTTCTAAAAACAAAGTACTCTTGTTTCTTAAGTCGGCTGATTTACTTTTTTTTGCTTCCATGGTATGTAGTTTTAATGTTTATGGTAAGAGTTTCACTTTACATAAAATCCATAAACTGAAAAACGTAAATTACAATACCAAATATGATAGCTAATTATTTTTCAATTACTTAGTGTTGGAAACTTTAGCTTCATTAATAATATCACCAACCAAATTATATTGAATTTTCAGCTGATTCATTGAAAAAACAAATAAAATAAGGTAAAATTGGTATTATTGAAAAGTCAACTTTAAACCATCGGCAAAAGCCATTTTATGGATTTAACAAAAAAAAGGCTCAATAAATTTAAAACCACAACAATTAAAAAGTAAACCTTGGCATAATACATGTTACAAAAGATTTTATTGATTATTTGCAAACTATGAATTCCGGAAAATCCACAAATAGCATGCAATCAGAAGTTAAATCCGATTTAGAACTAATACTATTGTACAAAGAATCGGGTGATACTTTTTATGTTGGTGAACTTTACAAGCGATACCACCACCAGGTTTTTGGAGTTGCTTTAAAATACCTTCACGATAGCGAGAAAGCCGAAGATGCCCTTTTGGATGTTTTTCATAACCTTTTTGAACAACTGTTAAAATACAAGGTCGATGAATTTAAAAGCTGGCTCTTAACCATAACCCGGAATCATTGTTTAAAAGTGCTTAAAAAAGATACTAAAATAGTAAGCTTTGAACTGGCTCACGAAAATCTTTTTCCGGTTCATTTTATGGAAAATCAACGTGAAGTGGATCAGATACATGATAAGGAAAAGCAACTGGAGCTATTGGAACATGCACTAACAAAACTTAAACCTGAACAAGAGCAATGCATTCGTAAATTCTACCTGCTCGATAAAAGTTACCAGACCATTGCCGAAGAAACCGGCTTTGAGTTGAAAAAAGTAAAAAGCTACATTCAAAATGGCAAACGGAATTTGCAACTTATAATGGAACAACAAACAAAAAACAAACCCTAAGCTACATAAACTCAAATGAAAACTTTGTATTCAAATAATTGCCCCAACGCGTCTGATTTTGAAAAATACCTGAATCAATCAGGTAGCCGGGAATTTATTCTTGATTTTGAACAGCATCTTACCGGTTGTGCGCTCTGCGCTGAAGCTATTGAAGGCTATAAACTGGCAGGAATCAAAAAAATAGGAGCTTATAAAAAACCCAGCACTTTAAACTTTAACGAATCGAATACTTCCCTTGTTTGGTGGAAGCAACTAGGATATGCTGCTACCATATTACTGGTGATTGGGCTCTTTACCTATAATTTATGGATGCCACAGCATGTGCCAATTAGCACCATGGAAGCTCCCGTTTACGCATTCACAAATCAAAATGGTTTTAACCAGACGACCACCGCAAAAAAACTTTCAAAAAAGTACACCGAACAGTATTGGTACATTGGCCAGGACGAAAAGCTGGCAGTAAACGATTACCTCTTAAACGCCAACGAGGTTGAGCAGGCTATTAAATCAAATTCCCAAAACGAAGCCATATTAATTCAGGTCGAGAATAAAAACATCGACTTTACCCGCGAAATTATTGAACGATTAAAAAAGGACAGCCACGTTCCTGTTTACCCGTATTCCAACTCAAAAGACATAAAAAAACTGACCTCCTGGGAGGGAATTTAGGAGGTCAGAAAATAGGGTGTTTCTCAAAAGGGTATTTTCATGAGCTAACCAAAACAAGTATATCGATTTAATTAGCTTTCAAATTTTGTACTGCTAAAGTAAGTATTCGGTACAAAGCATTTCTCAGAAATATACATTTGGCATAAGTAAGTTTTTATTTGGAGCCTTTGAATTGATAAGTGGTATTTGTTGTTTTATTCAACAATCAATTGTAGGTCAAAATAAACTGACAAATATCATCAATACAAGGTATCAGCCTATTTCGATTAAAGTAATATTCGACCTACTAAATAAAACAAAGGTATTTTAATGCAATAGCACCCCCACATTTTCTAAGTTATGTTTAAAATCACTTGCTTTAGTTTTAAAATTACGCAAGAGATTCTAGCTTTGCGTAAAATTTTTTCCCTTAAAACAATGAAACATCTCTTATTACTTTCTTATTTACTAACAATTACGCTGTTCCTCCAGGGAAAAACTACCCGAAAAGAAATCATCGCTTTAAAAGTGCAACACGAACCCGTAATTGATGGCAAACTGGACGAATCGTTCTGGATGCAAACTGTTGCAGCTAAAGACTTTATTCAACACGAACCCCACAACGGACTTCCTTCAAATTACCAAACGCATGTACACATTGTGTATTCAAATTATGCCATTTACATTGGCGCCATTATGTTCGACCCAGTGCCCGACAGCATTATGAAACAAATGAGCCGTCGCGATGAACTGGGACAAACCGATTACTTTGGAATTTCAATCGACCCGTTTAACGACGGTTTAAACGGATACACTTTTGTGGTTTCGTCGGGAAATATCCAATTCGATGCCCGGCAAAGTCAGGAGGAAGACCCCAGTTGGGATGCGGTTTGGCAAAGTGAAGTATCGATTACCGAGGAAGGTTGGATAGCTGAAATTGAAATTCCTTATTCGGCTTTGCGTTTCCCCAAAAAACCAGTACAACAATGGGGAATAAACATGGCACGAAATGTTCAGCGCACCCGCGAAAAATCGTTTTGGAATCATGTGGATGCTAAAATTGATGGTTACCTGAAACAGTCGGGGCAACTTTTAGGCATTGAAAACATTGAACCTCCCATCCGCCTTTCACTTACTCCTTACCTTGCCGGATACGTTCAAAAAAATCAAAACATTGAATCGTTCGACTACTCCCTGCGTGGCGGATTGGATTTAAAATACGGCATCAACGAAAGTTATACCCTCGATATGATGCTTATTCCCGATTTTGGACAGGTTGAATCAGACAATAAGGAATTCAATATCTCGGCTTTTGAAACCTACTACGAAGAAAAACGTCCGTTTTTTACCGAGGGCACCGAATTGTTCAACAAAGGAGAAGTGTTCTATTCGCGCCGCATTGGCTCGGTAAAAGATTATTATCAAAACAACATAGCTGCAAACACAAACGAGGTGGCTACCCTAAACCCCCAGGAAACTGATCTTATAAATGTTACCAAAATTAGTGGCAGGGGCAACAATGGTCTGGGTGTTGGAATATTAAACGGCATGGCCGGGGCTACATATGCAACCCTTAAAGACACACTTACCGGAACTTCGCGTAAAGTGCAAACCCAGCCTTTTACCAACTACAATGTTCTTGTTTTCGATCAATCGTTAAAAAACAATTCGTACGTAAGCATCACAAACACCAATTACCTTCAGCCGGCTACCAGTTACGTGGGCAATGTGAGCTCAACCCACATGCGGTTCGAAAACAAAAAAGGCACCTACGCGCTGGAAGGAATTGCCGGTTTCAGTTACCTGGACGGCTTAACTTATAACAGTTCAACCGGAGGTTGTTATGTCCTGAACCTGGAAAAAATTCAGGGGAATTTCCGTTTCGAAGTTGAAAACTCCTTGATTGGAAAAACATTCAATGCCAACGACCTGGGTTATATTGAAAAAACAGATATAATGGAAGCCAAAGCTGAAGTTGCTTACAACATCTACACCCCTTTTTGGCGCATGTTAAAATGGTACAACAACCTCGAATTTAACCGGTCATCTTTATTTTCAGTCAATCAAAAAATGGGTAATGCCATTGAATTTTCAAGTTTTACCACCTTTCGAAATTATTTAAGCCTTAATTTGGATGCTGAATTTAACCTGGGCAAGTACAACGATTTTTACGAAGCACGTACCGATGGCCGTGTATTTGTTCGCCCTCCGGTTTATGCCGTAGGTGCATTCGTGTCGCCCGATTACCGTAAAAAATTTGTGCTCGACGTAAAAGGAGGCTATTGGTCGGCTTACAACGAAAATATTAATGGTTATTGGCTTGGGGTAATGCCTATCATCCGCTTTAGCGATCGTTTTAATCTTAACGGAGGTATCGATTTTAATTTGGATCACAACGATGAGGGTTTTGCAGGAAAAACCACGAACAGCGATACCATTTACATGGCCCAACGCGATGTACGCACACTGATAAATTATGCCACAGCTAATTTTATTTTCAACAGTAAAATGGCTTTATCGCTAAAAGTAAGGCATTATTGGCGCTTAATCAATTACAGCCAGTTCTATACCCTAAGCCAGGATGGCGGTCTAACACCCGACGACTCCTTCCATACCAGCGATGTAAACAGTAATTTCTTTAATATCGATTTGGTTTATACCTGGCGTTTTGCACCGGGAAGTGAAATGGGAATTGTCTGGAAAAATGCCATTGCCCATGAAGACGATTTTCCGGTATTTAATTATGCCCGCAACCTGAACCAGTTATTTGAACAAGGAACCCAGAACAGTCTTTCGGTACGCGTAGTATATTATTTAGATTACCTGCAGCTAAAGAAATTTAGAACAAGTGCCTAATCATCGGCATCTTTTCCGGTATATTTTCCGCTTTCAGGAAATTCTATTTACCAAAAAACCCGTCCGGTTTTTTTGCTCCGGACGGGCTTTTTGGAATGCAAGAGTACTTAACGGTCAACAATTACCCGGCTGCGCTGGTAGCCGTCGTAAAATTCGGGATGCGTACCCTTAAACATCAGCATAATGTTATCCATTTGCTTGTTTAATAGCTGGCTGGCCTCCTGTATAAGTTCATCGAGGGTTTGCAGGGCAGCAAATTTATTGCTTAGCAATACCCGGGGCTTACCCAGCAGGGTGTTTAGTTCATCGAGCGTGGTTTCGGTCTCGGCTAACTGGGCTTCGCTTACCCCAAAATCGGCCAAATCGGGAAGCAGTCCCCTGACCACCGTCATAAATGACTTCACCCTGGATTCAATTTCAGCTTCCTTCAAATTCTTAAAATCTGTCTTGTTAATGCTTACTTTTTGCACCAAATCGCTGTCACCTTTTTCGTTTGCATAGGCTTGTGCAGCTCCCGAAATACCCACCAGTTTCGATTCCAGAGCTTTTCTGAGTTGTTCCTTTCGGGCAGTAACCCCCACGCCGCCTTCGGCTGCTTCGGCCTGCGCCGAGATGCGGGAAACCAGCTCATCGAAATCACTTTTGTAACTTACCACCCGGGGAATGGTATTCCAAATGGTGGTGTGCTCATCCATGTAACCCTGTGTAGTCAGGAACATGGTGTACTGATTACTGTTTTTTTTGTTCATAAGCCTTTATTTTAAGTTAGTACTAGTCGATTGGTGTTTTTTAAAGCTCCCTTCCGTAAATTGAAATCCAAAATACCGGACCGCATCATTTTCTACCGATCTTATTTCCCCCGAACTGAATATGGGTTGCACGTTGTACTTTGCATTTCTTTATACTGGAAATCCTTCATCCCTTAATTCGTTTAATTCTTCGTTTGAAAATTTATTTATGACTAAATTCATTTTCTTTTTATCCTTTCTCTTGTGATAAACCCAATTGTATAATTTACCCATTGTTGATTCTCCAGTTATCCATTTACCTTCAGGATTTAATTCATTATCATATCTAAACTCTTTCCATTCTTCGGTTCTATCTTTGTCCCTTGTTATTTTTTCCCAACTTCTCAGTTCATTAAATTGAATTTCCCACGCAGCGCTAATTTCCTGTTTTAAATTTTCTGGAATTTTATTTCTACGAGGCAACATTTGACGATTAAACAATTTTTGATACTCAACTTTTATCGGTTTTTTGTCATTAAGCAATTGTTCCAAAAATCTGGTTGCAGAATGCTCAGGTTTTCTACTTGTTTTAAGAAAATCAAATCCTAACTCTTCAATTTTTGATCTTAATTCTATTTTACGTTGCTTGGGATTTTTCCCTTTTGTAGCTTGACTAACACCAACTAACCAGGTACCTAATCTATACCCATTAAACTTATATCTATGATTGACTTGTATTTTATCCGCTTCACCTGACATACTTAAAGCATCAGATAGAATGTTTAGCCACTCATCTTCAATGTTTTGTTGCAATAATTCATGTGCATCTCCAAAAAAGAAATTCTCATCAATTAATTTACCGACATGTTCATATTTTAAATCATATTCTATATCTATTGAATCGTCAGCGTAAAATATTTTTTGCAACCTATACCATCTATACAACGCTTTATCCGGATAATCTCTTGAGATTGTAACGCTGCCATTATTGTTTTTCTTATAATCTTTGAATAGCACAAACATTTCCTCCCAAGTTTCAAGGTATTTAAGTGTTATACTAAGCTTTGACTTTTCTCCTTGAGTATCTTTTTTTGGCTGTTTTGATTTTTCCTCTAGAGATTCTTCTTTTTGTTTTATTCTCTTTACTTTTTCTCTTTTCTTCTTTTTTGAGTTTTCATTTTCAAAAGTCAAATATTCTTCAACTACAACACCATCATTGATAAATTTTTCCAAAGACTCAGGTGTAAGTATTTTAACTAATTCACTTTTGCAATTGATAACTTCGTCAAAATATTCAAAATATTGCCTTTGAAGCTTTAATCCACTACTATCAGATCTTGAATAATCCAAAAGAACAGATGCTTCAATATTTCCATTTATTGTCAATCCGGATTTTGTAAGATTCGAAGAACCAATTATCATTCTTTTTTCAAATTCCCCTTCAAAAAAGAATATTTTTGGATGAAATATAAATGAGGTTCCTGACCAAAAAGTATATGTCTTTATCTCATTATCTAATAAGAATTGTAAGGCTTCTTTGGAAGTACCTCTTTCAGCGATTCCGAGATAAAATGTTAAATTTTTGTACTTTTCTTTCGCTACAAGAATCTCTTTTGAAATTAAATCAAGCCCAGTTTTTTTGGTATATGCCGAAAAACCAATAAAGGTATCGTAACTACTATCCAAAAATGATTTTCTAAGATAATAATGTACTGTATTCAACCTGTTATTTAAACCATGTCCAATAAATTCAGCCTTCATTGTTTGTAAAATGTTTTAAATTTGATGCGTTACGTTTAATGAAAAGCTCTATAAAGGTTTCAGGTTTCGTCCTACATCTTTTATAAAATGCTGTTTTCTTTTTCATCCTTTTCAAGTTTTCTACATATTTAATGGCACAACCATTGATTATCAGAGATATTTAATTATAATTGAATTGTTTGACTTTCTCTATTCTCACTTTTATAATCATCTGACCACATAAATTCTATTGTCAGTTTATCAGGATGGTTATTAAACAAAAAAAGTGTTATATTAATTTCATGTTGTGGTAAAATATCAATCGGAGATGGATTATCACCAAGAGTAAATCCACCGACTTCTGGAATAATTACTTTAACATCTTTTGCAATTGATTTTCCTCTATTAAAGATCTTTATAATTTTTCTGCCTTTTCCACTATCTTTTGAACTAGCTTCAATAATAGCTTTCAATCGCTCTTCTCTTTCAACCTCAATTTTTTCCAAATGATAATCATTTAACTGTGCAGATTGTTTTTTTAGCTTTATATCATGTTTTATATAAGTAAAAAGGGCTAAAGACAATGCGATAAACGATACAATTAATCCAAAAACTTCCATTTTATCTGAGTTTTATATTACGGTTTCCTTTAGAAAGATTTTTCAACATTTTTTTTACGCATTTATTCGATACCTCTTTAGATTTCCCTATTTCTTCAGAAAATATTCCTCGATTTTATAATGTTCATTTGGTTTCTGTCAAAATTATAAAAAATAATTTTGTTTAATCCTACTTTCCGTTACCTAAAAAAACACTTTGCCGGCAACATCAGTTTACAAAGTCTTTAATGTATTATTATCATTGCCTTTCAGGTTTTTATGTTTCTCAATGCTTTTTAAAATTAATACCTGTTAAACACATAGCACACCCGCCGTGTTAGGTGAGTGGGGCCGTTTCTGATCTTTGGTACCGGCAACCCACAACCATAAACCTGCAACCACCATCCCTCTTTCTTTTCATCAATACCTCACTGCTAAAAAATCATTCTTTGTTTTTCCTTTTCAAACTTTATTATTTCAACGGTAGACCTTATTATTTCATAATCAAACCATATTATTCAAAACCCAAAGTGTATTATGTAATATTCTGAAATAGCTTGACGCAAATATCAAGTTATTATGGAAAAAACTTCAACAAATTTAACAGACAACATGGAAGGGTTTCATGTTGAAAAACCAGATTACAGTAGATTTGAAACTAGTTT
>JBFWMB010000041.1:0-32801 GCA_050251815.1 Salinivirgaceae bacterium | reverse complement strand
ATGGTATGAATTTCATCGATAAATAAAATAACATTATCGTTTTTCTGAAGTTCGTTTAGAATGGCTTTCATACGTTCTTCAAATTGGCCGCGGTACTTGGTACCAGCTACAATTGACGCTAAATCACGAGCAATTATCCGCTTTCCAAAAAGAATGCGTGAAACTTTCTTTTGAATGATTCGAATAGCCATTCCTTCAGCAATAGCCGATTTTCCAACACCTGGTTCACCAATAAGCACCGGATTGTTTTTTTTGCGTCGACTTAAAATCTGTGCCAAACGTTCAATTTCGTTTTCACGACCAACAATGGGGTCTAAGCGGTTTTCTTCAGCTGCTTTGGTAAGATCAATTCCAAAATTATCAAGTACTGGAGTATCAGAAGTCGATTTTGGTACGCTCGATTGAGGGTTTCCTGAACCTTCAGGACGTCCGCCAAAATCATCGTCATCGTCTTCATTAAAATTATGATCTGCCATTCCTCGGGGTTGTTCTTTTTGAATCATCAGTTTAACGTTTTCGTAAGTTACTTCATATTCGTGTAAGGTCATTGTTGCCAGGCTGGTTTCATCGCGCAAAATAGCCAGAAGCAGATGCCCGGTGTTTATGGTTTTGTCGCTGAGAGCACGGGCCTCAAGATAAACTACTTTTAATGCATTTTCTGCGTTTTTAAGCAGCGGAATATTCTCTATATCTTTTATAACCGATTCACCTTTTAGGCGGATTTTTGTTTCTATGGCCTTTTTTATTTCAAGTAAATCAAGGCCAAGCCCAACCAGTGTTTCAACAGCCAGTCCTTCGCCTTCGCGGAGAATGCCTAAAAAAATATGCTCAGTTCCAATATGCGAGTTATTCAACCGGATGGCCTCTTCTTTACTGTAGGCCATTATGTCTTTCATTTGTTGTGAAAATTTCGAATCCATGTGCTTTAAAATTGATTAATTGTGCTGTTTTTCAATTAACGTACCAAAAATAGTTATTAAATAAGAAAAGTAATACAATTATAAACAATATTCTGTTGATAATTTCCATAAAATCAAAGCGTGCAAGGCAATGCAGAACTCATTAAAATTAGTACCTTTAGGGGCTTTTAAAAAACACGATTTGATAATTTAAATTAATTATAAATGGCTGACGGAGAGAAAATTATTAAGATAAACATTGAAGAGGAAATGAAATCGGCTTATATCGACTATTCTATGTCGGTAATAGTAGCCAGAGCGTTACCTGATGTACGCGATGGACTTAAGCCGGTTCATCGCAGGGTTTTATACGGAATGTCGGAACTTGGTGTTCTTTCAAACAGGCCTTATAAAAAATCAGCAAGGATTGTAGGTGAGGTATTAGGTAAATACCATCCTCATGGCGACTCTTCAGTTTATTTTGCAATGGTTCGGATGGCCCAGGATTGGTCGTTAAGATATCCTTTGGTTGACGGACAGGGTAACTTTGGTTCTGTTGATGGAGATAGCCCTGCTGCCATGCGTTATACCGAAGCCCGGTTAAAGAAAATTGCTGAAGAAACTTTAGCTGATTTAGATAAAGAAACGGTCGATCTTCAGCTTAATTTTGATGATACCATTGAAGAACCAACGGTACTTCCAACCAAAATACCCAACCTTTTAGTTAACGGAGCTTCGGGTATTGCCGTTGGTATGGCTACCAATATGCCGCCCCATAATTTAAGCGAAGTGGTGGATGCTTTATGTGCCTGCATCGATAATAATGACATAACTACCGAAGAACTTTTGCAATATGTCAAAGCTCCTGACTTTCCGACAGGTGGTATCATTTATGGTTACCAGGGTGTAAAAGAAGCCTTTGAAACAGGCAGGGGAAGGATAATTGTTCGTGGAAAAGCTGATATTGAAACATCAGATAACGGCAAAACCAGAATTGTAATCACTGAAATACCTTATTTGGTAAATAAGGCAGAAATGATTATGAAAACTGCTGATTTAGTTAATGATAAAAAAATTGAAGGTATCAGCAATGTTAACGATGAGTCGGACCGTAATGGAATGCGCATTGTTTACGATCTTAAAAGAGAGGCCATTCCTCATGTGGTTCTAAATAAGCTATATAAGTATACCCAATTACAGACTTCGTTTAGTGTTAATAACATTGCACTGGTTGAAGGAAGACCTCAAATGCTTAATTTAAGGCAATTACTTGATAAGTTTATCGCTCATCGTCACGACGTTGTAGTGCGCCGTACAAAATATGAACTGCGAAAAGCTGAAGAACGGGCCCATATTCTTGAAGGACTTATTATTGCAAGCGATAATATTGATGAAGTAATCAAAATAATTCGCGCATCAAAAAGTCCCGATGAGGCACGTGAAAACCTGATTGAACGATTTAAACTCAGTGATATACAGGCTCGAGCCATAGTTGATATGCGTTTGCGTCAGTTAACCGGACTTGAACAGGATAAGTTGCATGCTGAATACGATGAGATAAAGAAGCAAATTGAGTATTACAAAGAAGTGCTTTCGAATCTTGAACTCAGAATGAGTATTATAAAAGATGAGTTGATTGAGATCAAAGAAAAGTACGGAGATGCTCGTCGTACAGAAATTGTTCCCGATGCGGAAGAGTTTAATCCAGAAGATTTTTATGCCGACGAGGAAGTTGTTATTACTATTTCACATCTGGGATATATAAAAAGAACTCCACTTTCGGAGTTTAAAACCCAATCGAGAGGCGGTGTGGGATCAAAAGGAAGTACTACCCGCGACGAAGATTTTGTGGAGCACTTATATATAGCTAATATGCACAGTACCATGCTGTTCTTTACCGAATTGGGACGTTGTTTCTGGCTCAAGGTGTATGAAATACCGGAAGGCAATAAAACGTCGAAAGGAAGAGCTATTCAGAACCTGTTACAAATTAATGCAGAAGATACTGTAAAAGCATATATAAATGTAAAAACCCTGACTGATCCGGAATACATTAAAAATCAATTCATTATTCTGGCCACAAAAAACGGTATCATTAAAAAGACCAGTCTGGAAGCATACAGCCGTCCTCGACAAAACGGAGTAAATGCAATAACCATTCGTGAAGGCGATAATTTATTAGAAGCAAGACTTACCGGAGGTAATCATGAAATATTACTTGCTGTGCGCACTGGAAAAGCCATCCGTTTTAACGAAAAAGATATTAGAGCAATCGGCAGAACGGCCTCAGGAGTAAGAGGAATTAATCTAAGTGCCGGAGATTCAGTAATTGGCATGATTTGCGTTGAAGAAGCCAGGGAAGATGTATTGGTAGTTTCAGAAAACGGCTACGGAAAACGATCTAAATTAGAAGATTACCGAATTACCAAACGGGGAGGTAAAGGCGTGAAAACCATGAATATTACCGAAAAAACCGGCGCATTAATTGCACTCAAAGGAGTTACCGATGAGAATGACTTAATGATTATTACCAAAAACGGTTTAACTATCCGTATGGCTGTATCAGAACTGAGGGTGATGGGGCGTGCAACTCAGGGAGTGCGATTAATAAATCTGAAAAAAGGTGATCAGATAGCTGCTATTGAGTTTGTTGCAGCTGGTGAGAAAGAAGAAAATGGTGAATCAGGAGCAATAGATGCTGAAATTCAAGATTAAAATGTATATCATTGAAAGAATAAACAAATAACATTATATTTGATGCAAACAAAAAAAGCTTATAAGATGAAAAAACTAGCACTGTCACTTGTATTTATAATGTCTGTGTTTTTGGTTTCTGCACAGAATTCAAAAGTCCAAAAGGCCTTAAACTTATCGAGACCACAATACAATGAGTTAGACAAAGCCAAAGAAGCCATTGATATGGCTATTGAACACGAAAAAACCAAAGATAAAGCCAAAACTTGGAAGGTTCGTGGGCAGGTTTACCAGGCAATTGCCAAAAGTGAAGATGAAAAATTCAAATCACTTTCCGACAATCCATTGAAAATTGCCATTGAATCATTCCAAAAAGCGCAATCGCTTGATGATAAAGGTAAATATCAGGCAGAAATTACGCTAAGTTATATGGCTATTGGCGATATGCAGATTAATCGGGGTGTTGACTTTTTTAATGCAGGCGTTGAATCGTCAAATACCGAAGATTTTGTTAAAGCATTCTATGCGTTTAAAAGTGCTCTGGATGTTAAAGCCATGGTAGATGAAACAGCCATTGATACCATAGTTATTTTTAATGCAGGTATTGCTGCTGATAGAGGTAAACTTTACGACGAAGCCATTAAATTTTATTCAAGAGTTGCTGAATTAAGGTACGAAGGATCAAAAATTTATGGTTTCATGGCCAATATTAAAAAGGAGCAAGGCGATACTGCAGCATACGTTCAGTATTTAAAAGATGGAGTTGAAGCGTATCCTGAAGACAATACCGTTTTAATGGTAGAATTAATCAATTACTATTTGAATGCAGATATGTCGGATCAGGCATTGGAATACTTGTCAATAGCTATTGAAAAAGATCCAGGCAACCATACATTTTATTTTGCTCAAGGTGCATTGTACGATAAACTAAAAGATTTTGAAAATGCCAAAGCATCTTATGAAAAAGCTGTGGAACTAAAAAGCGACTACTTTGATGCTTATTATAACTTGGGTGCATTGTTCTTTAATAAAGGAGCAGATTTATTAAAATTAGCCAACGAAATTCCACCAAATCAACAAAAAAAGTACGACGAAGCTGTAAAAACCTCATTTAAAGAACTTGAAAAAGCATTGCCTTATTTAGAGAAAGCACACGAGATTCAGCCAACTGAGGAAACAACAATGCTTACCTTAAAAGAAATTTATTTTAAACTTCGAAATGATAACGAAGTGTACATGAATAAATTTAAAGAGATGGATGAAAAAATTAAAGCTTTACCAGCTAAAGAATAAATGAAAATAAAAGGGTCGGGATTACCGGCCTTTTTATTAGAATATTCTATTAAACATAATATATATTATCAGTTATTATTGCATGCAATTAAATTAAGCCATCAGGCCAAAGATTAATTAAACGCGGATTCCCATTACCAACACATCATCAATCTGTGGAGATTCACCTTTCCAGCGTTCAAAAGTTTCTTTCAGAACAAGTTGCTGTTCATTTACCGGTAATTCAGAATGCTCCATCAAAAGTTCTTTTAAACGTTTCGTAAGGAATTTTCTTTTGTCGGGACCACCAAACTGATCCTGAAATCCATCTGAAAATAAATACAACATATCACCAGGCTGCATCTCAACCCAATAATTTGTAAACAGGTTTTCTTCTTTTATAAAAACGCCAATGGGCATTTTATCAGCTTTATAAAGCATTATCTGCTTATTGCGAATCAATAATAAAGGATTAAAAGCTCCGGCATATTGTAAAGTAGCTGTATCGCGTTTAAAGACACACAACGAAATATCCATCCCATCTTTAGCTTCTCCCTCTTTACCAGTCTGTCGAAGGGCTTTCTTCACCTCATAACGCAACTGGTTTAAAATATCAGCAGCCGAAAATTCCTCTTTTATATTACCTATTATCTGGTTTAGCAGCGCAATACCCAAAATACTCATAAATGCTCCGGGAACACCGTGTCCGGTGCAATCGGCTGCTGCTACTATAACATAATTATTCTTGGTATTCAGGTAATAAAAATCGCCACTAACAATATCCCGGGGTTTAAAAAATACAAACGATTCGCCGAGCAATTCATTAAAGTTTTGAATTGGCGGTAAAACAGCTTGTTGAATGCGACTGGCATAATGAATACTTGCCGTGATATCCCGATTTTGAATTTCAATTTTATCGCGTTGCTCAATAACATGATTGCGCTGTGCCTCTATCTCGTCGCGTTGTGCTTCAATTTCTTCTTTTTGTTTTTGTATCTCGGCTGTTCGTTTTACAACTTCTTCTTCTAATAACTCCTTGTCTTTTATTAACTTATAAGTTCTTAACTTAATAAAAGCGTAAATACCTAAAACCACCAGAATAATTGTACTTAAAACAAACCAGGCTGTTTTCCAAAATGGCGGACTTATGCTGAAAGCATATTGTGCCCGATTCGAGCCTACCCAGGTTCCATTGGGATGCTTAACTTCAACCTTAAAAGTATAAGAACCCGGAGGCAGATTGGAATAGGTTTGCATTCTGGAATTGGTTTCCGGCCCCCAACCAAAATCGTAACCAATTAAGCGATAGCGATAGGTTAATTCTTCAGAAGTTTGGTACCAAAACGCGTTGTATTCAAAGGTAAAATGATTCTGGTTGTATTTAAACCGATTATTTGTTCCATTAAATGAATTAAAGAATAACTTTTTATCGGTTATTGCAATTATAGGCTCAATAAATTGTGTTTTATCGGTTGCATTTATTTTTACAATTCCGTGGGCAGTACCAATCCATGAATTTCCATTTGCATCAATATATTGTGCATTCAGATTGGGTTCCAAATAGGCAACACCCTCCGTTTCGCCGTACGATTCAAACATTTTATTATCAATGTAAAACAGTTGAATTCCCAAGTGGGTTGCCACAATTAAATTGCCCTGAGCATTAACACCCAGACTTTGCACCACATTCGACTTTAGTCCTTCAGTTTCTCGTAATTGAATGGTAGTGTCGTTTGTGACGCAAACAAGACCCTGATCGGCTATTGAAAACCACATTTGTTGTTTACCATCTTCAATAATAGTATAAACAATTTTGCCGATGGAATCGAGTAAGTAATTGTGAAAAGGTATTACGGAATCGCCTTGTATGGTATATACACCGCCACCATCGGTTGCCACCCAGGCTTTCGATTTGGAGTCAATAAAAACCGAATAAACATAGTTTGATGTCAAGCCATTATCCAGATTGTAAGTTTTAAAGCAAGGCTTTTTTAAAGCAAAACAATAATTTGACAAGCCTCCCCCCAGTGTCGAAATCCAGAGGTTGTTGGTATCGCCGGTAATTGCAATTACATTATCGTTGGCCAAGCCGTTTAACGAGTTAAACTGTTGAAAACTAAAGTCATTTGCATTAATCTTAAAAACTCCATAACCATAGGTTCCCGCCCAAATATTACCATACACATCGGCATAAAGCGAGATAAAAGTTGCCTGTCCGAATGGGGAATTCAGAAACAGCTTGGTTTGAAATATTTTTCCCATTTCGTCGCGCTGAAGTACATTAAGTCCCTCCTGTCCCGCAACCCATATTTTTCCTGATTTATCGAAAGTAATACTAAATACATTGCTGATATCAAGATTGGCTTTTTTATCGAGAAACTCAATATTGTTGTTCCTGCGTATGGAAAGTCCTTTGCGGGTACCAAACCAAATGTTCCCTTCACGGTCAAGATAAATTGCATTGGTGCGATTATCGGCCAGACCAATATCCTTATTATATACTGAATACCAGCTTTTTCCGCTTGCATCGTAAACACATTTAACAATTCCATTTCGTTTTGTACTGGCCCATATTTCACTGTCGTTCAGATAAGTAAAATTGTTTAACGATCCAAAATCCCATTTGTTAATTCGTTTAAATTTATGCGAATTCAAATCCAGATAACAAACACCGCCTTCGTCCATGCCAATCCACAACTTAGTTCCTCTTACATCGAGTTTTTTCACAATATTATCAGGTAAACCATCTATCATGGTAATCTCATTGGTAAAAGCCTTCTGATCAATATTATATACACTTATACCAAAATCGGTTCCGAAATAGTATAAACCGGCACTGTCCTGAGTAATTGTATATACATTATTATCGAGCAAACCCTCGTCGGTGTTTAGGTTATATAATCGTTTCCGGTTTTCACCGCTGTAATAATAAACTCCTTCGCCAAAGGTTGAAAACCAAACAGTTCCCTGTTTATCAATAAAAAAAGATGAAATTTGTTTTGCCGATAAACCTTCTTCGGGATTGAATGGCCAAAATTTTTGCTGATTATATAAAGTGATGCTTCCATTTTGATGACCAATCCATAAAATTCCTTGATGGTCCTCATTTATGCTTACAACCTGATTATCAGAAAGACTATCGGCAGTGGTATAAAGCTTAAAATCAACCCCGTCGAACCGAATTAAACCCTCATTGGTTCCAATCCATAAAAACCCCTGGTTGCATTGAAATAGGGTGTTAACCTCAATATCCTTACGGTTTTTAAGCATTTTGTAGGAATCGATTCGGGGAAACTGAGCCTGAACCAATAAAGGAACCAATACTACGATATAGATAATGTTTTTTAAAACACGCATGATTATTTAGTTGTAGTAAGTTCCAAATTGATTGAGATAACGATTTCTTCCGCAATTTTTTGATTAACCACACTGGGAATTTTAATATTGTGGTCGTCGAGCAATACCGTAAAATCAGAAGTAATCTGAATGGAATTTTCAGATATTACCAAATTGCATTTTATAATCCGCTCCTGTTCTACTCCATGACAGGTAAAAACTCCTTTTCCTCTAACCATGTAATTCCCGGGTTTGCTGAAATTAACCTCTTCAATAATTTTTCCTTCGAAAATGGTATAAGGATGTTTGGCTGTCTCCAGGTAATTGGTGTTAAAATGGGTTTTTTGCAAGGCGCTGTTAAAGCCATCGAAGGTATTCATAGGCGAGCGAAAAACAAAAGAGCGATCGTCGGTTTTAATGGCACCTTCCATCTTAGTGCTTTGTGCCTCAATCATTTCTAATGGAGCATCGCTGGTGAATTTTACCAGACTCTTTTTAACCAGAAAAACCTCTTGTGCCTGAACGCTCCATTGTATTAACAATAGACCCATTACTATGAATACTTTTCTCATGGTATTTTCCTTTGTATTATTTTATCGAAGTATTTTATTCTTAGCTGCTACTTTTTCTGTTTTTTAAGATGAAAAACCCGAATGATATTAAATCCCAGTTGAATATCACCATCGGTCCATTTATTGGTAGTTTCGGCAATAAAAGCTTTTTCGGTCATTCCATGCGAATTGGATAAATGTACCTGAAATACATGTCCTCCACCCGTTTCCATTTCAACTCCGATAGCTAAACTATTGGTATAATTATCGGCTGTATTTCCCGGTAACAAATGAAAATACTCGGTACTAAGCGACAACCACTTATTCACCGTATAATTGGCTCCAAATCCAAGAGCCGGAACAACATTTTGCTCGTCAGTGGTTTTAACCATATTTCGGTGTACCACAGCAGGTACAATTTGCGCAGAAAACTGCTGATTGAACTTTCGCGAAATAAACAATTCATGCGAATAGTAAAAACGAGCACTCAGGGGGTAATCCAAATCTGGATTCACCCAATCGATTGTTTTTATGGCCATTCCTTCCATCAGCATTATTGTTACCGGTGAACCGCCTGTTGCCTGTTGTATTAGTTTTAATTTTATAAAACCGTCGTAGAGTTTATCAAAATTACTTCGTCCAAGTCCAAGCGAAATCCGGTTCGATAAGCCGTATTCAAAACCAAAGCGAATGGTCGATTCATCAATACCATAAAACTCGTAAATTCCGGAAGTAATTTCGCCAAAACGGTGCGAAATTGAAAATACCAAATCGGTTTTCCCTGCAATTTCGGTGGTGTATCCATTAATTAAGCGAACCGTTTTAAAAGTTTCTTCAACGAGAATTTTTTCATTTTCCTTTTGTTTTTGGGCGTCTAACAGCTGCATTAAATCCTGCGACTGGCTCATAAACCAGAAACAACATAACAGTCCAAAAATCAATATTTTTTTCATGCATTTTTAGTTTTCAGGCATCCCGGCATTAATCCAGGCTTCAACTTTGTCAATATCGCAATCGGATAATTTAGCTTGTCCTTGCGGCATTTTATAATTTCCCTCATGCTTTATGGCCGGTAAAACTTTACCAGTAAGCACCGAAGCTTTTACCTGCTCATAATTACCCATGACTATACCCGGTCTGGGCGTATTTTGGGTTGAAACATGACAACTTGCACATACATCGGTAAAAATGTAGGTCAAATCATTGTAAACTATATTTGTGGTGTCGCAAACAGGGTTAAAGTAGTTTTCTTCATTCTCAAAAGTGCACGAGACAAAACCGGTTAAACCGAGGAATAATAAAGCATACCGTGTATTCCGAAATTTGGGTTTTAGCATATACAGACCAAATTAATTTCTAAAAAATTCATTTGTGTAAGACCAGCATTATTTTTCATTTATTTTGTTGAATTTGAGCATTTGAGTTCAATAACAATAGAATGAAAGAAATGTTTTACATAATTAACCTTCTAAAGCTATAGTATAAACTGGAATTATCTTAACCACAGCAAATCGGCCGTTTTTTAACAAAGAATATTTTTTTTAACTTCTAAAATCTCATTAAAGATACTCATTGGAACATAACTTTCTTATTTTTGTAACAAACGATGGTAATTATGGCAAACCGTTTACAATTTAAACATGTAAAACCCTATTTATTTATTTTGGGATTTTTGCTTGTTCCCTTACTTCTGGTTCCTTTTGTGCGTAATTTAAAGAACAGCAGTTCGTTTTATTCAAAGGAAAGCGTCATTCATTTGGCCGATACGGTTAAATCGGCCAAATATGGTTTGGTAATTCATGGGGGTGCCGGTAATTTTTTACCCGAGGATATTCCAAGCGAACAACAGGCACAATATAAAGCAAAACTTCACGAAGCATTAGCCCTAGGAATTAGCAGTTTAGATAAAGGTGATTCAGCCCTAAAGGTAGTTATACAGGTAATTAAGGTTCTGGAAGATTCTCCCTTGTTTAATGCAGGGAAAGGAGCAGTTTTTACGCATGATGGAACCAACGAACTGGATGCATCCATTATGGATGGCAATACCAAAAATGCCGGTGCTGTTGCCGGGGTTCAAACCATTAAAAATCCAATCACTGCGGCTTATCAGGTTATGGTAAGTTCAAACCATGTATTGTTAACCGGAAAAGGTGCTGAAGCCTTTGCCAAGGAAAAAGACATTGAACTGGTTGACCCCGGATATTTTTATACCGAAAAACAATGGAACCGACTGCAACAAAGTTTAAGTGATAAAAAAATGGGTACGGTGGGTTGTGTGGTTCTCGACGCTTACGGAAATTTAGCTGCCGGAACGTCGACCGGAGGAATGACCAACAAACGCTATGGACGGGTTGGCGATTCGCCAATAATTGGTGCCGGAACCTATGCCGATAATGCAAGCTGCGCCATATCGGCCACCGGCCATGGCGAATTTTTTATTCGTTTTACGGTAGCCTACGACATTGCTGCCCGAATGAAATATTTAAAATTACCTCTTGAACTTGCATCGAAAAGTGTGATAAGTGAACTGAAACAAGTGGGTGGCGAAGGAGGAATTATTGGCATCGACAAAAAAGGAAATATCAGCATGCAATTCAATACCACCGGCATGTTTCGTGGATATTGCCTGCACAACAACGATCCTAAAGTACTGTTATTTAACTAAGAAAAAATATGGGCGCATCGGATAATGCTTTGGAACAAAAAATAATTGCACTGGAACAGGAATTGGCTTTATATAAAAGTCAACAGGATTCGGGTTTATTGAATTTTGAGTTTTTATTTAACGCCATTAAACAACCGGCTTTTTTGATTGAATCAAAAAAGCCTTCAGGAACCCCGCTAATTACAAAAATTAATAAAAGTGGACTTGAACTTATAAAATACAGTCAATCGGAAGTTGAAAACCTAAATCCCGTGGATATTGGTTTGTTTGATTCGTCAGAACAGTTTGCCAATTTTTGTAATTCATTATCCACAGCCGAAAGTGCCATCTTTTTGGCCAAAATAAAACCTAAAAACGACATAACCATCTCATCTGAAGTTACAATTTTTTGTTTTTCGAACGAGGTGAACTTTCAGGTTTTAGCCTTTCAACGGAATATTGGTAATCAACAAAAAGTAGTTGAAGCACTCCGTCAAAGTGAATACCGTTTTCTGCAAATGGCTGAAAATGTGGCTGAAGGTATTATCATTATAGATGAAGACAAAAAAGTATTTATCAATTCCAGTATGTGCCAGATAACCGGATATTCAAAAGATGATCTTCGTGACATGGATGAATTCTCGCTGGCACATGCTGACGAAAAAGATCGGTTAACAACCTTTAAGGAAAAAATAAAACACCTGCCCCACGGCACGCACAGTATCGAATACTGGATTACTACCCGGCAACAACACGACAAATGCCTGAAAAGTAATTATTCCATCACGCGTCGCTCCGATGGTAAAAAAAGTACCTATATTATTACCAGTGATATTACCTCAAGAAAAAAAATTGAACAAGCGCTGCGAAAAAGTCAGTCAGAATTTCGAATGCTGGCTGAGAATTCGCCCGACATTATTACCCGGTACAATAAAGATTTAACCTATACCTATACGAACCAAACCATGGAGCGTTTAACCGGGATTCCTGTTTCTCATATTATCGGAAGCAACAACCTGGAACTCGACTTGGATCCGGAACTCATTTCGTTTTTAGAAGAAATGCATTTGGAAGTATTCCGCACAGGACGTACCCTTAAATTTGAATTCAGAATTCCGATAGCTATCGAAACCAAAGTATTTCAGGCTCATATGGTTCCTGAATTATCGAACGAGGGAACGGTTGTATCGGTATTGAATATTGCACGCGATATTACCCAGATAAAACAGGTAGAACGTAACTTAACCGAAGAAAAATTAAATTTGATTCAGGAAAACCAGATGATTGCACAAAAATTGCGTGAATGGTGCAGTATTTTGTGTGAAAATAATCAAATGGTTTCTGAAAACAGCCATTGCCTGAAACCCATATTAAAAATTGCCGATTGGGCCGAATACGGTCATGTACAGGAACATCAGGAGCCTAAAACCATTGTAGTAAACAAACTATTGCAAAACTTTTTTAATGAACACAGTCAAACCATTGAACAACATAATTTGCAGGCCAATTTAATCCTTCCGGTTCATGAAATTACCGTGTTTTCTGACGAGCAGATGTTAAAAAATACCTTATTGTTATTGCTTGAGAATGCTTTGGAAGCTACCGATACCGGGAAAATTGAAATTGGCTATGACATTTACAATGAAAACGAGATTGTGTTTCTTGTAAAAGACACGGGAATAGGCATTGAACCCGAACAAACCGAAAATATTTTTAAACCATTTGTCAGTCAAAATAAAGTAAATCATGCAGGTTTGGGATTGAGCATTGCACAAAAGTATGTTGAATCGATGAATGGCGTTATCTGGTGTCTTTCATCACCCGGAACCGGTTCCACCTTCTGTTTTACCCATCCGGCATTAATAGAAAAATCGCTGCTTCAATCCAAAATTGATAACCAGCATTCCGACTGGAAAGGAAAAAAAGTTTTGATTGTAGAAGACACTCAGGAAAACTACCAATTACTGATTGAGATTCTTAAAAAATATGAGTTGGATTTGTCGCGGGCCGAAACCGGTCACCAGGCTATTGAATTGTTAAAAACCAATGCCAATTTTGATTTGGTACTTATGGATATTCAATTACCCGGAATAAATGGCTACGAAGCGACCCGTGAAATCAGGAAGTTCAACACTAAAATCCCGATTATTGCTCAAACAGCCTATGCCATGTACGACGACGTGGTCAGAGCACTCGATGCTGGTTGCAACGACTTTATTGCCAAACCGATTAAAACAAAAAAATTTCTGGGATTAGTTGGAAAATACTTATCCCGATAAAAATCAGGTGCAAATTTAAAACAAATCACCTTTTTTTAAATGGGTGTTACTTTGTTTTTGCCCCATTCTTTGAGGACAACTCTTTTTGCTTGCTCCAAAGCATCAGGCCGTATGCCTTACTTTAACACAATTTTAACACTCCGCACCTTTACCAATACGCCTTTGCTCCTTATATTTGCAACCTGCAATACGGTACAACTATCAAATTCAATAAAAATACAATCAATAATTAACTGTTTAATAAACTTGCGAGTTATGGATATTGTAGTTAAAAACCTTAGCAAACGATATGGTCCGCAACGGGCGGTTGACAATATATCGTTCGAGGTGAAAACAGGCGAGATTCTTGGATTTCTGGGACCTAACGGAGCTGGAAAAACCACTACCATGAAAGCCATTACGGGTTATCTGTCGCCCAGCGATGGAGATATTACCGTTGGAAATTTCTCCATTTGGACCGATAAGGAACAACTAAAGAAACGAATTGGTTACCTGCCTGAGCATAATCCACTTTATCAGGAAATGCCGGTCCTGGATTATTTAGCTTACGTGGCCGAATTGCAAGGCATAAAGAAAGAAAAGATTAAAGAACGGATTCTTGAGATGGTTCAAATCTGTGGGCTGGAAGGCGAAAAACACAAAAGAATCAACGAATTGTCGAAAGGTTACCGACAGCGGGTTGGACTGGCACAGGCGCTGATTCACGATCCGGAAGTTTTAATTCTGGACGAGCCGACTACCGGATTGGATCCCAATCAGATTGTAGAAATCAGGGAATTGATAAAAAAAATTGGGCGCTCAAAAACGGTAATTCTGAGTTCTCACATTCTGGCTGAGGTGGAAGCCACTTGCGATCGCATTTTAATTATAAATAAAGGAAAAATTGTTGCCAATGGTACTGCCCAGGAACTGAGACAGGCTGAAAAAGGAAACGAATTGTTAAAGGTTGAAATAGAAGATGCTGATGTTAACGAAGTAATTCAAAAACTGCAAGGCCTGCCATCGGTAGCTTTGGTTGATAAAAAACCAGATAGCAACATACTCGATGTACATAGCAATACTGGTCAATCGAGCAAACGCGATATTTTTAAACTCTGTGTTGACAATAACTGGGTGCTAACGCAAATTACGCCTATTGAAACCAAACTGGAAGATGTGTTCAGGGAATTAACCCGAAAATAACAAACGGTTCGCCCAAATAAATTAAACTAAATTTAAAACAAATAGTATGAAATCGATATGGATTATAGCCAAACAAGAATTAAAATCGCATTTTGATTCCCTGATGGCCTATATATTATTGGCTCTTTTTCTGGGATTCTCTGGTTTTTTTACGTGGATTTACGGAAACGATGTGTTTTTTATACAACAGGCATCGATGCAGGTATTTTTTCAGGTAGCCTATTTAACATTGTTTATTGCCGTACCCCTGTTAACCATGCGTTCCATTGCTGAAGAAACGCGCTCAGGAACCATTGAACTTTTGCTTACCAAACCCATAAGCCACCAACAGGTTGTTTGGGGTAAATACCTGGCAATTTTACTTCTGGTTGGTATTGCCTTGTTGCTTACCCTACCCTATTACATTACTATTGCAAACATTGGCAATGTAGATCATGGTGCAATTATCAGCGGCTATTTTGGTTTGCTGCTTATGAGCAGCGCTTATATCGGCATCGGCTTATTTGCCAGTTCATTGACCAACAATCAGATTGTTAGTGCTTTAATTGCCCTGATTATTGGCGTTTTCTTTCACATTCTCTTTGGACTAATAGCCAATGGCTTTAGTGGAATATTGGGTCAGGTTTTTTATTATTTAAGCATGAATACCCATTTTGAAAGTATTACCCGGGGAGTTATCGACACCAAAGACCTGGTTTACTTTTTTACTCTGACCTATGCGGGAGTATTTTTAGCTGAAAAATCGCTCCAGTCTAAAACTTCGTAAATGAACAAAATGAAAAAAGTTATGAAAGCAAAAAGCAATTCACTATATATTATACTGGTATTGGCAATTTTAATACTGGTGAATATCGTGTCGGATAAGCTTTTTATCCGGCTCGATCTTACCGAAGATAATCGTTATACCCTGAGCAAAGCTACCAAAGACATCTTACGTAGTTTGGATGAACCGGTAACAGTAACCGCTTATTTTTCTGAAGATCTTCCACCCGATATTGCTAAAACACAGCGCGATTTTAAAGAATTATTGACCGAATACCGAAATATTTCGAAAAACAACGTGATGTACGAATTCATCAGTCCAAATAAAGATGAAGCAACAGAACAGGAAGCTACCAGCAAAGGCATACAGCCTGTTTTGATTAATGTTCGTGAAAAAGATCAGGTGAAACAGCAAAAAGCTTTTTTAGGAGCAGTAATTCAAAAAGGTGAGCAAAGCGAAGTTATTCCTTTTATGCAACCGGGAACGGCCATGGAATATGCCTTATCGACAGGAATTAAAAAACTTAGCGCTGTAAACAAACCCACCATCGGATTTTTACAGGGCCACGGTGAACCGGAACTAAGAGCTATGCAACAAGCCCTGGCCGAGTTATCGGTATTGTACCAAACCCGGCCCGTAAACCTGACTGCTCAACCCAATGCACTCGATGATATTTTAACACTGGCCGTGATTAATCCCACCGATTCCATTCCTGAATCGGAACTGGCACTTATTGATGATTTTATAGCAAAAGGGGGAAAACTTTATCTGGCAATTAACCGGGTTGATGGGGAATTGCAGGAGCGCCGTGGATTTACGGTAAATACCGGAATCGAAACCTGGCTGGCTAAAAAGAAACTATCTATCGATAATAATTTTGTCATAGATGCCAAATGCGCTTCAGTTGGCGTACAACAGCAACAGGGATTCTTTACTTTTCAGTCGCAGGTGCAGTTTCCTTTCATTCCTATTATTTCAAATTTTGCCGATCATGCCATTACCAAAGGACTGGAGCAAGTGCTGACACAATTTGTTAGTACCCTTTCGTTTTCAGGCGATTCGTTACTTACGTTTACACCACTGCTATTAACATCGGAAAGTTCAGGAACCCTGGCATCTCCCCTGTTTTTTGATATAGAAAAAAACTGGACCCAAAACGATTTTCCACTGGCCGAATTGCCGGTTGCCGGTTTGCTCGAAGGTCCAATTAATGGAAACCCGGATGCAAAAATGGTGGTAATTGCTGATGGCGATTTTGCCATTAACGGCATCGGACAACAAGCCCGCCAGCAAAACCCCGATAATATTAATTTAATGGTAAATTCAATCGACTATTTAAGCGACGATACCGGATTGATTGAATTAAGAACCAAAGGCGTTACATCACGTCCTTTAGATGAAATGGAAGACAGCCGGAAACAATTCTTAAAAATATTGAATTTTTCGTTACCCATTTTGCTGATTATCATTATTGGAATCATTAGAGGACAGCAGCAACGCAATTTACGTTACAAAAGAATGGAGGAAGCTTATGTTTAAACAAAAGAAAATAAGGCAAATAAGCATTGTATTAGTTCTATTGCTATTGTTATTTGGTTGGCTCACAATAAAAGAAAAAAAACAGGGTCAGCGCTCTTTCAAAGCTTATGTTGTGGAAACCGATACGGCTAATGTCAATAAAATTGAAATATTTTCGGGAAAGTTGAATGAAACAGTTACGCTGAATAAAGTAAATAAGCAATGGATGTTAATCCTTGATGACAATCAGGTTCAGGCTGACAGACAACTAATTGATGAACTTTTAGGACAGTTGCACCAATTAAAGCCGAAGCGAATAGCGGGAACTCAAAAACAAAGCTGGCCCGATTTTGAACTTACCGATAGCATGGCTATTCGCGTGGTGCTTAAATCGGATAAGAAAAAACTAACCGATTTACTTGTGGGTAAGTTCACCTATTCACAGGGTCAATCCACGAATCCCTATCAACAGCAAAAAATGATAGTTACTTCGTATGTTCGCCCTTACAACGAAGATTTTGTTTACGCGGTTGATGGTTTCTTAAGCATAATGGTAAACCGGGGCAACGACTCGTTTCGCAACAGGAGCTTAATTGATGCAAAACCGGAACAATGGTTGCGTTTATCTTACAATTTAAGCACGGGTGAATCCTATGCTTTGCAGAAAACCGATGGGAAATGGTACATCGGACAGCAATTGGCCGATTCGGCTACCGTTCACTCCTATTTAAACAATCTTGGTCGCTTGTCGGGACAAAACTTTGCAGATCAAAGCCCCGAAACAAGCAGTTTTGCTACAAATTCACGTTTGACTATTGAAACTGAAAACAATACGACCATTGAACTAAAAGCGGGTTTGAACTCACTTGGCGAAGAAGTTTATATTTCATCCCAAAATCAGGGCAACGTATTTAACGATTCTACCCTGAGTCGGCAAATATTTGTTGATCCTTCTTATTTCTTAAATCCGAACTAAGAGCAACAAATAGAATAAATCGAAAAAGCCTCAGTAGTATTAATTATTATTGAGGCTTTTTTCTGGGTACTAAAAACAGACTAGTTTTGTTTAAGCATTCATATTTCAACTAACTCCCGTAAGGTTGTTTTATCGTTTTCGAACAAATCGCCACCTTCTTTGAAGCGATTTTTGCTTAACAATTACTGAAAATTTCGTTTGATTTGTCTGTCGGTAACCATGCTTTTTGCCTTTAATTCAAATAAAGAAAGAAACTTAAATGCCCCAGAAATGCTTGTTTAGCAATAATTTAAGCTTAGTTTTGATTGCCTTTTAAAAATGTTGCAACTTCCTCTAAAGGTGCAAGCCAAATTTCTGTTTCATGTTGTTTTAAAAACTGAATTAGCTGCCGATGTGCTTCGAGTGAAACATTAATATCATGCTCGCCTCCCACTCCGTGAAAAAGAAAAACAAGCAAAACGTTTTTCTCCATGGCCTGCTGCACCATGCTTATTAATTCACTTCCCGTTTCACCATTAACCATAAAAGCGCCGATCTGGTATAAATCTATTACTGCCAGCGATTCAAAACTAGGACCAACGCTGCGCGCGGCAACAAAACTGTTTTTTATTTCAGGAATAAAACTAACACCTCCTATTTGGGTATCGCCACAGGTATAGGCAAATGTTCGCTGTGATTTGCCATCGATGGCTTTGAGCAGCGTATTGGCCAGTTTTATTTCATCAATAATTTTTGTCACAGAATAATCATCCAAATCGTAATCGGGATTCACCCATTCACGTCCCATCGATTTACCGGCACAGGGATGATTCAAGGTGTGATTGCCCAATTCGTGTCCTTTTTTACTGGCCTCAGCCCATTCTTCAATGTGGTTGTAAAGTGCCGGCGCGTTGCCCGGAATATAAAAAGTTGCTTTAAAATCCATGGAATCCAACAATGGAATAACCTGGTTTAAATGAACATGCAAACCATCGTCGTAAGTTAAAACCACAGCGCATTGGTGACCATTCCAATCACCGGAAATCGTGTCTTGTGCTGGATTCTTAAATACAGGTAATAATAGCATCAATAAAACTATAAGGATTTTAGGTACCATGATAATTTTGTTAAGCATTAGTTTCAGTGAATTTTGTTTTTGTGTTACTCAGATAAAATAATTGTTTGCCAACCAAAAGCGAAAAAACAATCCAGGGGATAAGTGATACCAACGAAAATACCAGTCCTAATTTACCTGCCGTGGATGGAATAAGCATGAAGAAACCAGATAGCAATCCCCAAATTGCTGTGGTTTTACTAAACGTAGAGTTAAGTAGCATGATTCGCGAAATCATCAGTAATGCTACCGCATTCAGTAAATAATACACGTCGAAGGAGCTGCCTTTATACACCACAAGTAATGCTTGTCCGGCTGCCAAAAACTGTTGTTTTAGTTCAAGGGTTTCGGCCAAAATATATTGTTTGCTTAGCATTTGCATCTCAAAAGCAATAGTCGAAGAAAAATAAGTGCAAATTCCTATTAGACCTAAAACCAATGCAATTAAAACCCCGGCCAAATTGGTTTGTCTGAACGCTGCAAATAAACCCAGATACAGAAGGATTAAAATGGTATTACTCAGTATATACAACAAGTCGAGGCTTACTAAGCCCAGAAACTCATTTTGATTAAATAAGCCAAAAAAACCTGCAACCGTTTCAGGAGGTGGATACAAAAAAAATACAACAATTTGTACCGGAATTAGGAAAACTATAATTAATGCAGCCCAGGCTCCTGTTTCCATTATTTTTTGCCAGCTTTTATCGTCGGATAAAATGCGGGTTGGTGTTTTTGCTGTCATTTTTTATTTGCATTAATTGTTTTCAGTATAGTAAAGGTTAAACTCGCGGGTCAATACCTCGGTTAATTCACTGATAAATAAAAATTCGTGCCTGATGTCGTTAACATAGGCTTTAATTTTAACTCTTAGCATAATTTTATTTTCCATCTTTTCCTGGAAAAATAAAACGACAACCGGTTTATTGAGGTAAACAAATTTTGAAACCCTGGCGGCTTCCAAAGCTGTGGCTTTAACTTTCTGAATATCTACCGTTAAGGGCAGGTATAATTCGGTAACCACCTGGCAGTTTTCTTCGCCCGAGTTGGCGTTTGAAACCGACTGATTCATCATATCGGAATTGGGAACGGTAACCAAACTATCATCGGCTGTGGTAATACGGGTTGAACGCAATCCGATTCCGGTAACTTCGCCATAATGAGCGCCAATCTGAACCTTATCGCCAATTTGAAAAGGTTTATCGGTAAGAATAATAATTCCACCAAAGATATTCTTTAACAAATCCTGGGCTGCAAAACCAACGGCTACACCCACCGAAGCTCCAACAGCCAATAGGGATGCCATGGGTGGCTGAAATACTGCAACCAGAATAAATAAGACGGTTCCGGTCCACACTACAATCCGTACAATGGGGATAAATCCTTTTATTGTGATTCGGTGTTTGGTATTGCGTTCGGCCCAAATGGTGAGCAAGCCTGAAGTGATGCGTAAAAAAATAAAAGTTAAGGCAAATAATATCAGGCTGATAACAATATTCGATAAAGAAAAATAATCGGAAAAGGTTTGTGTTTTACTACTTACCTCGGCCACCAAAGTATTGGTTTGCTGCACCGTGTCGGGTTTAAGTACTTCGGTGAGCTGCCCGCTTGCTTTAAACGAAAGCAAAACCAGCAGCATTAAAAAAAAGGGATAAAACAGTTTAGTTGTCATCGGACTAATGAATTAAGTTCCTGTTTTTTAAAAACTTTAATACATGACGGTATAAAAAACCATTAAGCGAATACCAACCTTGGCGGTAAATTAAAATGGAATCTTCTTTCATAATGGAAAGAACCCGCCTGCTTTCGTCATAAGTTAAATGATTGATTTCGGCAAATTGCTCTGCCGATATTTTACCATGTAAAACTACATTTAATAAGGCATAAGCTTTATTTAACGACAGGTTTTCAAGGAAACTAAAATCGGGTATGGTTAATTCTTTAATATAAATGGTTTCGTCTTCGATATAATCGATAGATTCGAGCCAAAAGAACAGCGAAAGGCTAATATTGCTATCGGCAAACTTGTGTAGTGCCGTAAAAAACGTTTCTTCCAGTTGTTTTTGCCGGACCAGATTGTAGGCGTCGCCACTGTTTTTTTTGTCGGGTTTGGTTTCGGTATAAACCACCTGATAGCCACTCAGCCAGTTACGCTTAAGTACAATGTCTTTAATAACATCCTTTTCCAGGGACCGCATTTCAACTTTGTGATCGAAATAATCGAACAAATTGATGGTTTTATGCAGGTAATTTGCCGCAGTTTGCGAAACAGTGCAAATCCACAGGAGTTTGGTGCCGGAGTTTAGGATTAAGGATAAAAGTTGTTGCAGGCATTCAAAACCATTTACTTTTCGTGAAAAAAGGCGTTCTATTCCATCCACAATTACAATTCGGGGTTCAGAAAATGATTGAATGTAGGCTTCCAATTCATCCAGGTTTGCGTTTTTGAATTGGGGAAAAACCTGAGCGATTAAAGGAAAGAAATCATCGCTGGAAATAAAAAAATCGGTAACCGGAAAATAGATTTTTTGGTAATTTGTTTTAAATGTCTCTGAAAAATAATACATTAACGAGGATTTTCCGCTGCCGTTTTCGCCAATCAACAAGGTAGCCGAATAGTTTCCTTTTAAAAAATCGTGGTAGGCATCCGACAACTGTTCCATTTCGCTGGTGCGCGACAAAAACAGGTTAAATTCCCTGATGGGAGCTATCTGAAACAAATGCTGATAAATAACCGGTAAAGCCTGAATGTTACGTTCAATTTCGATGAGGTAATTTGAAATCTCGGACGAAACCAAGGCCGGTGGTTTAACAATATGTAAGCGTTGCTTCAGGCTTAAATAAGCTTTATTAAAGCGTTCTTTTTGTGTTAAATATAAATGAACAGCCTTGCTGAAGCCTTCTTTAAGTTTATCAAGTACAACCTTCCCTTTACGTTCTGATGCCGATAATGCTTTGGAACGTAAAAGCCGGATATAAATACTGAATATGTTGTCGTTATCGTCGAGCGATTCCAGCTTTTGTAAAAGCAAGTCGGAATTTTCGGTAATTTCAACAAGGCTTTCGTCGAGAAATTTTGAAAGGTAATTTTTTACATTTTCATTAATTTTTAATAAACGATGCAAACCTTCGCTAAAAACATCAATTATCTGTTCTTCGCTAACTGTTTCGTTTTCAGTTAGTGAAATTGAAGTGTCGAGATAAAAATCGATTACCTGATCGTAATCTTTAAATTGGGCTGAAACATACTTTAGGTGCAGTAACAATTGACTTTTGATGCTTTTGTTTTTATTGTAAAAAGCGGGTAACAATTCGAACTTGATATATTCAACGGGCGAAAAGTAATTCAAATCGTTTGGCCTAACTCCTTTCAGGTAATCGGGCGAATTCACCACCACTACTTTATCCGGTAAGGATTCAAGCTGATTCTCCACATCGTATTCAAATTTTTGAATTAGATTGGGTATATCTTCAACCGAATGGGTTGCAATTTCCTTATCATCTTCTTTGTGAACCACCGATTTCTTTAATTGGTATAGCTCTGTTTTTAAAAAACTACGAATAGCCTCGCGGTTGGTTTCTTCGGGCTTTGGAAGCTTTTCAATCAAGGATTCAATGTAAGCAATTAAACTGTTTACCTCAGTAACCAGCGTGTTTTCAATTTTTTTCCGCATCAGGTTTTCCGCATTAAGCATTGCCTGATTTACTTTTCCTACATATTGGTATAAATTTTCGCGGAAACGCCAGTCTTCATAAAGGGTATAAAATGTGTACTGCCAAAGTTCAGTAGCTTTTTCAATTAAAAAATTGGCTGTATTAACCCGATTCTGGTTTTTTCTTGTATTCTTTTTTGTTTTTGCTAACCAGGTTCCCTCCTTTTCAATTGCTGATAACAGCCAGTTCCGATGAGGGTCGAAGAATTTGTTTTGCTGAAAATTTTTAATGAGCAAATCCTTTTCCCTTTCAAAAGTTGGCCTATTGTTTTCTAATACCTGATATTTGTTTCGAATGATTTGTTTCTCGTAGGTAAAAACGTTTAAGGTATGGGTGGCCAAATCGCTTCGTAAAAGGTTCATTTTTTCAGACAAATGCTCCAAATACATTGGGAAAAACCGGTAATCGATCAAAAACTCCAGCCACACCACTCTTTGGGGTAAGCCCCAAGCTTTGGGTTTTTGTTTTACTATCCGGCGTAAAATATTACCTAAGCCGTTATTAATCTGTTTGAACCGAAGCCAGGAACGTTCTAAACCCGAGAAAAATTGTTCTGACAAACTACCGTTTTTCCAGTTCAATAAGTAGTTGCGATCATAGCTTTCAGAAAACTTTGGTTGATTATTGTTCAGGCAATGAATCCGGATTTGATTTAAGGATTTAACAAGCTCATGGGTAAAAACACCTGACTTTGGGTCCTCACAAAATCCGGCAAGGATTTCTTCGTTTTTTTTATGAAAAGCCAGGCCAAGTTCACCAAAGTCGGCGGGATTCATTTTTGCATCAGAATTATTGGCTTCGAGTTGTGCTAAAATGCTTTCTGTTTTTTGAAAATGTGCTGCTATTACCTGATGCAATGATTTTGCCGCGGCCTCATCAAATTGTTCCGACAACTTGTTAAGAATAGCCAGTATATCCTGATTCAGTTTGTTTTTCATCCCTAAGTTGGGTTTCTATTTGGTTTATAAATGTACATCTTTTTGGTACAAAAATATACCTTGCTTTATAGGTACTTATTAATTAATTTAATAAGCACATCCTTGTCGATTGGTTTTGGGATATAATCGTTACAGCCCGCTTCCATAGCTTTTTCATCATCACCCGATAAGGCATAAGCTGTTTGTGCAATAATGGGAATGTGGGCATTGAATTCGCGGATTTTTCGGGTTGCATCAATCCCGTTTAGTAAGGGCATTTTAATATCCATCAGCACAAGGTTTATTTCAGGATGTTCCTGCACCATCTGAACGGCTTCCAATCCATTTACGGCATTTAAAAATTCAATGCCTGGATTTTCAAGTATGGTTCTAATAAACAAACTGTTGTAAGGATCGTCTTCAACAATCAACAGGGTGCATTTTTTATCAGATTTAAGTTCCTGTGGTTTTATAGCTTCCATATTCATTGAGTTATTCGCGATAGGTTTATAAGGTATTGAGAAAAAGATAGTACTTCCTAATCCGGGCGTTGAGTCAATCCAGATTTGGCCCCCAAGCAGGGTAAGATAAGCTTTAACAATGGATAAACCCAGCCCCGTTCCTTCGTATGAACGGGTCAGGTTTAAATCGGCTTGTACGAAGCGATCAAAAACAGCTTCGTGCCGTTCTTTCGGAATACCAATGCCGGTATCTTTCACATAAAAAACCAATGATTCATTGTCGAGGTAATTACCCATCGAAATGGAACCAGATTCGGTAAATTTTAGTGCATTTGTTATCAGGTTTGTCAATATTCCTTCAAGCATACTTCTATCGGTCTCAATAACTGCCTGCTTTGAATCAATATGTTCCATCAATTTCCATCCAAGGTTTTTATCGCTAATTGGTTTGTTGAACAATTCGTGTAAATGCTGTAGCGTATCAATTACATTTACCGGTTCCGGTTTAATTACTTTATGTCCGGTTTCAATTTTTGAAATCTCAATTATATCGTTTAAAGTACTCAGCAGGCGCTGACCACTTTTCTTAATCACATCGAGGTAGTGGATTCTTTTTTCAGTTTCTAAATCATTTTTTTCGAGCAGGCTTAAAAAACCCAGTATGGCACTCATTGGGGTTCTTATTTCGTGTGACATATTCTGAAGGAAGATGGTTTTCAACTTATCGCTCGATTCTGCAGCTTCTTTAGCCTTTAGCAACGCGTCGTTTTTTTGTTTAATTTCCCGCGTTTTGTAGGTAATTCCCATCTTTAAAGTAATGGCAAAAATAGAAACCAGTAGAAGTAAAGCCACAATTCCGGCAATAATCCAATAGACAAAAGCAGGAATTAGCTCGCTTGTTTTTTTTGAAAACCACTTTTTTACCGATTTATAGAATACGGATTCCGGGGTATTTTTTAAATTCGAAATGTTTTTATTAAACATTTTTATAAGTTGGGCATCGGTGTTTTTTGCAAAGGCAAAATGCAATTCATTTAATTGAAGAATAAGGCCTGTGGGTAAAATTGCGGCATCGCACAAATCGGAAAAGTAAAAAAAGCGGTTGGCCACCAGGGCATCAATTTTGTTTTCTTTTAAGGCCGTAGCAGAACTGGCGTAATCGTTATAAGTTAGCAGTTCAAAATCAAGCTTATTCAATTCCTGTAGGGTATTGATTAAATAGTCTTCCTGAATGGATCCACGGAGCACACCTACTTTTTTGTAATTGAGATCCTGTATTACCTGAATCGTTGTTTCGTGCGTGGTAAACACCTGAAGCCAGGAACTAATTACAGGCATGCTTAATAAAAACAAGGAATCGCGCTCTTCAGAAAAAGCTACATCGGGCATCACATCCAAAGCGCCCCGTTTAAGTAAATCGATCAATTGAGACCAGGAGCCACTGACATACTCAACCTCCAGCCCTTCATTCCGGGCAATGGCATCTACCAAATCGATAAAGATACCGCTGGGTTCATTCTTTTTATTCAAAAATACTTTGGGTGGGTTATTGTACACGCCTACCTTTATGGTTTTTAAATGCGTTTGTTCCCCTGCGCTAAATGCAGACTCCTGACCTATAAGAATCAATAGTGCTACTATAAAAAAGGATATCTTCATGAGCGGTAAACTTTAAGCGCTTAATTAACTGTATAGCGTTAACATATCAAACAGCAATTGGTTGTATCAATTCATATTAAGCACTAACCATTTTTAACCCAATTAACGATGCAATTAATGTGAAAATAAAGAAAAGCCTCCAGAATTCAGCCGGTTCATTAAAAAAAACTATTCCGACCAATACCGTACCCACAGCCCCAATACCGGTCCAAACCGCATAGGCGGTTCCAATGGGAAGGGTTTGGGTAGCTTTTACCAGCAAAACCATACTAAGGGTTAAACTCAGGGCAAAACCCAGATACCAATACATAGCCTGGGTACCCGATGTTTCTTTTGCTTTTCCCAGGCAAAAAGCAAAGCCGGTTTCAAAAAGACCGGCTATTACTAAGATTATCCAATTCATTCCGTGGGTATTGTTAAGCATGACACGGTTTCATAATTCCGTTGTTACAGGCTGAGTTTAAATACCAGTATGTCCTGATTGCCGCCTAAGCGGGTAGCGCTTACCATCACAAAGTTTCCTCCGGCGGGTTCAATGCCATTTAAACGCAAACCCTGGGGCAGACTAAACTTTTTGGTTGGTCCTACTTTACCTGTTTGATCGATTTTAGTCATAAGTATGGAGTTATCGGCAGTAGTGGCCGAACATATTACACTTAAATCGGCCAAAGGAGTTATTTTATTAAGTACAGCCGTACTATCGAGTGCAAACGAAGTGTTCCAGACCTTATTTCCCTGGCTGTCGTAAGCCATGGCAAAGCCGCCGTTTGGACCAGTTCCGGCAAAAACAACCTTTCCTGTGGCATCCAGATTGACTGCGCTGGCTTTTTCCCCTTCGGTGAGCAAAACTTCCCATTGCAGGTATCCCTGCTCATCGATGGCAAAAACCCAACTTCCGCCAGCTACAAAAGCTGTATTGTCGGGATGTAAAACCACCCCCCCGATAATTCCCCCCTGCGTATAAGTCCTGTCCCATAACTTTCGGCCATTCTCATTAATCTTCGACAAATAGGGACTAATGCTGGAATCTTCGGGATGGTAGGTATAACCTCCTATTAGAACCTTTCCGTCGGGATAAACTTCCATATCCATTACTTCAGAACAATCCAGGGTACGGTTGTAGCTGTTTTTTCCGTTGGCATCGAGTTTAAAAATCCAACCTTTACCCCTGATGCTGTCTTTAATGGCATTGGTAATTCCGGCCACATAAATTTCGTTTTTCGATGATATTTTCACCCGGTTTACCTGGTCGTCGTAGAGGTTGCCCAGTATTTTATTCCACTTCATGGTACCTTCGGCATCGAGCCCAAGGAGCCAGGTGTCATAGTTTGTTTTATCGGTTTGGATGGTATTGGCTATAAGCAGTATTTCGCCATTACTGCGCAAGGCCATATCGCCCCCGTAATCGTTTTGTTTTGCGTTGTCGAAGCCTTTAATAAACTTGTAGTTTTCCATCGGAAAGTCCATCAGCAGGCTTTCGCCCATTACTTTGGCTTTCAGGTTAAAGATATCGATGTACATTTCGCCTTCGGGATACAAGGCCACAAATTGGTTGTAGGCATCGATGGTATTTACCTTTCGAGCCCACTCAAAAAGCAACTGGCGTTGAAGTATCTTGGCATCGGGCATTTTGCTTGAGTTGGGATACTCGCGCATAAAGTTTTCAATGGCTTCGAGTGTGCGCAGTTTGGCGGCTTCCTCATAAGCCATTACACCCATGCGTTTCTTCACTTCTTCCACTTGAACCGCATCGGGATACTCGAGCACAAAAGCTTTGAGCGCCGAAAGGCTTTGTTTGGCCAAGGCCTGCTTGTAAGCCACCTGATTTCTTAATTCCCTGGCCAGTTGAACCTGGGCGGCATCGGGATACGTTGCCACAAACTGGTTAAAGGCTTCCACGGTTCCGGTATTTTCCGCTTTACGAAACTCAATGTAATTGCGGATGTGAACCACGTTTTCAAGGTAACGTGAATCGGGAAACTCATTGATAAAGCGCAGGGCATGTTCCAATTTATTTTCTTCACGGACAAAGCGAATCAAGCGTTCTTCGACCAGGTCGCGCTCCCACTCCATGTTTTTGTTTAAGGGGCGGTTCCGACGTCGTTTGTCCTGCTTAAAAAAGTATTCGTTAAGCAAGGCAATAGCATCGGCCTCGAAATTTGAGGTCAGTTTTTCGGCTTTCTGGAAATAATGCCAGGCCTGAAAATAATCGCGGCGCGAATAGCTGTCGTATCCGTAAACCACCGACAAGCCAAACAGGGCCATGGGGTTTTCCGGCTCTTTCGACAGTACTTTAAGAAAGCCTTCGCGGGCTTTGTCGAATTGGTCGTCGATATCCTGTTGGGCGCTGGCATCCATCCCTTTAAATACATTGTTCGACAAAATTCGGTCGGGGTTTTGGGCCCAAAGGGCGCTGACCAATACCAGGCTTATGCTAAGAAGTATTATTTGCTTCATGGTTTATCAATTTATTTCTTAAGAACCAGAAATTCTACCCGTCGGTTTTTTGACCGTCCATCGGGAGTAAGGTTGGTATCAAGGGGTTTGCTTTCGCCATATCCAACTGCCAATAGTTTTTCAGGGGCAACGCCCTTGCCTGTAAGGTAATCGACTACGGCCTGGGCCCTGCTTTGACTAAGTTTTTGATTTACGGCATCGGACCCTTCGCTATCGGTATGGCCGCTGATTTCAATCTGACTTACCGTACCCAGCAGCAGAAAATCGACCACTTTATCGAGTTCAGTATACGACTCGGGCAATAAGATGCTTTTTCCGGTTTCGAAAAAGATATTATTAAGCACCAGCGCCGCTCCCACTTCAATATTCTTTAAACCTTCGGTAAAGGGATCTTCGGGAGCTTTGGGCTGATTAAAAACAATGGTTCCCTTCGAACGGCAATTGTTTTGGTCGCTCACTTCGTAAGTATAGCGTCCGGCCGGGAGGTTAGTCAGTTTCTGTACATTTTTTACTCCATTGCTCCAATGGATGTTGTAAGGAGGCGAACCACCCGATATACCCAGGCTAATAACTCCGTCGTTTTTTATCTGGTGCAGCTGCCCGGTGATGGGATCGAGCCCGCCGGTATAAAACGAATCAATCACCACGGTTTCCATTCCTTTGGGTACGCAGGCACATACATTGCAATCGATTAAAGGACGTATTTCGAACAAATCGAAGTAGTAGTAGGCATAGGCTTTACCTTTTTTGTTTCGGGTATCTTTTCCGGTAACCACATAGTTGGTGTTGTTGTAATTATTAAAATTACCTACCACAAAAAAGCGTTCGGCACCTTCGGCCGTGTACACCATGCAAAATTGCCGCCACTCTTCGGTATTATCGAGAAATAAGCCTTCGGTATTGTTCAGTTGAGCTTTTAAAGGTAAATAGGTTTTGTTGTCGTTGGCTACCTCTTCTTTTACAAAGTTCACACCCAGCTTATCGACCGCAAATTTTGAACCCGAAGCCAGCTTGTACCAAAACGATACGCAATACTTTTGACCGGCTTCCATGGGTGTTTTCAGGCTGCCCTGAATGTATTCCCTGAAATCGCGGTCGGTACCGCTCAATATGGCTCCCATATATCCATTGCCGTCTTTGGGTTCGGAATAACCGGCAAAATTGTCGGGTACTTTAACCTCGCCACTACTGCACCGGTTAAAATAATCGGGCGTGGTAAACGAGGGATAGGTCCAGCCCGGTATCAGGCGGTGACTTTTGTCCATAAAGGTATAATCCTGCGGACAGGTTTCGTAGGTTTCGAAGCCCGGGTTGACCACCATGTTTTCAACCTGAGCCTGAAGCCCCAAAAAGCCCCCCATAGTCAGCAGAAACAACAGCGCTTTATTAAAAATGCTTTTCATGTACTTTGGGTATTAGTATTGAACAATTAAGGTATTTACTATCATTTAACAGCCGGATTATTACAATGTTCATGTTAAATAAACCGGCCAATTCTTTGGTCTTTTTTTGTTGATGTTGTTACCGAAGATATAAAACACTTTGGTAAAAGTAAATTGAAATTGCGACTTTTCCAAGCCATCGCAAGCAAGCCGTTTGAGTGATGGCTGCAGGCCGGGCCTTATAGCGGTGGAAACTCAGGGAATAACGCTCTTTGGTATTGGTATAAAACCATACTAAGAACCTAATGCTACACTAAATACATTCTTCTTTTCTTTTTTGACCAAAAGAAACAAAAGTCTTGCAAAACCAACGAATTTCGATAAGTACTTCCCTGCCTTCTGCTAATTCGCTCACTCAAGGTTGTGTTTGTGCTGTTTCGTCCTGAAACGCTGGTGCCGCTATACCCTTATCGACAATTCCACACCGGGTTTTGCATGCCCACCGCACCGTACTATTTAAAATTTCTTTTACTATTCGGGATTACGGGTTCTCAAAAACGGCTGTCGGCAGGTAAACTACGCTGTAGGGTTGAAGCCAGATGCAGTTGCGTGGTTTAATTTATAATTGTCTTTTTAAATTTACTCACTAGGTATTTTGAAAGCAAAAACCTGCGAGCTCTTGGTGCAATCACGTTTAAGCGCCAGTTAGGCAGCGTATTTCCTTATTGTTTTATTAGTTTACTTCCTATCAATAGTTTACTTTCTAATTTCTTTTCTGCCTTTTTGATTAATATCAGTTCATCATGTGTATTGCCTTCAAAACAATCTCCTTTATATTTTATATGAAGAAATCCAATGGAATCATTTATGAGATATTCCTGAATTGTTGGTCTCTCGTTTTGTGAATAACATTGAATGAATTCATACTTATCTTCACTTATTTGTATTAAAAAAGGACAATTCATCGTATCCTTCATCATTACTGGAGAATAATAATCAATCTTTGGAAGCCATTTAAATAAATAGTCTATTTTATTTGATGAAGTGGGCTCAATATTTGTGAGGTTTTCCAATCCTTTTGCTAATAAGACTCCTTGACGTCTAAGTCGAAAATCATTTCTACCACTCCAGTATTTGATAATTTCAATAGAGTCTTGATTTATGTAATAAATATAAAGATCAGTTTCACAATCGCATTCCGCCCAATCTGTTCGAGCCAGATAAACAATATTCTTTTCGATGTCATAGCCAACAAATTCGATTGTTATTGGTCCTTTTACTGTTGAATGACCAATAAAACCTAAAAACATTATAAATACTAATAGTAGGGTTCTTTTCATTGGTACTGCATTTTCTGCGGCCATATCTGCCTAACGTTGACGCAAGACTCAGTTGCGTGGTTTGTTACTTGGTTTTATGTTAAAAATTAGGACTAAAAGTAAATTGAAATTGCGACTTTTCCAAGCCCCACAAGCAGGACGTTTGAGTGATGGCTGCAGGCCGGGCTTTTTTAACTCCTGTTTTGCCAGGTTGGAATGCTGGCTTTACCTGTGGGTAGAAAAATTGCAGGCTCTTTGCCAGATTTAGCCCGTGGGATGCTTGCGGGATTTGGCCATGTGCTTGGAAATAGCGTTGTCTTTATTCATTTTTTAAAATTTCTTGTAAAGTTGGACTCCCTGGATATAAATTATCAAGATAAGTTTTTGGAATGGCACCAAATCCAACTTTAGCTTCTTGAAATTTATTTTCTAACCATTCTGCTGCTATTTCACTAAGTTGGACGTAGGCTTGACCTATCAAAAAGCTAAATCCTTTCTATTTTCAATTTATCACTTTCGTATCTGTCTGCTCGTTTGTCTTTGTATCGTCCTGATTTTGGTTGACAGTTTTTGGTTAATAAAATACATTTAAATATAGGTTTTATTTTCCTCAAGGGAAGCTTCCCTTGAGGAAAAATTTCGCGACCACTGTTTTAGCTTATAATTTCCAGTATTATGTGCTTGATTTGGTGTTAGATAATTGCAACTCAAATGCGGTCTTAAACTATTATAAACATCAATCGTTCGTTTGACCTCCCGAAGTGCATGTTGCTTGTTATAAAAGGTTTGGTCCAGGAAAAATTCCGATTTTAAAATACCATTAACCCTTTCTGCTACAGCATTCTCATACGGATCATACTTTGTTGTCATGCTGATGTTTATTCCATTTGTTTCAAGCATCTGGGTGTATGTTGGGCTGCAGTATTGGAACCCGCGATCTGAATGATGAATCAATGATTTGTCAGCATACTTGCGGTTTTTCACCGCTTTTTTAAGTGCACGTAATGAGCTTTCTGTCTTTAAATTATCCGATAATTCATAGCCCATAATTTTTTTGCTGTAAGCATCAGTGACCAGTGACAGATATAAAAATCCTTTTCTTGTCCGGATGTAAGTAATATCGCTTACCCATGCCTGTTCCGGACGTGTTATCCGGGTGTGTTGCAACAAATTATTATACTTCCGGTACCGGTGGTATGAGTTAGTTGTGCGTGTATGATTCTTGCGTTTTTTAACCAACAAATGTTCCCGTCTCAGGATATCAAAAAACCGGTCACGACCAATATTAATTCCTAATCGCACAAATTCCGGCTGAAGCAAATAGTACAATTTTCGTCCACCAATGCGTGGCATTGTCCGGCGAATTTGCAATACTAATCTGCAAATTGTTTTTACTTCCAAAGCAGTTTTGCTCTTTGTGGTCAATAGCTGGTAATAGGCTTGTCTCGAAATATTGAATAGCTCAGTCATCACTATTATTTTGAGCCTTTTTTTAGTCTTCGCAAAATATCTTTTTGCGATTGCGACAAGAATTTTTTTTTCACATCCACGCCATATTCATCTTCGATGATTTCGATGGCTGTCTCAAGGATATCTCGCTCCATCTCAGCGCGTTCGAGCTTTTTCTTCAGCTCTTCGATTTCTTGTTTAGGTGATCGTCCGCCCATTTCACGTAATTTTCTGTCTAA
>JBFWMB010000040.1:0-33232 GCA_050251815.1 Salinivirgaceae bacterium | reverse complement strand
CGTTCGGGTAGTATAAAAACCGAACTTACCGGAATTGAATTAAACGAGTTTCTTTTAAAAAAAACCGGGAAAACCTGGGACGATGTTGTTGAAGAACGTGCTACAATTGAAGATATTGACACTAACAGCATTGCCAAATACATTGATGATGCCAAAGACAGTGGCCGTTTACCCAAGGTTGAAGGCCTGTCGGCTTTTGAATTTCTTGAGAAATTAAGGCTAACCGAAAATGGGAAGTTAAAGAGGTCGGCCATTATACTGTTTGGAAAAGATCCGAACCGGTTTTATCCTAATATTTCAGTAAAAATTGGCCGTTTTGTAAAAGACGATGCCGATTTACGCTTTCAGGATATCTTTGAAGGCAATATCGTGTATTTGCTCGAAGAGGTAATAAAACAACTCGGGTATAAATACCTGGTTCAACAAATTGAGTTCAGGAGCATTCTTAGAATTGAAAAAGGAGAATATCCTTTGGCTGCACTGCGTGAGATGTTGTTGAATGCCCTTGTGCACCGGACTTATATGGGAGCACATGTGCAAATAAGGGTTTACGATAATAAAATTTCAATATGGAACGAAGGGATTTTGCCTTTGGGCTTGGATATTGAAGCCTTGAAAGGAAACCACAATTCACGGCCACGCAATCCGTTTATTGCCGATGTTTGTTTTAAAGCTGGTTATATCGATTCCTGGGGAAGAGGTACGCTAAAGATTATTAATTCGTGTAATGAGGCAGGACTGCCAGCTCCTGAAATTATGGAGAAAGATGGTGGTATTCAGGTTACACTTTATAAAGATAATATTAAAGGTATCCAGGAAAGTGACCAAGGTATGATATTAGAATTTAATACAATAGATAAAGTTATTGCTTTTAGTAACCAAGTAAGTAACCAAGTAAGTAACCAAGTAAGTAACCAAGTAAGTAACCAAGTAAGTAACCAAGTAAGTAACCAAGTAAAAGAACTGATTGATAATAAACTTGGAGTTAAAGCAATTACTATTCTCAAGTTTGTAAATACTCCTAAATCAGGTATTGAAATTTTTAAACATATTGGTATTGATTATCAAACAAAAAACAGAAGGAAACATCTTGATCCGATTATCAATTGTGGTTGGGTTGCTTATACTATTCCTGAAAATCCTAAAGATAGAAATCAGAAATATACAATTACAAAACCAGGTAAGGTGGTATTGTATTTATTAGGAGAAAATAATTAGTGGTTTAAAAAAGATGAAATTTACCGAAGAAAAACTGGAGCAGGTATTTGCCGAATTATTGGAAAACGAAGGGTATCCGCATTATTTAGGCAATACCATTTCAAGGTCCGAAGATAGTGTGCTTATTGAGGATGATTTTATAAATTATCTGACCACCCGATACAAAAACCATAAGCTTACCCAAACCGAAGCGCAAACCATCCTGTTGCAATTAAAAACACTTCCGGCCAGCGACCTTTATGAAACCAATAAAACCATAATGCGTTGGCTGGCCGATGGATTCATCCTGAAGCGGGAAGACCGGACTCAAAAAGACATTCACATTGAATTGCTCGATTATGCAGGTTTAGAGGCTCATCTAACCAATAGCGATTTGGATATTATTGTCGCAGAACCACTACCAGCTAAAGACTATACAAAAGATACCAATATTTATAAATTTGTAAACCAACTGGAAATTACCGGTACCCAAAAACGGATACCTGATGGTATTATTTTTATAAATGGCTTACCCCTGGTTGTTTTTGAATTTAAATCGGCCATTCGCGAGGATGCTACTATTCATGATGCTTACAAACAATTAACGATACGTTATTTCAGAGATATACCCGATTTGTTTAAGTACAATGCTTTTTGTGTTATTTCCGATGGTGTGAATAACAAATCCGGTTCCTTTTTTGCACCTTACGAGTTTTTTTATGCCTGGCGCAGAATAGCAGGATTAGCAAAGGACGTGGATGGCATTGATAGCTTGTACACCATGGCTCAGGGAATGCTGAATAAAAACCGCTTACGCGATATCATTCGAAACTTTATTTACCTCCCTGATTCTTCTAAAAAAGACGTTAAGATAGTTTGTCGTTACCCGCAGTATTATGCGGCCAATTACCTGTACCAAAACATAAAAAAAGCACAAAAACCTTCTGGCGATGGTAAAGGAGGAACATATTTTGGTGCCACGGGTTCAGGGAAAAGCTATACCATGCTGTTCCTTACCCGTTTGCTCATGAAAAGCAAATACTTTGAAAGTCCCACCATTGTATTAATAACCGACCGAACCGATTTGGACGATCAACTTTCAGATACCTTTGGATCAGCTAAACAATTCATTGGAGATAATAACATAATCAGTGTCGAAAGCCGGTCACATTTACGCGAATTGCTACAGGGGCATCAAAGTGGTGGTGTTTTTCTTACTACCATTCATAAATTTACCGAAGATACCCAATTACTTACCAAACGTACCAATGTTATTTGTATATCCGATGAAGCGCATCGCAGCCAGGTAAATCTGGATCAACGCATACGAGTCACCGAAAATGGTGTGACTAAATCCTTCGGTTTTGCAAAATATTTACACGATTCTTTACCCAACGCAACCTATGTAGGCTTTACAGGAACACCCATCGATGCTACGCTTGATGTATTTGGTAAGGTTGTAGATGCTTATACCATGACTGAATCGGTACGTGATGAAATTACCGTTCGCATTGTATATGAAGGCCGTGCTGCAAAAGTTGCCCTGAATAACAGCGAACTCGAAAAAATTGAAAAATATTATGAAAAAGCGGCTGAACTGGGTGCAAACGAATACCAGGTAGAAGAGAGCAAGAAGGCCGTGGCCAACATGAATGTAATAATAGGCGACCCGGACCGGTTAAAAGCCTTAGCCGATGATTTTGTGCATCATTATGAACAGCGGGTTTCAGAAGGTGCAACGGTGAAAGGAAAAGCTATGTTTGTATGCAGTAGCCGCGAAATAGCTTACGAATTCTACAAAAATGTAATTGCCTTACAACCGGAATGGAACAAGGTTCAGGTAGCGGATGAAGGTGTTGAACTCTCAGAAAGAGACCAGAAAGAGATAAAACCCATGGAGCGTATTAAAATGATTATGACCCGTGGTAAAGATGACGATAAAGTTCTTTACAATCTTTTAGGCACTAAAGAAGACCGCAAAGAACTCGACCGTCAGTTTAAAAACGAAAAATCGAACTTTAAAATTGCCATTGTAGTTGATATGTGGCTCACCGGATTCGATGTGCCTTTTTTAGATACCATTTATATTGATAAACCAATTCAGCAACACAATTTAATCCAAACCATTTCCCGCGTAAACCGCAAATTCGAAGGCAAAAACAAAGGGTTGGTTGTCGATTACATTGGTATAAAAAAGCAAATGAACCTGGCTTTGGCAAAATACAATAAAGGCGATAAAGATAATTTTGAAGACATTGAGGAATCATTAATCGTAGTGCGAAATCACCTGGACTTATTGGCAAAATTGTTTCATACCTTCAATAGTTCCACGTATTTTAATGGCACACCATTGCAGCAATTAAACACCTTGAACCAGGCTGCTGAATTTGCCATGCAAACCAAGGAAAAAGAGACCCGTTTTATGGGTTTAATCAAGCGTTTAAAAGCAGCTTACGATATTTGTGTTGGGAGTGAAAAACTCAAACAGGAGGAGCGTGACCAAACCCACTTTTACCTTGCCATACGTTCCATAGTTTTTAAACTCACCAAGGGCGATGCCCCCGATACGGCGCAAATGAATGCCCGGGTGCGTGAAATGATTAAAGATGCGTTGGCAAGCGATGGTGTGGAAGAACTTTTTAAAATGGGTGAGGAAAAAGAGAGTCATCAGGATATTTTTGATGAAGATTATATTGATAAAATCAATAAAATAAAACTGCCCAACACCAAAATAAAACTACTTCAAAAGCTACTAGCCAAAGCCATTGGAGAAATGAAAAAAGTGAATATGGTACGTGGCATCGACTTTTCACGTAAAATGCAAGTCCTTGTGGAAAGATACAACGATCGTAGCGAAAATGATATTTTACGAAGCGAAGTCTATGAAGAAATGGCCAACCATTTAACTGATTTAATCTGGGAGGTATATAATGAATTTTCATCCGGAGATGAATTAGGTATCGACTTTGAAGAAAAGGCCTTTTACGATATACTGATGCATTTATGTGTTAAATACGATTTTACTTATCCTGAGGACAAAATGATAGAACTTGCCAAATCGGTAAAAGAATTGGTTGACGAACAGGCCCGTTTCCCGGATTGGAACAAACGCGAGGATATTAAATCGGCCCTTAAAGTGGGTTTAATTATTCTACTCGATGAACACGGCTACCCACCAGTGGAACGCGATGAGGTGTACCATGATATCTTTGAACAGGCAGAGAATTTTAAGAAGAATTGGAGTGTTTAAAGTGTAGCTTATTAATCTGAAGAAATTAACTTTTAAAAGTATTTTATCATGAGTAGATATACAGAAAAAGCTAAAGACAGTTTCAAGACCAAACTGGAACTTTATTTGTTTTTAGTTGCGTTAACAGATAACCAACCAAGTTTGGAGGATTTTAAAAAGTTTGAAATAAGTAGTAACCTAATTCATAAATTTGCTAATATTTATTGGCAGGAATTGCCTAATGAAATAATTGATGGAAAAGAAATTGGGTTCGTAGAAAAGGAAATCACCCGCTTAAAAGAAAATTTCAAGGCTGTAATTAAGGAAATGGAAATCGATTACATCAAAAATGTATTCCCGGTAAGATTTCCCGAACAACAATTTAACGACCTAATTAAAAAAGATAAATGCTATTACTGTGGATTAACTTTAATGGAAATTGAGGAACTTGGAGCAAAGCACTTACTTTCGAAAAAAAACCTGAGGGGTTGGTCTTTAGAAATCGACCGAAAAACAGCAAATCTTGAATATACACCTGATAATTGTGTGATGGCCTGCTACTGGTGCAACAATGCCAAAACCGATGAATTTAATGCAGATGAGTTTAAGCCTATTGCAGAAAAAATAAAGAATGCCTTTGATGAGCGTTTAAAAAAAGCAACAAAAAATTAACCCATTCATGAGTTTATGGCAAAATTTTTAACAACGACACGAACTTCTTCAGAATTAGAAAGCTTAATCATAGAAGCAAAGGAAGAACTTATTATAATAAGTCCATACATTAAAATTTCAGAGAATTTCTATTATAGATTGAAGGATGCTTCGTTACGAGGAGTAGAAATAAATATTATTTACGGAAAAGATAATTTGGCTGAAAATGAATATGAAAAAATACTTAATATTGAGAACCTATCACTTTATTATTTACATAACCTACACGCTAAATGCTATTTAAATGAAAATAAAGCAATAGTTTCCTCAATGAATATCTACGACTATTCAATGATTAATAACCGGGAGATGGGTATATTGATCAATAATAAAGTGGATCGTCAAGTTTTTAATGAGCTCAGAGAAGAAGTTCATTCATTCTTTAATGCTTCAATACTGCAAAAAGCAAGTCCAAAATTAGAAGCTAATTACAGGAGAAATACTAATCAAATGAGCCGTAACCAAAATAATGGTACTTGCATTCGATGTGGAACAAAAATTGAATTTGACACAGAGCGACCATTTTGTATTAATTGTTTCAAGAGTTGGATTAGTTTTGAAAATGCTTATTATCCGGAAAACTATTGCCATATATGCGGGAAAAATTTCAAAACCAGCTTTGCTCACCCTGTTTGTAATAAGTGTTAAAAACAAATAATATGATAACCGACCATCAAACCAACGCCTTATATTTCTCAAACACCTTACCTGAAGAATTTCCCAGGGAGTTTAATAAACTATCTCAGATTATTACAGACGCCGGATACCAGGTAAAGCTCCTGGTAGGAGCCGAAGATTTCTATTGCCGCGATTTTATGCCGGTACAAGTGGCCGAAAGAGATTTTGTTCAGTTTGTTTTTAGGCCTGAAGCCTATTTAAAAGGTGAAGAACTAAATTATTTAACTGACCCCATGTATGTTCAGTTCATGACTCCCGAATTAATAAAACCAAGGTATTCTCCTATAATTCTGGATGGTGGAAATGTTATAAAATGGGAAGATAAAGTAATTATCACTGAGCGGGTACTAAAAGATAACCGGTATCAGTTCCCCAATGATGAGACAATTTTGGAACGGCTCCGTTTCGATTTAAAAGCTGAAATCATTATTATTCCGGAATTCCCTGAAGAAGAAACCGGTCATGCCGATGGTTTAATCCGGTTTATTGATGCCACTACCGTTTTTATTAACGAACCCGATCCGGATAATTCCCAATGGGAAAATGATTTTAGAGCTGTATTGAAAAATCACAAGCTGAAATATACCGAATTACCCTGCCCAATGGATCCAGATATGGAAACAGCCGAAGGCTTATACATTAACTATTTGCACGTGGGAAATTTAATTGTTGTTCCCCAATTTGGATATAAAGAAGATAAATTGGCTCTGGAAAAAATCTCAACTGCCTTTCCGGATTGTAAAGTAGTGCCGTTTAAAGCCAACTGGTTAGCCAAAGAAGGTGGTGTGCTAAATTGTGCCAGTTGGACAATCTATAAATAACACGATCTAAAATGTTTATTCGAATTAATCTATGAAAACACTCGTACAAATTCTGGGACTTTTATTTATTTTTCAAGTAAGTGATGCTCAATATGCTTATAAAAAAGTAGTCAACAAAGATGCTACTGCAAAAAAGACAGAAATATACTATACTGATGGCATAAACAGTGATATTAAAGAAGGTACCTATACATTAAAAATAAAAGGAAAGGTAAGGGTTACCGGCTATTTTAAAAATAATAAACGTGATAGTATTTGGACATTTTATCATGGCCGAATAAAAATTGAAGGTTCCTATGTAAATGGGTTAAAAGAAGGGGAATGGATTTACACCAAAAACCAGGACACACTTTCGGTTCTCAATTTCTTAATGGGAAAGTATTTTGGGGAACAAAAAGGGTATTATGAAGATGGAATCTTAGCATCAAAGCTGAATTATATTGCCGGAGTAAGAAATGGTAAATCAGAATATTACTATCAAAGCGGAAAGCTTAGCGAAGACTGTGAATATTTATTGGGTGAACGTCATGGAGATAATATGTTGTATGATGAAAAAGGCAATTTAATCTACAAATTCAGCTTTTATCATGAAGTCCCTGTACAGTTTACCAAAATAGGGGAAAATTCCATTGGTTATAATTATTTAGGCAATATTAAAGATGGAAGTGGATACCTTAAAACCTACTCAAATGACAAAGATGGGGAACGGCATCTTATTACATTAATAAACCTTAAGGATAGCGTGTATAATGGAGAAATTGCAGGATTTAGTATTAGTGACAAACCTGTTTTTCAAGGTCAGTATAAAAATGGTTTTATGACTGGAGAATGGAGTTTTTATAATTATTTAGGAGAATTAAAAACTTCAAAAACCTATTATGTTTCAGATAGCCTTTCCAGCGATCCGGATGAACCCATAACCAAAAATTATAATGAACGTTTTTTTAATGTTCAGCAAATGCCGGAATTTCCTGGAGGTGATATAAATTTGAGAAGTGAAATTGCCAAAAGACTTATCTATCCTGATTTCTGCAAAGAGAAGCGTATTCAAGGCAGAGTATTTATTCAGTTTGTTGTAAATACTACTGGGGAGATTGAGCAGGTTAAAGCTGTGAAAAAAGTTCATCCCTTACTTGATGCAACAGCCATTAAAGTAATAGAAGAAATTCCTCCATGGACTCCCGGGTTTCAGTATGGCATTCCGGTAAAAGTATCATTTACAGTTCCAATAAACTTTAGTTTGAATTAAAAAAGACATTAAAAACAAGCAATTGATATTTAGCCAAATTTAAAACGTCCAGTTTATTAGCAAAAAAACTGGACATTTTTGTGTTTTTAAGTTGTATTCTAATTATATGCAAGTAATGAAAATCTGATTAAATAGTAATAAAACAAAAAAGCCTTGAAAATTTCAAGACTTTTTGCGATTGTCAATTAAGTTGTATGACATTCTCTTGAGCAATAATAGCATCCGTTAGATTTTGGATAAGTTTTCTTGGCTTCACGAACTGCATCATGGCAGTTTGAAAACCATCCTAAGCTTTTTTTATTGGTGGGCATATATGAACACCCATCTTTGTGCACTTCATGGTCACCATTACTTTGTGCAACATTGTTCACATAATAATTTGACATAACATAATGGATTTTAGTTGTTTATAAATAAGCTAAGTTATGTAATATTCGTATACGTTCCAATAGTATGTTGTGTTTTTTTTTGATAACTACTTAAATTTCTTTTAAATAAGGCTGATTTATTAGTGCATTGACATTGAATGTGCTATTGATATAGCACTAGGTGCCTTTCAGATTAGACTGTTGTCACCTGTTTCGATTTTATTCGAATAGTGAATACTATAAGCTCCTTTTATAGACCTTCCATTTCAGTAAAGTCTACAAAATGTTTTTAATTACTGTAAGCTCTTTTTCAAAATATAATTACTCGCTGCTATTTTAATATGTTCTAAATTGTACCCCTTATTTTTTGTGAGCCATTGCTCAATTTCGTCTTTTTTAAAGAATAATTTGCCCGCTTGTTTGTAAAAGGGTATAATACCTGATTGTGTGTACTTGTATATTGTTCGTTTACTAATTCCAATAAATTCAGCAACTTCATTTATATTCAATATTGAATTTATAGATTTTTGTTCATCAAAATCTTTGGAATACTCTTTTAATAAATAGCCTGCAAATTCAATGAGATCAGCTTTAGTAACTGTAATGTTTACCTGATCGGGTAATTCTTCTATTAAATTTCTCATAGAATATTTTTTATCATAAGATTACTAAATTCTCATAAAAAAAGCCAACTCCATTTCTGAAGTCGGCTTTAATCGGTTGCTAAATTTTCAATGCAATATAAAAATAACAAAAGGTTTATATTTCGTTTAATGTTAAGTATTTGAAAGAAAACCAATGCCTTTAAAATTTATTTACTAATTCCTTCATGTGTTTTTTAATCTTGTTTTCTGTCGTCCTGGAATATCGGCCAGTCATTTTAATATTGGAATGACCAATAACTTTTGATGTTACCTCAATTGGCAAATCATTTTCTGAGGCAATTGTAGTAGCAAAGGTATGTCGGGCAGAATGGGTAGAAATCGGTTTTTTAATGCCACAAATATCAGCCAATTCTTTCAAATAGGCATTCATTTTTTGATTGGATGGAACAGGCAATACTTTATCTTCACACTGAACCAACGGATGGTTTTCGTACTTATCAATTATTCGCTGTGCAGCATCAAGAACTAATATAGTACTCATCTGGTTTGTTTTCTGACGCTTTTTGTGAATCCAGGTATAGCCCTCATTATCGGTTGAAAAATGTTCTTTTTTTAAGGTTTTAACGTCAGAAAATGCTAAACCTGTAAAGCAACTGAAGAGAAAAACATCGCGAACAATTTCCAATCTTCTTAAATCCAGTTTTTTATAACGCAGGGCATCTAATTCTTTCTGGTTTAAATAAACAGCATCTACCGGAGTAAGTTTGAATTTTTTCCCGCCAAAAGGGTCTTTTTGCATCCAGTTATTTGCAAGAGCTAGTAAAATAATCTTACGGAAATTCTTTAGATATTTTATTGTAGTGTTATGGCTACAGTTGCGCTCTGTTTTAAAATACAATTCAAACTGGTCAATTAGGTGAGGCGTAAGCTCATTAAATGCCATATCCTCCCGATTGTATCTCTTTTTGATAAATTTTTTGAAGTGCATCAAAGTGGTATCATACCTTTGAACCGTATCGTAGGCAAAATCCTTTCCTATCAATTTTCGGGCATCTTCATTATGCTCTTCAAATACTTTTACCACTGTTCGTCGGTTTTCTTTAGTTCCAAGCAATTTCTCCTTGATGGAATTAACACTTACCTGATGGCCTTCATTTTCCAACAAATATTTTATGGTGAGAATACGTTGCTTATACTGTAGTAATAGCGAATTTACCTGGATAGCTTTTTCAGAATTTCCGGTGGCCATTTCCAGTTCTTTGTCCCACAATTTTGGATCGATACTTTCTTTTATACCAAACTCAGCACGTTGTAATTCATAGGTAAGCCGCATGAATATTGGCGCTTCGCCATTCTTGATGCGTTTTGTCGTTTTAATAAAAGACAGGATTTTTACTTCTTTTTCGATACTCATAACTTTAAAATTTTAGGTGTAAAACTAAGTTTATGAGCTCTTTTAACCCAACTTAAATATCAGTAATTCAAGGTATTTCGAAGTATTTCGAAATTTTGCAGCGGACTAAAAACGGACCTAAATGTTAAGTCCTCGCTAAGTCCACCAAAAATGGCGTATTTTGATGCTTTTATGTGCTTTTAGGGTCGCATAAAAAAACCCTGAAAGTTTTGACTTTCAGGGTTTTGCGTTATTTTGCGTTTTTGCTCCGCGGAGAAAGAGGGATTCGAACCCCCGGTACCTTGCGGTACAACGGTTTTCAAGACCGCCGCATTCGACCACTCTGCCATTTCTCCGGGGGCAAAAGTAGATAAATTTTTATTATCTGCAACAAGTGCTCAAAAAAAAATCCTCTCTTTTTTAATGTAAATAAGTAACTGCTTCAAAATACATTAACATTCAATATTTTACCATCCAAAGCAATCATTAATCCACGCGTTTGCCAGGCTTTGTTCTTTCTCTTTAATTCAAAATTTCTATTTTAGGGGCTGTAACCAAAGGTTCCTTACCCATATTGACCAAAATAAACGCTAATGCAAAAAACAAAAGATAACATCACTTCAGTAATCACCGATTTGTCGGGTTTAAATTGCTACCTGAAAAATTTTATTTCGGCTGAACGTAAAGCCTTATTCGAACAGGTTATCCAAAACCGAACCCGCTACATAAGTGTGGCTCTCGAAGACATTTACCAACCCCACAACGCAAGTGCTGTGTTGCGTACCTGCGACTGTTTTGGTATTCAGGACATTCATGTCATCGAAAATAAAAATAAATACCAGGTAAATCCCGATGTGGCATTGGGCTCGAGCCAGTGGGTTAATATTGTCAAACACAACAAGCAGGAACACAATACGCTTAGTACCATTCAACACTTAAAAAGTCAAGGCTACCGCATTGTTGCCACCACGCCCCACACCAACGATATCAATCTCGACAAGCTAAATCTGGATGAGGGAAAAATAGCTTTATTCTTTGGGACCGAAATGCGCGGACTCAGTCAAACCATGCTCGATCATGCCGATACCTATCTTAAGATTCCCATGTTTGGATTTACCGAGAGTTTTAATATTTCAGTAAGCGCATCCATCATTCTTCATCATTTAACCCATAAGCTGCATCAATCGAAGATAAACTGGCAGCTAAGTGAGTTTGAAAAAGAACAGGTGCAACACGAATGGCTCAAACGAACCATTAAAAAAGTAAACCTGATTATTGATGATTACTGCAAAAAAAATCAATTTGATTATTCAAAAATCATTGCACTATAATCAATTTTTGGCAAAGATATTTGTTGCCGCTTTCGAGATATACTAAATACAGTCCCGCAGGCAAACCATCCAGTTCTACCTGATGCAGGCGATTGTGCAACTCCATAGTTTTAACTACCATTCCTGAACTATTGTATAAAGTAATTCGGCTTGCCAATACATTGGTGTTTTCGATATATAACAGCTTGTTGGCCGGATTGGGATAAATCTTTATTCCAGGTTCTTGCTCCAAAACCACATTTGTTTCGGTGATAAATAGTTTTCGTAGTGCTTTTGCCTGTTGTTGTAGTTCATACTTAGTCTTGGCTGCAATCAACGCATAAGTTATGCTAATTGAGTCATTGGCATTAACTGAATAAGCTCCTGAGCTAAGCATACTGGCCACATTAATTGAATCGCCCTCATTTCCTGCTTTATCGCGATAGGTATTCATGGTAAACCATTTTTGCTCGTTCGAGAAAAAGCCGGTAATATCCATCCCCCCGTTTCCACCGGCAATTAAATCGAATCCGTAAGGTATTCCGGGCTGTTCATCCAAAAGACAAATGCCGGCGTAAAGCACCTGATTGGTATGGGTATAGGTATAAAACAAATTTAATTCCGCATCAAATGCCGTTTCGTTTGCTGTTGGGCTAATCAAATCCCAATCAGAATAAAGGGCCATTCGCAAACCCTGCACCATTTCATCTGACGTATTGTAACAGGTGTATTTATGAACCAGGGAACCTCCGTATTCAGGGGATGTAAAAGCAAAAGTTTCCTGTTTCAACTCAAGATTCAGGTTAGATGATTCGACGGGTTGCAGCTTGGTAGTTCCCTTAAGTATTTCCTTATTTACACTAACGGTATCAACCACCTGAAGGCTTTCAAACTGATAATTATAAAACAGGGCACTGGCCATGTTTTGAATTCCGTTAGCTACGATAATCCCGGCATCGTTTAAAATATTTCCCGCCTGTTCAAACACAAAGCCTTTACCCACTCTTTCGTAACGATTATGGTAGGCTATTTTACCATTACTGGTTAAAGTAGTCGTAAGGAATGGAGTCGAAATATCGAAGTATGAGCGATTCAGTCGGACTTTTACTTTCTGGTAATCATTGTATGAAGCATCCATCATTTCAAAATCAAAAACCACCTCGTGATCGGCCGGCATGTCTGAAGCCATTTTGAACCGCACAGGCGATTCGTTGAAATCAATTTGTTGTAGTGCATCTAAAACTCCCGTACTCACCATATTTTCGATGGGAACAAGGTACTCCGAATCGCTCGTCACCCGAATAACCGTATTGCTAACCTGATGTATATAATTCTTAGCCGAGAAGCTTACCCACAAGGTGTCTCCACGCAATAAAGCCTGATTTTTATCGGTAAAAAATTCGGGCTGTTCAATCCGCACCGACGGTTTATTATCAATGATTAAGGCATTTAAGGCATTGATGCGTCCATAACCCATTTGTTGATAAAAATACTGGTTGTCACCTACCGTGTCAATCACATCGGCAGTAACCCGTATTTGCTCAGCTACCTGCAAGCCGGTCCATTCGGGCTTTTTCGCCTTAACCAAAGCGGCCAGTCCGGCTACTAAAGGAGCTGCATATGATGTTCCGTAACCGTAGGTATATCCGTTGTTTTGTGAAGTAAGCAAAACAGCTTCGCCGGGTGCACAAACATCGAGTTCAATACCATAGGTCGATTTGGTCCATTTCAGGTCCTTGGAATTACTTGCTCCCACACTAAAAACACCGGGATACGAAGCCGGATAATATGGTGTGTCATCACCACTGTTTCCAGCTGCTGCTATCACAAGACAATTACGGTAATTTACAGCATAGTCAATAACATCGGCTCCCAATTGCGAAGGAAACGTACCTCCCCAACTGCAATTAATGATTTGACATCCCTGATCGGCTGCATAAACAATTCCCTGATAGCCCGAAGCCATTGAACCCTGAGCATCCATTATTTTTACCGGTAAAAGCTTGGTATTATAGCCCAGGCCTGCAATTCCAATCCCATTATTGGCAACAGCCGACGCCATTCCGGAGACGCTGGTGCCATGAAAAACCCCGCTGATTTCAGAATTGAATTCGCATTGTGGGTCGTTATCGTTGTGGGCCACATCCCAGCCTTTAAAGTTGTCAATATATCCATCCTTATCGTCGTCAATTCCGTTAATGGGGTCCTTATAATTAAACTTAATGTTGTCTTGCAAATCCTCATGATAAAAGTCGATGCCGGTATCTACAATACCGATAACTATGTTGGTATCTCCCTGGGTAATTTCAAACGCGTCGAAAGCTTTTATCAATGGAAGGTAGTATTGAGCACTTATACGTGGATCATTGGGTACGTTGAACAAAGAAATTTCAGGCAGCGGTTCAACATAAAGCACCCCGGGAATGTCAATCAGGTTTTGAATCAGACGCTCGGCTTCACTGTTCATGAGCACTTTAAAAGTAAAGATTTGTGATAAGGGTGAAAGAGGTTTTGTACCCTTTGCCATGATTTGATGTGCAGGAAAAAGCGGCATGAGTATAGGAAAATCGTCAATTCCAAGTTTTTTGGTGTTAAAAATGGATTCGCTTTTCTGCATTGCATCGGCATCGGCAAATTTTATAACCCATTGTTGCTCCTTATCTGTACTTTTTTGAGCCAGTAAGACCCATACATAAAACAAAAAAATCAGAACTGAAGTTACTTTTTTCATAAATGCCCAAAATTAGGTTTAATGTGCGCCAGCCAGCTTAAATTACCTGCAATTTAGCATTATTTTAGTTTTAAAATTATTGTTTTACCACTTCAAATTACTTTTGGTTGGTTTACATCCTTATTTTTACTATTTTTAAAAGCCAACAAATAAGCCTCCTTATTGATAAAATGTTATTTATTAATGGTTATATTTGTAAAATTAGTGATTAACCTCTGATCTTTATGAATTGTATAATAATCGATGACGATCCGCTAAGTCGCAAAATAATTGAAGGATTTATTGAAAAAACAGATGTATTAAACCTGGTGGGGTCTTTTGAAAGCCCGCTGTCGGCGTTCAAAGCCTTTGATGGCGACGACGTCATTGACCTTATTTTTCTTGATATTGAGATGCCCGAAATGAGTGGGCTGGAATTTATTAATACCCTGGATTCACCTCCGATTATTATAATAGTTACAGGTCAGGAAAAATATGCACTGGAAGCTTTCGAATACGATGTAGTGGATTACCTGCTGAAACCTTTGGGTCTTCCCCGCTTTTACAAATCAGTAAACAAGGCGCAAAAGCGGTTTCAGGATCGTGAATCCATTTCACGCTACCCTGAAGAGATATTTATTAAGAAAAAGAACTCAACGCTGGTACGCTTAAAGTACGACGATATTTTGTGGGTTGAAGCACTTGAGAATTACGTAACCGTGAATACTTTTAAGGAAAAATTCACGATTCATTTTACCATGAAAGCTATCGAGAACAAATTACCCCTGGTTAAATTTAAGCGGGTTCATCGCTCGTATATTGTAAACATCCACCGGATTGAATACATCGAAGACAATAACGTGGTAATTAAAGTTGAAAGTGGGTCCAAGGTTATTCCCATTGGCAAATCGTTTAGGGATAACTTAATGGACGATTTAAACCTGATTTCAAGATAATTTAGCTTATGATTTCGCAACGCACGCTTTTCTTACAACACGTAGGACAAACTTCGCCATGCCCCATGGGACTCGAAATAGACCGGGCCGAAGGAATCTATTTATACGACATTCAGGGTAAAGCCTATATCGATTTGGTTTCGGGAGTTTCAGTCAGTAATGTTGGACATTGCCACCCAAAAGTGGTTGAAGCTGTTAAGGAACAGGCTGAAAAATACATGCACCTGATGGTTTACGGCGAATTTATCCAACAACCCCAGGTAAACTTTGCCAAAGCTATTATTGACTTATTACCCGAATCGTTTCAAAGCATTTATTTTGTCAGTTCGGGAAGCGAAGCCATTGAAGGAGCTTTAAAGCTGGCCAAGCGAGCAACCGGCCGGAAAGAAATTCTGGCTTTTAAGAATGCTTATCACGGAAGTACCCATGGTGCATTAAGTATTTACGGTGGAACAGAACTCAATAAAGCCGTTCAACCGTTATTGCCCGGTGTGGCTTTTATGGAGTTTAATAAACCCGAATCGCTTCACTTAATTACCGATAAAACAGCTTGTGTGGTAATGGAAGTAATTCAGGCCGAAGCCGGAATCATTCCTGCCAATCCTGATTTTTTGGCCGAAGTTGGCGAACGCTGCAATCAAACCGGAACCCTGCTTATTTTTGATGAGGTACAAACCGGTTTTGGCCGCACCGGACGTATGTTTGCTTTTGAACATTACCAGATTGCCCCCGACATTATTTGCTTTGCCAAAGGAATGGGCGGTGGCATGCCTATTGGCGCTTTTGCATCGTCGAAAGAACTGATGGATACGCTAACCAACAATCCCACACTGGGGCATATTACCACCTTTGGCGGACATCCGGTGAGCTGTGCCGCAGGACTGGCCGCTTTGAATATTATCAAAGATGAAAACCTACACCGTAAAGCGGAAGCAAAAGGTGAACTTTTCAAAAAACTACTTAATCACAAGGCCATTCAGGAAATACGCGGCTCAGGTTTGTTTTTAGCCATCGAAATGGTTCCTTCGTTTAAACGCGATTCCTTTTTTGCCAAATGTCTTGAGAAAGGTTTGATTTACGATTTCTTTCTGTTTTCCGACTCAGCTTTTCGGATTGCTCCCCCGTTAACCATTACCGAAACTGAAATTGAAAAAGTGGCAGGCATCATACTCCAGGCCATGGATGAAAGTATATAATAAAAGCGTTAACTGAAGAATCTACTTTACCATGAATACAATAAAAACAACAAGCAAGCAGCTGCTTTTATCAGGAATGCTGATGGTATTTGTTTCAGTATCTGTTAGCAATTTTGCTCAGGAAACCAACAGCTTTGATTTTGTACAAGCCGAAAAAGAACTGATTATGATTGCTGAAGAATTATCACAAGTCAGGTTCGATGATGAACAACTTGACAGCCTGAACTTAACGCTGGAAAAAAAACTAAAATACACCCTGCAACAAAACAATGCTTTCGAATACCCGTTTGATTCTCTTTCAGCTATAAGCCGGCTGGTTTCGAACGATAAACTCTTGCGCATTTTCACCTGGCACCGGGTAAAAGCCGACGGCACACACCATCATTCAGGATTTATCCAATACTATCAAAACCAAAATAAAGAAGTGCAGCTTTTTCAATTAAATGACTTTTCTGACAGCATCCCCGAGCCGGCCAATCAAACCTTAAGTTACGATAATTGGTTTGGCGCCACCTATTACGATATAGTACCGGTTGAAATTAACGGGGAGATCAATTATACACTAATTGGATGGGATGGAAATAATTTACATTCGAATAAAAAAGTAATTGATTTGCTTTACTTTTCGGCAAATGGGAAACCCCGCTTTGGCAAACCGGTATTTGTTGCTGATCGGTATCGCAGCAAACGAATTATTTTTGAATATTCACGCATGGCTGCAATGATGGTGAAATGGGAAGCCGGACGCAAGCAAATTGTTTTTGACCATCTGGCACCTACAGAACCCGTGTATCAAGGGAACCACAAGTTTTATGGCCCCGATTTATCGTACGATGCCTTTGAGTTTAAAGATGGGCTTTGGCATTATGTTTCGGCCATTGATTACAAAATGGAAGCACCCAAAAAAAAATATTTTCGCTAAATTAAACCATTATTGTTTTTACTTGTTGATTAACAAATATTTATTTCTTAAATTGTTTGCCATAAAAACAAAACATTGAGCCTTAATTCAAACATAAAACTTTTTCTTGTCGAGGACGATCCCGTGCAGGCACAGGTTTTGACTGATAAAATGCTGGATTTTAATCCAAAATTCTCAGTCAATTGGTTTAAAAGTGGTGAAGAATTATTGGAAACATTAGAACAAAGTTACAACCGGAACAAACACTACTATATTATTCTTGACTACTTTTTACAAACCACTGAAAATTCCGATGCACTAAACGGCTTACAAATAATTCGCATGTTGGCCGAAAAATATAACCGCGTGTATGTTATCCTTTTTTCGTCGTACGATAGCGACGAGAATCTTGACTTTGTGAAAATTAAAGAAGAACCCAATGTACTCGATTTTATAAAAAAATCGGAATATGCCTATTCCAGTTTGCAAAATGCCATTCGCTTTCACTATAGCAAACTGCTGCTCGATGCAAAAAAGCGCCGCTTCCAATGGACCCTGGTAGTATTTGTCGGGCTTTTGGTGATATCCACACTCCATTTTATCTTTTCCTTTTTATCGCTTTAACTGTCTTTTTGTCAAGCATTGCCGGCGGCTTCTGTGACAGGCTGTCCATTTCGCGTTCATGGCATACGCTTTGAAAAGCAGAACCCGAAATTTGTTAACATTAAAAAGTTATAGATATGCAAAAAGGAAAAATTGGTGTTACCAGCGAAAACATCTTTCCCATTATTAAAAAATTCCTCTATTCCGATCATGAAATATTCTTACGCGAGATTGTTTCGAATGCCGTAGATGCTACGCAAAAAATGGCCGCTGTGGTTAGTTCGGGTGAATACAAAAACGAATGGGAAGACCGCACCGTTAGAGTGGCTCTCGATAAAAAGAAAAAAACAATTACCATTTCAGACCATGGAATTGGTATGACTGCTGAAGAAATTGATCAATACATCAACCAGATTGCTTTCTCAAGTGCCGGCGATTTTCTGGATAAATACAAAGACAACATCGAAGCCATTATCGGCCATTTTGGACTGGGTTTCTATTCGTCGTTTATGGTGTCAGAAAAAGTGGAAATTTTAACCAAATCGTATAAAGAAGGTGCTAAAGCCGTACGCTGGAGCTGCGACGGAAGCCCGGAATTTACCATGGAAGATGCCGAAAAAGAACAATTTGGTACCGACATTATTCTGCACATCGACAAAGAAAACAAGGAATTTCTTGAAGAAGCAAAAATTAACGAACTGCTGAATAAATACTGTAAGTTCCTTCCCGTTCCCATTGCTTTTGGAAAAGAGCAGGAGTGGAAAGAAGACAAAATGGTGGATACCGATAGGGACAAAATAATTAACAATACCAAACCAGCCTGGACTAAAAAACCCGTCGATTTAAAGGATGAAGATTATAAGGATTTCTACAAAGAATTGTATCCCGTTCACGAAGATCCCCTGTTTCACATCCACCTGAACGTAGATTATCCGTTTAACCTGACAGGTATTTTGTATTTCCCAAAAATTAAAAACAATATCGAAATACAAAAAAATAAGATTCAGCTATACAGCAATCAGGTTTTTGTTACCGACAGCGTAGAAGGTATTGTACCTGAATTCCTGACCCTCTTGCACGGGGTAATCGATTCGCCCGATATTCCTTTGAACGTATCGCGTAGCTATCTGCAAAGCGATTCGAATGTGAAAAAAATATCGAGCCACATCAGTAAAAAAGTGGCCGACCGCTTAACTGAAATTTTTAAAGAGGAACGCAAAGATTTTGAATCGAAATGGGACAGCTTAAAACTGTTTATTGAATACGGTATGCTCTCCGACGAGAAATTCTACGACCGGGCTAAAAAGTTTGCATTGTTTAAGAATGTCGATGCCAAATACTTTACCCTGGAAGAATACGAAAAACTGATTAAAGAAAACCAAACCGATAAAAACAAATCGCTGGTTTACTTATATGCAACTGACAAAGATGCGCAGTATGCATATATTGAGGCGGCCAAAGAAAAAGGCTACGATGTATTACTTATGGATGGCCAGCTCGATGTGCACTGGGTAAACCAACTGGAACAAAAATTTGAAAGTTCACGCTTTGTACGGGTCGATTCTGATGTTATCAGTAAACTGATTCCTAAAGAAGACGAAAACGTCGTAAATCTTTCAACAGAAGAACGTAACGAACTAGTTCAGGTTTTTAATGCTGTGACCCCTTCCGGAGCGCATTACCTGATTGAGTTCGAAGACCTGGGCGAAAACGGAAAACCAATGGTAATTACCCAAAGTGAGTTTATGCGTCGCATGAAAGACATGGGCTCCATGAGCGGCATGAACTTTTACGGCGACTTACCCGACAGTTACAACCTGGTGGTGAATCCTTCGCATCCCCTGGTGAAAACAGTGCTCGACGACGAAAAATCAACGCTTGGCGAAACACTTAAAAACATTCGCGAAGAGAAACAACCCCTGAACGAAGAAAAAGCCAAATTGGAAAAAGAAAAAGCCGAAAAGAAAGAGGAAGAAGTTTCGCAGGAACTTAAAGACAAACTCGAAGATTTAACCAAAAAAATAAACGGGCTTAGCGACAAAGAAAACGAAACCCTTAAAGCTTACGGAAAAGAAAGCAAGCTGGCCAAACAACTGGTCGATTTGGCTTTACTGGCAAACAATATGCTAAAGGGTGAAGATTTGAACCGCTTTGTTGCCCGCAGCATCGAACTAATTAATAAATAATAAGTACATAAAAAAATCCCCGGCATCAAATTTAGGTGACCGGGGATTTTTTTTATACGTTTTTTATCGCTTTTAATTTTTTGGCTTAATAGAACAACCCACCGCCTTAGTTAATTCGGGATTGGGTTTATTACCCGCCAACAGCGCATCAATGGCATTGGCCAGATAAGCTTCAGTTACTTTAGCTGCATCTTTAGAATTGTTATCAATAGCGCCAATGTATTTTACCATGAATTTTCCGTTCTTGTTTTTTAACAAATACACATGGGGCGTTTTGGTGGCTCCGTAAACCGGATATACTTCCTGCTTCTCGTCGAACAAATACGGAAAAGTAAAGCCCTTCTCCTTAGCGCGTACTTTCATGTTTTCGAACGAATCTTCGGGGTACTCGGTAGGGTCGTTCGGATTGATGGCCACAACAGGAAAACCTTTCTTCTTGTATTTTTTGTCGAGGGCAACTATTCTATCCTCGTAAGCCACCGAATACGGGCAATGGTTGCAGGTAAAAATAACTACCACGCCTTTTTCATTAGCATAATCGCTTAACGAAACCATCTTATCGTCAATATTTTTAAGGGTAAAGTTCATGGCCTCATCGCCTACTTTATACCCTTGCGCCGAAACTGCCAGTGAGGCAAACAGCGCAACAATCAGCAAATAATTCTTTTTCATAATTTATAATTTTGATTCAACAAGGGTTTTTAATTCCTGATAATTGAGTGTAGTTCCATGGAACTCTTTCTTTTTATTCTTAATAAACAGGGTAATGGGGATGCTTCCGTCCCATTGGGGATTTACCCGGTTTATCCAGATATTGTCGTCGTCATCGAGTAAAACCACTTTGGGCTTCACCTTATTTTTTTCGATAAATGGAAGCACCCGGGATTGCAAATGGCTTGGAAAATCGAGCGAAACCAGAATCATTTTAAAGGCTTTACCTTTGAATTCATCGTTCACTTTGTAAAAATCGGGCAGTTCCTCAATACAGGGTTTACACCAGGTAGCCCAAAAATTAACCACATAAAGTGTATCGGACGAAGCACTCCACAACTGTTCCAGTTCATCGTAATTTATTACCGGAACCTGCTGCGATTGTACATTAAGCGAAATAAAAAAAAGCAAAAGCAATACGAAATAGCGCATGGTATTTTATTTTACAGCATGATAAACAGCCTTGCCTCTACCTTTGTTCGTTTGCTTTCTGTTAATGTATTGTTAAACGAACTTCATCCAATAAATAATTTTGAAATAGCCCAAAGCAATTACTTGTATAAAAACAGCGAATGATTATTCATGGCGTATGCTATCTTACTCTAATTTAAAAATAAGAAATATCAGGTAAAAAGCCTTTTGTAAAACATGACATAAATCGTTAGGAATAGACGCATTTGTAAGTAGTTTTGTCGACGAACAGCAAATTTTTGCAATTTGCACTTTTATACATAACCAACAAAAAAACTATTATTATGAAAACCAAAATTACACTACACCTTTCGGTACTTTTTGTATTCTTATTGGTAATGGCCTCGTGCTCCAAGGACGAACCCCTGGAACCTGAACAACTGCCCATTAACCTGCCTGCTGATAACAATTGGATTGACACAACCCTTGAAGTAAATCAAACCCTTTGGTTTAAAGTTACCGATGCGGAAACTTTCACTACCCTTTATGTAGAATGGGCTGAAGCCGATTTCCACGGAACCTCAAAAAGCTATACAGGCGATGTAAAAGTATCGGCCTATGCCATGGACGGAATAAGCCCTTATTTTGAGGAAGTAAACAACGGCTACAAAGACGATAAACAGGAAATTGCCCTGACAAACGAAAAAGAAATACTTATTAAAGTTGAACTGGCCGATGTTTCCCGTCCCGGAACATTTTCCATCCGGGTAACCGGTACGGCCACCCTCGATTTGGTTTATAAAAAACTAACCCTCGACGATACCTGGGATGTAGATACCATTGCAGCCGGCGAAACCATTGGCTATTCAGTCGATTGTGGTGACACGCCCCTGGTACAGATTATCTGGGCCGAAGTGGACAGTCCCGAAGGCCCAACGGAAGGATACACCGCTGAAATTATTGGTTCGGTATTTTATAAAGATGGTATTACGCCTTACAAACAATACGGCAAAACCGACGATTTCTTAAATAAAAACAACAGCCATTCCGATAATCCCAAAGCCGTTGAAGTGGATCAAAACGAAAAGAAAATAAAAATTCATATCGCGGTGGGAACGCAGGCAGGAACCTATGCCATTAAAGTAATTCCGCTTGTTGAATAAAAACCTGTTAAATTAACTGATTCAATGAAGTATTTACTGGTTGGAATAATTTTATGTTTACCGTTTATCAGCCTTGCCCAACTGCACCAAAATATTAAAGAAGTTTTGGTTGAAGCCGATGCAGAAAAAAACGCGCTAAAACAGCAAAAAGAAGCAGGCGAATCAAAACTGGTAGTGGGCAGCAAAGATTTAAACAATTTTGGTCACCATGCAGCAGGCGATGTATTAAAGCGCCTGCCGCTGGTGGTTATGCAGGGACCCCCTTCGTTCAGCCGCAACATAATGCTGGCCGGACTCGATAAACAATTCCAGGCCATCCTGATAAATGGCGAACGCCCAGCCGGTGGTGAAGATTACCGCGATCTGAAGCTCGACCGCATTCCCATGGACCTGATTGAAACCATTGAACTGATTTACAATCCTCCGGCTACCCTGGGCGCCGATGCAACCATTGGGGCCGTGAATGTTGTGCTTAGGGATACTCCCGATAAAAAAGTTGTCGCTGCTGATTTATCGATGGATAACACCTCAACAAATTCCGGAGTTAACCCCGAATTTGCCCTCACGCTGGGAAACAAATGGAACAAATGGTCGGCTCTGGGTACCTATAGTTTAAATAATTTTCAACGGAAAAATACCATCCGCTTAAGCGATGGCGAAATTTCAGGTACCGAAAACGAAACCCTAAACGTATGGATTCAGGGTTTTACAGGTACCGTGGCCTATAAACCCGACAGCACCCAAACGTTTAAGTACAAAACCTTTTTCTCGCGGTATTCTGAAGAACTCGATTTTTTGGCCGACATTAAACGGAGAACCCAGGGTGGTTTAAACCTAAGTGCCGACACTGCCAGCGACAGCAAATTGCGTTTGTTGCACATTCACACCTTATCGTACATCCTAAAAAAAGCAAATTTCTCCTGGAAGAATCGCATTGAAATGGCCCAGCATTTCGATTCAAAAGATCGTTGGCGCTGGCGTTCATCAAGCTCCGGAACTGAAGAAAGCTATGAAGACGAATACCAGGTAAATACCGATTTTATTGCCAACTCAGAATTAAACAAAACATACCCGTTCTTAAATTCCCGAAACACGCTTAAAGTTGGTATCCGTTTTTCAGCCTTGGATCGCGATTACGATCGCATAACTTACACCAAACTGATTGACCATCTGTTTTGGGATCAGATTGAAGACGGCAGCTATACCTTAAACGAATACCGTTACAGTGCCTACCTGAGCAATGAAATTACGCTGGGTAACTGGTGGATATTGCCGGCTGTGCGTTACGATATCGATAAGGGAAATTATACCACGGCTGCAGAATCGGGTAGTGTTTCATATCAAAGTGTAAACCCGTCGTTGCATGTAAAATATAAAGTGAATTCCGAATTCTTTTTAAAAAGCGATCTGGCCCGGCAAATTTCCCGTCCGCCTTTTAACCTGCTGGTTCCAGTCGATAAAATAAAAAACAAAAAGGAGCTGATTGAACGGGGCAATCCCGAATTGGTTCCATCAACAGCCTGGAATTTTGGAGCAGGAGCCGAAAAATACTTTGGCGAAAAGAGTTTTGTTTCGGTCCGGGGATTTTATTCAAACTTACGCGATGTTATCGAAATTCGTGAAATTGGAATCGACGAAACCTATGGCTACCGAATATTTCAATCGGTAAATATCGACTCGGGAAAGGTTTGGGGAGCTGACATCAACACTCGTATCGATCTTTCCGTACTTTCCTTAAAGGGATTTGCTTTTAACGGAAATATATCGTGGCTGGGTTCGCAGGTGCGCGATCCGGGAACCTTTAAACTCCGTCGTTTGAACGAACAACCTCAATGGATTGCCAATGCATCGGTCGATTACCTGAACACGCGAAGAAAAATTCAGTTGTCGCTGGGAGCCAACTATGTTGGAGAACGCACTACTGCCGAAACTATTAGCGAAGGAACACCAATTAATGCTTTGATTGAAAAACCCTTTTTACAAATTGATGCCCGGATAAAGTACTTTTTTGCTTCCTGGGGCAGTATCTATCTTAATGCCATTAATATATTGGACAGCACCAACGAGTTGCGACAAGGAGCAGTTTCAGAATCGGAATATATTGGCCGTAACTTTGTTGCCGGAATTAGTTTACATTTTTAGTTTTTGCTTATGATTTTTTATGTTGCTTTTGACGATACCGACACCCTGGATTGTGGCCGGGGAACTGGCAAGCTGGCCCGCTGGTTTGCCAATGAATTACCTGCAGAATGTAAACAACTCATGGTGGTCAGGCAACAATTGTTGCATGCGCCTGAAATTCCCATGACCTCACACAACAGTTCCCTGTGTTGTGTGATTGAAACACCTGATGCTACTTATGATCAGGAATTAATTAAGCGGGGAATAGCTCATCTTAAAAACCATTTTTTCGAAGGAAGCGATCCCGGTTTTTGTGTGGCCAAACAAACCGATAATCTGGATTCAATTATTGACTTTGGTATCCGCTGCACCCACGCAAAAACTTCGCAAAAAGAAGCATTAAACCTGGCAAAACACATTCATCTTTCCGGGCACGGAGGAACCAACGACGGAATTATCGGTGCTTTGGCGGCGGTAGGACTTACCCATTACGGAGAATCGGGGCGCATTGTGGATTATGCCGATTTGCGTGAACTCCCGCAATGGATTACCGCTAAAGATCTGCGTCAACGAAATATTTATCCCATGTCGGTGAATCGCCATGCTGAATTTATACCCGACAAGCATTCCATTGATACCCTGGGCTCACTGCGTCCCCATTTGTGGGGAAAACGCTTGACTGTTCCCTTAATGGCCACCGGAACCAATACATGGCAGGTAATTGCTGAAAAGAAAAACTATGACAATCCACAATAAAACGAACTCATTATAATTGGCTAACTTATGGCTTCAAACTCAAAACGATTGTTCAGCTACATTGCAAAACAAAAACGATGGATTGGCTATGGTATTTTGGCTACCCTGTTCATGAGTTTAACTGAACTGGCAACAGGCGGTCTGCTAAAGTTTCTCACCAATCAACTGGGAAAAATTCAGAATCAACTCATCGAGAAAGCCGATTCCTTAATTAAACTGCCTTTAAAATACAACGTTAAGATACCCATTAGCAACGAAAAAATTACCCTTTTCGATACTACCCTAAAAGGTGCCGATGGCATATTTTGGGGGCTGGTGGGTTTGTGTGGTATTTTTTTGTTGCTGTACCTATTTAATTCGCTTTTTAATTATTTGCGCCGGGTATACATGAATGCTGCAACCCAGCGCATCTTACAAAATTTTAAAGACGATATTTACCAAAAGCTTTTGCGCCTGCCCCATGCGTTTTTTTCGAAAAATCCAACCGGCGATTTGGTCTCACGAATTACCTACGATGTAACTACCCTGAACGAAATTATTGATTTGCTTATTGAAGTGGCCCGTGCAGCTATTTACATCCTGGTATTTATACCGGTAATGTTTTACCTGAGCTGGCAATTATCGTTGTTCACCCTGCTCTTTTTTCCCCTGTCGGTGGTATTTATCAACGTGATTACCCGCCACATTAAACAGGTAAGTAAAAACATTACCGACAATGTGGGCGATTATACCGCATTCCTTGAAAAACGTATCAACCAACAAAAGCTGATAAAAACATTTAATAAAGAACAGACCGAACAAACTACATTTTCCGATCTGATTGAAACGAATTTTCAGTACAATTTCAGGCTGATAAAACTGCGTTTCTCACTAAACCCCACCAACGATTTTTTGGGCATGATTCTGTTGGCGGTTGTTTATGTTTTCTTTAGCTACAAAATCACCCATGGTAATACCAGTTTGGGCGACGTGGTTTTGTACCTCTACCTGGTTAAAACGGTTTACAAACCAGTTAAAAAAGTGGCCGAAGCCTGGGGAAGACTTCATGTAGCTCTGGTAAGTACCCGTAAAATATTCCGACTGCTCGATGAAAGTGAAGAAGATAAAACGGAGCTGAACAAACAAAGCCTAAACAGCATTGACACCATCGAATTCAAGGACCTTTCGTTTACATATCCGGGTTCGGACCATGCCGTTTTCACCTTTTTGAATTTGCTGGTTCAGCACGGCGATAGGATTTCGGTGAGTGGAAAAACCGGCGTGGGAAAAACTACCCTTTTAAACCTGTTGGCATCGTTCTTTGTTCCCGGCCAGGGCAACATTTACCTAAACAACAAGCCTTTATCAGCTTATGCCTTGAGCGCTTTGCGCGCTAACATAATCCTGGTCGATGGGCAGTCGGCTTTTTTTGACGGTTCGGTAATGGATAACCTGACCTACAGTGGTAAAGACATTTCATCTGACAATCTGGCCAGCTATGCCGGATTTTTGGGCTTCAGCAATTCTTCAGACTTGTATCAGCAAATTGGAAATAATGGCATCGAACTTTCCCTGGGGCAAAAACAAAAACTGGCTTTTTTAAGAGCATTGGTAGCCCAACCCCAGGTATTAATCCTCGATGAAATATTTTCATCACTCGATGCAAAGGATATTGAATTTATTTTTACTTCCTGCAAAACAATTCCCATCGTGTTTATGGTCAGCCGAAACAACAAAGTCTTAGCTTACGCAAACCGTAACTTTACCATGGAGTTTTAATTTCCATTTTAAAAAACCCGATGAACATAGCAGGGAGTTTGCTGTTTTTATCTTAATTTTAAACAAAAAACAATTAAACAATATAAGCTATGGCATTTAGTGAGAGCGGCGAACGGCTGCGAAAAATGATTCTGAAAGCAATTGATGATGCAGAAATTACACGCGACGAATACGATCAGATTATGGAAATTGCCTGGGAAGACGGGCATCTCGATAACCAGGAAAAAGCCCTGTTGAGCGAATTGCAAAACCTGGTGGAAGAAAAGATGGTTAAAATAGTGCTTAAATAGTATGTTGCAGCATAAAAACTAAAAAAGGGAACTACCATTTTTACGGCAGTTCCCTTTTTCTTTTTGAAATTACAATTTTATTTATACAATTTCTCATCCACCGCTTTGAGTTCCATCTTCTTGTTGATTCGGCCCACCGGATATCGCTTGTAAGTTACTTCAAAATACGGAGAATTGCGGTAAATAAACTGCATCTGCAAATAGGTGTTTTTTGCCATCTTGGGATTTCGGGCTATCTCCTGCTTTAGCTTTTCACGTAAACCCGGAGTGGTATCGAGAATATGCATGGCGCGATCTTCAAAAGCAAAAACCGAAAAATACTCACGGCTCTGCAGTATATCGTCGAACATATTCCAGGCAAAATACGAATCGGGAGCCTGGGGTTCCAATGCCTGAATAATATAAGCTGTTTCGCGGCCTTTTACCGGAACCAGATAATCGCCTTTGTAAAAATCAACCTTCATGGTCTTTGACGACACCTTAACGTCGTAATGCAGATAATGCCCATTGTAGGGCGTATTTGTGGTTTTAAAATCATCGATGTAATACATTTCCAAATCGAGGCTTACATCTTCAGTCAGGCGCAACAATTCCACCTTGTTCCAGTCGAGCCGTTTGATGGCTTCTTTCCAGGCTTGTGGAATAATATAATACTTTGGCGCATCCACACTAAGTTCCGGAGCCCAATGATTGTAATATTTAACCGCTTTGGTAAAGGGTTTGTTTTGGTCATAAAACAACAAGGGTTCCCCGGTAAGTTTACTGGGTGGATACGATGCTTCGTAACCACGGAACATCAGGTTTTCATAGCTGCTTGAGTCGAGTTTCCACTGCAACACAAACGAATCCTGCTTTTTAAGTTGTTCGGTGGCCTGTTCGCGGTATTTCTTAATATCCTCTGCATTATTACTGGTGAATTCCAACAAACAATACATAAAATCGAGGGTCGATTTTACCCGGTCTTCAAAAGGTTTAAAAATATGGTTCTCGGTCATGAACGCCAGGGTATTAAAAAGCGAAGCGTAACCGGTTGAATACCGCGGCGATTCCATCAGTTGCTCAAAACCATTGTCCGGTATGTTGTTCCAAACCGTAACATAAGGGCACATCAGGTAAACACTTTTTTCTTCCATCATTTTATAAAGTGCTGGGCGCATGGTTTTATCGAGATAGGTTCCCAGTGCCGGTGGTAAATCCTGATGTGCAGTAGTTACCAGGGTAATGGTATACTGATGGTCGGAGCCGTCGGTGGTGTGGGTATCCAAAAAGACATCGGGTTTCCATTCGTGAAAAATATCGGTAAAAGCCTGTGCATTTTCGCTACGCAAAGCCATAAAATCGCGGTTCAAATCAATATTACGTGCGTTTCCCCTGAAACCGCAGGCTTCCGGTTCGTCCTGCTGAGCCCTGTGGTATGGGCTCCGGTTTAGCATACCCCCGATATTGTAACTGGGAATAATGCAGACCACCGTGTTCTTTAAATAAGTATTGTATTCCGATTTGGGATTCCCCAGTTCGGCAGCAAACTGCAAACTGGCTTCAATTCCCGCCGGTTCGCCCGGATGAATGCCATTATTGATTAGTACAATACGCATGTTATCGTTTCGCAGCACCTTGGGATCGAACTCTTTATAATTCGAAATTACCAGCAGGTGCAGGGGATGTCCGGCATCGGTTTTACCGTATTCCAATAATTTGTAGCGGGGCGAGGTTTTGGCCAAAGCCTGGTAAGCTGTAATTAATTCCTGATAAGTTAAGGTCTGATTGTTTTCGTAAACACGTGGAGGTGCGTATTGTGCATTTAAACCCAGTTGCAAGAAAAGTAGAAAAAGAACCGACAAATAGCGCATAGCATTAAGTTTTATGATAAGGTGTAAAATTTTAATCGCTAAATTTAGCGAAAAATGTAAGATAGCAATCGCCTGCTCCATGGGTGTGATAATTAATTAGTGATATAAAATGAAAAAATACCTGATTATTTTAGTTGGCTTCTGGTTTTTGATAAATCCGGGAGTGTTGTTTTCGCAAAGTTCAAATATCCCCGGTTTTATTGCCGATAGTCTCGAAACCTACATCAACAAAGCACTCGAAGCCTGGAATATTCCCGGCGTAGCAGTGGGAATCGTAAAAGACGGACAGGTAATTCTTGAAAAAGGCTTTGGGGTAAAACAATTGGGGCAAGCTGACCCGGTTGACGAAAACACGCTTTTTATGATAGGTTCGAACACCAAAGCCTTTGTGGGAACCGCCATGGCACTGTTGGAACACGAAAATGTCTGGAGCCTGAACGACAAGGTAACCCAATGGGTGCCCGAATTTAAAATGACCGATCCCTGGGTTACAACCCACGCCACACTAACCGACATTATTACCCACCAACTGGGTTTCGAAACCTTTCAGGGCGATTTTATGTATTTCGATTCCGACCTGTCGGATGCCCAAATGTTCGATAAAATTGGAACCGTACCTCCCCTTTACGATTTCAGAACCCAATGGGGTTATTGCAACGCCGGCTATTTTGTTGCCGGAAAAGCCATTCAGACAGCTACCGGAAAACCCTGGGACCATTATTTAAAAGAACGCATCTTTACTCCCCTGCAAATGCACCGAACTTTTACACGGGTTGCTGCTATTGCCAACGATGCCAATGCTTCAAAACCCCATTCGTTTGTAAATTACGAGCTGACTGAAATTCCTTACGGCGGACTCGATTTGCTGGGTCCGGCAGCCAGCATGAGCGCAGGAATAGCTGACCTGAACCGCTGGACCATGACACTTCTCGATAGTGGCCGGGTTGAAGGGAAAACCGTACTTCCCCAAAAAGTGATCGACCGCAGCCGTAAACCCGAAAGCCTTATCGGAAACGGACGACATGTGTTCAATAAAAACCTGTTCCGATTGTATGGCTTAGGCTGGAACCTGATGGATTACGAGGGAAAAAAAGTGGTTTCACATACCGGAGCAGTTCATGGATTCTTATCGTCGGTAACGCTGGTTCCCGAATTAAACCTGGGTGTGGTGGTTGTTACCAATACCGAGCAAAACTACTTTTACGAAGCCTTGAAATGGGAAATTGTGGATGCTTTTATGCAACTGCCTTACCGCAACTACAGCGATTTATACTTAAGCTTTTTTCTGCGCAACCTGGAAAAAGAAATAACTGAAGTGAAAGCCTGGCGTGACTCGGCTGCCCTGGAGCCAAAACCCGATGTTAAGCTTTCGGCATTCGGTGGCACCTACCTGAGTCCTGTTTATGGCAAAGGACGCATTGAGGTGCAGGGAAAACTGCTGGTATTAACCCTGGAACACCACAAAAATTTGCAGGTAAAACTCGAACACATAGGCCGAAACCGCTTTTTAGCTACCTATTCCAATCCGCTCGACGGCATTAAAGTGTTTCCCTTTACCGTAGAAAATGGCAAAGTAAAATCGTTTGTGCTCAGCGTAAACGAAGGGCTTGAATTTACCACCTATACTTTTATAAAACAGTAAATAAGGTGCCGGATACTTTCACGAACTTAAAAAACAAAGCATGAGAAGACGGTACAAAAAGTACTGGATCTAATTCAACTATTTTCAAATAAAAGGGAATAGAATGCTATTACAGCCAGGCATAATGACTGGGAACTGCGGGCTGGGTTGAACAACAATAGCCGTAGGTGCAACCTACGGATGCAAGCCCCAACCAATCGCCGAACCCTGAAAGGGTTCAACCGGGAATGTCCTTGAAATTTTTATTTAACATTTGGGTTCTAATACAGACTTGTAACTGGCGGTGCAAACGAGTCATGCATTCCATGTCAACCCACTGCTTGCACCGCTTTTTATTTTATGCGTCCTAACCCCGGGTTCACACCCGGGGCTATTATTATTGCACCCCTAGGGGTTTGGCACGGATAAAACACGCTTAGACTATAATGGTTTTTCCCCGCTAGGGCTTGTTTTTATTAATGCTGTGGATTGCCAACTGGTGACTACTTACTCATTGCACATTGTTCACTGTTTACCTTGCATATAACTTGCGTAAACAAATTTTTCTATCTTTAAAACCAAAAAATAGTACGATGCTTAAACCAATGATTCTTTCAGGGTTTCTGGCCCTAACACTGGGAATCCTTACTTCCTGCGAAAGTGTGGAAGAGAAAGCCGCCCGAATTCACAAGCAGGTGCTCACACTCGACTCGCACACCGACACGCCGCTAAAGTTTATGAACGATGTATTTGATATCAGTGAAAAACACAATCCCCGCGAGGGAGGCAGCAAATACGACATTCCCCGCATGGAAGAAGGCGGCCTGGATGCGGCCTTTTTTGCTGTTTTTATCGGTCAGGGAAAACGCGATTCGGCCAGCTGGCACGATGCTTTTACTAAGAGTGATGCCATTTTTGATGCGGTACACCAAACCCTGGAACCCCTGAACGATAAAGCTGAAATAGCCCTGAACCCTGAGGATGCCTACCGGCTTGAACAGGAAGGCAAACGGGCCATTTACCTGGGCATTGAGAATGGCTATGCCTTAGGAAACCTGTTGGAAAACGTAGATTACTTTTACCAGCGCGGTGCCCGCTACATTACCCTGGTACATACCCGAAATAACGGACTGGCCGATTCGTCGACCGATACAGAAGGCCCGGAATTTAATGGTTTATCGGAGTTTGGCATGCAGGTGGTTGAACGCATGAACCAATTGGGATTGATGATTGATGTGTCGCATGCCAGCGACAGTGCCTTTTACGATGTGCTGCAAATCAGCAAAGCTCCTGTAATTGCCTCGCATTCATGCGCCCGGGCTTTATGCGACAACCCCCGTAACCTAACCGACGACATGCTGCGTGCCCTGGCAAAAAATGGCGGGGTAATTCAAATGTGCATCTTAAGCGACTACGTTAAAGCCATGCCCAGCTATCCCGAACGCGACAGTGCCATAGCCAAATTCAGGGCCCGCCATGCCAACCACGAAAATCGTACCCCGGAACAACACCGGCAGGTTATTCGCGAATGGTACCAACTCGATGTGGATTATCCTCCGGTTTTAGCCCAGGTAAGCGATGTGGTCGATCACATCGATCACATGGTAAAAATAGCCGGCATCGACCATGTGGGCATAGGAACCGATTTTGACGGTGGTGGCGGTGTACAGGGCTGCTTCGATGTTTCTGAAATGGGAAACATTACCCTGGAACTGGTAAAGCGGGGCTACTCCGAAAAGGATATTGAAAAAATTTGGGGCGGTAATTTTATACGCGTATTTAAACAGGTTCAGCAAACAGCCGTGAACCAAACCAAGATTTAATTGTTTTGCCCTTTGAATAAGAAAGAACCGTGTATTGCACGGTTTTTTTTTAAATACAGATTATGAATCAGGAATAAACTAAGCCAGTAAGGCATTTTCAAATGCTTAAACAACGCTTAACTATTCGAAATAAAAAATTAAACGATACCGATGAATTACGTGGAATCACCCTGCATCAATGTTTGCCGTTACGACAGCAAAGGCATGTGTTACGGTTGCAAACGCACCCTCGAAGAAATTGGCCAGTGGAGCCGCTATACCAACGAACAAAAGCAGGCCGTACTCGATAAGTTAAGCGCCCGTAGCAACGCTGAAGAAATGCCCGGCTTTGCTTTTTAGCAAAGAATTTTCAAATTACCGTTACCCCGAACCCTGAAAAGGGTTCAACTTATTTCACCCCTGGTTAGCGGATTAATTTGGCCAGAACAAGGTAAGAGCTAAACGAAATAAGGTCGGACTTCAGAAAAACAAGGACGGAGGTTCAAATAAGAGAGTGTAAAATAAACTGTGTCAATAAAAAATAATTATTAAATTGACATAGTATGAAAGAAGAAAAGTTTGATTTCGAAGCCTTTAAAAGAGAGGCTATTGAAAAATTAAGAAACAAAGAACCCC
>JBFWMB010000039.1:0-34046 GCA_050251815.1 Salinivirgaceae bacterium | reverse complement strand
TATGAAAATCTAATAATCGGTAATCCGCAAAACTCTATTGCCACCGAACCTGCATAAATTGTTTATGAAAAGTGATGAAACCTGAAGTTTGGAAGTTTGACTGAAAGAAGTATAATAAATTACAACGATGGTAATAAGCGCAGTGCGTATTAATTACTCGTGTCTTAGCGTTTTGCTTCATAGCCGAAATAAATTTATACTGACCAATTTAAACTTTTTTGCCAATCGTCGAAAATTTATTTTCGGCGGGGCTTACAAGTACGTGAGAAGTTTGGTATTACTGGTTTGTAGCATTGCGTTTATTACGGGTTAGGCGGTGTTTTTATTTTTTTTGTTTATATTCTTTTCCTTTTATTTCATTTTCAGGTCTTTCCAAAAATTCAACAATTTCGAGACTTCCAAGCCATAGTCCTTCTATCGTTTTTCCTTCTTTGAATTTTGGTATCATTGTGTAATCTATAATACGTTTTGCAATCTCGTCTTTCAAAACTTCTTCAGTTCCATATCCAGTTGCAATCCTAATGTTACGTTGGTTTTGGCTATATACAATTATAACTCCATTGTCTTTATTAGATTTACCAACAGGTACTTTTTCTCCGAATTTTTGAGCAAACATAATGATGTCTTTCTCGTCCCCAAAGTCTGGAGTTGTTACTAAAACAATTTCGTTAGTCGTTTTCTTTTCATGTTCTGTGAATAAACTATCGAATCTCGCTTTTTCTATTGGTTGTAATATATTTTCATAGTCAAAAACAAAACTTACTTTTTTATTAGTCTGGCTACTGACACAACTATTTAAAAGTAAGATTGTCCCAAGAATTAAAATTATATTTTTCATATTGTTAATTTTTATGATTGAAACAAAATTTTCTGCAGCCTAAATACCGCCTAACTACAGGATAAACGCACCTTACTTCCCTTTATTTCCATTATCTCTTTACCCATTCGCGCGCTTTTTTCAGTTTTATTTCTACGAATATAGTGCGCCTACAAGTGCTGTTTGGCATTTCGAGGCACAAATGTTTCAAGCTGGTAATTACATTGTTACATTGTCCTAACTGCATGTAAGACCTACCAAATGTCATTTATAGCGCGTTAGGGCTATGTGGTTTTTTATTGTTCTCTATTATCGTGTCCAGCCAATCAATCAGTTCATCTAAATAGGTTTCAATTATACTCCAAACAATTTCATAATCAATCCCAAAATAATCATGAACTATCCGGTTACGAAATCCCCGTATTCTTTTCCATTCAATCTCTGGATTTTCATCTCTAAAATCAGGGTCAATGCGATTAGCTGCTTCTCCAATTATTTCAAAATTCCTAACAACCGCATCTATTGTTTTATCATCCGCTAAAAACGCATTATAATCAAGGTCTTTTGTATATTGCTTAATCTTTCGCGCAGACTGCAACATATCATCCAATAACAATAATGTATCACGCTTAGACATATATTAAATCTGAATCTATTGATTTTAAATATTTTTCTTTAATTCCATTTTTTGAAACTAAATCTACCTTAAACCCAATTATATTTTCTAATTCATCAGCTAAATCAATAAATCTCACTCCAATCTTATCTGAAAACTCAACAAGTATATCCAAATCACTGGAATCATTTTGTTCTTTACGAGAATAAGAACCAAAAATTGCCATAGATTTAATTGGATAATCATGAAATAATCTGCCTTTATGATTACTCAAAGTGTTTTTAATTTCTTGTAATGTTCTCATAATCCAAAAATACGACTTTATATTCAATCGCAAAAATCATTTTACCAAATATTGAATCATCGGCTGTGCTGTTTTTACCATTAGCCCTAATATATTATCGTTAAACATCCAAATCATCTATCGGACTTTTTATTGATTGCAAGTGTGCATTGCTAATATGGGTGTATATCTCTGTAGTCTTGCTCGACGTATGACCCAACAAACCCTGTATATAACGCAAATCAGTCCCCGATTCCAACAAATGCGTGGCAAACGAATGCCGTAAAGTATGCAGGCCACCTACCAATTGGTGGGGACACTTCTCCATCGCTTCTTTCAATATCTTACGGATACTCACATCAGAATACCTGCCGCCATACTGCCCTTCAAACAAATAGTCTTTGGGTTTATATGCTTTAAAATATTCCCGTAATAGGGCCAGTGTGGTTTTCGCCAGTATGGTATACCTATCTTTTTTTCCCTTACCTTGTTCAATACGAATCTGCATCCGTTCCGAATTTACATCACTTACCTTTAGTCGTGTTGCCTCTCCCACACGCAATCCGGCCGAATAAATGACCGATAAAAGCGCTTTGTGTTTTAAATTTTTCACCTGCCTTAAAACGGCCCCCACTTCTTCGCGACTCCATACCACCGGCACGGTCTTTTCTCGTTTGGGTCGAACCAGGGTTTTATCGTCAACCACCACCCCAACCAGTTTTTCGTAATACAAACGTATGGCACTTAAACTCTGATTTACGGTTTTCGAATTATAGGCTTTATCTTCTATCATCGTTTCGTGATACGCATTAATATGCGCTTCGCCAAAGCGATCGATACTTTGAATGGAGTTTTTTGGAAACGAATTAATAAACCGCAACAAATAAAAATGATACGCTGTAATGGTATTCAAACTGTAGTTTTTTGCATACATAAACTTTAAATATCCGACCGGACAGGATTTGTATTCCGCTGTTTTCCTATACGATTGCTCCAGTAACAATTGCCGAATCTCAAAATCGGTAACCGTAAGCTGATGATGCAGTTTTATTTTTAAGTGCGACTCGGTTTTTACCACAAATTCCTTTAACAAGCTTCGTTTTGCCTTAAAACCATAGCTCTTTGCAAAATCATACTTTTGTACAAAAGGCAATTCTTTTATAAGCCGGGTAATGGATTTATTCGCAGTATAGCGAATCAATATATAAGCCTCCTGACCATGCCTGGAAGGAACCAGCAACACCTCGCCCGGTTTATCGATGCGCTTAAGCGGATGCCTGAAATACACCGGCCCGTTAATCTCGACACCACTTACCGAAAAGCGCGGCAAGGCATGCATATAATAATCGCTGACGTAGGCAATATCCGAAAAAATATCGTGCAATAAAGCCACTTTTTGCTCAGAATAAGGGGTACAAAAAGCACCAAAATACACCTCAAATACAATCCAGTCGTTTAGCATAATCCGCTCATCAATAAGCGCATGATACTTGTAATACAGTACAATATAATCGAGCCCGGTGGGCCGATGCCTGCGTTTGTTTAAATAAATGGTTGTTCTTTTTTCCATGATACCTTGTTTAAAACCGAATTTGCAAAGCAAATTAATAATAGAATAAGGCCGTAAAGGTTTTTTAAGCGGATAGAAACGTAATTAAGCGTATAAAACTTCAAAAAAATCATAAAAAAGTGCGAAATTAGTTTGTCCAAAAAAAAACATAAGCATGCAAAAAGAAACCCGTTATTGTCTGTATTGTAACGAAGCCTTACAAGGACGCAGCGACAAACAGTTTTGCAATGCCTATTGCAAAAGTGCTTACCACAACAACAAACCCAATGCAGCCGAGGCTTACATCCGTAAAATAAATAAACAGCTTAGAACAAACCGCAGCGCCTTGCGTACTGCTTGTCCTTTGGGTAAAGCCACCGTAAGAAAAACATTTCTCAGCAAACTGGGTATGAATTTTACGCATTATACCCACACCTGGAAAAGTTCCAAAGATAACCTCTACTATTTTTGCTACGACTACGGCTACCTGCACCTCGAAGACTCCGAAAAAGTGCTTATCATTCAGCAGCAGGATTATATGAACAGTGAACAATGAGCAATGTGCAATGTGCAATTAACAATGAGCAGTGAGCAATTAGCAGTGAGCAATGAATTGAGGGTTGGTTATTGGATGCTGGACTTTTAGAACCTAGAATTTAGACTTTAGACCCAAGACTTAAGACTTAAGAAAAAAAGGAAAACGGAGAACGGAAAATGGTAACTGGATTACTGAATCACTGGATAGCACACGGTTAGAATTTAGACTCTAGACTAAAGACACAAGACCAACTTTTCACTTTTCACTATTCATTTTTGATTGGATACTTGAGACTGAGAACTGAAGACTGAGAACTGAAGACTTAAGACATAAGACTCAAGACTTCTGTTTACTGGTTACTCATTACTGTTTATTCATTGTTTTATTGTTTTATTGCTATTTGGCTGTGGACTGAGAACTGAAAACTGGAGTCTGAATACTAAATACTTCCTGCAATAATAGCAGCTTGCCTAATTTTGTTCCACTGCATCATTGTTTTAAATGAAAAAAGACCATATATTTGAACAAAACCAATTCAAATAAACTAACTCTAATGGATATAACAAATAAAATTAACACGTTGGCTACACAATATGCCGACTATACCGCAAACAACCTCAGCAAACTGGTTCAGATAAAATCGCTCAGCATGGGCGAAAAAGAGGTTCAACTGGAACTAAAAAAACAAATGGAAGCCGCCGGATTCGACGAAGTACGCATCGATGGACTGGGAAATGTTATCGGACGTATTGGTAAGGGTAAGAAAATACTGGCCATTGATGCCCATATGGACACCGTTGATACCGGACAACTCAAAAACTGGGAGTTCGATCCTTTTTCAGGCCTTATTAAAGACGGCTATGTGCACGGACGCGGTACGGTGGATCAGGAAGGCGGAGCCGCAGCTTTTGTAACCAGCGGAAAAATTCTAAAGGAACTGGGCTTCAATAAAGATCTTACCATTTATTTCGTGGGTAGCGTTATGGAAGAAGATTGCGACGGCTTATGCTGGAAATACCTGGTTGAAGAAGAAGGCCTGAAACCCGACTTTGCCATCAGTACCGAACCGACCAACCTGAACATTTATCGCGGTCACCGCGGACGAATGGAAATAGGTGTACATTTTTACGGTGTGTCGTGCCACGGTTCAGCACCCGAACGGGGCGAAAACGCCATATACAAAGCCGCCAAAGCCGCATTGGAAATTGAAAAACTAAACGAGCGCATCAAATCAGACGACTTTCTGGGAAAAGGTACGGTAACCATCTCCGAAATTAAATCGGGTAGCCCCTCGCTTTGTGCAGTGGCCGACTATGCATACTTTCATTTAGACCGCCGTTTAACCTGGGGCGAAACCAAAGAAAGTGCCGTGGCCGAAATTGAAGCCATTGTTAAAGGGATGAACGCAAAGGTTGAAGTACTTTACTACGAAGAAACTGCTTATACCGGATTAAAATACGGCATGGAAAAATACTATCCTACCTGGAAAATCGAGGAGTCGCATCCTGTGGTTCAAACCGGTGTTCGCTCCTTTCAGAAACTGTTTAACCAGGCTCCGGTGGTCGATAAATGGACCTTCTCGACCAATGGTGTGACCATTAATGGTTATTATGGAATTCCCCTGATAGGCTTTGGCCCCGGAAACGAAGTAATGGCCCACGCTCCCAACGAAAAAGTACCCGTGGAGCAACTGGTAAAAGCATCGGCTTTTTACGCAGCCTTTGCCTATGAACTGGCCGAAACCCTTTCAGAATAATTAATTATCAGCATCGAAATAAATCGTTTATGGAAATAAAAAACATCTTGAATCAATTGGCCGCACTTAGCGACAGCAATGTAGGCAAAGACTTTCTATTAACCTGGGAAAAATCGCCCGAACAATTACAACAAGTTTTTTTGGTTGCCGAAGCCTTACGCTACCTGCGTCAAAACAACATCAGTACCCGTTGCTTTGATTCGGGTCTGGCCATCTCAAACTTCCGCGACAATTCGACCCGTACCCGCTTTTCGTTTGCATCGGCAGCCAATATGCTGGGACTCGAAGTGCAGGATTTGGACGAGAAAACTTCGCAGATTGCCCATGGCGAAACCGTGCGCGAAACCGCTAACATGATATCGTTTATGGCCGATTTTATTGGTATCCGCGACGACATGTTTCTGGGCGAAGGCGATAAATACCAACGTCAGGTAGGCAAAGCTCTCGACGAAGGATTCAGCGAAGGCGTGCTCGAACAACGTCCGGGTATCGTAAACCTGCAATCCGACATCGACCATCCTACCCAAAGCATGAGCGACATGCTGCACCTGATTAATCATTTTGGCGGCGTGGAAAACCTGAAAGGGAAAAAAGTAGCCATGACCTGGGCCTACTCGCCCAGTTACGGAAAACCTTTAAGCGTTCCCCAGGGCGTGATAGGTTTGTTTACCCGTTTTGGAATGCAGGTCGATTTGGCTTATCCCGAAGGTTACGACCTGATACCTCAGGTAGAAGCCCTGGCCGGAGAACAGGCGCTTAACTATGGCGGTTCGTTTCGTAAGGTAAACTCCATGGACGAAGCCTTTAAAGATGCCGATATCGTGTATCCTAAAAGTTGGGCTCCTTTTGCCGTGATGCAGGAACGTACCAGACTACTGCTTGGTAAAGACATGCCCGGCCTGGAACAACTCGAAAAGCAATGCCTGGCCAACAACGCCAAACACATGGATTGGGAATGTACCGAAGAAAAAATGGAACTGACCAAAAAAGGCGAAGGACTTTACCTGCATTGCCTTCCGGCCGATATTACCGGGGTTTCGTGCACTAAGGGCGAAGTTCAGGAAAGCGTTTTTGAACGCTATAAGGTACCGCTCTTTAAACAGGCCAGCTATAAACCCTACATTATTGCTGCCATGATGCTAAGCAGCCGGTTCAAAAATCCGTCGCAGGTTTTGGCTCATATGCTTACTGAAAAAAATCCACGAGTTTTATACTAGGCTTACCCTAAGGCTCCCGCTAAAACGGGAGCTTTTTTTTTATAAAAAACTAATTATTAATTGCATTTAACCCATTAAAAACGTATTTTAAAAGCAGCGAAAGAGAAATTTCAAAGCATTAATTTATAATCGTTTAGCAAAACAAAGCATTAAAAACCTTATAAAAAGCAAAGGAGGAAAATAAAGCATCTTTTTCAAAACCATTAAAGCAAAACTTTTGTTATATAATACAATTATTCGTTTAATTAAATCCGATATATCATGGTTGATCCCGTTGAAAAAATGAAGAAGAAAGAAAAACTTCAAATTGCAGAGCGAAAAGTTGAAAAAGCCTGGGTAAGGGCCAGTAAGATTAACAAAAAATTAAAACGCGCAAAAAAGAACGATGAGAAAGAAATCTCGAGTAATTTGAAAGAAAAACTGCAAGACGCCTTTAAACGATTAAAACGAAATAAGAAAGAACTGAAACATGCTGAACGAAAAGTCAGCTAAGTAAAAAACCGGGAAGTATCCCGGTTTTTTTTTGCCTTTTTAATGGCTTAATGCATTTGTGGCTCAATTGCTATTTAATTGACCAAATATGGTAATAATTTATTATAAGAAAGTTAATCCAATCTTTCTATTCAATCCTTTCTCAAAAATCCGAATTAGGGTAGACAATTGAATATTCCCTTTTGCATTTTCTATTTTTGAAATATAACTTTTTTTAGTCCCAGCTTTAACTGCAAGTTCTTCTTGTGTTAGGTTGGCGCTTTTTCTGGCTTCCTTAAGCATTTCACTTACAATAAACATTTGAGCTTTTTCCTCATACTCATTTCTACTGTCGGTTCCAATTTTACCATGCTCACGTTCAATCAGTTCATCAAACGATTTGATTCCTTTATAATCTGTCATAATTTCTGTTGTTTTAATTCAAAATACTCCCGTTTCAATCGAACTGCTCTTTCAATTTCTGTCTTTGGGGTTTTCTGTGATTTTTTCTGAAAACCATTAAACAATACAACTATATTCCCTTCGTCAAAACAGCAAAAGACTCTATAAATATTGGACTCATATTCAATGCGTATCTCAAATAACCCTTCATATCCAGTCATTGGAACTAAGAATTTTTCAGGAACTCTTTCAACCTGTTTTATCAATTCGAAAATATATTTTATTTTCTCTTTTGTATTCAGGTTTAATGACTTATAAAAGTCAATGAAATGGTTCTCATGAAAAAGAATTTGCCTTGCCATTTTAAAAAGTTATCTCCAAAGATAACATTAAATTTTAAACTATTAAAATTTTCACTACGGTCTCCGCTAACCAGTTAATAAAATAAACCGCACGGGAACTATTTCTTAGCCAGTTATCACTTTACGGTTAATCTTGTCGGGCATGTGGGCCAGTACTTCGTAATTCAATTGGTTGCTGCTGTCGCCAAAAGCCGAAACTTTAATTTCCAGGTCGCCTTGTTTCCCTATAATTACCACCTCGTCGCCCACTTCCACATCGAACAGGTTGGTAACATCGGCAATAATCATGTTCATATTTACCACACCAATAACGCTGCAGCGGTGTCCACGAATCAGCACGCGCCCCCGATTACTCAACGAGCGGCTGTACCCGCAACTGTAGCCCACGGGAATCAGAGCCGTTTTAATATCGGCCTGCGCCAGGTAGGAAGTTCCGTAACTTACAAACTCACCGGTTTTAATTTCTTTAATTGCCATAACCTGGCTTTTCCAGTCGAGTACGCGCTGTAAAGGATCGTTTTTGTTTACCTTGCTGTTTACATAGTGAATAAAAGTCTCGGTACTCGACCAAAATCCGTAAAGCATAATTCCCACGCGAACCAAATCCATACGGGTTTTGGGGTAAACAAAGGCCGCTGCCGAATTGGCCATGTGAATGAGTTCCGGTTTAAAACCCGCCGCCTCAACTATAGCTTCCATACGATGAAACCTTTTTATTTGCTGCTGAATGCGGTAATAATTGGTGATGCTTTCGGCTCCGGCCAGATGCGTGCAAAAACCTTTTAGTTCAAAATGCTCTTTGTTATCGTGCAAAAAGTGCAAGGCTTCTTTTAAATCAGGCAGATTCAGGCCCGAACGGTTCATTCCGGTTTCGGCTTCAATATGTATTTTTGCTTTTAATTTTAGTGTTTTAGCCAGTTCAAGGGTTTTGTTCAAACGCTCCAGATTAAATACAAAGAATTCAAAACCCCGGGAAATGGCATCGTTTAAATCGCTGTCCGATACCCAGCCCATGATCATAATGGGACAAGGGTTCTTAAGACTCTTTGCTACACGCGAAGCCTCGGTATAGTCAAATACCGAAAAATGATTTACTCCGGTCTGCTCCAGCAAAGGAACCATCTGCTCAATGCCGTGTCCGTAAGCATTGGCTTTTACCACAGCCGAAATAATGACCCGGCTTCCCAATTTCTGTTTTAAAAATTTAAGGTTGTTGTTAACTGCTGCCTGATTTAAGGTGATAATTGAACTGCTGTGCATCAAATTTAATTTTTTTAGTTTACAATGGTCTCCTGTAGGAATAATAACAGGGCACACCTGCCTCCTATTCGAAACAAGTGCCTGATCAATTCCAATAATTGAACGTTGAGCCGGTAAGATAACAGAAATTGCCCTAAAAGCCAATCTTTAGGGTGCTTATTCCGGGTAGGTTGTTTATACCGATAAAAAATTAACCAGAAAACCTTACCTTTAAGCTCTTTAGTTTTTATTTGATGTTCAAGGTTTCACTAAAATATGCTGCCATGAAAAAACTTATGCGTATGCTGTTACTGCTGCTACTTCCCTGTGTGCTGAATGCCCAATCAGCAAGCGATAATTCAAAGAAAACAGCCTTATTGCTGGTCGATATCCAGAACTTTTACTTTCCCGGCGACGGGCCCGGACTGGTTAATGCCGAAGCTGCCAGTCGCAATGCCAAGAAAGTGCTTGAACTTTTTCGGGAGCATAATAATCTGGTGGTTCATGTAAGGCATCAGGCCAATAAAGGATTCGCTTTCCATGAAAATGTATTGCCGCTTGAAAGTGAAAAGATTATTACAAAAACCGAGGTGAACAGCTTTTTGGGTACCGATTTGCTGGAGTATTTGCAAAGCCATAAAATTGAACGTTTGGTGCTGGTGGGAATGCAAACCCATATGTGTCTCGAAGCTGCTGTTCGGGCAGCACACGATTTTGGTTTTGCATGCACCGTAATTGAAGATGCCTGTGCAACCAAAGACCTTAATTTTAATGGGCAGGTAATTAAAGCCAGCGATGTACACCTGAGTACGTTGAATACCCTGGTCAGTGGTGGTTATGCAAAAATTCTGAATCTGAGCTCTTTTATTGAGAATAAAGACCCGTTTTTTAAATAGCACCAAACAGCTGGATGCATGCTAACGTAGTTTATACCATCGAAGCATTATCGGAACGAAAGGTAAAACTGAAACAGCTTCCTTTATTCTCGCTACTCTCCACCGAGATTTCGCCTCCGTGACGTTCAACCAGTTCTTTGCAGATAAGTAAGCCCAGTCCCGTACCCGATTCATTTTCGGTGCCTTTGGTGCTTACCTTTTCCTTCATGTTAAACAGTTGTACCTGCTTTTCGGGCGAAATGCCCACCCCGTTATCGCTGACTGAAATCTTTACCCGTTGAATTCCATTAAGTGACGGCAATTCCATCGCGTTTACCTCGATAATACCGTTTTTATGTGAAAACTTAATGGCGTTCGACACCAGGTTCCGAAGCACCGTTTCAATAAGGGTTCTATCTACATGGGCTACCAGACCTTTATCCACCCGATTCAGCAAATCAAGCTGTTTAATGGTTGCCGTATGTTTTAATAGCCCAAAAGTGTTCTCGGCTATTTGATGCAGGTGCTCGGGTTTTAGGTGTAAATCATACTGATGTATCTGGGTTTCGGCCCACAAGAGCATGTTGTCCAAAAGCCGGTGGGTTTGATTGATGTTGTTATGAATTATAGCTACGTATTCTTTCTTTTTGCTTGTATCGAGTGCATCAAACTGGTTGTGCAATAAACGTGAGAAACCTACCAGGGCATTAAAAGGGGTTTTCAAATCGTGTGAAAGAATGGACAAAAATCTATCTTTTGCTTCATTCAGTTTTTCCAGGGTCAGGTTTTTCTCTTCAATGGCCTGCTTCTGTACTTCAATTTCTTCGTTTTGCTGCTGCAACTGGTGGTTCAATTCAAGACTCTCCTCGTACAATTGACTGGTAGTTTGTTTCTCCAATTCCAGATAATAATTTGATTCAAAGAGTTTAAAACGCAAACCGTATTGTATGCGATTGGCCAGAAAACCCAGAATGAGCATGGGAAACAGATTCGAAAAATTTACCACTTTCGATTCAGGCAATTGGGCAAAAAAGAGCACAATGAACAATAAAACCAATGTGGGAACGAAATAAATGAGTGCTGCATTCAGGGTATCAGTTTTTAAATCGAGCGAAATAAGAAAAATAACCAAAATGATGCCCGACACCGAATAGGCCGAACCTTCAAAAGGTAAATACACCAGGTACTTGGCGTACATCATAATCAGGGCACTGGCAATAAGCAAATTGTACAACTTATGCTTTAGCGGTTTGTATTTTTCGCCGGTAGAAAGCTGGAAAACCATTAATCCAATGGCTAAAAATAAAGTCAACAAGCGCGTATAAAAAGCCTGCATATTGTTCCGAATATTGATATCGGACCAGGCAAACCATCCCACCACCAAGAGAATAAATCCGCTGGTTAACCATAGGTTTTTATAGGTAATCTCGTAAATAAAATCGTTGAATTGCTGCTGTATTTTCTTTTTTTGGTTTTTCATACCTTAATTCCTGGGTTTTCTTTTTTACTTGTGCTGGTTAAAAATTGCAAATTAAACAGGTAACTTAAAATATTCGGGAACATCCAAACGGGCGTTACCCAGCATTAGTTTGTTGATTGTATGGGTTTTTGAAAAGATACCCGGATTAAAATAATTGGCCGGATGCTTTTTGCTTAACCAGCCCATTTCCTGAAACGTTCGGGCCACCATTTGCGCACAAAAGGAATTATGCATGCCGGAATCGATATGTAACTGTCCTTCGACAAAATGAAGAAACTCCTCGCTGGTTGGCGGAAAAGGTGTTCCATCGTAGGTGTACATAGTCTCCCAAAGCTTCTTTTCGTCAACCGTAACTCCTTTAAGACGGGCAACCGCAAAACGGTATTTTGAACCATCGGGCGAAGGGTAGATTTTATCCAAAGAAGCCAGGTAAGATCTCAGTTCGAGCAAATGCGTACCCGGATGGTTTTTATCTTCTTCTTTTTTTATCTGATCGGGCAAAATATTTACCGTATCTGCCGTCCATAAGTACAGGTTTTTATGCTTATGAAAGCGGACAATCATAGCCGCATGACTAAAGTCGGTTCCGTCCACCTCCTCAATCAAACGACTTTCGGCGGCAGTGCCGCTAAGCATCAAAACGGAGCCACAGGGTATGCCTGACTCAATTTCATCTAAAGTTTTAATTTTTTGTTCATCGTAATCGGCCGGAGCATGATGCTTTTTAACCGCAATTTGCTCTGCCAATTTTAAAATCTTTTCTGCCAGACTCATTTTTTCCAATGGTTTATGAATACATACCGAACATAGCATTACGATAATCCTATGATTCCCCTTGTTGAGTTTTTTCAAATGTAGTTATTTGAATTTTTGCATCAAAACCCAGGAGTAATTTTATCAATAGCTCATTGCCAAAGAATTTCAGAAAAGAGGAATTTCCTTTTTGGTTTTAAGCTCCGGAAAATAGCCGGGTTGCTCTCCTTCAAATATACTAATTCTTAATTACGCCAAAGCTTCTGCTATTGGTTTTATTTTTCGTTTAGACTGAGGTAGCCCAATGTTTCCAAATCGGATATACCTGAAGCTAAATAAATTTTACCCTCCTTAATAACATATAAATCGTCGCAAAGGTCGATAATGTGTTTGTACAGGTGGTCGCTAACTATAATCCCTTTGTTCTGTTTTTCACGAACTATCAGGTTTTTAATGGTTTGTACATGAACCGGCATAACCTGTGAAAAAGGCTCATCGAGCATGCAAAATTTCGACGGAGCAAGCAAAATGGTGTAAATCTCAATAATCCGTCGTTGGCCACCTGATAGTTTATTCAACCTGGTTGTATATAACTTTTCGAACTCAGGAAAATAACTTACGAAACCGGCAAAGTCAATCCCATAATCAGTAAAAACTCTTTTAATGGTAAGTGAACCCGGAATAAAACGGTTTTGTGGAAGGTACCTTAAATCGGCCGGAGTACGATATCCGTTAATTAATGATTGGTTGTTTATTCGTATGGTTTTGCTTTGGGGAATCAATGTACCAAAAAGAATTTTCATTAAACACGATTTTCCCGAACCATTTCGGCCCAATAGTCCGCTTACTTTACCCGTTTCACTTTTTAGATACCCATTGTTTAAAACGCGTTTCGAACCAAATTCCAATATAAGGCTATCGACTTCGAGTTTATTTATCATCTGATTTTTACGCTTAGTATTAAGCATAGCACAAATAAGACCATATCCAGAATAAAAGTCGAAATCCAAAGGACCTGTTTCGACAGCCCAAGGTTTTTGTAATAATAAAAACTCGTGGCTTTTGTAGCTGTGGATGTAATAAAAAATTAAAGCAAGGCTTAATATTTTAAACCAAAACAAGAGCGTAAACGGAGCCAGCCCCCATTGAAAGATTACGCTTGCACAAGCCAGGCTAAGCAAGATGCTTGTAAAGGCAAATGATTTATAAAAAGTAAAAATCAGGCGAAGCGGTTTTATCATAAGGCTACATTAGTCATCGTTTTTATTTTTGGATGCACTATACTTTCCAGTTAATAAGCAGGTACGATTCCTCTTCGAGCGGTAAATACCCCACATCGTAAACCAAACGGTAGGTATTCCCTTTTTGCGTTTCGTAAATACCTGTAATCAGTTCAAAATCGAAGCCTTCGTGCAGCAATTTGCTCCGCTTTACTTTGGTTTTGCCGTTTGTATTCAGGCGTTTAAGAATGGTATAGTTTTTCTTTAACTGCCGGTTAATTTTCAATACCTGAACATTGCTTGTACTGTAGCGTTCGTTATTGAAGGTATTGCGGCATTGGTCGGAACAGAATTTCTTATCGACTCTACCAATAATTGCATCGCCACAAACCGGACAGGTTCTTTTTTCAGTCATGGGAATGAATTTTAATTTACAGCTAAACAAAGATATAAGCAATTTAAAACACTTACAAACGGTTTTAAACGAAAGTTAAGCAACTGTAATTACTTATTAACCGAATCGGAGGGTAAAAGCACTGCATCTTTGCATCGATAAATTTTATTATTCACTTAAATTAATGCGTTATGACAACAAGGAACCGAGTACAATTGGTAGGAAATTTAGGAATGAATCCTGAAATTGTAAGTTTTGAGAGTGGAAAAAAGCTGGCCAAATTTACGGTGGCAACCAACGAAAGCTTTAGTAATGGAAATGGCAAAACCAAAACCGAAACCCAATGGCACAATGTGGTGGCCTGGGGAAAACTGGCCGATGTAGCCGAAAAAGAACTGCAAAAAGGAAAAGAAGTGGCCCTTGAAGGCCGGCTTACTTACCGCAATTATGAAGATAAGAACAAACAAACCCGGCACGTAACCGAAATTGTGCTAAGTAATTTTATTACCTATCCGGGAAGTAAGGTTTAACCCCCCGGGGTCATTAGCCTGCTTTTAGCAGGGAAGTTTTTTTAGGGATTTAATCCTTTTTAACCTATCGCAGGTATGCAGGAGCTCATTCGGGAACCCGGATTTGCTCCTGCAACCATTCAAAGGGTCATTCCGATTTCAGGAAATGATTCCGCACCCATGCAAGAGTTCTCTCAGCTGCTTGGTTAAGCTCCCGCACAAGTGTGAGAGGTCTCTCAGAAACTTGGGAAAGCTCCTGCACAAGTGTGAGAGGTCTCTCAGAAGTCAGGGAAAGCTCCTGCACAAGTGTGAGAGGTCTCCCAGTAACTCAGTTAAGCTCCAACACAAGTGTGAGAGGTCTCTCAGCGTCTCGGTCAAGCTCCTGCACAAGTGTAAGAGGTCTTTCAGAAATTAGGGAAAGCTCCTGCACAAGTGTAAGGGGTCTCCCAGCAACTCGGTCAAGCTCCGGCACAAGTGTAAGGGGTCTCCCAGCAACTCGGTCAAGCTCCGGCACAAGTGTTAGAGGTCTCCTGGAAGTTTGGGCAAGCTCTCGCACAAGTGTAAGGGGTCTTTCTGGAAACAAACTGCCCTATAGCAAGCTAACGAGGTATATCGAAAGAAATAAAAAATAGTATCGCCATGATGCGGGGATTAAGACCTGCACCATGGCGATAAACCATATTAGTTCGACTTAGTTAATTCAATTCAAAATCAAAGCTGAAATTAAGGTTTCACTGGTTTAATAAAAACAACTACGAATACCGGCTCTTAGGTATACTTTAACACCTTTTTAACAGCGGTATTCAAAAGAAACTCCTATTTTTGCTGCCGGTAATTATGAATAAAGTGCAAAAATATAGTATTCGAGGTCTGGCAATTTTGCTGGCAGGTCTGGTGCTTATCAGCACCAGTGGATTGCGTATTTATAGTCATACTTGCACACATAAGCAACGTACCAACTACTCTTTGCTACTTCCGGCATCCGATTGTGAAGATCCAAATAGGGTAGTTGAAAAAACCAGTTGCTGCACACTCCCTGTGGAAATTGAAACCACAAGCTGTACCAGCGAATCAAACGATAAGAGTTGCTGTTCCGATCACCAGCAGGTGGTTAAACTCGACACAGAAACACTTATTTCGCAGCACAAAGTAGAACAAAAACAGCTTGCCTATAAATGGCTGCCCCTATTGTTCGCATTCGAAGTACCACAAACCCTGAATGCTTCAACTTTTGTTTCCCACTTAAATCTACCACCACCCCATACAGCGCCTGACTTTCTGGCCTTGCTGCAGGTATTTCTTCTTTGATTTTATTTCTGAATACGTTTTCAGACATCCTGTATTACAGCTGTTTTGACTGCTTTTTACGGGTAGAACTGAAGCTTAAAAACGAGAGCACTGCTTTTTTGAAATTTGAGTTTCACGAATAAACTAAAGAAGAAATTTAATGAGAAATACATGTTATGTACTGCTATGGCTGGTAGCATTACTAAGCACTAACAGGTTGCTGGCAAAACCGGTCGAAGGCTGGGTTTTTGACCAGAACCAACACGAGCCGCTTATTGGTGTAAATATATTTTGGGCGGGGACCACCGTGGGAACAGTCAGCAATGCCGAAGGTTATTTTAAACTGGACCAACCCGAAGGAAAGAACACGCTTGTCTTCAGTTATGTGGGCTACCGAACCGATACAATTGATGTTTCGGGTAAAAGTCCGCTTAGGGTTCATCTGAGTGCAGGCAGTAAACTAAACGAAGTTACCGTAAGCGAGCGCGTGCAATCGACGCATTTGTCGAAGATAAATCCCATCATGACCCAAACCATCACCAATAAAGAGCTTACAAAATTCGCCTGTTGTAATCTGTCGGAAAGTTTTGAAACCAACGCTTCAGTCGATGTTTCGTTTGCCGATGCCGTTTCAGGCATCAAACAAATTAAACTGCTGGGCCTTAGCGGACGCTACTCGCAACTTATGATGGAAAATATTCCCATTTTGCGGGGAGCCGAATCGGCTTTTGGCCTGGAATATGTGCCCGGAACCTGGCTCCAAAGTATTCAGGTATCGAAGGGTTCGGCAGCCGTTAAAAACGGATACGAATCGCTAACCGGTCAAATAAACATTCAATACAAAGAACCCAACGGATTGGAAAAGCTGAGCTTTTATGCTTACGGCAATCAGGATGGTAAACTCGAAAGCAATCTGACTTACGCGCTACCGCTAAACGATAAATGGAGTACTTCGCTCCTATTGCATGGCGGCAGCAGCCTGCGTGAACTCGACATGAACGACGATGGCTTTTTGGATCGTCCCCTGTCGAACCAGATAAACCTGATGAACCGCTGGAATTACACCAACGAAAACACCACGCTAAAAATGGGAATTTCGGTGGTGGACGAAAGCCGAAAAGGCGGCCAGACTGCTTTTGACCACAACAAAACAGCTGACGAACAAAGTGCTTATGGCATAAACGTGGATGTAACCCGCTGGAATGCCTTTGCCAAACTGGGCCATGTATTCGACCGTCCAGCCACAAGTATTGGCTGGATTAATAGTTTTAACCGCTTCGAACGCCAATCGTTTTATGGAGCAAATGCTTACGATGCGGTGCAGCAAAATCTTTATTCGAACCTGATTTTTCAATCGTATATTGGTAATACAGCACACACGTTTAATACCGGACTTAGTCTTACTGCCGATAAGAACGACGAGGTATTGAATTCAAGCCAGGTAGGTTATGAAGAATGGGTTACCGGAGCTTTTCTGGAATACAATTACATTCCCTCGGAACGTTTTTCGTTTTTAGCCGGTATGCGTTACGATTACAGCAGTCTACACGGAAGTATGTTTACACCACGTTTGCATGCCAAATACCATTTCGAAGCTTTTACCACGCTTCGGGCATCGGTGGGTAAAGGCTACCGCACCGCTTCGGCTATTAACGAAAACACCCAGTTACTGGCCAGTTCACGACAACTGGTGCTAAACAAAACCCAATTGTTGGAAGAAGCCTGGAATTATGGCCTTAGCCTGGTAAACGAGATTCCGCTGGGACCACGCGATTTGCTATTAACCCTGGAGTATTTCCGTACCGACTTTGAACAACAGCTGGTTGTTGACCTGGACCGCACTACCGGCTTCGCCTATTTCGATGCGCTCGATGGAAAGTCGTATGCCCATAGTGCGCAAGCCGAGCTATTCTACGAATTGTTTGAACGTTTTGAAGTAACTACAGCTTTTCGTTACAACCAGGTAAAAGCTACTTATAATGGAACTTTAAGGGATGTTCCCATGATTAGTCGTTACAAAGGCATGTTGTCGGCCCAATACCGTACCCACATGGATAAATGGCAATTCGATGCCACACTTCAATTTCACGGACCAGGCACCCTGCCCAATACATCGGGCAACCGGGCTGAAAATATGCGTCCCGAAACTTCAGCGGCATATTCAACTTTAATTGCCCAGGTAACCAAAAATTACCGCAACTGGAGTTTTTATGTCGGGGGTGAGAACCTCACCGGATTTGTGCAGGAACAGGCCATCATCGATCCGTTCGATCCATTTGGAAATGAATTTGATGCCAGCCAGATATGGGGCCCGCTATACGGACGCATGTTTTACGTGGGAATTAAATACACACTCGACAAAAGATAATAATCTGTTGAACCAAATAAATATATTTGAAATGAAAAACTTAGGATATGTAATTGGAGCTTTGCTACTGCTGGTTTCCATCAGTACAACGGCTCAAAAAACCGATCTGATAAAAAAGGTAACCTTTGAGGTAAATTTAACCTGTCACCACTGTGAAAAAGTGATGATGAAAAACCTGCCTTACGAAAAAGGCGTGAAAGATGTAAAGGTTGATTTGGAAAAAAAGGAAGTTACCCTGCTTTTCCGTAACGATAAAAACAGCGTGGCCCTTTTACAAAAAGCCATTGAGGATTTGGGTTATACTGCTAAAGAAAAAGCAGCAGCTGATAAAGCTAACAAAGCAGAAATGGATAGGAATAGAAAATAAGCAAGGCATCGGGCATGCATACAAAGGTTTAGTAAGGCATGTCCGATGTTTTTAGATTTATTGCTGTCTGAATCTTTCAATATTCTCCAGGTATAACGCTTCCACTTTTTTACGCGCCCAGGGCGTACGACGAAGGAACTTCAGGCTCGATTTCATGCTGGGTTCGTTAATAAAACAATTGATAGGAATGAGCCGGGCCAGCATGTCCCAATTATAATAGTCTACCAAATCGTTAAGTATTTTTTCAAGTGTTAAACCGTGCAAAGGGTTATTTTTTTGTTGATTTTCCATAGGGCAAAGTTAATAAAATGCCAACAGCCTTACCGCACCATTGAACTTTATTGTCGATAGGGTGTTTATTTGCCATAAAACTACAAGCATGAGTGAATTTTGGAATCAAAAATATGCTACATCCGACTATTTATACGGTGTAGAACCCAATGAATTTATAAAAGAGCAATTGCATACGCTGGTGCCCGGCACTATTTTGTTCCCTGCCGAAGGCGAAGGCCGGAATGGCGTATATGCAGCCCAATTGGGATGGAATGTAGTGGCTTTCGATGCCAGTTACGAAGCCCGAAAAAAAGCGCTTAAACTGGCTGCCAGCAAAGATATTTGTCTCGATTTTCATCTCCTCGATTACCAAAGTGCTGCTTTTGAACCCAACTCGTTCGATGCCATCGGATTGGTTTTTACTCACCTGCCTCCCCCCTTGCGCAGTACCATGCACCAAAAATACCTGCGTTGGTTAAAACCAGGTGGAACGCTTCTGCTGGAAGCTTTTACCCCGGAACAACTGAACTATTCGTCGGGCGGACCCAAAGCCCCTGAAATGCTTTTTACCCGCGAACAATTAGAAGCTGATTTTAAAGGAGCCACAAGTATTCACATCGAAGAAAAAGTTATTACACTCAACGAAGGTCCGGGCCATCAGGGACCAGCCTCAGTAATCCGTTGTATGGTAAAAAAATAAACCTTCAGCTCAGGGTTTGTTGCCATTGCTCAATCAGGCGATCCATATTCGCATCGGCCTGATGATTAACTAATTTTCGAGAAGCATCGGCCGCAAACCACTCAAGGGCTTTGCGGATTCCTTCCCGAAAAGGGATGGTCGCTACAAAACCCGGAACAAAGGATTTGATTTTAGCATTGTCGAAGTTTACGTTGGTTAGTTTATCGCCAGCCAGTCCGCCAATCAGTTCATCCACCTCAGCCTGAGTTCCACCATTTTCGCGGGTGAATTTAATCAAAGCATCCAGGGGAACGTGCACCAACTTAGGAGTTTTGCCCACCGCTGCACCAATCTCCTGGTAAATCTGGTTCCAGGTTAATTGTTCATCGCTGGTAATCTGAAAAGCATGGCCCATAGCATCCTGATGCCCCATCAATCCCACAAATCCTTTGGCAAAATCGTCGGCATGGGTTAAAGTCCATCGGCTGAGTCCGGTTCCGGGAACCAAAATGGCTTTGTCATTTAAAATCCGGTTCACCAAAGTATAGTGATGATCGAAGCCAAAACAGGAAGGAATAAAATTCCGGTAAGTATGCGAAGGGCGCACAATGGTTATCGGAAAATCGTTTTCGCGGTAGTATTTCATCAGTAAATCTTCGCAGGCAATCTTATCGCGCGAGTATTTCCAATACGGATTTTTTAAGGGGGTTGATTCATTCACCGTGGCGTGGAGTAAGGGTTTTTGGTACGCCGAGGCAGAGCTGATAAAGATATACTGTCGGGTAAGTCCGGCAAACAATTCAAAATCGCGCTGAATGTGTTCCGGCACAAAAGCAATCCAATTAACTACCACATCCCAGGTTTGTTTTGCCAGTACTTTCTTTAAAGCCTGAACATCATTAATGTCTGCAATTAACGTTTTAACTCCCGGAATTTTTTCCGTTTCGGTTTTTCCCCGGTTTAAATGGTACAAATCAATCCCTTTGGCTAAAGCTAAGCGGCTTACAGCTGTGCTTATATTTCCGGTACCGCCAATAAAAAGAGCTTTCATATGCTTAATTTTTAATTCTTTAATCCTAACCCTACGAGGGTTTAGAACCCTCGTAGGGTTCATAATCCTGATATTTCAGGTATTGTTTTATGACAATAAATAAAATTACTCAAATCACCATACAAATCAATAACATAATCCCTCTTTATTAAAGATTTTGAGCTTGTTAAATAGGCATTATAAGACGAAAAAATCCAGTCACTTATATCATTACATAATCGTGCCTTAACAGGATTGTAATGAACATAATGTATCAGTTTCTTTAAATAAGATTCACTGGTAATTTGTTGTCGTTTATATCGATTATAAAAAAGACTCCCTTTTCGGTTTTGTTGTTTATTAATTGATTGTGCATAACTATTAAACAGATGCGATAGCTTTCTGCTTAAAAAATAATATAACTCTTCTGGTTTATTTCCTTTGTAATCGTAAAAATTGTTTTCATTGGGATTCTTAACCTGAACAACTAAGTGAAAGTGATTGGGCATTAAACAATAAGCATGAAAATCGAAATAATTAATAAGGTATTTTTGGATTAATCTTAAAAAAAGTAAATAGTTTTCATTTCTATAGAATAGCAACTCATTTCCAACAGCATGGTTGTAGATATGATAAAATCGATCTGCCTCGAGTGGTGTTTTTGAATCAGCCATAATATTTGAATTTATTAACCCTACGAGGGTTTAGAACCCTCGTAGGGTTACATTTGTTGTTTCAAAAAATCAAGATTTATTGCAGAAAATCCAGCGCAAAAAATAAGTTCGTTGACCGGAACCATAGTTTTTGATTTTTCAAGGGTGGGTTCCACAGCAATAATTTTTGCCACCCGGGCAGCAAATGCAGCCTGAATTCCCGAATAACTGTCTTCGAAAACCAGGCATTGTTCAGCAGCTAAACCCAGCTTTTGTGCAGCCAAACGAAAAATATTGGGTGCCGGTTTACCCGGATAAGTACCATCGTCAAGTACCACCCGGGAACGATCAAACCAAACATTCAGGTTCAAGTGGTTAAAATAAAAGTCAACATTTGGCGCATACGAACCGGTTGCAATGGTAATGGGAATACCTGCTGATTTGATTTCGTTTAAGAAGGGAATAACTCCGGGAGCCAGGCAAAAAGTTTCCGGATGATTCAGGCACATGGTACGATACTGACTTTCCTTTTCTTCCACAATGTATTCTAATTCGGTTTGTTCCGGTTCCCGCCCTAAAAGATACGTAATGATGGCCTTGTTGGTACGTCCATGCCCATATTGCTGAAATTCAGCTACACTCAGGGGTTTACTTCTCAATTTGGCCGCCATCTTAATCCAGGCTTCTTCATGTAACGGCGAATCGAGTAATAAGGTACCGTTAAAATCGAAAATTATTCCTTTATAATTCATATTAGGGGTTTAGCAATAACCCTACGAGAGTCTAGACCCCTCGCAGGGTTAAGGTACAATTCCATTCAGCAAAAAACTGCTCCAGGTAAAGTTCCATAAACTGGTGTCTTTGCGCTGCCATTTTTTTTCCTGTTTGGGTGTTCATCAAATCTTTTAACAGGAGCAGTTTCTCATAAAAATGATTGATGGTGGGTGCTTTGGAGTTTTTATAAGCTTCTTTACTTTGATTCAGGTTGGGCGGAATTTCAGGATTATAAATTTCACGATTTTTATACCCACCGTAATTAAAGGTTCGGGCAATGCCAATGGCACCCATGGCATCGAGCCTATCGGCGTCCTGTACAATTTGGAATTCAAGCGACTTATTTTCGGGTTGTTCCTGTCCGCCTTTAAACGACATATGCGCAATGATATAAACTACCTGATTAATCAGCTTTTCGTCAAGTTCCAATGACTTTAAAAATTCCGAAGCTATTTTAGGGCCAATACCTTCATCGCCCTGGTGAAATTTGGCATCGGCAATATCGTGTAACAAAGCCGCCAGTTCAATAATCAACAGATTTCCACCTTCAACAGTTGCAATTACTTTGACATTGCTCCAAACACGATAAATATGCCACCAATCGTGCCCTCCTTCAGCCTCTATAAGTTGTTGTTTTACAAACGCAATGGTGCGTTCAATTACTAGTTCTGATTCCATGGAGATTATTTTTTTCACAAAAATGAGCTTCCTTAATTTTCACCATCCATTCCATAAACTTTTCAGGCTCTTCGGTATGAGGCCGGTGTGCCGATTTGTTAAACCAAACCAGTTCTTTGGAAGGTGCATCCAATACCTTAAAATATTCAGCAGCCAAAGTGCACGACACCAGATGATCGTATTTACCCAGCAAAAAATATACGGGCACCTCAACCTTTGGCACTTGTTGAAACAAATTGATTTGCATCATATCGTCCCAAAGTGTTTCGCCTGAGAAATTCCGATGCTGAATCAGGTTTATTTTGTTTTTTAAGGTGTATTCAGGTGTTTGCATCACTTTACTAAAAAGTTCCCTGTTAACATACCTGCGTTCCTTATCGTTTTGATGAACCACTCCTCCGTAAGTATAAATCCATTTTCGCACCAGTAAAGCATTTTTTAACGAATAGCTGGTGGTATCAATTCGTTCCAACTCACGCAAAGCTTCTGTATTTTCATGAATCTGTGCTTGTTGGCAGGCAAACTGGTAGCACATGCGTTCGTTTTGCATCAGGTTAACCGATTGCCCGGTTCCAACATAAGCCCACAAATCGTCTGGATAGTTGTAAGCGTACAACAATCCCAGGTTGCTTCCCCAACTGTGCCCCCAGATAAAAACTTTTGAAACACCCAGTTTTTGTTTTGTCCAGGCAATCAATTCATGCAAATCGCGCAAAAGAGTGTCTGTTGTCATGCTGGTTTCTGGCAAATTTTTATTGAACGATTTTGCTGTTCCCCGCTGTTCCCAGTAAACAATCGTGAAATGCTTTTCAAGCGGACTGAAATCGTTAACAAACGGATACAAAGGATATCCGGGGCCACCGTGCAAATGAATCAAAACCGGACTGTCGACATTTTGTCCACGAATGGTAACTGCCTGCTGAAAATTACCCAGTTCTACCATTCCTGAATAAAAAATTGTTGCCTGTTGCGATGCCGGAATTTTTGAACTTGTACAGCCTGAAAGCCATAACAAAAGAATGCTTAGAAGTATTTTTGTGTTAAATTTTAATTGCATGAAGCTCTCCGGTAAACTGTGATTTTGCTATTGCAAAAATCCAAAATTAACGTTTTTTGCTTTGCTGTGCCAGAACCAATCCAACAATTACTGTGGCCATTCCGGTAACTTTAACCCATCCAATGGGTTCGTTAAGTAATAAAAAAGCAAAAATAACCGTAAATACCGGAACACTATTGGTAAAAGCCGATGCCTTGCTGGGACCCAATTCACGAACTCCGTAAGTATTAAAAATAAAAGCCAGCGACGAAGCCAGAATGGCTAGGGCAACCAAAGGCCAGATAATGGTTTTAGTAATTTGCAGACCGTTAAACTCGGGCAAACTCATCGACAGAAAAAAAGGTAAAAAAAGAACAATCCCAATCACATTCTGCCAGGTGGCAATGGTAAATGAATTGTAGCCTCCGGTAAGTTTTTTTAACACCAACATGTACCCCACAGCACTAATTACTGCACCAAGCAGAATTAGAAATCCTACGAACGAAAAGGCAATGCCATATTTATCGTTAAAAATGATAAGGGCTACACCACCAAACGAAATAAATAAACCAATAAAGTTCATTATGGTAATGCGTTCTTTTAAAACCAGCCAGGCACCTAAAGGAGTAAACAAAGGAATGGTGGCAATGATTATGGCTGCAAACGAAGCTGAAGTAGCCTGAATACCATAGCCTTCGAAAATAAAATAAAGGAAGGGTTGAAAAAATGCCAACAGAAAAAACCATTTGATATCGTTACGCCTTATGATTTTTAAGCGCCCAATAACAAAGGAAAACGCCACCAAAAAAAGGGACGATAACACCAAACGCAACGTGATAATGGTAATGGGCGAAAAATAATCGAGCAACTGACGGGTCCACACAAACGACATACCCCAGAATAACATGGTAAAAGTGAGCGAAATCCAGGCTTTTAATTTTGTATCCATTGAGCAAAGCGGTTAAAACGAAACACCAATACCCCATTCAAAATACTGCGCCTTGGCAGCGTGGGCCTTAATTGAAACGTTTGTAAATAAATTTGGAGTAAGGTAATAACGAAAGGCAACCCGCTCATAAAACGGGAGGCTATAATCGGCAGGCCGGTGTAAGTAAAAGCCCAATTGAACCGCAATGCGGAATTTATGAATAATTAAATCGCTTGATGCATAAGCCGCATAACTCAACAAATTGGCAGGTTTTACTGTTTCACCAGGTGTAACATCCTCTTTTAACTCTTCGTTGTGAAACACATCGACTCCCAATCCCAGGGTTCTTTTTTCACTAACACGTTGGTTTACTCCCATCGAAAAGGTATGATTTATATAGCGTACATTGGGTTCATCCTGATTTTTTCCATTTACTCCCAGCGCATACATAAAATTCCATTCGTATTTTTTATCCGATGCTTCCGGCTCAGGATTCAAAAATTGAAGCTTATCTGGCTTTAACGCATAATTAAACGTAATAAGACCGCTTACCATATTCAATCCCAGGTTGGGATGTTGAATGGCCCCATTGCTAAAGTGTTGAAACTTCAGGCCACCTCCAAAACTCAACCGTTCGCTGAATTGATGACGGTAAAGCAAACTAAAATCGATGTACACGTTGATATCGGTTCCAATAGCAATATTTTCGGGATTTGTAAGCGAATTGTATTCGTTAATGTGAAATGCCACTCCGCTTGCCCAGCTTGTGCTGAATAAGGAAGTCTTGCCTCGGTAAAAAGGAATCTCGATAAATCCAAAAACAGCCAAAGGATTGCCAATGGCCGGATTGTTAAAGTAACCGGAATAAACACCCGCACCAAACACCGGATACTTATACAAGCGATGCCAGTAATCACTGCCCGTAGTTTGAAACCCCAATCGTAATTCCTGTCCCAGGTAGGGATGATTGCCCAATCCCTCCATGGCTTCACGGTGAATAACCAATGCACCTGCATAAGCTGAATATTCTAGCCGGGGAGCATATTTTTTTTCCTGATATTCCTGGGATTTTGTGGTTTTAGGCTGCATGAATAGCAAACAAACTACAAAATAAAGCATCCCTATACGCATAATAAAATAGTTTTTGGACTAAAGCCGGGCAAATTAACCACCATTTTTTTAAATTTTCAATACCCTGTTAAAAAGTACTTAAAATTTAAAATACTCAAGGTTTATTGCTCCTCCTGGATAATATAATTGGCCGTTGCCCGATTTAAAGCAATGGGGATGTTGTTTATAACTGCCGTGCGAATTAAGGTTTGAATATCGTGCTCATGTCCCTGCGGAGTTTCGGAATCGATAAAAAAGATGACTTTATCGATTTCGTTATCCAGAATTTTTGCTGCCAGGTAAATATCCCCACCCGAAGGTCCGTGTCCGAAGGGTTCCACATCCAAATCGAGTACGCTTTTTAATAACCTGGCTGTATTTGAGGTACCAAGTAATCGTCGTTTTTTTAAGGTTTCTGACTTTTCCTTGGCCCATTCCAACATTAGCTGTTTCTTCTTGTCGTGAGCCACCAGGGCAATGGTAATTTGCTTTTTTGGTTCCATATGGGTGTTGTTTTCAATACTTACAAAACTAATATTAATTACGAATTGATTGTTAGTTGACTAAAATAAAAAACCCGGTGGGTAAAAACCACACCGGGAACTTAACCGCTAATTCTTGGTATAGAAATTAGAATTTCAATCCTAAAGTCAACAAAAAGGTGCTTCGTATTTTATCGAGTTCAACCATTGAACTGGCATAATTATACATAAAATATTTTTCGCCAAGGGTAGTGTATTGGTAAGCCAAATCAACAAAAGCATTACCCAGGTTAATTCCGGCACCTCCTGAATAAGCCAGGGTATGTGCATCTTTATTAACAGTATTTTCATCAAAAGGACTTCCGTAATAAGTAAATCCCGCCCTTAAATTCACAAGTCCCAGACGATATTCTCCACCTAAGCGTATATTGTGTCCGTTTTTATAGAAAGTCCGTATGTTCTCATTCTCTTCATCAAAAAAGTAATTTTCTGATGACAACAACATACCTTTATAGTTGATAAATTCATATTCGGCTGATAATAAACCATGGGTTCCAAAAACATAAGCCAGACTGGTTTGAATTTTTAAGGGAGAGCGATAATTCCAATTGAACTTACCCCTGGGAGCTTTCCCAACCCCTTTAACAACTTCACCGCCATCAATGTAATAAGCATAAACATCGGTGTGAAATTCATCGCTAAAACTGTAAATAGTAGGGGTATGAATTGCTGCACCCAATCGTAGTTCCTGGCTGGCTTTGTACAAAAAACCAAGCTTTAAATTGATTCCGGAACCTTTGGAATACAGGTAATCCTCAGAACTAAAATCAATAAGCGCTATATCATTATTTGGCTCTTCATAATGCTCAATTACCTGTTCGTAGCGAACCTGCTGCAATCCAATGGAACCACCCAAATAAAGTTTGTCAAGATAATTTCCGGCAACCGTAAAATTGTATTCCCCGGCAAAACCCGAACTACTGAACGAATGGCTCTGGTACAAATTATAAATACCACCGGCATCCTGATAATCGTTAACATATGATTTATTTACATCATCCCAAAGAAATACGTTTGCCTGATAATACGAACTGTAATCTTCATCAACTAAGCCTTCATTGAGTTTCTGCACTTCGTAATCAAGCAAAGAACTCTCGGTATTGGTTCCGCGGGCACTAAACCTGCTGTTGAAGTTTTGCAACTGATTGTATGAAAAGCCTACGTTAATAAACTTCCAGTCGGAATTATTAACCGCCACATCGGCAACCACAAAACCTAAAACTGTTGGTTTCAAACTAAACTCATTTATAGTCGTTGAATTACCAAGAAAGTTCGATTGAGCGTTGTTATTGAATTGCCCAAAAGAAAACACCATTTGACTGGACCGGTAAACCCCAAGTCCGGCCGGATTATTTGACATTGCAGATAAATCGGCACCCAAAGCACCAAATGCTCCACCCATAGCTGTATAACGTGCAGTTCCTACGGAATTAAATTGACCATAACGCAAGGCATCCACCTCGTTTTGAGCCAACAAACCCAAATTAACGCCCAGTAAGGCAATCAGGATATAAATAGATTTTTTCATAAACTCAGTTTTAATCTTTTAAAACAATATTACCTTCTCCTGCTCGATGAACCGGATGAACTTGAACCGGAACTACTTCCAGATGAACTGCTTCCCGAACTACGCGGTGCAGAATAACTTGAACCTGAACTCCGTGGAGTTGAATTACTCGATCCAGAACTGCGTGGTGCGGTATAATTTGATCCTGAAGAACGGGTATTTGTGCTTCTTGGTGCAGTATACCCTGAACCAGATGCCCGTCCTGACGTTCTTGGTGGTGTATAATTTGTTGGCTGAGAACTACGTGAACCCGAACGTACACTTGACCCCCCTGTCTGATTCGAAGACCGATAAGAACTTCCCGAATACCTTGCATTTGAACCTGAATTATTATAGGTACGGGTTGTACTTGAACTGGGTCGGGTATAACTTGGTGTGTAACCGGAACGGGTTCTTACTGTTGTTTTAACCGAAGTTCCATCGCTTCTACCATTCGAGCTACCGGAATTTGAGGTAGAAATTCCTGATCCCGAACGAACGGAGGAACCACTTACTCTGCCCGATGAATTTCCCGAAGTGGTTTTTACAGAACCTCCACTTGAATTTGTAGTCCGGGTAAAGCCAGCACCAGATACAGCATTGGAACTTGTTGTTTTTATCGAAGTTCCACCAGTTTGATTACCAGCCTGTCTTCCAAAATTAGAGGCTCCGCCAACGGCTACATTACTTCCTCCGGTATTGCTCGAGCTCCCATGACGGGGACCATAATGGTATCCGCGTTCATCATCAACGGTGTAATAACCAGGGCCTCCCCAGCCATAATATGAAAACGAATCATAATATCCATAGGGGTAATACCAGCTGTAATACCAGGGTGAATGCCATAACCAGGGATTATAGCCCCAATAATCATAATAACCCATATATGGATAACCCCAATAATATGAAGGATAATTCCAATAGGAAAAGGGGTAACTCCAATAACTATACGGGTATCCATAACCAAAACCTATACCCCACGATGATCCATACATACCATAGCCCATACCAAAATTCAGGTTCCAATGGATGTTGTCATCTACATAATAATCGCCCTGATAGGAATCATCGTGAAAACGCTGAAGTCGTTTGGCATATTCATAATCCTCAAGGGTATCCTTCATATAGCTGTATGAGGAATCTTCTTTAGGAATCACCAATGCCTGATCCGCCATACTTTCGTTTGAAGTATGCATGTTTTCAGTAGGTGTGCTTATTGCTTTAGCCGGATTGTAATATACATCGTCTACATAGGCTGTTGAAAGGATTGCACAAGAATTAAAAAGAATTGCGCCTGCTGAAAATAAAAAAAAGATGGGTAAGTAATTTTTCATAGCGGCATAATATTTGAGTTTTTTAATCATGTTTTTTTTGATTTAATTTGCAAATCAAAATATACGGAAAAAATAAACAAATACTATACCAAAACTGATTATGGGAAAATTTTTAACTACGAGGGAGGAAAATTATTCACAATGGTACAATGAACTGGTTATTAAAGCCGATCTAGCCGAGAATTCAGCAGTTCGTGGTTGCATGGTTATAAAGCCCTATGGTTATGCCATTTGGGAAAAAATGCGTGATGCGTTAGATGCCATGTTTAAAGATACCGGGCACGTAAATGCTTACTTTCCCTTGTTTATCCCCAAATCGTTTTTCAGTAAGGAAGCCGATCATGTGGAAGGCTTTGCCAAAGAATGTGCCGTAGTTACCCACTACCGACTCCGAAACAAAGAAGATGGCAAAGGCATTGAAGTTGATCCTGAAGCCAAACTGGAAGAAGAACTGATTGTGCGTCCTACTTCTGAAACAATTATCTGGAATACCTACAAAAACTGGATACAATCGTATCGCGATTTACCCATTTTGGTGAACCAATGGGCTAATGTAGTTCGTTGGGAAATGCGTACCCGTTTGTTCCTGAGAACTGCTGAGTTTTTATGGCAGGAAGGACACACCGCACACGCAACCAAACAGGAAGCCATTGACGAAACCGTGCAAATGATTAACGTATATGCAGAGTTTGCCGAAAAATTCATGGCCCTGCCCGTTATTAAAGGACATAAAACTGAAAACGAACGCTTTGCCGGAGCATTAGACACATATACTATCGAAGCCATGATGCAGGATGGTAAAGCCCTGCAATCGGGAACTTCGCACTTTTTGGGACAGAACTTTGCCAAAGCTTTCGATGTTAAATTCACCTCGAAAGAAGGAACCCTTGAACATGTATGGGCCAGTTCGTGGGGAGTTTCGACCCGCTTGATAGGCGCCTTAATAATGGCTCACTCCGATGACAACGGTTTGGTGCTTCCCCCCAAATTAGCTCCGCATCAGGTAGTTATTGTACCAATTTATAAGGGAAACGACCAATACGACTTAATGCGGGAAGCCGGAAACAAATTAAAAGCTGAGTTAAAAAACGCCGGTATTTCTGTTTTGTTCGACGACCGTGACACCCACAAACCCGGATGGAAATTTGCCGAATACGAATTAAAAGGTTTCCCTATTCGCCTGGCTTTGGGCGCCCGCGATTTGGAAAACGGAACCATTGAACTGGCCCGTCGCGATACGCTGGAGAAAAAGACCTATCCGATGGAAAATATTGTAGCGGTTGTAAAAGATTTGCTTGACGAAATTCAAAACAATATTTATCAAAAAGCCCTCGACTATCGTACCAAAAATACTTATCAGGCTGATACCTGGGATGAATTCGTAGATATTATTGAAAACAAAGGAGGTTTTGTTTATGCACACTGGGATGGTACCAACGAAACCGAAGACTTGATTAAAGAAAAAACCAAAGCAACCATCCGGTGTATTCCTGTAGATAATCCACAAGAAGATGGAACCTGTATTTTAAGCGGAAAACCTTCGAAACAAAGGGTGCTTTTTGCCAGATCGTATTAAATACCAAACCATACAAAACAGAAAATGCTGCTCAATCGGGCAGCATTTTCTGTTTTAATTTGTCCAAAGCATTCTGCTTTTCGTTTACACTTATGTCAGCGAGCATGTTTATATAAACCTAAAAATTGCGTACTTTGGTTGACTAAAATCTGATTAATATGAACACAGAAAAAATAGATCAAACTACTTACATTCTCGATACACTTGTTGAGAAATCCATAGTTAAGCAAGAAACTTATCTGGAAACGCTGGAAAACTTTATACAGTTAAAAAAAGTTAGTCAGTATATCATCAGCAATTATAAAAAGCAATTAAGTAACTCATCACAAAAAATTAACTTAAGCTTTTCCGAAACCGGAGTATTTGAATCGTCGATGCAGGTGGCCGGCGATATGATAATATTTAACATGCACACCAATGTTTTCACCTTCGACCCCAAACACTGGATATGGGAAAATGAATACGTAAAAACCAACCAATTAAACGGCTATTGCGGGGTGATTAATGTATATAATTTTTTGGCCGATTCGTTCAAGTACAACCGGCTTACCGATTACGGCTTTATTGTGGCACGAATTTTCATCAATCGCGAGGGCTATTACTTTTTAGAAGGAAACCCCAATTTTGGATCGTTTAACGACGATTTTGGAAAACAAAAACTTGATATGGCCCGCATGCGTGAGATTGTTCAATCCATAATTCAGTATGCCATGGAAGTTGATTTGGTGGTTCCCCCGCTCGAAAGCATACAAGTGGCCTCGGTAGAACAAATGATGGATAAGCGGAATTCGTCAAAAATTGAAATTGGAAAACCGCTGGGTTTTCAATCAAAAGCAAATACAAACCTGAAATAATTTAAACCCAAACGCTATGTATAAAAACTATTTTTTTATGACCGTACTAATCGCTGCACTGTTTGCATCGTGTAAGCAAAAGGAAGTTTACCAGGCTTCCGTCGAAACTATTCAGGACAGGGTAAACGAATATGCTGAGTTTACCCTAACCACCGATATGAGCAAGCTTTCGGATAATGAAAAACAAATGCTTCCCTACCTTTTTGAATGTGCCGATATTATGGAGGAACTCTTTTGGAAAGATGCCATTGGCGATAAAACTGAATTTTTAAGTAAAATTCAGGATCCGGCACTTAAAACTTTTGCCGAAATCCACTATGGCCCCTGGGACAGGCTTCGCAATGACGAACCTTTTATTGCCGGATTTGGAGAAAAACCAGCCGGTGCCAACTATTACCCGGCCGATATTACCAAAGAAGAATTTGAGGCCTGGGATGCTCCAGCCGAAGTAAAACAAAGCTGGTACAGCCTTATCCGTCGCGACGAAAATGGCCAGCTCATCAATGTTCCTTATCATGAAGCCTATAGTGCCGAAGTTACCAAAGCTGCCGAACTGCTTAAAAAAGCTGCCGCGTTTGCTGACGATGAAGGATTGAAAAACTATTTATTGTTGCGTGCTGAAGCCTTGTTAACCGATGACTACCTTGCCTCCGATTTGGCATGGATGGACATGAAAACCAATACCATCGACTTTGTGGTTGGCCCCATCGAAAGTTATGAAGATGCTTTTATGGGTTCGCGTGCGGCCCACTCCGGACAAATTCTGATAAAGGACTGGGAATGGAGTAAAAAGGTAGAACGCTTTAACAGTCTGTTGCCCGAATTACAAAAACGCTTACCGGTTTCTGATGAATATAAAAAGGAAGAGCCTGCAGCTGATTCCGACAACAATGTGTATGATGTGGTTTATTATGCCGGCGACTGCAACGCTGCCAGCAAAAACATTGCCATCAACCTGCCCAATGATCCCCGTGTTCATGAGCAAAAAGGCAGCCGTAAACTGCAATTGCGCAACGCCATGCAAGCCAAATTCGACAAAATTCTGGTTCCTATCAGCCATCTGCTTATCGACGAATCGCAACGTAAAAACATAACTTTCGATGCATTTTTCGAAAATGTAATGTTTCACGAGGTAGCTCACGGACTGGGCGTAAAATCGACCATCAATGGAAAAGGATTTGTAAAGGATAATCTTAAGGACCTTTACTCATCGATTGAAGAAGGGAAAGCCGATATTCTGGGCTTATTTTTTGTTCACCAATTGCATGCCATGGGCGAATACAAGGACAAAGATTTAATGGATAACTACGTTACCTTTATGGCAGGAATCTTCCGTTCCATTCGCTTTGGCGCTTCGAGTGCCCATGGAAAAGCCAATATGGTACGTTTCAATTATTTTATGGAAAAAGGCGCCTTTACCCGCGATTCAGAAACCGGAACTTACAAGGTTGATTTCGATAAAATGACCGAAGCCATGAATAGTCTGGCCAATGAAATAATTACCATCCAGGGCGATGGGGATTATGATAAAGCCAAAGCCATGATTGATAATCTGGGAACCATACAGCCCGAACTACAGGCCGACCTCGAACGAATCGGTGCAGCCGGAATTCCCCGCGATATTGTGTTTAACCAGGGATTGGATGTGTTGGGATTAGCAAAAAAGTAAACAACACGAACCAGGAATATAAAAATGGTTATCTTTAAAACGGTAACCATTTTTTTTACCCTTAATAACTGTACAATGAAAACTATTGCCTTTGAGTGCCCCTATTGTTGTGTGAATCTCAGCCATTCCATTCCAACAAACAGTACCGCGGAAGATGCCATTTTCTACAGCGATGGTTTTGCTATCGGTCCTCATTTACCCAAAGTGTCAAAATTGGTGCAATGCCCCGTTTGTGACGAAGTCTTTTTTTATGAATTGCTGGAAATACAGCTCGATTTGAATGAAAAGGAAAGCTATACTGAAGCTGTTGAACCAGCGATGGAACATTATTTTGAATTACTAAACACACATGAACTCAGCCATGATCAGCAAATTTATTTGCGAAAAGAACTATGGTATTATGGGACACACCATCCTGTAGGTAGTGATGCACTTTTGAATCATCCCGATTTTAAAATGCGGTGGATTGAGAACCTGGAAAATCTGGAAGCCTTGCTCGATGCAGAAAATCCGGAACAAATATTATTAAAAGCAGAAGCCAACCGTCATTTGGGCCGTTTTGACCGCTGCCTTGAATTGCTGGAGTCGAACGAGCTTAGCCGTTGCGATATAAAATTCATTAAAACCCTTCGAAAAAAGGCCAATAAAGGAAATACCGAGGTATTTGAGACCTAGTATAATTAAATCATTTTTATTTAACCATTTATTCTCGTTGATCAAGCGATTATCCCCGTTGATCATGTAAATATCCCCATTGATCAGACATTTATCCCCGTTGATCAAGCAAAAATCCCTTTTGATTTACCATTTATCCCTCTTGATCAGGCAAAAATCCCCGTTGATCAAGCAAATATCAGATCG
>JBFWMB010000038.1:0-34109 GCA_050251815.1 Salinivirgaceae bacterium | reverse complement strand
AAGGTGCTCTTTGCAGCTATTCTCATCAGGAAACTGCTCGATAAATTTGATTATATTCACATCAAAAGTTTTTTGATAAGATATACATTTTTTCTTAACTGGCATAATCGCGACGAATCAAAAAAATAAATGTACAGCAGTTTTTTGCTATTAACTTTAATAAAAAAAAACTGTTGGTTCGAAACAACTCATGTAAAGCTGATTGGCTTCAATCCGACAGGCTTGTAAGGCATCCTCAAGGGATGAATTCTTGGTAAAAAGGGCTTTTTTTTGTACTTTTGCGCCACTTTATATGGGATAGCTTTATTTACATACCTATTAATATTCCTTTTGGTCGTTTCTGGCCGGATTAGCTTTTTTATAGTCAAATTTTTAGCGCGAGGGTGGTATGCTCGTTCAAATAATTTTTTAAACACATAGCATATGTTCGAATTGTTTTTTAAAGAGATGGATCAAAACAAGGTAAGTGTACGTTCGTACCTAACGCTCCAGCAGCTTTTAGACGAGAACCCTTACCTTAAAGAAGTCCTTTTAAATAACAACGAAATTGAAGTAATACACCAAAAAATACATGAGTGGGTTTATAAGGAGCTGGGAGCCAATTCTGCCGGAATTTTATATTATGAGCGGAAAATTAGTGGACGAAAAGCTCTCAGGCAATTGACCTGGAAAGAAGTTGCCGGAATAAGAATTCTCGATTATATTGCTCATACTGGCCAGCGGGTTGAAGACGCCAACCTAAAAAATTCCGTAACCATAATTCAACCTTTTAAAATATTGTGGCTGGCTGCAAATTATGGCAATGGCGGGGCTAAATACGATTTTTTTATCGATATGCTGCAATTGTTTCGCCAGTTTAATGGAACACAGCAGCATAATTTACCCAATAAACAAACGGTCTTAAATTGGATGGAACGTCACCCCAGTGGTTCCGACGAAGAGGTTAAGAAAATACGGGAAAAGAACAAGCAACGTATTATTCGTGTGTTGATTTCAAAAATTAAAGAAAAGTCGAAAACCGATTCACGCTATTCATTTTCTGATAACCTTTCGACTGACGAAAAAATTGCATTAGTTAATCAATGGTGGAACGATTGGAATTTTCACTTGAAATTTGCCGTTCGCGATCCGGAAACCATGAACGAAATGCTCGATTATTCCATAACGCCTGAAACCATTTCCATACTTAACGATGCACGGGCGGCCGGAATACCCTTCTTTGTAAATCCGTATTATTTATCTTTACTTAATGTTCGCGAATACGCTTTTGCTCCTGGTGCCGATCAGGTTATTCGCGATTATGTTTTTTATAGCAAGCAATTAATTAAAGAATTTGGAAAGATTATTGCCTGGGAAAAGGAAGATCTCGTTAAACCGGGTGAACCTAATGCGGCCGGATGGTTATTACCTTCAGCACATAATATTCATCGCCGATATCCCGAGGTGGCTATTTTAATTCCAGATACAGTGGGCAGGGCCTGTGGCGGTCTTTGTGTTTCGTGTCAACGCATGTACGACTTTCAGAGCGGACATTTAAATTTTGATTTAAACCGCTTAAAACCCGATGGAACATGGCGTCAGAGGCTTGAAAAGCTAATGGAGTATTTTGAAAACGATGCCCAGTTGCGCGACATTTTAATAACCGGAGGTGATGCTTTAATGAGTTCCAATGCCTCGATAAAGGAAATTCTGGAAGCTGTATATCAAATGGCAATCCGTAAAATTGAAGCAAACAAAAAACGTCCAGCAGGGAAAAAATATGCTGAAATGGTTCGCGTTAGGCTGGGTACAAGGCTGCCGGTTTATTTGCCACAACGAATTAACAATGAATTGTGTGAAATATTACAGAACTTTAAGCACAAAGCCAGTAAAATTGGGTTTAAACAATTTGTGATTCAAACACATTTTATTACTTCGATGGAAGTAACTGCTGAGGCTGCTGAGGGAGTGCGTAAGTTGCAGCAAGCCGGTTGGATGGTTGTCAATCAAATGGTTTTTACTACGGCCGCTTCCGTTAGGGGGCATGCATCAAAGCTTCGCAAAACACTGAATGATATTGGTGTGCTTTCGTATTACACTTTTTCAGTTAAAGGATTTAAAGAGAACAGTCATAATTTTGCTACTAATGCCCGGGCGGTGCAGGAATCGGTCGAAGAAAAAGTTATTGGTACAATTCCCGATAAGGAACTGAGAACTATTGCCGGGTTCCCGGAACAGGCTGAAAACATGCAACAATTGGTTGATGGCTTGCGTGAAAAAGAATCCTTGCCCTTTTTGGCTACCGACCGCAATGTGATGAATATTCCCGGAGTAGGAAAGAGTCTTACGTTCAGAGTGATTGGAATTACCCGTTTCGGGTATCGTATTTTGGAGTTTTATCACGATGCTACACGAAACCACAGTCCGATTATAAAAAAACAAGGGAATTTTGTCGTGGTCGAATCAAAAACCATTAGGCAATACCTGCGTCAACTTGAACGAATGGGCGAAGACCCAAACGAATATCATACCGTTTATGGTTATTCTATTGGCGAAACGGAACCTCGAATGTCGATATATGAGTATCCCGATTATAAAGAAGAAATCACCTCGGAATATACCAATATTGATTATTAATCCGATAGCATTTTATTCAAGGCCGCGACGATTAAAAAGCAGGTATCCAAAATTTAATTGCAGGTAAAGCGGGTTTTCTTCGCCACTGAAATAACTGCCCGATATAGCCAACGGACCAATGGGCGAATGAAAAACCAGCGCAAGTGAAGCCATTAATGCAGGTGTGGGAAATATTTCAGAAAATTCAGCCTTATAAGTGTTTGTTTTTATGAACTGATACGGTTGAAAAAGATACATTTCGCTGCGTAAGGAGAGTAAGTTGCTAAAGTGTATTACAGGCAATATTCCTGCTGCAGCATAAGTGTTGGCCCTGAATTTTTCGAGTAACACGACTTTGCTTTGTGGGAAAGGCGTAAAAGGAATGGCTCCAAGCATCGTTGACATGGAATTTGCAAAGGGACTTTTGTTGGTGTATTCCAGGTCGGTTCGGTATCCTAAAGTAAACCAGTGGTTAATTTTGTGAAAATTCAGATAGTTGAATGAAAGCCTAAACCAGGAGTGGCCTGTTTCAACTTTTTCCCGGTATTCTGGTGGGGTAGTTGAACCTGGGTTATAAAGCTCTTGTCCGGTTACATACTGAGCTCTGAACCTTGCGAATTTTCCCTTTGTAGCATATTCTTTATAGTTTAAAGTACTGTATTCGTGTGTGGCGTGAATCGACGCAAAATCGAAACGGCCAATATCAGCCGTATCTTCTTTAAAAATGTAATTTGTTTGAAAATACTCATCGGTTTGGCGCCCATAACTAAAACCGGCATAAAACAAACTGCGAATAAGCAAGGGACGGCCAAAATTGGCTTTAAAATAGTAGTCTTGTTGCAAAACTTTTCCTGGCGAGCGGCTGTCAACAAACCAGTCGGTCGATAATTTGAAATAGTCCCAGCGATTGCTAGTTGCTGAAAGCTCTACGTAAAAGGGAGATATGATTTTCTCTTTGTTTACCTGGCGGGGAGGAAAATCCATTCTAAAAGTGCCATTAATGGAGTTGTAAAATTTTCCGATATAAATATTCGACGACAGGTTGTAAATGTTTTTTTTCTGAAAAAAATAATCCAATTCAACAAAACCAATGTTTCTTAAATTTGACGAAATATTTCCTCCAATGGAAACCGATAGCTCATTTTGTGCTTTGATATCGAGGTACATGTCGTAATACCCGGTTTTGGGGTTGTACATGGCCCTTGGGTAAACCGATTGTACCAGTTTATCGGAAAGCAGTTTGAAATATTCCATTTCAAACTCCTCAAAAGTCAGCAATTCACGGTTTCGTCGTATATTCTTAAGAATGTACGAAACCGATTCGTTGTCGATGCCCGAAATAAAAATGTTTTCAATAATTAACGGACGGTATTTTTCTTTAAAAGTGGCCCGCTTCTCAGCTAATTCCATTTTATTTGCTTTCCGTTGAACCAAAAGTTTTATTGAATCCATTTTTTCAAGCGTGGCCAAATAGCCAAGGGTATGTAGCGTGTCGTACATTTCCATATCCAATAAACCAAAATCTTTTACTTTTGGGGCAACCAGAATTCCATTTTCAGGCATGGTGTAATTGGTGTTTTTCATAAACACATTCTCGAGCTGTTTGTAAATGTCGTCGGAATCTGGTTTTTCAGGGTTTGAAGCAACTTTGCATCCAATAATCACTTCCGGATTAAACTTTTCAATCATCACGTCGACCGGAAAATTGTTTTCCATTCCGCCGTCGAACAGCAGGACGCTGTCGATAACAATAGGCTTAAAATAACCTGGGAAAGTCATTGATGCCCTTACCGACGCTGACAAATTCCCGGAACTCATTATCACGGGCTTGTTTTTGTATACATCGGTGGCGATGCAAAAATAAGGAATCATAAGTTGGTTAAAATCGTAATTCGCTGCTGCACCTGCTGGTTCAAAAAACTGCATAAACCGCAAATCCATTTGTTCCGGCGAAATTATATTTGTTGGAAGCTGAGCAATAAATTCGTCGTTAATTTTCTTAAACGGAAATTCAATCCAACCCGGGTTTTCTTCTTTTGTTTTAAAATAGTATTTCTCTTCAAGGTCGATAATTCCAAGCGACCATTTACGAAACTCATCAGAATTTAGCAGCGCTTCCATCTCGTCGGGCGAATAACCAATGGCATATAAGCCCCCAACAATGGCACCCATCGAAGTACCAGCAATATAATCAATTGGAATTTGATTTTCTTCCAAAGCGCGCAATAAACCAACGTGCGCCAACCCTTTTGCTCCGCCACCGCTAAGTACAACGCCCACACTTTGTCCGTTTACCCCAAAAGTCATCGGAAGTAAAGCCAGAAAAAGGCAGGTGCGTTTCATTTTAAGTCCGATTTTTGAAAAGTGTTGCATCATGCCCTAAAATTATAACATCCTGTAAAAAAGCAATCAATAAATTCGGGTTTTCTTTTATGGAAACCCGCTTTATTAACAAAGCTTGCAATTAATTTGGATGCGGTTCGGAATCAACCGCTTACTTTTGCTATTTTTGAGGCCGATTTGAAAAACAGAACGCATGATTTCAGTAAATGATTTAACGGTTGAATTTTCGGGAACACCCCTGTTTAACCAGGTTAGTTTTTTAATTAACCCGCGCGACAGGATTGGACTTACCGGTAAAAATGGTGCAGGAAAATCGACCTTGTTAAAAATTCTGAGCGGTTTACAAGCTTACGATAAAGGACAAGTTTCCATACCAAAAGATGTGACCATTGGTTACCTGCCGCAGCAAATGACTGTAAGCGATACAAAAACGGTGTTTAAAGAAGCGCTCGATGCATTTGTTGAGATTCGTTTGTTGGAAGATGAAATGGAAAAGCTAAACCAGGCCTTGAGTTCCCGTACCGATTATGAATCGAAAGATTATCTGGATTTGATTCATCAATTGACAGACAAAACCGAACGGCATAATTTGCTGGGCGGAAACAGTATTCATGCCGATATTGAAAACACCCTGCTGGGATTGGGTTTCTTGCGAAGCGATTTTACCCGGCCCACAGGTGAGTTTAGCGGGGGTTGGCGTATGCGCATTGAATTAGCCAAAGTGCTGTTGCAAAAACCTAATGTGTTGCTGCTCGACGAACCCACGAACCACTTGGATATTGAGTCGGTACAATGGTTCGAAGATATGTTGAAAATTTATGAAGGCGCCGTAATGGTGGTTTCGCACGATAAAGCCTTTTTGGATAACCTGACCAACCGAACGTTAGAAATATCGTTGGGAAAAATTTACGATTACAAAGTTCCCTATTCAAAATACCTGATTCTTCGTCAGGAACTGTTGGAGCAGCAAAAGGCTGCTTTCGAAAATCAGCAAAAGAAGATTGAAGAAACCGAACAGTTTATTGAGCGCTTTAGGTACAAAGCTACCAAATCGGTGCAGGTTCAGTCAAGAATAAAGCAACTCGATAAGATTGAGCGTATTGAATTCGATGAGATTGATAAATCGGCCATTCATTTTAAGTTTCCCCCCGCACCTCATTCCGGTCAGTTGGTAGTTGAAGCCAAGGAACTGTCAAAAAGCTTTGGGGATCATCTGGTGTTGGATGAGTTGGATTTTGTGTTGGAAAAAGGGGAAAAGGTTGCTTTTGTGGGGAAAAATGGTGAAGGTAAAACCACGTTCTCAAAAGTTATTATCGGGCAGCACAATTATCAGGGACACCTGAAACTCGGGCACAATGTAAAAATTGGGTATTATGCCCAGAACCAAAGCGAAATGCTCGATGACAATAAAACCGTTTTTCAGACCATCGATGAAGTAGCTATGGGTGATATCCGCACTAAAATACGCGATATCCTAGCTTCGTTTCTTTTTCGAGGCGACGATATCGATAAAAAAGTTTCGGTATTATCGGGGGGCGAACGGGCCCGTTTATCGTTGGCTAAACTGTTGCTTGAACCGGCTAATCTTTTAGTTCTCGATGAGCCTACCAACCACCTCGATATGCGCTCGAAGGATATTCTAAAAGAAGCATTGTTGAGTTATGATGGAACGGTAATTCTGGTTTCGCACGACCGCGATTTTCTTGATGGAATAGTTTCGACCGTATATGAGTTTAAGAATAAAAAAACAAAACAACATTTAGGTGGTATTGCTGAATTCCTGGCTAATAAAAAAATTGAAACGCTGAATCAATTGAACGAAGCTAAAGCGAAAGCATTAAGCGATAAGCCCAAAGAAACATCCGAAAGCAAATTAAAGTATGAAGAGCGGAAGGAGTTGGATAAAAGAATAAGAAAAGCACAAAAACTGGTCGATGAGAGTGAGGCGCATATTCAGGAACTGGAACTAGCTCTTGAAAAAATGGATGAACAATTGGCCGCACCCGAGACTATTACCGATGCTTCAACTTTTGAAAAGTATGAGGAGCTAAAAAACAGTTTGGCCGACGCCATGGCTTTGTGGGGAAAGTACAGCCAGGATTTGGAAGATATTGTTGCTTTAAGGGAATAATTTTGTTTAAAAAATTTTCGGGTCTTAGCGTTTTATTTCAAATGTAACGTAGCCCATTAGGGGTTGTTCCGCAATTTTTATATCAAAAACTTTTGCCCACGATGGTCCTTTATGGCACCAGCTAATAAATTTATTTAGTTGAGGTTCGGGTCCTTCTGCTTCAATAAAAACGGAACCGTCGGGCATGTTTTTCACAAAGCCGTTTATTCCCAGTTTTACCGCTTCGTCTTGTGTGTGAAAACGAAATCCCACATTTTGTACCCGGCCAGTAATTGAAATTTGATATGCTTTTCGTTTTTCCATGTTCAAAAATAAAAAAGCTCCCTGCAAACAGGAAGCTTTTTCTGACAAATATTATTTCTTAGACCGGATTAGTAGTTGAAAATTTCCTCCAGCGTAAGTTCTTTAACCGGTCCAAGTTTTTTTAGTACGTTAAAATCAATTTGACTCTTGTTACCAATCACCAGGTAAACATATTCCTTGTTGGCTACGTGTGTATCGAAAAAGGTTTTGAATTCATCCATGGAAACATCTTTCATGTGTTCATAAACGTCTTTACGAATGTCGTAATCCAAACCACGGTCTTTAGCATTGATGTATGTCCAGAAAATACGGTCTTTAATAATGCGTTCCGTTTCAATGTTCTTCATAATGGCATCTTTGGCCAGTTCAAATTGCTTATCGGCTTTTGGCATTTGGTTCAATAATTCGGTCATGGCATCGGTAGCTGTTTTTAATTTATCAGGTTGTGTAGCTACAAACGAATAGTTGTAATGGGCTTTATCCTGACGCGAAGGAATCGTAATAAATGAAAACGCTGAATAGGCCAGAGCACGCGATTCCCTGATTTCCTGGAATACAATCGACGACAGTCCGCTGCCATAGAATTCGTTAAATAACTGAATATTTGGTGTAAGCGAGTTGTCGAGGGCTACGTCTTTCGAAAGCAACATAATTTGCGATTGAACCATATCGTAGTTAACAAAGTAAACCTTGGGTTGGTCAATATCGAGTTGTGGATATTTTTTTGGTTCTTCAATTTTTGCCAGATTATCGGGTAGTACATGACCTTGTTTAAGCAGGTTAAAGGCTTCGTCGGCACTGTTTTGACCGTAATAGAACAGTTGATGTTCATGTTGGGTAATGCCTTTAATTTTATCGACCAAAACCTGGGGATCAATTTTCTGCATAGCTTCCTGCGATAAAATATCGCTATAGCTCGACTCTGGTCCGTAAATGGCATAGTTGAACATGGCTCCGCGCAAAATCTGATTAATATCCAGTTTTTTGTTATCACGCGATTTTTGAATTCCGTCGATGTATTTGTCGTAAGCTTCTTGGTCAGGAACTACATTAGCCAGTATGTGTTCCATTAATTCAATGGCTTTGGCTGCATTTTCTTCCAACCCCGTAATGTAAACTGTACTGCGGTCGTCGCCGGTTGATACACCAAAATCGAGTCCGTAACGGAAAAATTCCTGTTTTAACTCGGCGGCTGTGTATTTTTCGGTTCCTAAATACGGAAGATAACCTACAGCTAAAGCCAGTTCTTTATCGTGGTCTTTTCCTTTTTCAATAATGTAAATAAGCTTAAACAGTTTGTTGGTTGGGTTCTTGATGTAACTAAAGGTTACTCCGGGAGCAAATTCTTTGCTTGTAATGGTTTCGTTAAAATCGATAAAAACAGGCTCAAGGCGTCCCGATTCTTCGCTGGTAAAGTTTTTGTAATACTCCGATTCGTTTTCGCGGTTTAATTCAACGGCAGTAATTTCGGGTTTTTCAACCTTTACCACATTGGGGTCTTCGCCTTTGCGTTTATAAACTATAACATAGTTGCTGTCTAAAAAGTGCTCATTTGCATAGTTAACCACGTCTTCTTTGGTAATTTTGGCCAGTTCGTCGTTAAAGCGGAGCGTGTTTTCCCAGCTTACTCCGTTGGCAAAGGCAACGGCAAACTCATGTGATCTAAAATTGCTTTCCTGACTCCGGATGTCATTAAGCTTCATGTCATTAATGCAAGCTTCAATCAACCAGTCATCAAATTCACCGGCTTTAATTTTTTCCACTTCGCCCAATAACAAGTCGCGAACTTCTTCCAGCGATTGTCCCTGACGTGGTGTCCCACGGAACGACAACATGCCGTATTCTTTCAGGAATGAAGGTCCTGAACCGGCATTTAATACCTTTTGTTTTTGGTTCAGGTTAATGTCGATTAGTCCGGCCTGCGAATTGTTCAGCATGTAATCAATAAGAGTTACATATTTTTCATCTTCGCTGTTAACACCATTAAATCGGTAGGCAAACATTACAAATTCAGCCTGTGGCCCAAGTACTTCAATTTCTTTAACTTCAGTTATGGGTTCTTCTTTGGGAAGCACATTTTCAGGAACTTCTTTTGGTTCAAGGCTTCCATAATATTTATCGATGAGTTTTATGGTTTCTTCCATATCAAAATCGCCCGAAAGGCAAATGGCCATATTGTTGGGAACATAATAGGTTGACCAGTATTTTTTGATATTTTCCATCGATGGGTTTTTCAGGTGTTCTGCTTTTCCTATGGTGGTTTGTTGTCCATAGGGGTGATTGGGGAACAAATTCGACATCAAGGCAAAATAAGCTTTGGTTCCGTCACGGTCCTGACCCATATTAAATTCTTCGTAAACAGTTTCCAATTCAGTGTGGAAGATACGGAGTACCAGGTTAAACATACGTTCCGATTCCAGTTTGAGCCATTTTTCAAGTTCGTTCGATGGAATATTATTCATATAAACTGTGCGCTCATTGGTGGTGTAGGCATTGGTTCCATTTCCGCCCAGAGAGCTGATAAGCTTATCGTATTCGTTGGTAGCCACATATTTTGCCGCTTCCTGCGAAATGCGGTCAATCTCTTTGTATATTTCTTTTTTCTTCGCTGGATCGTCGGTGGCTTTGTGTTGTTCGTACAAGGCTGAAATTTGTTCCAATAGCACTTTCTCAGCCTCCCAATCCAATGTTCCAATTTTTGGAGTTCCTTTGAACATCATGTGCTCCAGGTAATGGGCCAGCCCGGTATTATCCTGAGGATCGTAAGTAGAACCTGCTTTAACCGGAATAAATGTTTGGATGCGTGGTTCGTCTTTGTTTACACTCAGGTATGCTTTTAATCCGTTGTCGAGGGTGTAAATTCTGAGGTTGTAGGGATCGTTGGTCACCATTTCATAGGCGTAACCGTTGGCATCAGTTTTAGTAACTGTTTTATAGCCCGTTTGTTTGCAACTCATGGCGACAAATAAAAGGGAAGCCATGGCAATCATTAAGTTTTTCATAATAAATTCGGGTTTAATTTTTGTGTTGATAAAGGATTTTAAACAGTAAAAATAAAGCTTTTGGTTAAAAGTAACAATTTTAATGCAACAATATAGCTAAACAATAATTATGTTATGTAGTACCAAACGGGTTCAAAACTAGTTTTATTGCTGCACATGTTTTGTTGGCCTAATTTTTCACTTGATATTTAATTTGATAGCAATAAAAAAACCATCCTATAGAGGGATGGCTTTTGTTTGTAGTGAATTGTAATTTATTCTTTCTTTTCGGGTTTTGGAAGCAATACTTTACGTGATAATTTTAGCTTTCCGGCTTTATCAACATCAATTAATTTTACTTCAACTTCGTCGCCTTCTTTTAATACTTCGTCCACTTTGTCCAGGCGGCGCCATTCAATTTCTGAAATGTGTAGTAAACCTTCTTTATTTGGCAAAATTTCAACAAAAGCTCCAAATGCAACAATGGCTTTTACTTTTCCTTTATAAATAGTACCTACTTCAGGAACAGCTACAATACCTTTAATGCGTTGTAAAGCCATTTCGATGCTTTCTTTGTTATTTGCAACTACTTCAACCCGACCCACATTATCTACTTCTTCAATAATAATGGTTGAACCGGTAGAAGCTTGTATTTCCTGAATAATTTTTCCACCCGGACCAATTAGGGCACCAATGGTATCTTTTGGAATGGTTAGCGTAACAACACGTGGTGCATGTGGTTTGAATTCTGAACGTGGCTCTGGAATTGTTTCGAGCATTTTTCCCAAAATATGCAGACGTCCTTCTTTTGCTTGCTCCAGGGCTTGTTCCAAAACCTCGTAGGGTAAGCCATTAACTTTAATGTCCATTTGTGTTGCGGTAATACCATCAACAGTTCCGGTAACTTTAAAGTCCATATCACCCAAATGATCTTCGTCGCCCAGAATATCACTAAGAACGGCAAATTTATCGTTGTCGGTAATTAGACCCATGGCAATGCCTGAAACGGGTTTCTTTATTTTTAGTCCGGCATCCATTAAAGCCAGTGTACCGGCACAAACAGTTGCCATCGAAGATGAACCGTTCGATTCAAGAATATCGGAGACTATACGGATTGAATAAGGATTTTCGTCACCACTGGGCAGCATATTTTTTAAAGCGCGAAGTGCCAGGTTTCCGTGACCAATTTCGCGACGGCCTACACCACGGTTTGCTCTTGCGTCGCCAGTTGAAAATGGAGGGAAGTTGTAATGCAATAAAAAGTTGTCCTTTCCCTGACGTAAAACTTCGTCGATGAGTTTGTTATCGAGTTTGGTTCCTAAGGTTACCGTGGTTAACGATTGAGTTTCACCTCGGGTAAAAATAGCTGAACCGTGAGCTGAGGGCAGGTAATCTACTTCGCTCCAGATTGGGCGTATTTCTGTGGTTTTTCTTCCGTCTAAACGTAACCCTTCATTTAATATTAAATTACGAACGGCTTCTTTTTCCACATCGTGGTAATAGCGTCCAACCAAAGTCATATTTAATTCGGCCAGTTCTTCTTCAGAATACTGGGCTAAAAATTCTTCTTTTACGGCCTGGAAATCTTCGTGACGTTTGTGTTTGTCAGCCTGGCATTTGCGGGCAACAGCATAAACTTTATCGTAAGTTTCTTTTTGAATTTTTTCACGTAAAGTTTCATCATTGGTTTCGTGGCAATATTCGCGTTTTACCGTTTTGCCCACTTCTTGGCTTAGCTCCATTTGAACTTTGCAATGAACTTTAATGGTGTCGTGAGCCAGTTTAATGGCATCGAGCATTTCTTTTTCAGAAACTTCTTTCATTTCACCTTCAACCATTAATATGTTCTCGTAAGTTGCAGCAACCATAATGTCGATGTCGGCAGTTTCCAGTTGGGCAAAGCTCGGGTTTATTTTAAACTCGCCATTAATGCGGGCTACACGGCATTCTGAAATGGGTCCGTTAAACGGAATATCGGATACAGCTAAAGCAGCAGAGGCAGCTAATCCGGCCAGAGAATCCGGCATGGTTTCTTTGTCGCCCGATATTAAGGTCACGGTAACAAAAGTTTCGGCATGGTAATCGTCGGGGAAAAGTGGACGCAAGGCACGGTCAATTAAACGCGATACCAGAATTTCAGAGTCTGAAGGACGACCTTCGCGACGCAGGAATCCTCCTGGGAAACGGCCTGCAGCTGAATAATTCTCTTTGTAGTCGACAGAAAGTGGCATAAAGTCCACATCTTCTTTGGCTTCTTTTGCTGAAACTACAGTAGCAAGCAACATAGTGTTGCCTTCTTTTACAACTACTGCTCCGTCAGCCTGTTTGGCTAACTTACCCGTTTCAATGGTAATAACCCGGCCATCGCTCAGGTTGATTTCTTTTTTTACAATATTCATCTTTGTTATTACTTACCGGCTTGCCGGTTTCTTATTGTGTTTGTCGGGCAAGCCAAATTTATACTAAATTATTTTTGCCAAATATAAATGCTTTTTTGCCCAGTTGCAAAAAGCTTTTGATTTTGGCTCAACAGTTTATTGGCTAAGGGTTTGATGGGTTGTTTTGCGGAGAGAAAGTTTATAGCAAAGACAAAAAAAGGCAATAAATAATTGCCTTTTTTTGTTATTTTCTTAAGTTAAGTGCTTTAATAACGGCACGGTACCTTTCAATATCATTGTCTTTTAGGTAGTCAAGCAGACTTCTTCTTTTACCTACCAGTTTCAGCAACGCTTTTTGTGTGCCAAAATCTTTTTTGTTAGTTTTCAGATGCTCGGTTAAATGTGCGATCCGGTAGCTGAATAAGGCAATTTGTCCTTCAGTAGAACCGGTGTCTTGTGCAGACTTACCGAACGTCTCAAAAATCTCCGTTTTTTTCTCTGCAGTTAAGTACATATTCGTTTTTATAATTTATTTCCAATAAATAGCGTACATTTTTTGAACCGCAAAGGTAAGCCTTTCTTTTTAAACTGCAAGTTGTTTGCTTAAAAAAAATGAAATCGTAGGCTATGTCGTATGAGCATGTTTCTGAAATCAAAAGTACTGCTATATTTTTAGTAATTTTATTCCTTTAAGTTTGAATTGTTTTGTATGAGTACAAATGTAACTTTTATTGGTAAATAGCTACCAAGTATAACCTAAGGTTGCAAAAAAAAGTACTGAGCGCTTGAAACTATTGAACTTTACCGGACGATTTATTAAAGTAGACAATTAACTAAAAATAAATTCACATGAAAAAACTTGTATTTGTATTTTTGCTGGCTGGTTTTATGGCGTGTCAGCCAACCACCAAACGATTGGATTATCCTATGACAAAAAAAGTTGATACCGTAGATGTTTATTTTGGGCACGAAGTTCCGGATCCGTACCGTTGGCTCGAAGACGACAATTCTGAAGAAACAAAAGCCTGGGTTGAGGCACAAAACCTGGTTACCAACGCCTACCTGGCTCAAATTCCCTACCGCGAGCAGGTTGAAAAACGCCTGACCCAATTGTGGGATTATCCCAAAATTTCTGCGCCATTCAAACGGGGTGGAAATTTTTATGTGTTTAAGAACGATGGGTTGCAAAATCAAAGTGTGGCCTACATTAAAAGCGACCTTGATGCCGAAGAACGTGTAATTCTCGATCCTAATACGTTTTCTGAAGATGGTACCATCTCGTTGACTAATTTTACTCCTTCGGAAGATGGCAAATACCTGGCTTATGGAATTTCACGTGGTGGTTCCGACTGGCGTGAGTTTTATGTAAAAGAAATTGAAAGCGGTAAATTGCTCGACGATCACATCAATTGGGCCAAGTTCTCCGGAATTTCGTGGTTAAACGACGGATTCTTTTATTCGCGCTATCCGGAACCTAAAGAAGGTGATATGCTTAAAGGTGTTAACGAACACAGCAAAGTATATTATCATAAAGTAGGAACCCTGCAAAGTGAAGATAAACTGGTTTACGAAGATACCCAACATCCGCAATGGGGTTTTGGTGCCGGAGTTACCGATGATGAGAAATACTTAATCATTTCTGTTACCGAATCCACCTCGGGTAATGCGTTCTATATTAAAGACCTGAAAAGCTGCGGCAAAGTGATTAAAGTAGTTGAGGACTTTGATTACGATTTTTATGTGCTCGACCACGTGGATGGCAAATTGCTGGTTCGCACCAATTATATGGCTCCTAAATATAAAGTAATAGCCATCGATGTAAATAATTTATCGCGCGAGGCGTGGACCGATTTTATTCCTGAAAAAGAAGGCGTTTTGGAGCAGGTTTCACTGGTTGGGGGAAAAGTAATAGCCAACTACCTGAAAGATGCCCATAACGAGGTGGAAGTTTATGATATGAAGGGAACCTATCTTTATAATATTGAATTACCAGTTTTGGGCAGTGTTGGTGGTTTTGGTGGTAAAAAAGAAGACGATTTTACTTTTTACACCATTACTTCGTTTACAACCCCATCAACGGTTTATAAATACAATATTAACGATAACACTTCAGAATTATATCAGGCTCCTGAAGTCGATTTTGATGGGGATGCTTATGAAACCAAGCAGGTGTTTTATACCAGCAACGACGGTACAAAAGTTCCCATGTTTATTGTTCATAAAAAAGGCATAAATCTGAATGGAAAAAATCCTGTTTTATTGTATGGATATGGCGGTTTTAACATTAGCCTTACTCCAAGTTTCAATGTAAGCCGTTTGGTTTGGCTTGAGCAGGGCGGTGTTTATGCCATGATGAACCTGCGTGGCGGTGGTGAATATGGAGAAGAATGGCACAAAGCCGGTACTTTAATGCAAAAGCAAAATGTTTTCGATGATTGTATTGCTGCTGCCGAATACCTGATCACTGAAAAATATACCAGCAAAGGAAAAATTGCGTTAATGGGCGGTTCAAACGGTGGTTTGCTTGTAGGAGCCGTAATTAATCAGCGACCCGAATTGTTTGGAGCAGCTTTTCCGGCAGTAGGCGTTATGGATATGTTGCGCTACCATAAATTTACCATTGGTCGCTATTGGGCAACTGATTATGGAACCAGTGAAGACAGCGAAGAAATGTTCAACTACCTTTATGCCTATTCGCCCTTGCATAGCATTAAGGATAACGTGGAATATCCTGCAGTTTTGGTAACAACAGCCGATCACGACGACCGCGTGGTGCCGGCACATTCGTTTAAATACATAGCTACTTTGCAGGAAAAATACCGGGGAAACAATCCGGTAGTCATTCGTATTGAATCGAAAGCCGGACATGGTGCTGGTAAACCCACCACAAAAATTATTGAAGAATACGCCGATGTTTATTCGTTTATGTTTAAAAATCTGGGATTAACACCCAGGTACGAATAAGCTGGTAAAAAATTAAAAAAAGGCACTTCCGTAGAAGTGCTTTTTTTTATTTGATTTTGGCAGGTATTTTTTAACTTTACGCTGATATCAACCAAAAAAAACTGTTTATGAAAAGATTATTGATGGGCTTGGCTGCTCTTTTAATTGCAGGAACTTTGCATGCGCAATTATTTAATGTGGGAAAAGTGGGGGTAGGCTACCTTTATGTGGGACCAAAACTGGGTGGAAACGTGGCAACTTCTACTGTTGATGTAGGAACAGGTACTGATAAAAAGCTGAATCTGGGGTACCAGTTTGGAGCCGTTGCCAAACTCGGTATTACTGAGAAACTGGCAATTCAACCCGAGTTAGTATATACCAGTAAGGGTTTTGGAACTGATGCTTCAGGTTTTGAATCGCATAGTAATTACCAATACTTTGGTTTGCCGGTTGTGGCCAAATATGCCTTTATGAAGATAGCCGGTGTTCAGGTTTATGGTGCGGGTGGTTTTTATACCGATTACCTGACAAAAGTTACTTATGTAATGGATAATTTCTCAGAAGAACCTGCTCTGGATACTTATAACCGATTTGAGTTTGGTTTAAACTTTGGTGGTGGAGCAAATATTCCCTTGAATAATGGCGATCAGTTGAATCTTGATTTGGCGTTTACCCTGGGTTTAACCGATGTTGATGACAGCGGTTCGACTACATCAAGTAAGAATGTGACGGTACAACTTTCAGCCATATACCTGGTGGATTTAACCAAATGGATAAGCTTTAAGGGCAAAAACAAAACCAACGACGGCTACGAAGAGAATAATGCTCCGGCAGGAGGTGCTAAAGTTGAACGAGAACAATAAACTGTTGATAAAATATTAAAAAACCGGGAGCTAAGCCCGGTTTTTTTATGCCCATAATCGCATTTTTTCTGTTTATTTTGTAGCATGGATTTAACAAATAAATATATCGTAATCGAAGGCAATATAGGTGCTGGAAAAAGCACGCTTGTAAATAAATTAGCAGACCAATACAACGGGAAAATTATTCTGGAACAATTTCATGATAATCCCTTTTTGCCTAAATTTTATAGCAACCCCGAACGATACAGCTTTCCTTTGGAGCTTTCGTTTCTGGCAGCACGCTACAAACAATTGAATGCCGAAATTTCGTCGACCGATTTGTTTAAAGCCTTTACCATTGCCGATTACTATTTTGTAAAATCGCTGGTATTTGCACGCTCAACCCTGAACGAGGATGAGTTTAACCTTTATCGGCAGTTGTTTTCTATTATTTATCAGCAGTTGCCTTTGCCCAATCTTTATATTTATTTGCATGCTTCGCCCGAGCGATTGCTTGAAAACATTGCTTTACGAGGACGTGAATATGAAAAAACCATTACGGCCGATTACCTGATACAGATTCAAAAAAGCTATTTCGAATATTTTAAAACCGAAAACCGCTTTCCTATTGTCATAATCGAAACAACACACATCGATTTTGTAAATAATCAGGCCGATTATGAAAAACTAAAAGCTTTAATTCTGAATAAGGATTACGAAAAAGGCCTGAACCGTGTAGTGGTTTCATAGGCTTATTCATTCGGTTGGTAAGTCGAACCAAAAATAATTTTAACTTTGCTCCGGTTCATAACAAAATAAAATATTTTTCATGAAAACAGCAGTATTTGCCGGTTCTTTCGATCCTTTTACCACAGGCCACGAGAGCGTGGTTGTTCGGGCACTTCCGCTTTTCGATAAAATAATAATTGCCATCGGAAGTAATTCTTCAAAATCAGAGTTCTTGTCTGTCGTAGAGCGCATTGAATTGATTGAAAATGTTTTTCGTGATGAACCCCGGGTTATGGTGGAAGCTTATGATGGACTTACTGTTGATTATTGTAAAAAAGTGAACGCTGGTTTTATGATACGGGGAATTCGCACTGCCGCCGATTTTGAATACGAGCGGGGTGTGGCACAAATGAATAAAATAATGTTGCCCGGGGTTGAATCAGTTTTTTTGTTAACTACACCTGAACTTACACCAGTAAACAGCACCATTGTTCGCGATATTCTGCGTCATGGAGGTGATGTAAGCCAATTTTTACCTCGTAACGCCGACATATATTCCTTATTAGAAAAGAGAAAGCATGCATAGAATGGCTAAACTCAGGCATTGGTTCATATTGTTTGCTTTTTTGATTACCAGTCAGCTGACTAAGTCAAATACTACAGGTTGTTCAATTTTTGGAAACAATATAAGTTATTCAGGTTTTGTGGTGCAGGTGTTTGCCACGCCCGATTTAATTAGTGGAGAAAAGGTGCTGATAGCTTCTGACACGGTTGATGCAGTAGGAAATTTCAAGTTGACTTTTCCCCTCCAACAAACGCAATTACTAACCCTGCCTTTAGGAATTTACGAATGCATCGTTTATGCTGAACCAGGCAAAAGCTACCAGGTTGTGTTGCCTCCCTGGCAACCCAAAACCAAGGCCGATTTGCTAAATCCCTTTTTTACCCCGGTGCAAATTTATCTGGGAATTCGAAATCCGGCTCCTGACGATTTAAATCTTCAAATTGCCGAATTTAATGAACGGTATCATAATTATATCGATCAGGAATATTATTACATTTTTAAATTTCCCCGCAAGGCAAACATCGACTCGGTTATAAATACCATCGAGTCTCAGTTTGATACCATAGCAAATCCCTATTTTAACAACTATCGAAAGTATAAATATGCCTGGTTAAAATATACTACCGTAATGCGCGATAACAGGTATGTAATACGTGAGTATTTTAACAATCAACCGGTTTTGTACCACAATGTGGCTTATATGGATTTGTTTAACCAGTTGTTTGCCAATTATCTGAGTATGTACATGAAAACCAGCGAAGGAGAACGTATTTTTTCTGATGTGGCTTTGGCAAAAAGTCCGGTTTTGGTTAAGGAAACGTTTTCGAATAATATGGTTTTACTTAACGACACCCTTCAGGAAATAGTATTGCTTAAAGGTTTGCACGATGCTTTTTACAGCAACGATTTTCCCTTGCAGAGCATGCTAATAACGCTCGATTCGCTTGCATACAATTCCAATGTTCCGGAGCATAAAATTATGGCTAAAAACATCCGTAAAAAAGTGCTGCATTTGCGCAATGGTTTTGACGCTCCCGGTTTTGAACTTTGCGATGCTCATGGAACAAAGCATTCACTTAACGATTTTAGTTCGAATTATGTTTACCTGAATTTTATTTCTGTCGAAAGTTTTGCCTGCCAGCAGGAATTGGAATTGTTAAAAAAGCTGCACGAAAAGTTTTCGAACGACTTGATCATTGTTTCAATCACCATTGATAAGGATTTGGAAAAAGCTCAAAGTTATTTTGATAAAAATGGCTATAGCTGGAAGCTCTTGGGTGATTCGCCGGATCGGAAAATTGCTGATTTGTATAAGGTTAAAGCTTATCCCACTTTTTATCTGATACAATCCGACGGAAAATTAAAAATGTCACCGGCTTTAAGCCCCGGTGAGAACTTCGAATGGTCTTTTTTTAATTTGCTTCAGTCAGCAAAGCGGCGTCAAAACCGGTAGCTCTTTTTATTACCGACTTAATTGAAGGGAAGGCCTTTTTGCAATAATTATCCAGGTCGTCGGCATCAATCCAAACAGCCTTACTAATGCCCTCTTTGGTTTGGGGAGTGGGTGTTTCGTTTCCCTTATGCTTCATTAAATACCAGGTGGTAGGTTTTAGTATCAGGCTTTGTTTTATTTTATAGGTGTGGTACGTTTTGTTTATCTTATAATCAATGGTAAGTTGACTGATGCCACATTCTTCTTCCACTTCGCGTAAAGCGGCCTGCCTGGTTTTTTCACCCTTTTCAATATGTCCTTTGGGCAAATCCCACAAGCCTTTGCGTTTTATCAATAACCATTGCCTGTTCTCATTAACCACCAAACCACCTGCAGCTTTTTTCTTTTTAAAAATAGCAGTAAATATTTTCCAGGTAGCTTTAACGTCGGAACACAAAATATAAACCTGATCGTGAGAATCGCTTTCAATGTATGTGTTGACTAAATTGCGCAATTGTTTTAAGGTTGGATTGCTTATTGCTGTGCATCCGCGTGGAACTATAAAGTAGCTTTTGACAAAGTTAAGCGTATTGTGGTTGAAAAAAACTTTATACTTTTGTGGCATGAACTCGAATATTGAAATTGAAAAAATAATTGCCGCACATCTATTGCAAATAAAAGCAATAAAATTGGCTCCATCAAGTCCTTTTACCTGGGCATCGGGATTAAAATCTCCAATTTATTGCGATAATCGCAAAACCCTTTCCTATCCAGAAGTTCGCAATCAGATTCGTGATGCTTTTGTTCGCCGGGTAACCGATAATTATGCTCATGCTGATGTTATTGCCGGCGTAGCAACTGGTGCAATAGCTTTGGGTGTGCTGGTGGCGCAAGCTTTAAATAAACCTTTTGTGTATGTGCGGTCTGATGCAAAAAAACATGGGCTGGAAAATTTGGTAGAGGGAAATTTGGAGCCCGGACAACGAGTGGTGGTAATTGAAGACTTAATTTCGACCGGAGGAAGTAGTTTAAAGGCTGTTGAAGCGTTACGCAGAGCAGGAGCTGAGGTTTTGGGTCTGATTGCAATTTTTTCGTATGGATTTGAAAAAGCTCACGAAAACTTTATAGCTTCCAATTGTACGTATCATACACTTACCAATTATCAAACCATGATTTCCATAGCACTCGAAACTGGCTATGTGTCGGAAGCAGAAATAGCGCTTTTAAAGCGTTGGCGTATGAACCCCGAAGACTGGCAATAAGATTATTAACCTATATTTTACCCCATTGTATTATGGAAATTGAAAGCAGAATTGGAAAAGTAGAAGCCAATCAGGAACGTATATATGCCCTGTTATCCGATTTTACCAACCTGGGCAGTTTTGTACCTCCGGAACAAGTTTCCGACTTTAAATCGGATGCCGACAGTTGTAGTTTTACGGTAGCCAAAATCGGAAAATTTGGTATGCGCGTAATTGAACGGGAGCCCTTTAAGCTGGTAAAAATTGCCAACGACGAAAATGTCCCTTTTCAGTTTTTTATGTGGATACAAATTAAAGAAGTGGCAGCGAACGACAGCAGGGTTAAAATTACCCTCAGAGCCGATTTAAATCCCATGCTTAAAATGGTGGCAAAAAAACCTTTAAGCAGTTTTGTCGAGTCGTTAGTAAGTAAGATTGAAACAATACGCTAAGCTTAAAGCACAAATTCAAGCTCTTTAAAATAAAACCTGCGTAATTCGCCTTGTGGAGTTTTTAGTACCAGTTGTCCATCGGCTTCAACTGATTTTATGCAGGCGTGGAATACTTCGCCGTTCGCGCTAAAGTCGTGGTAATCGTGGTTACGGAACAAATGATCGAAATAGCGTTGGTTGATGTCGTCGAGAAAGCCATCGGCCAGTAAATCGTACCATATGCCAATTTGCTGGATAATACTATCGAGACATTCTTTTAAGTCAAGTTCTTTTCCAAAAATAGTTTTCAATGAAATAGGATTTGGCGCATTGCTTACAAATTGCTCCTGATTCACATTAATTCCTATGCCAATTACAGAATATTTAATGGTGTTTCCCTGAATCTGGTTTTCGATAAGAATTCCTCCCACTTTTTTGTTGCGATAATAAATATCGTTGGGCCATTTTATGCTAAAACACTTTCTGATACTATTCAAATAGTCGATTATTCCCAGTGAAACCACTTTCGAGATCAGGAACATTTTTTCGGCCTCTAAAAACCCTGGGCGTAATAAAAGGCTGAATGTTAGGTTTTTTTCCGGTTCGCTTTCCCAGGTGTTGGAGCCTTGTCCTTTTCCTCCGGTTTGGTTTTCGGCAATTACCACAAAACCTTCGGGAATGTCATCTTCAACAATAAACTTTTTAAGTTGGTTGTTGGTCGATTCAACTTGCTTTACCTGAATAATTGTAATTGGTTCCATAGTTCAAGAATTTACTTATATGGCTATTAATTTATTCTTTATGGCATACATAATTAAATTGGCCGTGTTCTTTGAGTTGGTTTTGCTCAACAGATTTGCCCGGTGCTTGTCGACCGTTCTTTTGCTTATGAAAAGGTTGTCGGCTATTTCCTGATTCGAAAGTCCCTTGCAAATTTCTTCCAAAACCTGGAGTTCGCGTTTCGATAAAGCTGCTAATTCGGTTTCAATTTCTTTATGAGGTTTGAAACTTTTAATGACATTGTACAAAAGTTCCTGTGAGAAGTAGCTGTTGCCTTTTTCAACTTGTTTAATAGCTTCAATTACTTCGTTTATTTCAGAGTTTTTCAAAAGGAAACCTTTCACGCCGGCGTTTATCATTCGGTAGTAATAATCTTCTTCGCCAAACATCGATAAAGCAATAATTTTAAGGTCAGGATACTTTTTCATGGCTTCCTGAGTTGCCTCTACACCATCCATTATAGGCATGTTTATATCCATAAGTACAATGTGGGGAAGCTCGTGTTCGATAATTTCAAGAAACTCTTTTCCATTTGCAGCTTCACTAATAACATGTATTTCGGGAGTGGCGCCCAGAAGTATTTTTAAGCCGTTGCGGAATAAGGCGTGATCGTCGACCAGGGTTATTTTTATCTGTTCCATTGCGTTTAATTTAGACGGACTTTAATTAATGCGTTTGTTCCTTCGCCGGGAGAACTGTTTAAAATAAACACTCCATTGATTGATTTTATCCGCGAAGTGATGTTTGAGAAACCCATTCCCGAGTTAACGTTTGTTAGTGTTTTGTCGGGATTAAAACCCTGACCGTCGTCGTGAAATTGAATGGTTAGGGTATTTATATGTTTCGATATATTCAGTTGAATGTTTTTTGCTTTGGCATGTTTTAGCGTGTTTGTAATTAACTCGCAGGTTGCACGGTATAAAATGGTTTCCACATTGTGATCAAAGCGTTCGTTTTCCATATTGCTGGCCAGCGTAATGTTAACCGATTTTGTTTCGTTTATTTTATGTGAGAAGTTTTTAATAGCACTAACCAGTCCAAAATTAGTTAATACATGCGGACTCAGGTTATTTGATATTTCTTTTATACTTGAGATAGCTTCGTTGATAACTAGGTTGGTGTTTTCAAGAATTTCCTGCTGATTGTTGATTTTATTATTTAATACAGCAGAAATTGACATCTTAACCGTCGAAAGTAAGGGACCCAAACCATCGTGCAAATCTTTTGCAAAACGTTTACGTTCTTTTTCTTCGGTTTGAATAATTGCATTCAAAACGCGTTTCTCTGACCTGTTTCGTTCTATTTCGGCTCGCTTAAGGGCATAAAAGATTTCGCCAATTAAAAATACGCCGGCAGTAAACAAAAATGAGATAATCACCCCCAGCCAATCGTCGGCCATGGTTAGGTAAAACGAGAAGTCGTCATCGAGAAACTGAATTAGCTTAATGGTTCGTTTGATGGCTGTAAGTAAAAACCCCAGCGAAATAAGTACCCACGATGCCCGGTATTTGGTAACGCGCATCAGCCGTAAGGCAAAAATGGCAGCTACCAATTGCAAGGTAATCGAGATTAGCAGGGCAATTAAACGAATCATTTATTTTTTTATACAAAAATAGTATTTCTATCTGATTTGAACCCAACTCTTATAAGTTGTTGTGGCAATTGTGGTATAATTTGGCCGGGATCCTAATAAGCTAAACATCAAATTAAAAAAGTAGTAAAGTGGGGTTTTGAATGTTAAAATAAATATTAACTTTGCAGCCTCGAAATAATAACAATTTAAAATTTAATTTATGCCTGTAAGAATCAGATTAGCAAGACATGGTAGAAAGCGTAATGCTTATTACCACATTGTTGCAGCCGATAGCAGGGCGCCACGAGATGGTAAGTTCATAGAGAGATTAGGTAGTTACAATCCTAACACAAATCCTGCTACTATTGAACTTAACTTCGACCGGGCATTGCATTGGCTAAAAAACGGTGCGCAACCTTCTGACACCGCAAAATCAATCCTTTCGTACCAAGGAGTTTTAATGAAAAAACACTTGCTCGAAGGAGTACAAAAAGGAGCTTTTGATGAAGCTGCTGCCGAGCAAAAATTTGAAGCATGGATGGCCGACAAGAAGTCAAAAATTCAGGCAAAAGTAGACAAACTTAAAGCAGACAAATCTACTTCACTTAAGTCGCGTATTGAGGCTGAGAAAAAAGTGAATGATGAACGGGCTAAAGCATTGGCTGAAAAAGCAGCTGCTTTAGCAAAAGAAGCAGAAGCTGCAAAAGCTGAGGCTGAGGCCGAAGCTGAAGAAACTCCGGTTGTTGAAGATGAAGCAGCACCTGAAGTTGAGGCAAAAGCCGAAGGTGAAGAAGCTGCTGAAGCATAGTATTTGAATGCAAAAAAGCGATAGTTTTCAGGTCGGTACTATTGTTAAAACCCATGGAATTCATGGGGAACTGATTCTGGAAGTAAGCTATCCTGAATTAATAGAAAATTATAAGGAACCCGTATTTCTCGAATTGGAGGGACTACTGGTTCCTTTTTTTATAAAAACGCTGGTTTCGGTCAGCAACGAACGTTTTCGTGTCACCTTCGACTGGATTGAAACTGAAAATCAGGCTAAAAAGCTGGTGCAGGCTCCGGTGTTTATTCCAAACCAAAATCTACAGCTATCGGAGCAAAACCTGCAGGAAGCACCTGAACTATTGGTAGGTTTTCAGCTTATCGATGTAAATACCGGGCCAGTAGGCGAGGTACATGCTTTTTTCGATAATAAAATGAATCCTTTACTTGCTGTGGAAACCAATAAGGGTGAACAGCTCATTCCTTTTCACGCTCATTTTATCCGGAGTATTAATCCTTCTTCAAAAGAGATACTTGTTGAATTACCCGAGGGACTGATTGACTTAAACTAGCGGTTTGTCGAGTTGTTCGTAAATGGAATTCTGACTGATAAACTCAGGAACTATTCGTTTCATTGAATCTACCAGCTTCAGGTGGTTTTGTTCCTTAAGCAGGTCAATCAATTGTTCCATTTGAACCTTTACTTCGTTGAACTCGTAATTCCGAACTTTAGCAATCATTATCTGCGGATGATGGGTTGGTAGTGTATTTTCTTTATCGGCCAGTAATTCCTCGTAAAGTTTTTCACCGGGGCGCAATCCCGTAAAGCTGATTTGAATATCTTTCCCCAGTTGGAGCCCCGAGAGTTTAATCATCTTTTTTGCCAAATCGACAATTTTTACCGATTTACCCATATCGAAGATAAATATCTCACCTCCGGTTCCCATGGCTCCGGCTTCCAGAACTAACTGACAGGCTTCGGGTATGGTCATAAAATAGCGCGTTATTTGTGGATGGGTAACGGTAATTGGGCCGCCTTCTTCAATTTGTTTGCGAAAGCGCGGTATTACTGAGCCATTTGAACCCAGTACGTTTCCAAAACGGGTGGTAATAAATGCCGTGTTGGTTTTTGAGTTTAACGACTGAATGTAGATTTCGGCAAGGCGTTTCGATGCGCCCATTACATTGGTTGGGTTTACTGCCTTATCGGTCGATACCATTACAAAGCGTTTAGCTCCGTATTTTACAGCCATATCAGCTACGGTTCGGGTTCCAAATACATTGGTTTTAATGGCTTCGGCCGGATTGTTTTCCATCATGGGAACATGTTTGTAAGCGGCTGCATGGAAAATTATTTCAGGCTTGTATGCTCTGAATACTTCTTCAACCCGCATCGGGTCAGCAATGTCGCCCATAATTATCTGAAAGTTGAAGCATTGTTTTTGCTCCCGGAGTTCCATTTCAATATCGTAGAGCGGCGTTTCAGCCTGATCGAACAGTAGCAGGTTTTTGGGTTCAAATTTTATAAGTTGCCGAACCATTTCGCTGCCAATGGAACCGGCAGCTCCGGTAATTAGTACCACTTTGTTTTTAACCTGTTCGTTAATCCGGGCCACGTCGAGTTGGATGGGATTGCGTTCGAGTAATTCTTCAATTTTTACCTGGCGGATTTGTTTGGAGCTCAGCTCGCCGTTAATCCAACTGTCGACACTGGGAACAGCTAAAACCCTAACGTTGTTGTTCAGGCAAAGTTCAACCAGATTGGTTTTTTCTTCGACAGTAGCAAACGGACGGGCCAACACTAAAAAATCGAGTTCCTGGTTGTTTAGTATGGTTTCAATCCGCGAAATGGGTAATATGTCAATTCCTTCAGCTTTCTTGCGCGAGCGGGTGGTTACATCATCGAAAAAACCAATGATTTTATAACGGGTTTCGTAATCCTGTTCAAGAGTGGTTTTTACAGTCATTGCAGCGGGTCCTGTTCCGTAAATGGCTGCACGTTTAATTTTTAAAGGTGAACTGCGCAGTTCGTAAAAAACAGCTTTAACCAACCAGCGTAGCGAGGTCATAAAAAACACGGTAGTAAAAAAGTCGATAATTACTATCGATAAGGGAACTATAAAGGCTTTGGTTATAAAATAATAACTAATGATGTTGCTAAGAACAATAAATACACTTCCTAAGAAAATGGTTATGAAAATCCGTTGTGAATCTTTCATCCCGGTATAGCGCACGATTCCGGCATAGGTGCGGCCTATTGCAAAGCTGATTATGCGGATAGTTGCCACAAAGGGAATGATAAAATATAAAGAAGCCACATTGGTTTCGGGAATCTGAAAATTGAATCGAAGCAGGTAGGCCAGGGCCACTGAAGCGATACAAATAAAAACGTCAATGGTGAAAACGATCCATCGTGGCGTATATTTTTTGCTAAAGATCATGTGTTGTTTTTTGGTTTTGCTAATGCTAATGATTGGCAAATATAATCGGTTTTCCAATTAAAAGGAATTAAATGGCCTCGTTTTACGCAAAAGAACAGGATGTTTTTTATTGGGGTAAAAATAAAAAGCCCAAGGAATTGGGCTTTTTAACAGAAATTTTTAAAAATTTACTCTGCAGGTGAAATAGCCTCAGTTGGACAAACCTCAACACAGGTACCACAATCGGTACAAATATCAGGATCTATTACATAGATATCACCTTCAGAAATAGCTTCTACGGGGCATTCGCTGATGCAAGAGCCACAAGCTATACAGTCTTCAGAAATTTTATAAGCCATATCCGAACAATTTTTGTTGATTAATATGCGGCAAATTTATACTTATCGATCAATATATTCTAACCTATAGTGCTTTTTTTTTCCTATTTAAAAGCAGTCTAAGCTATACGCGCTTATTTACCTGGGTAGATCAGCTATTTTTGTGAGGCCGCCGGTAACTTTTTGGTCCATTTTTACATGAATCGTTGAGTCAACAGGCAACAAAATATCAACCCGCGAGCCAAAACGAATAAAACCAAGTTCCTCGCCGGCTTTACACTGATTTTCAGGTTTGGCATAGGTTATTATACGGCGGGCCAGAGCTCCAGCAATTTGCTTAACCAGTATTTTGCCTGAATTTACGGTTTCGATAACTACTACTGAACGTTCGTTTTCATGCGACGATTTGGGTAGCCAGGCGGCCATATACCGCCCATCGAAATGGAGCGACTGAATTACCTTTCCAATTACCGGGAACCAGTTGATGTGAACGTTCCATACCGACATGAAAATAGAAACCTGTACGCGTTTCTCTTTTATGAACTCGGTTTCTTCAACTTCTTCAATGGTAACTATAGTCCCATCGGCCGGAGCAAAAACTTCTTTTTCGTTAAACTGAATGTTACGTTTTGGTTTTCGGAAGAACCGAATAACAAATGCAAATAACAGAATGAAAAAGGTAAGCAGGGGATAAAAAACAAAAGCCCTGGCATTGGTATAAACTAATAACGCAATCAGGGATGAAAATAGCAGAAATGCTACTAAAATTACACTATAACCGGCTTTGTGGATCTTCATGTTTTAAATTGAATTAAACTACCTTACAAAAAAGTACAAATATGTAAAAATTACCGGAATTGCAAACAAGAAACTATCAAATCGATCTAAAATTCCGCCATGACCCGGAAGTATACTTCCTGAATCCTTAATATTGACACTGCGTTTCAGCATCGATTCAACCAAATCACCCAGGGTTCCGAATATTCCGACAATTCCTGCAACAATAGCCCATTCATGAAGCTCAAAAATACCCAGGTAACGTGCTAACAGAAATGCTCCGACTAAGGCGACCAAAATTCCACCGATAAATCCCTCCCAGGTTTTCTTGGGCGAAATCCGTTCGAATAATTTGTGTTTGCCAAGGGTTACACCGAAAACATAAGCACCGGTATCGCTGAGCCAGATTAAAATGAAGATGCCCAATACGATTTTTCCGCTATAGCTTCCGTCAAAATAAGCCAGGTGATTAACCAGCATTAAGGGGAAAGAAACGTAAACCAGACCCAGCAGGGTGGTTGCCAGGTGTAATAAAGGCTGTTTACGGATTCGGTATAGTTCAAAAATAAAAATAAAGGTTAGAAAGGGGATAATCAATAATGAAATGTAAGGACCCCAGTCGAATTGATACCAAAGAAAACCAGCAAGAAAAATAAAGGTGCCTACAATGTTTCCATACTTATTTTGCGGACGGGTGTGGCTTAGGGCAGCCAACTTGTAAAACTCTATCAGCGCAAAAATATTAATAAGTAAAAACACCAGCACAAATAAAAACGGATGTAGCAACAGCGAGCCGATTAAAACAGTCACCATAACCAGTCCGGTAAGTGAGCGTTGAAAAAAATTGTTCACTTTTATAAATCTTTTAACAAATATTTAGCCCGAATTACCTGTTCGGGCTTTACTAATAATTCAATGGCTCCAAATAAGTACAAAGAGTCCTGCTGGTTTAATAAAACGGTTTCAATATCGTTTTCTTCCAAAATGATTTTTGCCATTTCTGCCTGATAAAGTTTGCCGGTTGAGTAAACGGTTTTCCAGTCAGCACTCATGCTTTATTACTCTGTTTTGGTTTCTGGTTCAGTGTTTTCTGTATTTGGTTTTTCTGTCCGAACTTCTTTAACAGGAGCAGCTGTAGAGCTGTCTTCAGAAAAAGGTGTTTTTCCGTTCGGACGCGGGCCTATAATGCGTTCCAAATCTTCAGCAAAAATTACTTCTTTCTCGAGCAACAAATCCCCAATTTTGTTGTGCTGTTCGCGATATTCCAGCAGCAAGGATTTTGCTTTTTCATAAGCCAGGTCAATAATGCCTTTTACTTCTTCGTCGATGGCTTTGGCGGTCTCGTCGCTGTATGGTTTGTTAAATGAGTATTCGTTTTGTCCCGACGAATCGTAAAAACTTCGGTTACCTATTCGGTCGCTCATACCAAAGTACGATACCATGGCGTAGGCTTGTTTGGTAACTTTTTCCAGGTCGTTCAGTGCTCCGGTCGAGATACGTCCAAAGAATAATTCTTCAGCAGCACGTCCGCCCAAAGTGGCACACATCTCATCGAGCATCTGATCCTTAGTGGTCAGTTGTCGTTCTTCGGGCAAATACCAGGCAGCTCCCAAAGCTTGTCCGCGTGGAACAATGGTAACTTTAATCAGCGGATTGGCATGTTCGAGTACCCAGCTTACGGTGGCATGTCCGGCCTCGTGGTAAGCAATGGTTTTTTTCTCCTCAGGCGAAATTATTTTGTTTTTCTTTTCCAGCCCGCCAATTATCCGGTCAATGGCGTCTAAAAAGTCTTGTTTTTCGACTTTGTTTTTGTTTTTACGTGCGGCAATCAGTGCAGCCTCGTTAGCTACGTTGGCAATGTCGGCACCCGAGAACCCGGGGGTTTGTTTGGCCAGAAACTCAGCTGAAACTTCTTCGCCCAGTTTGGTCAGGGGGCGCATGTGAACCTTGAAAATCTCTTTGCGCTCGTTCAGGTCGGGTAATTCTACATGAATTTGACGGTCGAATCGGCCGGCACGCAGTAAAGCGCGGTCAAGAATGTCGGCACGATTGGTAGCAGCCAGAATAATTACTCCGCTGTTGGTTCCAAAGCCGTCCATTTCGGTGAGCAATTGGTTCAGGGTATTCTCGCGTTCGTCGTTGGCTCCCCAGTTTGGGTTTTTTCCACGGGCACGGCCAATGGCATCAATCTCGTCGATAAAGATGATACAGGGCGCTTTTTCTTTGGCTTGTTTAAACAAATCGCGCACGCGCGATGCACCTACACCCACAAACATTTCAACAAAATCGGATCCCGACATGGAGAAGAAAGGCACGTGGGCTTCTCCGGCTACGGCTTTTGCCAACAGGGTTTTTCCGGTTCCGGGAGGGCCTACCAAAAGTGCTCCTTTGGGAATTTTACCTCCCAGGTTGGTGTACTTTTCAGGATTCTTTAAAAAATCAACAATTTCTTTTATTTCAATTTTGGCTTCTTCGAGTCCGGCAACATCTTTAAAATCGACTTTTACTTCAGCGCCTTCCTTATCGAATATTTTTGCTTTCGATTTGCCAATGTTGAATATCTGGCTTCCGGCTCCGTTTGGTCCTGCCATACGGCGGAATATAAACAACCAGACTCCGATTAATAAAAGTGGGAACAAAAGCCAGTTCAATATGGTCTCGAAGTGGTTTTCTCGGGTTACATAGCTAATGGGGACTTCCTCTTCAACAGAGAATTCCTTCATGGCTTCATCCAGCTTTTTTTCAAAGACTTCAACCGAGCCAATGGTAAAAAAATAATGAGGACCAGGAGTAGCTACGGAGCCATTTTTTTGTTTGTTGGCATCGCTAAACTTGGTTTCGCTAAGGCGATCCTGTTTTATGAATATCTCGGCCCGTTTATTATTTACCACCTCAATTTTTTCCACGTCGTGGGTACGCAGCATTTCCTGCTCAAACCTACTTCTTGTAATTTCAACCGGCTCGGCTCCAAACTGCATAAACAGCATGCCAAACAGAAAAATGGCAATAAGGCCATAAACCCAGGTAATATTAAACTTCGGCTTTTTATCGTTGTTCTTTGGATCGCCATCGGGTTTTGGCCCAAATCCAAAATCTTTCTTTTCGTTTTTTTGTTCGCTCATTGCGTGTAGTATTATTCGTCTTTAATTAATTCTTTTTTTGCATCGGCCCATAAATCTTCCAGGTTATAGAAGCGGCGGAAAGGTTCCTGAAATACATGAACCACCACATTTCCATAATCTAAAAGAATCCATTGTGAATTTTCGGTGCCTTCAACATGTATTGCGTGTTCTTTTATTTCGGTTCTGGTTTGTCGTTCAATAAAGTCGGCAATGGCGTCAACCTGTGTGTTTGAGTTGCCATGGCAGATAATAAAATAGTCGGCTATCGATTGTTGCAGGTTATTTAAATCAAGAACAACAATTTCTTCTCCCTTTTTCTCTTTAATTGCTTCAACAACAACATCCTTTAGTATGTTTTGTTCGTTTGGTTTTGTCATATGTTAAATTTGCTTCAAAGGTAATGATTTTTGTTTTCGTTTTCTAGCTAAAAAGCGGGGTTAATACAAATACAATGCCTATTTTGATTTGTCGGTAGATGAAAAAATAAAGATGCCATTATTTCATTGCAGCCAGACACTTTGTTATAATGGCAGAAATTCTTTGCTGGTTATTTCGGGTAAACGGCTATTTTTGTAATTCATTGTAACTCTTAAACAACTTTGCCGACTTATAAACTGTAAAAAGATGGGAGACGTGCACGACGAAGAGGTCATCAGGAAAATAGAAGAATATCAACCCCTTATTCGTAAGGTTTGCCTGATGTATGCACAAAACCGGGCGGAGTCGGACGATATGTTTCAGGAAATCTGTATTCAGTTGTGGAGGGCTTATCCGCAGTTTAAAGGGAATTCAAAATTTTCAACCTGGCTGTATCGGGTTTCTATCAATACAGCCATTTCGTGGATTCGTAAGGAAAAGAAACACCGGCTCGATGATCGCGATGATGAAAAACTCTTTGGTGTTCACGACGATACCCCATTTTATGTAGAAGAGGAAAAGAAGGAGCAGTTAAGTGCTTTGCGAAAAGCCATACAAAAACTGAACGATATTGACCGGACCCTGGTTCTGCTTTATCTTGAGGAAGTAGCTTATGCCGAAATAGCCGAAATACTGGGTTTGACGGTAAATAATATTAAAGTGAAAATGAACCGGGTTAAGAAACGCTTAAAAAAGTTGATGGACGATGATGAATGATTTGGATAACTTAAAGGATGCCTGGAAAACCATTTCGAAGCCAGGTGCCATGTCGGCTTATTCGGCCGATGAATTGCGACGCATGGTACGAAAACGTTCCAATAATGAGCTGAGCAAAATTAGGCGCAAAATTATTATGGAATGGTCGGTGGCTTTTTTGCTTTCGCTTTTTCTGGTTTTATTTGTACGTGTTATTAATCCGGCCGATACCAAATTTGCCCTCTTGTTTATCGGTGTAATTCTGGGCGTAAGTTTTATTCCTTACCTTAAGGTTATTCGGCTAAAACTGGCCAATCACCCCGATTTAAAATCCTATTTAACCCTTTTTATCGAGCGCTTTGAACGATTGATTAAGCAATACATCCGCATGGCGGCCTTTTTAATTCCCGTTGCAGGTTTGGGTGGTTTCCTACTGGGTTTTCACAGTGCTGCCCGACAGGAATGGCAGGAAATCATTCAGGGATACAACGGACTGTGGTTGATTCTTTTTGTGGGTCTTATTTCTTGCTGCGGTTACTGGATACAAAAGCGCTATTTCCGCTGGATTTATGGCAAAAACATGCAACGGCTTCGCCAGTGCCTCGATGATTTAAACGAGATGGAGTAGACCAGTGTTCAGTCTTCAGCCTTCAGTTTACAGTCCACAGACAATTATTAGTGAATAGTAATCAGTACTAGCCTAGCTTCTATTATTCAGTGATCCAGCGCAAGCCTTCAGTTGGCAGTTCACAATTCCAAATCAGCAGCAAAACCCCGAAGGGGTGCAATAATAATAGCCCCGGGTGTAAACCCGGGGATCAAAGACCCCACCCTAAATAGCGGGGTAAGTACCACGGTTCCCAAGGATTACCAACCCCACCATACCCCGCAAGATATCTGGTTTAATTGGAAGTCAAATTTTTATTAGCTTCCCTTGTTTTTCCCGGCTGAACCCTTTCCGGGTTCCGGGTTGGATTGGTGCATCAATCCATAGGTTGCACCTACGGCTATTGTAATTCAACCCTATCGGTTGGTCTTTTCAGTTCATAGCCAAATCAATGGACAATTGGCAATGAGCAATTAATTATTAGTCCACAGGAGCAGTCGGAAGCCTTCAGGCAATGAACAATTAGTGAAAAGTGAATAATGAATAACCCCGGAGGGGTTAAAGCCCGGTAGAAAAACAGAAGCCTGATAAAAAGCGGTGCAAGCAGCAACTTCCCATGAAACGCTTTCCTCTTATGCACCGTAAAGGCAGGCCGTAAAAAGCGGCACCATACAATGGAAAACAACAATTATCAAATAACAAAAATTAAGAAATCTGATATCACAAACCACACAGTCCTCACGGAACGTAATCTGCAATCGCAAATCGTTAATCACAAATCATCAATCAAATAATTAGCGCGCTATTTCGTGATTCGTCTTCCAAGTCCTGTTTTCCTTTTCATCTTTGCAGGAGCCTATCCGAGCCTCAGATTTTCCTTTACACTCTTGTTAGAGGGAATCTGAGCCTCAGATTTTCCTTTACACACTTGTTGGAGCTTATCAGAGTCGCGGATTTTCCTTTGCACTCTTGTTAGAGCTAATCCGTGACACAGATTTTACTTTACATACTTGTTAGAGCTAATCCGTAACGCAGATTTTACTTTACACATTTGTTGGAGCTTATCCGAGTCGCAGATTTTCCTTTGCACTCTTGTTAGAGCTAATCCGTGTCGCTGATAAATCTTTACAACCTTGCAGCAGCTTATCCAGCTTCCGGATAAACACCCATAAGCTTTTCTAACCTTGTCCGGATTCCCGATCGACGCTCCGAAACTTTGTCGATGCACCACCAGCTTGTCGATCAAGGGCAAACAAGTGTTGTGATGCTTTTCCGTTTTGCTGAATGAAGCGCCACAAACTTTTCGATACTTGCCCGGGAATATGCGCAGTGCTTAACCTATCGGGTAAGGCATTTTCAGGTTCCTAATAAACCAATCGCCTGCCAGGCAATGTGTTTTTACCCTGTTTTTATGTGCGATTTTTGGGGTAGGCCTTTGCTTTAGGCATCGAAAGATAAAATCCTTGCTTAATCGATTCAAATGGGTATTTTTGTAAAAAAATAGAGGTGTATGCCGAAAAACCTAAGAGTAGGCAAAAATTAAAACTCACAAAATGAAAAAACTATTATTTGCAAGTTTCTTATTGATCTTTATGGCAACGGTTGCCAGTGCCCAGTTTTTTGTTGGAGGTAGTGTAGGATTTTCTCATAGTGGTGGTAGTGTCGATGATGGCACCAATGAAGTGGATAAAACATCATCC
>JBFWMB010000037.1:0-35479 GCA_050251815.1 Salinivirgaceae bacterium | reverse complement strand
TTCTAAGGTGCTCTTTGCAGCTATTCTCATCAGGAAACTGCTCGATAAATTTGATTATATTCACATCAAAAGTTTTTTGATAAGATATACATTTTTTCTTAACTGGCATAATCGCGACGAATCAATACTTTAAAGTTGCCAACAATTGGGTGGCTTGCATTACCCCGGAAGTTTCCCATGCTTTTTCACCATTCTTAAAAAGTATCATGGTGGGAATACTACGTATCTGAAATTTCTCGGATATAGCCCGGTTTTTCTCCGTATCAATTTTTATGATCCTGATTTTGTCACCCAATTGATCTTTTACCTGTTTAAGAATGGGGGGCATCATCTTGCATGGTGCACACCAATCGGCATAAAAATCGACCAGTACAGGAACTTCTCCTTTTATTATGGTATTAAAATCTGTCATATCCAAAAGTTTCAAAAATTTTGACAAATTTAATGCCAAAAATCAACATATCTAAATACATGAATATGAATTTTTAAAAAAAAGCTGTTAGTAAGTTTAACAGCTTAGTAATGCGATGGTTTATTATTAATAATCAATACTTATAATTCTTCCATCACAAAAGTCGAAAAATCTTTCTTTGGTTGCAATCTTTACCCAGTCCTGCACGTCTTCGGGTGTTTTTTCAGCAGCTTTAAGGCAACCCGGACAAACAATAATTTCAACACCTTTTTCTTTTAATTCGTTTAAGAGCTGATGCGATGAGGGAAACGCTTTAAATTGAATATCTGGTGCATCCTTAAGTGCAACAAATACCCCTTTTATATCGAGATATAAAAGAACCGCTTTATCGTCACTCATCATTTTGGCCATGTTAAGCGCCATTAAAACACGTTGTGGATCTTCCGGACCATGACTCAGGTGAATAAATACACCATCGGTAATTTTTTCTTTGTTTATTACCTGCTTTTCCTCATTTTCTGTGGTGCTGGTTTTAGGCGTACATGCACCCAGTACCAGCAATAACATGACAATACTTGAAATGGTAAAATTTTTCATCATACTACGTTTTATGTTGGGTTTGTTATGCGAAAGTTACAAAAAACTGACCATAAAAACTTAGTGTTTATATGAAGTTTTTGAAAGATGTAATTGATTGTCTTCGATAAGGTTTAATTAAGTTAAGCTAAACTTAAAAGGTTACGGGTTTTTATGATGAAAACTGTTCTCCTTTAATCCAGAAAGCATCGTTTAAACGTGAAAAAGTACTTGAATTTTACATGAGACGTGCTGGTTTTATGTCAGGTTGTCAGAATTGATCTATTACGCAGGTTTTATTATAGCGTATCTGCCAAATCGATTAGTTTTTCAGCGGTACTATCCGGATTATCGTCGGAAACCGAAAGATGTGTAATGGTTTTGGGATCGCGTTTCGATAGTCCTTTTAGGTAAGCTTTGTCGTAATAGCTAAGTGTTAGACGGGCCACTTCAGAAAAATCGTTTTTGGCAAGAGCATCTAATGAGGCTTTGGTGTTTTGAGGCCCCAGGCGGGTTGCTATTCTGTGAATGGCTTTTTCGAGCATTGCTGAGCCGAAACAGGCATATTCATTTACCAGACGTTGTGCTCTTACAGGTTGCGGAATCTCGATTCGAATAACAGGTGCTTTTCGCATAGAATTGAAGAGTGTATCGGGAATACCGTTTTTTCCCATGGTAATTGATTCATCTTCAATCCAAATACGTTTGTTTAAATCAAGTTTCGACCATTCAATGGTTAAATTATTTTCGAATTGTTCGTTGCTGGGTTGCGGTTCTTGTCCTATAGCGCCAAAAGCCGAACCTTTATGATGTGCCAGTCCTTCCAGATCGATAATCTGTTCTCCTTTTTGTTGCAGGGCTTTAAGAATATCAGTTTTTCCACTTCCGGTATAACCGCCTAAAATGATAATCTTTTTTGCATCACCCAATTTAGCCCGGTTAAAATGCCGGTAGTTTTTGTAACCACCTTCGAGTAAATAAACTTTTAAGCCGACGGTTTCGAACAACCAGGCCATACTGGCCGAACGCATTCCACCGCGCCAACAATGCAGAATAACCGTTTTTTCGATGGCAATTTTTTTTGCCTGACGCACATATTCAACCATTTTGGGACCTACAATTTCAAGTCCCAGTTCAATGGCAAAATCTTTACCCGATTTTTTATAGCGGGTTCCAACCAATGCTCTTTCTTCGTTTGTAAATAAGGGAATATTGTATGCGCCAGGAATATGACCGATTAAAAACTCAGCCGGAGAGCGTACATCGATAAGCGGAAAGCTTTCCATTAGTTTATACAGAGTTCTTGCTGTAATATATTCTGGCATCAGAAGTTTTTATTGACAGTTATAAAATTGTGTTTTTTTGAGGGCGTAAAGATAGTTTATTTTCAGTTTTATTATTCCTACATGGAAATTGACTTAATTTTTGTCTTGTTAATTTGAGTTGAAGCCGGTAATCAGGATGAAAACTTTTTTGATATTAAAAGAAACGATTGTATTTTTAATTATGAAAAGCTTTGGAATTCGTTTTTTTTGCATCGGTTTGTTTTTTTTAATTGCATTTGGATTTGTTTCCTGTGGAAAAAAGTCTCGTTACGGAACAACCTCCCATGTTTCAACATATCAGGAAGTACGATTAATAAAAATCAAGTTCAACTTTAATCAATCGTTCGAGATTCGCGAAGTGAAACAAAGTAGCAGTATGGCTCAGATTCATGTGCAAGGAATAGGATTTCAGCAGGCCAATCAAACCCTTTGTTTCGATAAGGTTTCACCTTTTGAATCGGCTTTGGTAGCCGACATCGATAACAATGGATTTGAAGAATTGTATGTAATTACCCGTTCAACAGGTAAAAAGAAACAAGCCGGAATTTATGGAATTGTTTCGGTTGGCGGTGTTAAATATAAACCAATTTATATTCCGGAATTTGATACTTCAAATGGTTCATCGTTTTCTTATTTAGATGGTTATAAAGGGAATGATTCCATCTATATAAAAGATAAAACCCTAAAACGGATTTTTCCGGTTGCTTTGTTTGATAGCCTTGCAAATTGTGAAAGAAATGGGTTTCGGGAAATTACCTACAAATTGGTTGAGTTCGAAAATTCATTCTCATTGCAGGTAAGTAACGTGGAAGTAATCAATAAAATATAACCCTTGATCAAGCAAAAAAACAAGTTATTTAGCATGGAATTGTCTCTGTCGGATTTTTTCTTGTATTTTAATAAATTAATGCATTATTTTTAACACGAATTTTAGATATACTAATCATCATTTAAAACAAAATTTAATTCAAAATTAAAAAATGAACCCAATACTAAAAAAGCTTCATATCGCAAACAGGGGACCTGTTTTGATATTGAATGCACCTGATGAATTTCAGGAATTATTGAGTGAAATTGAGGTAGAAATTCATGAAGAAATTGAGGATTACTACCATTATGTTCAGATTTTTGTTCAGGAGGCCGAAGAAGCCGAAGAGTATATTAAAGACGCCATAAGCGTTATGGAACCGGGGGCTTACTTTTGGTTCTGTTATCCAAAAGAAACTTCTGAAGCGTTTGATACGGATATCGACAAAGAGGTATTGAACGAGTTAATTGAAAATTTTGATATGGAGGGAATTACCCAAATATCATTAAGTGAAAACTGGACAGCTATCAGGCTTAAGTTTACTGCTGATGAAGATGAAGATGAGGATGGATTTGTTGCCGGAGATAAGGGCAAACGCAGGTTTCATGGGGGAGATGATTAATTAATGCAACCGTTTTTTATAACACTGATAAGTAACCCGATTGCTTATCAGTGTATTACTATTTATCGACATAGAATTTAATTCATATTTTTAAATTATTATTTAATAGAGAAATGGATAAAGCGAATAAGTATAAATCCATTTTTGTATTGCTGTTCGCAGTGGTTCTGTTCAGTCAGTGTTCTCTGGATGCAAATTGCTATCAGCAAATAGAAGTACCGGTAATTCGCTTTGAAATGCCCGATTCCATTCCGCTCGATTCATCAGCGGTAATTCAGGTGGTTTATGTAACCTATAGTTCGTGTAGTAAGCTCAACGACTTAACGGTCTATCAACTAGCTGACACTTTAAGCATTCATGTTATTGCCGACTACGATGGTTGCGATTGCCCAGGGGTAACTCCCGATAGTGTGGCTACTTATAAGTTTGTTCCAGCCGCTGCACGCAATTACATTTTCAGGGCCTGGAAATTCAATAATACCATTCTTCAGGATACGTTAAAGGTTTATACCAATTAATTTTAAAAATGCGCTATTTTTCGTATTTGTAGTAAAGCTTCATTTTGATTTATTACTTTTGCCAAAATTTTTAAGGGCAAATTATGATTATTCTTGACGAACCTTTTGTTTCTGATTTATTACTTGAAACACTTTCTAACGAGCAAATTCCGGTAATTGAAACCCCCTATTTCAGTAAGATTAAAAAAGGGAACGGTTTTTCGCCGGTTACCTGCGAACAAGCAGTTATAGAGTTAAATACCAAAGAGTATCCGTTGCTATACAGTAATTCTGAGAATGCCATTCATTGGGTAACCAAACATTTAAAGCATACCACCTTACCCGCTAAAATTGAATTGTTTAAAGACAAAGCAAAGTTCCGTCGATTGGTTCAGGATTTATTTCCCGGTTTCTATTTTAAAGAATTGCCATTCGTCGATTTGGAAAACTTAGCACTCGAAAAGGTTCCTTTTCCATTTATTATAAAACCTTCGGTAGGTTTCTTTAGTTTGGGAGTTCATAAAGTTAATTCACCAGAAGAATGGCCGGGCGTGCTTTTAAAGTTAAAGGCTGATGTTGAACAAAATCAACAACAGTATCCCATTGAGGTGGTAAACCAAAGCAATTTTATTATTGAACAGCTTATTACCGGCGATGAATATGCTTTTGATGCTTATTTTAATGACAAGGGAACTCCGGTAGTTTTAGGAATATATAAGCATTTATTTTCGTCCGATGCCGATGTCAGCGATCGGGTGTATTATACTTCGAAAGACATAATTGAAGAACAATTGGAACCCTTTACCCGGTTTCTTGAAGAAGTTGGTGAGCGGGCTAAGTTAAGGAATTTTCCTTTGCACGTGGAGGTGCGGATTGAAAAAGGAACGGTATTACCTATTGAAATAAATCCCATGCGTTTTGGCGGATGGTGCACTACGGCCGATTTAACCACAAAAGCTTTTGATTTTAATCCTTACATCTATTTTCAGCAACAATTAATTCCCGATTGGCGTGTAATTTTGGCCGATAAAGCCGATAAAAATTACTGCATGGTTATTTTGGATAACAGTACGGGCCATCCCGCAAGCACCATTGAATCTTTCGATTATGAGAAATTGATGGAACGCTTTGAGAAGCCTTTGGATATGCGCACAAACGATTGGAACAAGTATCCCGTTTTTGGAATTATGTTTACTGAAACAAGGCAAGATAATTTTGAAGAAATTGAGTGGGTGCTGAAATCAGATTTAAAAGATTATGTCACGTTAAAATAATTATACAGGGGAGCAGCCTGTCTATTCGTAAAACGAAGCTATGGTACAAATTGGAAATTACAACGAACTAAGAATTGTAAAGCGATTAGATTTTGGCATGTATCTCGACGGTGCCGAACTGGGTGAAATTCTGCTGCCCACCAGTCAGATTCCACCCAATGCAGCGATTGATGATGTAATCGAAGTTTTTATATATCGCGATTCGGAAGACCGTTTAATAGCTACCAGCAAAGAAGCTTTGGCTGTAGTTAATGAGTTTGCTGTTTTAAAAGTAATTTCGGTCGATAAGATTGGAGCCTGGCTCGATTGGGGTCTTGAAAAAAACCTGTTAGCTCCCTTTCGTGAGCAAAAACAAGATATGGAAGCCGGAAAATACTATTTGGTTTATGTTTACCTCGACCACGAAACCCAACGAATTGTAGCTTCATCAAAATTAGCCAAATACCTCGACAATGTTCCACCGGAATACGAGGAAGGGCAGGAGGTTGACCTCCTTATCAGCAATAAAACCGATATAGGTTACGTGGCTATTATTAACAACCTGCACTCAGGCCTGCTTTATACCAACGAAGTATTTCAACCCTTAAAAAGGGGACAAAAAATTAAAGGCTACATTAAAAAAATTCGTGAAGACGAAAAAATTGATCTTAGTCTTCAAAGGCCGGGTTATGAAAAGATTAGTTCACAAGCCGAAAAAATTATAAAGCTTTTAAAGGTTCACAATGGAGTGTTGCCCTACGGTGACAAAAGTTCACCTGAAGCTATCTACGAGTTTTTTCAAATGTCGAAAAAAGATTTTAAAAAGGCACTGGGGCAACTTTACAAACAAAAACTGGTGGTACTGGAGCCAATGAAAATTACTTTATTATAGGATTCGTTATTCTAATTATTTGAACCTGGTTAAAACTGCAATTTAGAAAACCACACGTTCTGATGTAACCTGTTGAAAATATCCTCAGCTTGTTATATCATACCGGCGTCAATCATCATAATTATTTCTTCAATATCCTTGTCTTCCCCTTCAGGCTCGTAAGTGCTTTTTAAATTGGAGCCAAAAATTCGGGCAATTCCCTGCCAAAAAATAGCTGACACGTCGCCCCGGTATTCCTTTACCAGGTTGTACGATGTATTTCCCAGTTCACGATAAACCAGCTTAAGTAAGATTCGCCCCTGTGAGAAAGTGAGTTTTCGCAAATCGTTTTCGTAGCGCTGAAACATTTCTTTTTCGTAATCTTTAATAAACTGTCTGCGGGCTTTATCGCCATGAATGTATCTAAGACTGTCGTTCATTAGCTGCAATTCGTTGCGGGCAATAATAGCAAACGGATAAGCTTTTTTTACATTTATCATTAAGCGGGTATAGCGCCGGTACTCGCGATTATTCCGAAATAATTTTCGCGGGAAAACCCTAACTTCTTTAATATTAAGGTTGGGCAAGGTGTCTGTTCCAATAACTACCGATTCCAGAAAATACAAACTGTCTTGCGGCTCTTCCTGCGAAAAAGCCCAATTCGTAACACCTGAAAATAAAATTAATATAAGCAGTTTTTTAATCATGTGTCGCTATTCAACAAATATCATACAAAAATAACAGGGCTTAATCCGAATCAAAAGTATTCTGCATAATTTTCATTTTTTTAATGCCGTATTGTGGCGCTTTGTCAAATATTTTATAAATGATTAATTTCGCACAAACATTTCAATTTGGTAAAAACATGGAATTATATCTTATCGATTGTGGAAATTTAATGGTTGACGGCGGTGCTATGTTTGGGGTGATTCCCAAAACCATGTGGGCAAAGAAGTATCCCTGCGATGAAAATAATTTATGCAATTTGTCGATGCGGAGTTTGTTGGTGGTTACCGAAAATCGCAAAATACTAATTGATACCGGACAGGGTAACAAGCAGGACGAACAGTTTTTTAAATACCATTACCTGAATGGCGATGGCGAATTAATAAAATCGTTGAAAGCAGCAGGTTTTGAACCTGAAGATATAACCGATGTAGTACATACCCACCTGCATTTTGACCATTGTGGTGGAACTTTAAAGCACGATAGTCAAGGAGCCATTGTTTCCACTTTTCCCAATGCAAATCTCTGGGTTAGCCGACAGCACTGGGATTGGGCAACCAAACCCAATCGAAGAGAGGCGCCTGCGTTTCCGCCCGAAAACATTTTACCTATGCTCGATACAGGTAAACTCCGTTTTATTGAAGAAGAAGGCGAATTGTTTCCCGGATTTTATGTATTGCTGGCCAACGGGCATACCCGGGGACAGCTTATACCGGTAATTGATTACCACGGCCGAAAACTGGTTTTTTGTGCCGATTTAATTCCAACCATGGCAAATATTCCGCTTTCGTTTATCTCAGCCTACGATTTATTTCAACTCGATGTGTTAAATGAAAAGGAAATGTTATTGGAAGCTGCGGTAGAAAATAAGATGACCTTATTTTTTGAGCACGATATTACCACTGAATGTTGTACCGTTGTTAAAGGAACTAAAGGAATTGTAGTTGACATGCACTTTACATTAGCCGAGTTTTTAAAACAATAGGTACTTTGTTTTATTGAATTTTGGGAGGTATTTTTTTATTAATTATTCCAGTTTATGATGACACTGATTGAAGTAAACAATAAAAAAACGCGGCGCCAGTTTCTCGATCTGCCCAAGCGTTTATACCGGGGCGATTCCAATTGGACCTGTTTGTTGGATGCTGAAATTGAAGGAATTTTTAATCCGCAAACAAACACCAATTTTAAGCACGGCGATGCCTGCCGATGGATTTTAACCGATGAACACCAAAAGACTCTGGGCCGGATAGCTGCTTTTTTCGACATGCGCAAAGCTAATTCTGGAAGCAACAAACAACCTACAGGCGGAATCGGTTTTTTTGAATGTGTCAATAATCAGGAGGCTGCCAATAAACTCTTCGATGTGGCTAAAGCCTGGCTGGCTTCAAAAGGAATGGAAGCCATGGACGGGCCGGTAAATTTTGGTGAAAATTACGTGCACTGGGGTTTACTTATCGATGGCTTTATGCATCAAGCCTATGGCATGCCGTACAATTTTCCTTATTATCGTACACTTTTCGAGACCTACGGATTTCAAACTTATTTTAATCAAAACAGCTATCACGTCGATTTAACCCAACCTTTTCCCGAGCGGCAGGAAAAATTTGCCCGTTTTGTCATGCGAAAGCCAAATTATCGTTTTGAGCATTTTCAATTTGCCAACCACAAAAAATACCTGGACGATTTGGTGCAGATTTATAACGAAGTATGGGCCGATTTTCATGAAGATTATACACCACTAACCTACGAGGAGTTTGAACAGGTATTTAACGATGCCAAAGCGCTTTTAAACGAAAAGTTGATTGTTTTTGCCTACGACGGGGAACGCCCCATTGGAATGGTTATTGCTTTTCCCGATTTTAACCAGGTTTTTAAAAAACTAAAAAACGGAAAGCTTAATTTAATTAATAAGCTGAAGCTCTTGTATTATCGAAAACGCGGCATCACCCGGGCACGACAATTGGTAAGTGGCGTAATTCCGGAATATCAGAAATCGGGAATTATTGGGCCTTTGTTTTTGAAACTAACCGATGCCTGCAAAGCCCTGGGAATGGCTGAGCTCGAAATGAGCTGGGTGGGCGATTATAACGACACCGTAAATAAAATTTATCAATTAATGGATAATGCCTCCCATGCCAAAACTCATGCTACGCTACGCTATCTTTTCGACAGAAATAAACCCTTTGAACGTTTTACCAATCAGGGAGCCGGAAAGTCGCAAAGGAACGGTTGAGAAACAGGTTGTGAATCAAATTCTTGTTTTTGATTTGATTCAATAAATGAGCATTTACAACTTAACACAAATTCACACGATAAAAATTTTGTTTTTCAGAATCTTAATTCTATTTTTGCAAGCCAATTTAGTACGATAAACAATTTAAATAATTATAAAGATGAAAAAGGGAATACATCCTGAGAATTATCGCCTTGTTGTGTTCAAAGACATGTCGAATGGTGAGACTATTCTTACTAAAAGTACTGTCAACACAAAAGATACGATAGAAGTAGACGGGACAGAATATCCATTAGTGAAGGTTGAGATTTCAAGTACATCGCATCCATTTTATACTGGTAAGATGAAACTGGTTGATACCGCCGGTCGTGTTGATAAATTCCGCAACCGCTATGCCAATCGTAACGATAAGAAAAAAGAGTAAAAAAATACTTGAATTGAATAAAAAAGCTGTTCCAATACCGGACAGCTTTTTTTTATGCCTTTTCAGTTTGTTTCGTTTTCTTTGTACTCTTAATAAATCCTAACTTACAACTATGAATTCCATGTTGCAACAATCAGTGAAAACATTGTATAACGCCACCATCATTACCATGAATGATGGTTATGAAATAATTGAAAAGGGATACCTTACCATCGATGGAAACACCATTACCGCCCTGGGGAAAGGCCTGCCAAAAAGTAAAACCAACGGGATTGACTGTTCCGGTAAAATTATTATGCCCGGATTTGTAAACACCCATACGCATTTGCCCATGACCATGTACCGTGGCATTGCCGACGATTTGCCTTTGAAAGAATGGCTCGAAGAACATATTTGGCCTGCCGAAGCAAAACATACCCATGAAGAATCGGTTCGAAATGCATCCCGGCTGGGATTGGAAGAAATGGTACGCACAGGAACCACCACTTTTGCCGACATGTACTTTTTTGCCGATGCCGTAGCTGAAGAAACCGCAGCCTTTGGCCTTCGAGGTGTTATGAATGAAGGAATTCTTGATTTCCCCATCAATAGTTATAAAACCAGCCATGAAGCCTTTGAAAAAGCCTATGCTTTTATTGAAAAATGGAAAAATCATTCGTTAATTACTCCGGCGGCTATTTTTCATGCAACCTACACTTGCAGCAAAGAAACCCTGCTCGAAGTAAAAAAGATGGCTAATAAGTACCATTTAAACCTGTCGACCCATATCTCAGAAACTCAACAGGAAGTGGAATTAGTTACCAACCAGCAAGGAAAGACTCCGCCAGCCTATTTGCATGAATTGGGAATGTTGACCAATAAAAACTTTAATGCGCATTGTGTTTGGCTAAACGAAGCAGATCAGGAATTGTTTGCTGCAAACGGAGCTCATGTGGTTCATTGTCCCAGCAGTAATTTAAAGTTGGGAAGTGGAATTGCACCCATTGCTTCCTATTTGAAAAAAGGGATTAATGTGGCCCTTGGAACCGACGGTTGTGCCAGCAACAACAATCTGGATATGGTTGAGGAAATGCGACTTGCCGCTTTACTCCAGAAGGGTGTAAATCACGATCCAACACTTTTACCCGCCCGCGAAGCATTAAAAATGGCAACACTGAACGGAGCCAAAGCGCTGGGTATGGATCATATCATTGGTTCACTGGAAACCGGCAAACGTGCCGATCTTTTGATTATAGACACTGACAATACCTTTATGCAACCCATTTACGATTATTACTCGGCCATTGTGTATTCCATGAATTCAAATTGTATTGAAACCGTGCTGGTTGATGGGAAGGTGGTGATGGAACAAAAAAAACTATAAAACTTTGAAAGAGAACAATTCTAAAAGATTTTATTGTATAATTGCAGGACAAAACTGAATAGGTTTATGCAAACAATAAAAATTATAATCAGGATTTTGCTTTATGTTTCGATAGTTTTTATTGTTTATTACTTATATAAATTTGATTATCTAATATTTAGGGAAATAAGTGTCAATGTTTTTTTTGCGACGGCTTCGGTACTTATATTATGGCTTGGCTTTTTTGTTTCTACTCTTAGTTGGCGTAAGGCACTCAAAGTACATGGGGTGCAGATTTCAGTACCACAGGCTGTTTATTCACATGGTATTTCGGTGTTTGCCAAATACATTCCTGGAAAAATATGGGTTATTTTGGGGCGTGCTTCCATTGTATCAGAAAATGGTTTTTCACTTAGCTTTACCAGTACCATTTCGTTAAAAGAACAATTGGTTTATCTTCTTTTAGGATTACTAATTAGCCTTTTGGTTTTACCATTTGTACCCGTTCATATATTATTTACAATAATGGTATTATTTACGGCCATTGGTTTATACCTTTTCTTATTCGTAAAATCCATTCATCTCTATATTTTAAGTACTTTATTTAAACTAGTTAGAAAAAAATTTGAAGTTCCGTTTATTACCGTTAAAGATGCGGTCCCGTTTGCCAAATGGATACTTGTTTATTGGAGCATTTGGAGTATTGCGTTTTATTTGCTTACTAAATCAGTTATTCCTGAAACATCAGTATTTGCGGCATTTGCTTTTCCTGTTAGTGTTTGTTATGGTTTATTGGCGGTAATTGTGCCTGGAGGAGTTGGTGTTCGGGAAGGAATATTGATATTGGTTTTATCTTCGCTTGGAATTGCCCCAGCTCAGGCTGTTACCCTTTCAATTATTCAGCGGCTTTGGTTTATAACAGGCGAAATTTTTATTTTTGTATTAGCATTAGTATTTAAAGGAGAAGCAGGCAAGAACATTGAACTGGTATGAAATAGTTCTATAATATATTGAATTGATTAAAATATATATTTGGGTGTAAATGATAATTATCGATTCAAGCGTTCATTATCCTGAATATCCATCCACATGGCAAAAAGCAAAGACTGGAAGCCACTTATAAACAAAAAGATAAAACCAAGTACCGTTACTGGATTTACATCAATGTTGCTAATGGTATGTAAAAATATTTTTACTCCATAGGGAATCGAAATCAGTATTAAGAGTAATCCCATATGATACAATATAAACAACGGGTGAAAACTTTTATAAAAATACTTCGTCCATATTCGCTTAAAGAAACTGGTTATTAAAAGCCATGAAACACGCGGAATAACTTTGCGTATTTTCATTTTCGATTGCTCACCTACATGGTAAATAGGTTTGATAGGTATTTCCTTAAGTGTGCAGTTTTCAATATTTAGTTTCACCAACAAATCATTTGGCATGCCGTAGCGCGGATAAATTTTATATAAATCGATAAGGTTTAAAGCCCTATTTGAAAGCGCTGTATAGCCGGTTTGTGTGTCGGATACATGCCAATATCCGGCAGCCAGTTTGGTAAGAATTGACAAGACTGAATTTCCAAAAAAGCGGGTTCGGGGAATTAATACTTTGGCACTTTTATGCGAAAGTCGGTTTCCCTTTACATAATCAACATCTTCATTTATAACCGGTAAGCAAATGCCTTCAAGCTCAGCCGGATCCATCTGTCCATCGCCGGCCATTACTGCAGTGCAATCAATATTATTATCTTTTGCCCATTTGTAACCTCTGGCAATAGCTCCTCCTACGCCACTATTTTTTTTCAGGTTTATCAGGACTATTTTATCATTTTCCGTTGGATGAATAATTTCTGATGGAGCAAAAAAATCAAGCTCTTTTATATTCCAATCGGACACAATCTCGTCGGCTTTGCTGTATATACTTTTTTCATATGCCAGACCCGGTTTAGGAATTTTTGCTATATATTTCCCTTGGTATGAGCTTACTATCTGAGCAGTTTTATCTTTCGAAAAATCATTTACAATTACAATTCGGTCTACAAAATCCGGCATCGATTCAATCACCATGCCAATCTGAATCTCTTCGTTATACGCCGGTACTACTACGGCAATGGTTTTATTATTCAGCATAGATTAATTTTTCAAATGAGTTGTTGGAAATAGGTTTATTGTAAGATTATCAATATAAACAGGATGTTTTGAATTTAATTCAAAATAAAACAGCATCACATCTTCCTTTGATTTCATTTTACCCAGGTAACGGGTATATTTTTTTTGTTTCCATTTTTTATTTGATTCATAGAATCTTTCTTGAATAAAATTTGTAATCCATTTATAGTTACCAATATTTTGATTTGATAGCGATAAAATAGCCTTTAGTTGAACAGGATTTTTGTAGCTTAAGCTATAAAATGAGACTTCCATAAAATATTCGGCATTCAAGTCAAAATCTTCATTTTCTAATTTGAAAATTACAGTTTGCTCTTCTGGCATTAGTTTTAATGATGCTTCTCCATTGTAAGCAAATTCTTTTGAAACAAATAAACTTGAACCATTTTCAAAGTCCTTATGTAATTCAATGGGTTTAATATTGTTTAAATTTGGTGGAATGGGTTCATAAACTAATCCTACATAATCGCCTTTTGTTCTTAAAAATGTTTTCCAAAATGTATGTTTATCCTGTCCAAAGTTATGAATTATATAGTGTTTATACTGATAGATTTGTATTTGAGTGTAAGCTATTGTTGCTGCAATTATTAGAAAGGGTAACCATTTGTACTTAACTTTTTCAATAAAGTATGCTAAAGGGATCATAAAAATTATAAAATAGTCAATGTAAGCCCTTAAACCATAACTACCTCCATAATACCAACTCCACCATGATGATAGAATATAAGTAACAAAAATAAAGATTAAAAATAATACATAGGACTTGTATTTACTCTGTTTAAACATATAATAAAACCCAAATAAGGAAATAAATGTGATTGGAGTATAAATAAATAACCCTTTTTTATAGCTGAAGAGTATTTGTAACATTTTAGGTGATAAAAAATTGAATCCTTTATCTCCATATCCGTAAACCACCCAATTATCAGTATCAATTTTCCACACAATTAACTGAATTGAAAGGATACCTAAAATAACAAGACTGCCAATAAACCCGCTTTTTATCAAATTTGATAGGTTATGTTTTATGAAATTTTTAAAACTATTTTGATTTTTGAAAAAAAATGGAATAAAAAAGATAAGTATGCCATTGGCAGGTCTAATTAATACTATCAATCCATAAATTCCAGATAATAAAACGAAAAGTATTTTTCTTGGTTGGGCTATATAGCTATCGAGTTTTAAGAAAAATAAGGATATTAAAAAGAATAAATATTGATGAGTCATCGCAGGTTCATAAAGCGAATAATAATAAAGGTTGGATCCAAAGTAAAACCCTGTTAGGACTAGTATAATGGTTTGAAATGTAAAACCTTTTCGTTTTAAAAAGAGACCAACAAAATACAAGCCTAACAATGAAAATATCATTGAATTAATACTTATACTTACCTGAAAAATTGAATTATAACCATCAATGGGCAAATTGAAAATAAATGATGTAATAGAAGCAATTAAAAAACCTGGTAACAGCATGATTGCATTTCCAACAAAGGTCATATTGTATATTTTTCCATTCTCATGTTTTTTAAAATAGTATGCAGCATACGAAGGAATATAACCTTGCTCAATTTTGTCTTTTACAAATTCATATTCCATATCATAAATAAAAATTGCAGCAAGATGCGCATAATAACCAATGCCATCGCTGTTTATAATGGTTTTAGTGCCGCCATTTCTCCATTTTGTTTGCTTTGCATGTTGTATACTTATTAATAAAAATATTACTAATAAGAATAATAGATATTTAATAAACCGTTTGTTTTGCATTGGTTTCTGTAAAAAGTGATTTCGTTAGTAGTAAAAAAAAAACTAAAAATATGTAATTATAGCTGCGAAAGTAAGTAACATTTATTAAACTAGAAATAAACATTACGGCTTTTAGCGAAGGAGGCTTTTTCTTTACCATAAAATAAATGTTGATTTTATTATCAAAATAGATTCCAATTCAAAAAAGTGAAAATTATTAGAACATAAAAGCTATGAAATAATTTATTTTCAGTCAAATAATAAATTGAGTTGAAATGTTACTCCGTTAGGTTGCAATTCATGTCGTTTGTATAATAATGCCACTACTATTATATTTGCCTCTTATTTAAATAATAAATATTAACTTTCTTTTGCACGAAACCTTTTATGAAAAAATATTTTTTAGCATTCAAACATATTGTTTATTCATATCCAGCCAGGTCTTTTTTTTACTTTTCGTTATTTTCATTCATACTATTGTTTGGTTTTATTGTCGAACCAAAAGCTTATGGGGACGGCAATGAGTATTTATTACAAACTGAATCTTTGAGAAACCATGGTAGCCCAGAACTTAAAATTGAAGATTTTCAGAGTCTGAAAGAAAGAGTTTCAAAGCATCAGAAATGGGAGAGTTTTCATAGAAATGATCAATTTCAAAAACGTCTTGATATTTATGCAATTGATAGTACAGTGCATTTTTCAGGTTATTATTTTGATTTAGACGGAGATTTATTTTGTTATCATTTTTGGTTTTATTCTCTATTAAATGTTCCAACTTCATATATTGTCGAATTATTTAACCTTCCACCAAATTACGCTTATTCTCTTCTTCATTTCATTCTCATTTTTATATTGTTTTATTACATTCTCTTTAAATTTCAAAAGAATGGTTTAAATGATAAAACCAGAATATTACTTTGTTTGCTAATATTCTTCTCACCTATCGCTTGGTATTTAAAGTGGATTCATACTGAATTTTATACAGGCGTGTTCGTTATCTTTTCTTTTTTACTTTCGATCGATAAAAAATACTATTGGGCTCTTTTTTTAAGTTCGCTGGCAGCAATACATTTTCAACCATTGTTCATATTAAGTTTATTCTATGTTTTTTTAATACTAAAAGAAAATAGATTAACATTTGTAAGTTTACTTAAAATTGGATTAGCTGGTTTTTGGGTTGTTGTGCCCCCACTTTTTTACTATAGTCAATATGGCGTACCAAATATAATTATTAGAGAGGGCTTCTTAAACAACGATAGAGTAACACTAAATAGATTTTTAGGATTCTTTTTGGACCTGGATCAGGGAATGGTAATTGGTTTGCCAATTGTTTTGCCTTTCACTATATTTTTTACCATTTATTTATTGTTACGAAAGAAATTATCGATTTATATGTTGGTTTGGGTTGTTATAGTACTTTCATCAATTCCTGGGTTGGCAATGTTGAACTGGAATCATGGTATGGCCAATATTAATAGGTATGCAGTTTGGGTTTCTATGATGGTTTTAGGATTGTTTGTTTTTTATGCAATTAGGGAAAAGCTTACAACACTTTTTTTATTAATCGTTGTTTTCGCTCAAATTATCACCTTTTCTGTTCAACGTGGGTTTAATACAAATGATTGGGACGTTTTTAGATTTAATAAATTAGCAACATTTTGTTTAAATCATTTTCCACATTTTTACAACCCCGATCCGACAATCTTTCAGCAGAAAACCAATGCTTCATTTGAGGCTCCATTAATTACAAAGTATTTTCATAAAGGTGAGTTGGTAAAAATGCTTGTACACCGACAAAGTTTATGGGGGTTATTAAATATGGGATTTAGTGAGGACGATATAAAAAAAATTGAATCGAAAATAAAATTTAACTTCGATTATGGATATATAAACAAAAGAAATATTCCTTTAAATGTTCGTTATAAGAAAGAAGAATCCATTATTAAAGTATCTTGCAACTGTGAAAATATAATAACAGATAGTACAGGATATATATCTGATTGTGGTTTATATTTATTTAAGAATTATAAAGAGAATTATTCAATTGACAAATCTTTTTCAGGAAAAAACTCAAGTGTAGTAAAAAGAGGAATTCCCTATGGTATGACTGTATATATAAAAGATATTAAAAAAGGGGATCATATTAAAGCAACTGTCTATAAAAGTGATAAAAACAGGGGGAGCTTAGTTGTTGGTGATTTATCTAACAAGTTTAAATTAAAATCAAGTTCCATACAGGAATCTATGCAAAATGATTGGCATAAAGTTCAATTAGATTTTGTTGTTCCTGAAATAAAAGATGGTTTAAAGTTCTTTGTTTATAATCCTGATGACGAAAAATGTTATTTTGATGATTTTATGATAGAAGTTAAAAAATAAGATTTATTTATGATAAAATATTTACAGTTATTTAGGATAAACAATTGGATAAAAAACTTGTTGGTATTATCTCCTTTATTGTTTTCATTCAATATATTTCATCTTAATCAAGTTATAAATTCTATAGTGGCATTTGTGGCTTTTTGTTTCATAAGTTCTTCCATTTACATATTTAATGATATTTCAGATATTGAAAAAGATAAGGTTCATCCACGAAAAAAGGACCGACCGCTTCCTTCAGGCAAAATATCAAGAAAAAAAGCCATAATATTAGCATTAATATTACTTTTCGCCTCTTTTGCCGTTAGCTTTTATATTTCAATAATATTTTTATTAGTCATTCTAACTTATTTTCTGCTAAACACCCTTTATAACTATCAGTTAAAAAAGTACCCAATAATTGAAGCCTTTACTATATCGATCAATTTTTTATTGCGTATTTTAGCTGGTAGCGTTGCTATTCAAGTGATACCAACTGAATGGATTATGTTCGTTACCTTCTTTTTGGCAACCATGCTTACTTTTATTAAAAGAAAATCGGAATTAATGATTCTTGATGAAAAAAGTGTTGAACATAGAAAAGTACTTAAGTATTATACCATTCAAGGTTTAAACCAGCTAATTTTTATATCAGCTGCATTAACTTTGGCGGGTTATGTTTTGTATACCATTAGCCATCCAATGTTTGTTTATGAAAAAATTAATTGGCTATTCTATTCATTTATATTTGTTGCCTTTGGGATTTTCCGGTTTATACATATTAGCGAAAGCAATGAATTTGATAAAGAAGGTGACCCTACAACACTTCTACTAAAAGATAAATATCTGCAGGTTACAGTTGTTTTGTGGAGTATATATTTAATTTGGGTAATGTATTTCTAGTTGAATGCGAAAAAAAGTAGCTCTTTTTGATTTTGATGGAACTATTTACAAAAAGGATAGTATTGTTGAAATTTGTAAATATTTCTACCATTTGTACCCATCAAGGTTCTATCTTATTTTCTATCAATTAGCATTGTGGATACTTTATAAGATGAACTTAATCGAGACCCATCAATTCAAAGAAAGATTTAGTTTATTTTTAAAATATCTAAAAAAAGATGATTTAATTGCTTTTTGGGAAAAAGAATATCCTTCAAATTTTAATACAGAAATTCTAAAAAGAATCACTTTATTAAAAGAAAAAAGTGTTGAATTGATTTGTATATCTGCTTCAATAAATTATATAATAGAAGATTTCTTAACTCAGCAGTTGGGTTTTAACAAAGTAATCTCAAATCAAATTAGATTCTATCCAGATATTAGATTTATAAATGAAAAAAATTGTAGAGGAATTGAAAAGGTGAATAGGTATTTGACTGAATTTGCAGGACAAGATATTTTCGTTGTCGAAGCATATAGCGATAATGAAGATGATGGACCTATGTTTAATTTAGCTGAGGAAAAATATAAAGTTTTTGATAGTAAAATAATTTCAATATAAGTAGTTTCATTTAAACAATACCATGTCCAAAACCACCTGGAAACCCGGAACCATGATTTATCCCCTGCCTGCTGTTATGGTAAGCTGTGGAAGTAAGCCCGAAGAGTATAACATTATTACCATTGCCTGGACCGGAACCCTTTGTTCCGATCCGCCCATGTGTTATATTTCGGTACGTAAAAACAGGCATTCGTACCAAACCATAAAAGAAACGGGCGAGTTTGTGATTAATTTAACTACTGAAGCCCTGGCAAAGGCCACCGACTGGTGTGGTGTGCGTTCGGGGAAAAAATACAATAAGTTCAGCGAGATGAACCTTACACCCATACCCGCTACGCTGGTTCAATGTCCCATGATCGAGGAATCGCCCATTAATATCGAATGTCGAGTGACCGAAATAAAAGAACTGGGAACGCACGACATGTTTTTGGCCGAAGTATTGGCGGTTCATGCCGACGATAAATACCTGGACGAAGAAACCGGAGCTTTTAACCTTTCTAAAGCAGGACCCATAGCTTATTCGCACGGACATTACTTTACTCTGGGAAAACCCATCGGAAAGTTTGGCTGGAGTGTCGAAAAAAAGAAAAAGAAAAGGAAATAGCCGCGAATGCGCGAATCAGAGATATTTTCTTTTATCCCAATTCGCGAATTCCCAGCTTCAATAAATCGTTATTATCCTTTGTTTTTGACGTCGTTTTTCGATTTCTCAATGATTTGCATGGCCGCATATTTTGCTGCGGCAATGGTTTCGCGGTTCACCTTTTCCACAATGCTTCCACGGGTTAAATCTTCCGATAAAATATAACCATTCATTAAGAGTAGTTGTATGACCAAGTTATTTACCACCGTTTCCTGGTTGTAGCCTTCGGCCAGATACAAAGTGTCGGAAACCCGGGCAAATTCAAGCGCAAACTCTGCAATATTGGGTAAATTCATCAGTTGCAGGTAGGTTTCGCTGTAACTGCTTAATTCAATATTCAGGTTGGGCGTAACCAACAGGGGACTGAATTCTTTTTCCTTGGTTGCGGGTTTAAATCCCTTTAAACGCGATAAATCCACTTCTTTTTTCGGGTTGTCGATGCGCACAAATTTGGCTTTGCGCATTTGTTCCATTTGCCATAACCAGAAATTGTAACGGTAAACTTCAGAGTTTCCTTTACTTCCGTTAAAAATGTGCTCGTACTTCTGGTGGATGATTTGCTTTACCCGGTTTTTATTCTCGTTGATTTCAGGACGCGAAATCCGAACCTCACGAATCAGTCGCCTCATATCTTCGGCAGCAATCTGCGGGCCGGTAATTTCCTTTCCTTTTCGTCCGATATCGGTCGACAGGATGCCCAGCTGAATTTTTTTGCCTTCGCCGGTTTTTAATACTTCCACCAGGTTCTTTTTGCCTTCGAGCTCGCCCTGTTCGTCAATAAAGGGTTGTCCGCCCGGGGTGCTGGCCAGGGCATCGAAAAACTGATTAAATAAACCGCGGTCAATCCGTACCTGAATTTCTTCTTCGTTTCCGGCAGCTGTTGCAATAAAACGGTTTTTAATGATATCGAAATTCACCCCGGTAATGGTGTATTCGTTGCCGTTCTGTTTAAAGCTTTTTCCTTTGAAAAGCTTATTCACCATGCCGTCCACATCAATTTTATCAATCATTTTGTACGACGAACACAGGTAGAATTTTCCGGTAAACGGTTCCAGTTCCCAATCGAGCACATCATCGATGTAGCTTCCGTGCGAATCGAGTACATCAACCACATTTTTGTCGCTGCTGTAACGCAGCAGGGTACGCTGGAAGTTGGGATTGTCGCCGCTGGTGGCTTTTTCTTTTCGTTCACCGTGTGAATCGCGGTAAAGAATAAAGTTTTCCGGATTCTGGTAGCGGATAATTCCGGCTTCGTCGCGGGCAAAGTTACTGGCGGTAAGCATAATGTCAATTTTAAAAGGCATGCTTACGTCGCATAAACCGCTGATGGTACTGCGCGAATTTAAGTCCTCCACATTGGAATCGGCTGCACTTTCGAACAGTGAATAATAGTATTTGATGTAATCGGGGTCAAAATCGGTAACGCGGCTAAAATCGCCCACTTCGGTTCCAATACCATACAGGTTTCCGTTTTCGTCGGGGAATACATGGAACATATCTCCGGCAATACTTTTCAGCGAGCGGACTCCCGTAAGGTTCTTTTTCATCCATTTGAGCATCATGGCGGCCAGCATTTCTGATTTGCCCACACCGCTGTCGCCCGAAATCTGAACCACAAACAAGGCACCATCTTCTTCTTCAACGGCAAACATGGAACCATGTACCGGAATACCGCCCATCTCTTTCACCTTTTCGTTCATGATGGTCAGGCGCGGTTTTTTAATATTTCCGTAGTAATCGCCCTGCTGGGTGAGCGGGGTTACAATGGTTTTAATGTTTCCTTTGGGTCCTTTAATATCGAAATAGCCCACTTTAGGGAAGGAGATAACCTTTGCAGGTGCTCCATAAAAGCAAATGGTGTCGGGGACAAATTGCCGCACTTCGTCGAGGGAAGCATCCTGCACATCGAGCAGACGGAAATTATCGGCCATATACTTCATATAACTTTTATGATACACAAACAGCTCGTTGATTAAGCCACCATTAAAAATCTTACAGCGGTAATCGCCCATGTCCATGTTTTGCACAAACTTCTCGAGCCGGTTCACAAAAAACGATCCCAGCGGACGCGTATCCAGAATTTTAATGTATTCGTTCGGACTTTCTTCGCTTTGGGCCTGCGCTTTTTCTTTTTGCGCATTTTCTTTTCCATTTTCCAGGCGGTCGATACGGTGAAAAGCGTATTCCCTTTTTTTGGCATCGGTAGCAATCCGGGTATGGGTCTGTACATTGGTTTCGGCGCCCACCACACCGCAGTCACTCATTAGTTGGGCTATCCAGCTCAGACGTCCCTTATCGTATTGACTTAAGGGATGTTTACTGATGTCGAAATCTTTATAAATGGTGATGCCATGTTGTACCATCTCATTGATGGCCGAATTCTGCCGGGCAAATTCAGCTTCGGTGAGCCGGATAACCGAATGGGTGTAGCGGTCGTAATGCTCGTTGCTCTTGGTTTGGTTCATCAGGTTAATCAGGTACAAGGTAAACAGCCTGATTTCGCTGTGCAGTATTTCCGTTTCAATGTTTTGTTTTCCAGATTCCAGCACCTGCTGCCATATTTGCTCTATCTCGGCAGGTAAGGAGTTGTACAGAAAATCGCCAATAATTGCTTCGGCTTCAAAGTTGTCGAGTGCTTTCAGATTTTCGTTAAAACGGGTTACCAGTTCCAGTACCCGGTTTTTATAAAATTTGTTGCGGCTTAGCAAATACAAACGGCTAATTTTTTCCGTTCCGTTGATTTCCGGATCCAATATTTTCTGGTTGATGCTTTTCTCAATGTATCCAAAAAGCTTTTGTCCCAGCTTATTGTTATCGGCAGCAAAGCCATCGTAAATTTCAGCAGCCATGCGTTTCAGGAAAAACGCAGCATTAATATCCTGCGCTTTTTTCCCTACTACAAACTCAAACTTGGCAATTCCTTTTTGTACCAGTTCAATAAGTGAGGGTTCCACCGGAAGGTTCTCGAAGGGCAGGTTAAAATGCAGCATCAATTCGCGAATGTGCTTGCGCAGCATGCTGTTCACTCCTTCGAGCCGGGCAATGTCATCGGCAGGTTTGCCGGTACTGTTTATGGCCAGAATCTTTGTTTTGGTGGGCGAGAAGAGTATGGATTCCATCTCGAGCAATATCTCAGCCATTATAACATCGTGTTCAGGGGCATCGAGCACGTAGTCGTTGGGCTGATATTCCAGTTTGTTGCTTATGTATTTTAACAGCGCTGCTTTTCCAAAGCGTGCCAGCACTTCGTCCTGATCAAGGTGTTTAATCATCGGAATTTTTTTGTAAACCTGGGGTAACAGGTTTTCATAAACCGAAGTAAAGGCTATGCTACGGATAAATTGGGTTAAGTCGCTGCATTGACCCATATTTTCGGAAAACTCAAATACCGAGTTTTGCGAATTATCGATGGTGTTAATGCTAACCCCGCTCATTCCCGGCGCCGCATGGTAAAGGGTCCATGAATTGTTAATGCGGAGCACTTTATTCTGAACTTTTTTCAGGTCACGTATCAGGTAAAAATCGTCGAGTACCTGACGCACAAACTGACGATCGGATTTTGCCGCAAATAATTCATCCAGAATTTCGTCGGAACTAAGTTCGGCATTGGCCGGATTGTTTTTGCGTGCGGCAAATTCTTCCCAGTAACGGAGTACAATTTCAAGAGCGTTCTTAAATTCCTTTCGAAAAATATCGTAGCCTTTGGCCGTTCCATCAAGGTAATCGCCCATGGAGAAACGCAGGAAGCCGGTTTGATAAGGTATTACGGCAATACCACGTGCTTCGGCCAGTTTTTTGGTGAATTTTTCCAAATCCTGGTACGAGAAGAAATTGTTCAATTGAATGTTAAACAGGAACGAGCCATCAGAAGCAATAATGCGGGCCATGTCTCCCCAATCACCGGCCAGCAGTTCACTGGCTGTGTCTTTGGCAATTTTCAGACGCAGCAGGGCTTCGTCCCTAAAATTCTTATTCACCCTGAATTTATTAATCTCTTTAACCAATTGCTTTTGGTAATAGGTAAAGAAAGGTTCGTTGCGGTATTTAAAATCGTCAGGCAGCTGCAATACATCCAATTTGTCGAGTGAAACCAGTTCGTTGAGCAGAAACAAGTGCAGCGGACTTCCCTCAAAGGGTGAAAAACGCAGCAGTTCTTTGGTTGCTTTGTGTTTCTGTTTTTTTCGGTAGCTTTCAATCTCGGCAAAAATATACTGTTCAATGCGCAGCTTAATTTTGTTGCGCGAGGCATTTTTGGGCAGCCGTTCTTCCAGGTTGTCTTTAATGGATTTAGCCAGTTGTGCGTTCTCCAGAATATTTACCAGCATAAATAAGGAATTGGTGTTGCCTTTTTCGCTGGGGTTTTGTTTGCGGGCAAAATCAATTACTTCTTTTTTAGCCGGCGATGCAATAATAGAGCCCAAACGATCGCCGGTAGCACCCAGGTTTTTTGTGGTAGAGATGGACGAAACCAGATTGATGCGCGCAAACTGCTGGTTCAGGTTATTCATCACATAACGCGAAATGGTGCGCCATTTGGGTTCTTCCTCGTTGCTTATTTTTACTGAATCGTTGTAAGCCTCGTCGAGGAAGAGGGTTATTTTGCTGCTGCTTACAAACTTTAAGAAGCGCAACAGCGATTGATTGTTAAAGTCGGAATAGCCCGAGGGGTTGGCCGGGTCGTTGATAACGATGGTCAGGTTTTCGCAAAAACTGTCCCACAGGTTTCCCGATTCGTCGAACACCTGAAAGGTATTTTTCATGCGTTCCAGTCGCGTAGTCAGGCGGTCAAAGTCAATACGCCCTTCGTCGTTGATACCAATCTCAAGATCGAATGGGTTGATGTCGAAGCGATCGGTGGGGAATAAGTCCATGTATTCCCACGACGAGTATTTGTTAAAGAGTATGTAGGGGCGAAGTACTTTATCTTCTTTTCCGAATAACACATCGCGGATAATCATTTGTACGTCGTCCGAGATAGAGGTTTTGCTGAGGTTCGATAAACTGCTCAGAAATTCCTTGATAATATCCTGCTCTTTTGCCGAAAGGGAATTGTATTGCTCAAAAATTCCCAGGTCGATAAGGAAATTGGTAAACCGGCCTTTGTTGTCGGCTTCGTTTTCAGCTTTTATCAGGTATTGTTTGTATTTCTCCAAAAACAGGTTGATGCCAAAGTTCTTGTGAAAATGGTTTTTCAGCGTACGCTGATAGGTGTCGGGAATTACCTCGAGTATGATGCGGCAACGCTCAATAATGGCTTTATCAACGGGCTTTAGCTTGCGTTGCAGCAGGTATTCGCCGTAGGTTTTAATCTGGTTGCGACCGCCGCCTTCAACAATGGTGGCAATCTCTACCTGATCGTTTTCGGAATAAAAGTATTTTTTGGTCCGTTCTTCAAATTCCTGAATCAGCCGTTTGTTTTGTTTGCTCAGCTTCTCGGGCACGGTGCAATCGAGAATCATCAAGAGGTAATCGCGCAGTTTTTCGAGCGCGTATTTATCTTTTAATAACTGGCGGCTAAAATCGTCGAACTTAAAGAGCACCAAATCCTTTTTCAGGTTGTTGGTTTCGCCCAGTTGTTCCTGTTTTAGTTGTACCAGTTCGGCTTCGTAATCGGCAATTTTGGCTTCAATCAACGATTTAAAATGCTCCAGGTTTTTGCCGTTTACTTTTTCGAGAATCAGACGCAGGTTAAGCTGGCTGTTGGCCAGGGCGCCCAGCTTTTTGGTGTGTACCTTATTCAGGGTCTGGATAATTTTGTTGTGAAAACAGAAAACCAGTGTGGTGTTGGTACTTTTTGAAACGGGCGAATCGTCGATAAAAATAATGCGTGTAAATAAGGGGAACCAACGTGAATGATTAAACAGGTTTTTGCGCATGTGGCTAACCCGCACGGCAAAAACTGAGGTCTTGTCCTGATTCACCAGCTGGTAAAGTGTTTCTTCGTCGGTAAAAACAACTTCTTTTACAATGGCCGGGTTAAACAGTTCTTCCTTAATTAGTTTTATAGCGGTTTCGGTACTTCCGCTGACCACGGTTTTTAAGAATCCGTTTAAGCCTTTAAAGTCGATGGTTTGCTCTGTGCGGGTCAGGAAATCCTTTTTCTCGCTTTCGGTGGTATAATGCGAACTTTGTACTACCATTTGGTCGAACACATCGAGCAGGTAGTTCCACTGGGCTTCTTCAATTTCGTCTTTAATGCCCAGCACTTCGCGAAAACGCCGCAGTTCACTTACCTGGTCGCCCAACAGGATGGTGTACCTGAAGTTCAGGTTGGGTTGGGTTACCGGCGGTGTGCCCACCGAATAGTCGTGCGAGTCGAGAATGTTGCGGGCCTGACGCTGTTCTTCCTCGTCAATGGCTTCGGTATCGATAAGTGAAACCAGTCGTTCGCGGAACAGGTTCTTTTTGGTGCGGTATTCAAAAGCTTTCGATTCCTCGTGGGGGAAAAGCATTAGCGACACATCGGTATAGCCGGGAATGGCTTCTTTTAGTTCGAGCAGTTGCCGGTCGATTTCTTTTTGTTGCAGAATTGGATCGTCGGGCTCTTCGTAGCATAAACGGGTAAAGGTGCGGAGGTTATCCACGATATGCCTGGGCAAAAAGTTTCCGGCCCGTTGGCCCAGCGACAGGTAGAGGTTGATAAAATCGCGTACATCGTCGCGCAGTTTCAGTTTGGGTTTCCCGACTATTCTCATATCTTGAATTTTAAGGTATTCATTACACTACAGTATCGCTTTTAACAAGCTGCTATTCATTTTAGTTTTATATAAATGTAAGGATAAAATTGAAAAGATTTTTCCAATTCAGGAAGTGAAAACTGATATGTTGTTACATCCCTCATCCGGGGATACAAATATATAATATTTTACAACATACCGTATAAAATTGTAATCAAAATATGGAAAATGCTTATAAATGTTAATAAATAATTGGTATTTGTAGGGTGATTAATAAAAAACGCATTGCTTTTAGTCCGTGAGGTTTTGGTTTGAGGGCGGATACTTGTTTATAGGAAAATTGGGGTATACCCGTGCTTTTCTGTTCTGGAATACTACCCGGTGGTAAATTATAATTTATTTGCTACCCCCCTTGCAAAAGCTAATATTTCATTTTACTTTTAATCGTTTTTTAATACAAACCAATTAAAACAACCCGCTGGGTGTTTCCAGCGCAATAGCCCATGCCTTAAGCTTTGTTTAACCTTAAATTAGTCCGTAAATGAAACAATTAGTAATCTTTTCCAGTGTAGTTTTATTATTATCTTCCTGCGTGGCCACCCATCTGGGAACCATCAGTTCCTCGGCCATTGATAAACCGGTAAGCTATGTCGATGTGGCTTATGGTGTAGCGCAAACCGATAAATATTTTGCACTGGGCGGCCTTTCGCAGGATGCTTTGGTGCTCGAAGCAAAAAGAGAACTGTACCGGAACAGGCCGCTTCAACCCAATGAAGCTTACATTAATTTTACCGTCGATTTTAAGAACACCTGGGTGTTTTTCCCGGTTTACACCCAAACCAAAGTTACCCTGAGTGCCGATGTCATTAATTTTAATCCCGATAATCCGACTCCCGTGTTTACCGACGCATACGCCAAAAAATTAAGCAAGCCCTGGCCGTCCAACCCTTTGTTTTCGGCTGGCGATTCGGTGATAGCCCCGCGTGGAAAAGAGGGTGTAGTGCTGGCTTTTACCGATGCAACAAAAGTAAGGGTGCTTTACCTTACCAAAAACAATAAACTAAGGACCCTTACCGTGTCGGTGAATAAATTGTTTACCCGCAGTAAATCGTACAAAGGATACACCGTGGGTGACCACTACTTTTTTTCCAAAGAATATAAAGGAATTGAAGAAGCAGCTAATGCAAGGATTATTGGCATCGGACTCAATCACCTGCTGGTAAAAGAACCCAACGGGACTGTGAGTACGGTGGTATATAAATAATAAGCCACCCCGCTTTGCTTAAGCTATAATCCCTTTTTGCTGAAGGGTATATTTAAATTGTATTGTATCTTTGTAAAAAAGGAATGCCATGGATTTACAGACCCGAAAATTGAACGTGATTGAATACTTAATCGGCCTTAAGGACGAAAAGATATTTAGTAAAATAGAATCAACCATCCTCGAAAGCATGCAGGCTAAGCAAAAAACTGGAAGCTTAAAATCCTTGACTGCAGAAGAAATAATAGACCGGGCAAATAGGTCAAACAGGGATTATGAACAAGGTAATTGCTTAACGCAGGACGAACTGGAAAGGAAATCGCTTAATTGGTAGCTATGAAAATTATTTGGACCGATTTTGCTGCAACTACATTAAAAGAAATCTTTGATTATTATAAAGAAAATGCAAGTATAGCCATCGCACGAAAAGTAAAAGCCAATATTTTTATAGCAACAAAGTCACTTAGTAAAAATCCAAAATCAGGTCAAATAGAGTTGAACCTTGAGAAACTAAATGAGGGGCATCGTTATTTGGTGGAAAACAATTATAAGATTGTATATAAACAAGTACCTGAAGGCATTCTAATTACCGATGTATTTGATTGTCGACAGGATCCTTCAAAAATAAATGATGAAAAAGAAAACCCGGCAAATAAATTTTTGCTGGCGTTTAATTGTTAGAAACTTACAAATCGGTAATACCTACCCACCACAAAAAAAACCTTTAAGTCAGCTTAAAGGTTTTTTTATTTCCGCCTTTACCATTTACCTGGTTTAGCGGGTAAACTTTTTATCCCCATAAGAAACCTGTGGGTTAAATATTACATGGTTTCGGTAGTATCGCCGGTTTCGGAATTGTCGGCAGTTGATTTGCGGAGCTTCAGGCGGAACTTAATTTTTTCATTTACGGCCTTTACTAGCTCTGCCACCTCAGCCTGCACGTTTCCATAAACAGCGTGATTAACCCGGTTCATTACATCAAGGTAAGTGAGCAGGGCATTTAGTTTGTCAAATACCAGCGGACGCAGGCTGGTTGGAGTGGGAGTACCATCCTTTTCAGCTTCCAGTGCCGCCGATTCACGGTAGAGCTCACCAAAATGTTCCTGAGCCTGCACCAGCTCGTTCCAAAGGTCAGTCAAGCCGGCATCGGCCATAGCCTGAACCATGTCGGGTTCCTGCATGGCCTGTCTGATGGCATCCATATGCGCATTTTGTTTTTCGTAGCTCAATCGGGTGATTCCCGTACCATGCTGCTCAATAAGTTGATAAATTTTTTCGGCAGCTTTGTTTTGTCCCTCTTTATTCCAAAAGATTAAACCTTTGAGTAGGTATACTAACGCTTTAAACAAGCGGTCGCGTTGGGTATCGGCTGCATCCAACTGCTGGATTAAAGCCTTGCCCCGGTCCTTATTCAAGCCATTGCGCAACTGGCTTACCTGGGTTCCCAATTCCTGATTCTCTGTATTCAGGAAATCATCGTCCAGGGCAGCCTCTTGTATGGCCTGATTCACATGATTCGACACATCTGTTAGTTCGGTGTTTAGCGCCGAACTTAACAATTGATTTGTTTGATCCATAAAATTAGTTTTTTATACAGGTGGGTAAGGACTGTAAAAAATCCTTACCCTGTATGGGGATAAATAGTTCTAATTTTCGATTTTGGCTTTTTCCTTGCATAAGCCCGATGATTGCAGACCGTTTTCAGTTTCGGCCTTCTAATGTACGTCAAAATTTTGAAAAATGCAAGATAAAGGCCTGTTATTTAGATGTATGGCTAAAATGTTTGTTAAAGCCTGTTGTTTTAAGGGTTTTGGGTTTTTGACGTAATACCCCTTAGGTTTTGACGCAGATTCCTGACTAACCTGTTGTAAAGCAAAAAACGCGTTACGAATATATCCGTGCAACAGCTTAGCCTCTTATACGGGACACCGATTTGCTCAAACAAGGTTGTAAACCCAAATCGGTGACTCCGATTTATTCAAACAAAGGTGTAAACCCAAATCCGCGGCTCTGATTTGCTCAAACAAGGCTGTAAACCAAAATCCGTGGCTCTGATTTGCTCAAACAAGGGTGTAAACCCAAATCGGTGACTCCGATTTATTAAAACAAGGCTGTAAACCCAAATCCGTGACTCCGATTTATTCAAACAAGGTTGTAAACCCAAATCCGTGGCTCTGATTTGCTCAAACAAGGGTGTAAACCAAAATCCGCGGCTCTGATTTGCTCAAACAAAGGTGTAAACCCAAATCCGTGACTCCGATTTGTTAAAACAAGGCTGTAAATCCAAATCCGCGACCTTAATTACTTATTATAGCCTTGTAAAATTTCATAGGAATCTCGTTTACCATTTAGCTGAGCGAAAAGCCAATGCAGCAATACCCTTAAGCCCCGTCAATAGGCCGTTGCTATGCACCCAATTCATACAAGCCTTCTTGTTTATAATCAGTTTAAATTGAGGCTCCGCGATGCGATTACTGTGAAAATTTATGCAGGATTATTATTTTTAGCTGCTAGTAAAATGTTGAATCCTTAAACGCGGAATTATGGAACGTCGTGAATTTTTTCGGAAGGCTATCGGAACCACGCTGGTTGCCGGTGCAGGGTTAAAAATGGCAGGCTACAATGCCCTGTTTGCCAGTAATTTTTCGGCTATCGAAAAACTGGGTGCCGCCTACGACCTGGTGGCTGTAATGGGGGGTACCCCGGAACAGATGTTCGATAAAGGCATTGCCGAACTGGGCGGGATGCAAAATTTTGTTAAGCCCGGACAAACCGTGGTGGTAAAACCCAATATTGGCTGGGACCAGCCCGAAGAGGTGGGGGCCAACACCAATCCGGCACTGGTTAAACGCATTATTGAACATTGTTTTAATGCCGGGGCTAAGGAGGTTTTTGTGTTCGATAATACCTGCGACAAATGGGTGAACTGCTACAAAAACAGCGGCATCGAAAAGGTGGCTAAGGAAGCTGGTGCCAAAGTAGTTCCCGCCGATGGTAAAAATTACTACCGCGAGGTGCTGGTACCCAATGGACGCAACCTGAAAACAGCCAAGGTGCACGAAAAAATCCTCGACTCCGATGTATTTATTAACGTTCCCATCTTTAAAGACCATAAGGGCGGCCGCATCAGCGTATGCATGAAAAACCTGATGGGCATTGTCGAAAACCGCTACTTCTGGCACGGACACAACCTGCATCAATGCATTGCCGATTTTGCCACCTACAGCAAGCCTACTTTAAATGTGGTGGATGCCTACCGGGTAATGGTGAAAAATGGTCCGCGCGGCATCTCGGCCGACGATTGTGTGATTAAAAAATCGTTGCTGATTGGTACCGATATGGTGGCTGTGGATGCGGCGGCTGCAAAAATATTTGGCATTGAACCCGACGAGGTGGAATACATTAACCTGGCGCATGAGATGAAGGTTGGCAACAAGAACCTTTCGGAATTAAATATTAAACGAATTAAAGTAGCGTAAACCAGGCAACTTATTTATTTTTTTAGGATGCGTTATTTAAAATCCATTCGGGTAGTGGTAGCCGTAGTGTTTTTGCTGGCTACCACCCTGCTTTTTTTAGACGTGGAACCCCTGTTGAAATCGAAATTCGATAACGTGGTACTGGGTTTTCAATTGGTGCCTTCCTTATTAAAACTGATACGTGGGGGCATCTGGCTATCGCTCGGATTCGTGGCTTTTTCGCTGCTGGCACTGGTGTTGGGGCGCTGGTACTGTTCCTTTGTTTGTCCCTTGGGCATTCTGCAGGATGTGTTAATCCGCCTGCATCGCCGGCTGGCTAAAATAAAAAGACCCAAATATACCTATCGAAATTCTTTGCCGTGGTTGCGCCATGTACTAACGCTTGGGGCCATTGTTACGCTTCTGATGGGTTCAACGGCCGTGCTTATCTGGCTCGACCCTTACAGCAATTTTGGGCGCATGGCTTCGCACATGGCTCAGCCGCTATTGCTGGGCGTAAATAACCTGATAGCCCTGGTGGGAAAACAGTTCGATTTCTATGGCATTTATTTCATCGAGTTCAGGGCATTCGACTGGTTAACCTTTTTTGTGGCTGCCGCAGTTTTAGGTCTGCTGGTGGTTTTCACCCGCAAACGGGGCCGTTTCTTCTGCAACACCCTGTGCCCGGTGGGCGGCTGGCTGAGCTGGCTGTCGCGTTATTCGCTGTTTAAGCTGCAATTTAACGAGCAGGCCTGCATCTCGTGTGGCTTGTGCGAGAAAGCCTGCAAAGCCGAAAGCATCGATTACAAACAAATGCAGATCGATTTCGATCGCTGTGTGGCCTGTTTTAATTGTGTCGATGCCTGCTCGGTCAATGCCATTGGCTATTCACGAAGCACAGCGGATGTAAAGGTTCCAAAGATAGATGTAAAACGAAGATCAGCCTTGAAAACGATGGCCCTCGGCGCAACAGCCCTTTCGGGCCTGTCGTTTACCATCGATAAGGAAGTGTTCAGCAGCTTTAAATCGACCATACCGACCAAAAGCAAATACCCGGTGTTGCCTCCAGGGGCTATCAGCATCAGTCATTATAAGGAAAGCTGCACGGCTTGTCATCTTTGCGTGAGTTCCTGTCCGTCGAACGTGCTGCAATCGACCTTTGCCGAGTTTGGCATCGATGGGTTGTTTATTCCCAAAATGAATTTCGATGTCAATTACTGCCAGTACGAATGCAATTTATGCGGGAATGTTTGTCCCACCGGGGCCATCAAGCCTTTTGAACTGGATGCCAAGAAAACCATTCAGATGGGCAAGGTTACTTTTGTTAAAGACAATTGTGTGGTGTCGGAACTCGAAAAAGATTGCGGGGCTTGTGCCGAACACTGTCCCACCAAAGCCGTGCGCATGGTTCCTTACACCGGCAAAAGCGGGAAGAAGTTATTTATTCCCGAGGTGAATACCGACATTTGTATCGGCTGTGGGGCCTGTGAGCATCCCTGCCCGGTGCGTCCGCACAAAGCCATTTATGTTGAAAGCAATCCCAATCACCTGGTAGCACAAAAACCCAAAATTGAAAAGGTGGAACAAACCGAAGGGGAGTTGGAAGAGTTTCCTTTTTAGCTGGAATTTAGACTTTAGACTCAAGACCTTAGACTCAAGACTGAAGACTGGAGACTGGTAACTGGTTGCTGGTAATGGATTTTCGATTTCAGAATTTTAGTAATTGCTAATTATTCACTATTCATTCTTTACTGGATGCGAGATATTAAATCACTTTTCACTTCTAATTTTTCACTTTTAACTATTCATTACTAATTGCTCATTGTTCATTGTTCATTGCTCATTGCTCATTGTTCATAGCTGACAACCCGGAGGGTTGAATCACAATAGCCGTAGGTGAAACCTACGGATTGCTATCCGAACCCAAACCCGAACCCGAAAAGGGTTCAATAAAAGACCGGTGCTCATGTTTTGATACTTGCGTATGGATGGCAGATTTCAGATGCCTGCCTGTCGTCAGACCGGTGCGATTTTCGATTTCAGATTTTTGAGCTAAGGAACCAATGCGGGTTTACCGGTTGGTGATTTTAGGCTAAGCATTGGCTGCCCTGGAGGGGCAGGATATTGGTAGCCCGGGCAAGAGCCCGGGGAGAATATGTAGCCAAACCATTGGCGGGGCATCCACCGTAGTCACCATGGAATATTTTCCCCTCATGCCCCGCAAAATAATAAGTTAGCCAGAACGGAATAAAATCTCGGCTTGGTCTACCACAGTTTAGATTCCCGAATACTAATGAACACCTGCTTATTGCGGTGCATGGTAATTGAGTATTTTATGGCAACAGACTGTTTGCACCGCATAAGCACGTTGTTGCAATTATTCTACCGAGCTTTAACTCCTGTGGAGTTTTAACCCCTCCGCCGTTTAATCTGACGGATATGCCCTCCGGGGTTTTTCACTATTCACAATTAATTATTCACTATTCATTCTTTACTGGATGCGAGGTATTAAATCACTTTTCACTTCTAATTTTTCACTTTTAACTATTCATTACTAATTGCTCACTGTTCATTGCTCATTACTAATTGTTCATTGTTAATTGCTCAACTAGTTCTCCTCGTAGAAACCAATGGGTTGCAAATCGGGCGATTCAATACCCTGATCAATAACCAGGAACCTACGTATATCATAACACAAGTGACATTTCGAAATGTAATCGGCACGCGGTTTAAACCCGTATCTTTGGGTAGCCAGCCTGTATAAACCGGGAATTCCAGCGTGGGTAAGAATACTCAGGTAGGGATATTTTCTCGGATCGATGGGCTTACCTACATCATCGATATGCTGAGCCACGCCATTGGTGTGCGAAAAGATAAAATTGCCGTATAAGTCCACATGAAAATGGTGTTGGGTGGGAAAACTATCGATGCAGGGGCTGTAATTGTTTAGAATATTAGCCACCGGGTATTTATTCAGGTATTTTTCGTAAGCATCAAAGGTGCGTCCGGCAAAGGTCACATTAAAACATTCCGCCAGTTTTTTCATGTAATCGGGACCAAACTTTTTAAGGTACTGATTCAGGCTGTGCGTTGTTGAGCGGTCGAACGACGCTACTTCCGGATATACTTCGTTGTCCCAAATCATCACATTAATACCCAGTTTTTCAGCTTCCTGAGCTACATGGTTTACCTTATTTAAGGGAATGTTTTCGTTCTGAAAAGGACTTACTTTCAGCAATAACCGACGCAATCCATTTTCCTTAAGCACTTTTAATAAGCTGCGTGTGCTTTTCTGATTCTGGTACCATGAGCTATTGGTAACAATATGCTCAAGGTAAATTTTGCTTTTATTAATTTGTTTAACTGCCCTGAGTAACTCGTCAGGATATAAAAACGGTTCACCTCCCTCTAAATGCACCGATTGGCAACCTAGCGACTCCAGCTTTTGAAGAATATGATCGAGCATGGCTTCCGATATAAAACCACTTTCACGCTTGGGCGATGCATTATGCCGGCAATGTGCGCACTTTACCGAACAATTGTAATTGCACATGATTCCGCCGCTTATCACTTTAGTTACCTGAAAACTCATAGCTGGCTTATCCTAGTTTTTTCTCCAGTTTATTCATAAACGATAACAAAAGATGGGTGTCGGTTTTATTGGCGCTGGCCAAACGTTCCATAATCCGTCCATACAGGTTTTCTTCTTTACCGATGCCGGCTTTGTTTAAAAAATGGGCAGCTTTGGTTTTAAGCAGATCAAAATCGGATGGTTGCAGGCTTTCGGATTTGCTTCCCGGTTGAAAATCAGCAAATACATAAGCCATTAACATGACAGCCTGTGCCAGGTTTAACGATGGATAAGAAGTTTTAATGGGAATAGTAACGGCTAAATCGCAGCGCTGAAGCTCCGAATTGGTGAGTCCGCTATCTTCGCGACCAAACACAATACCCACCTTGTGGATTGAATCTCCTTTTTGCAAACTTAACTGCAAAGCTTCTTCCGGTGTGTAATAATCAAACTTAACACTCCGGTACTTTGCTGTAGTGCCCAGCGAAAAATCAACATCTTCCAGGGCTTGCTCCAAACTGTCAAATACCCGGGCCTTATCCAGAATATCGGTCGAACCATGGGCCAGCCATTGTGCCTGGTCAGCTTTATGTTGCCGGGTGTTCACCAAACGCAGCTGATCAAAGCCCATGGTTTTTAATGCACGGGCAGCAGCTCCTATATTTTCGGGTACTGCTGGTTCAACTAGAATAAATATTAGTTCCATTCGCATTTCTTTCAGTGTCAAAAGAAATAAATATTTTCCATTCGACAAAGCAGCGGCCTTCCAAAGTAAATCTAGGGAGTAATGCGATGAGGAATTAAGCTGTAAACAATCCATTTGTTTGCAATTATTGGCGGAACACTGGCAGGTCTATTTCATCATTCCTATAATAATATATGCGGACAAAAGCGGGATGCGAAATGAAATGAGCTAAGCTAGAAGTTCCGCAAAAAAAAGCGAGGTGTAAAGTGTTTGTTAGCAATGGGGTAAAAAAAAGAATGCAAAAAAGTAA
>JBFWMB010000036.1:0-36323 GCA_050251815.1 Salinivirgaceae bacterium | reverse complement strand
TCTTGCAATGCTTCAAGAACTACTTTGGTTTTAAATCCTGAGGTGTAAATTTTTCTTTTTTTCATACCAACAAGTTTAATAAATTTTCAAATTATACTTGTTGTCTAAATTTTGGGGTTAATTATAACGATGCCGTGCTACGGTAAAGATTCCATCGGAAATAATTTTTCCAGGTGGTTAGCGGAGCCATTTTTAGTTGTCTGTTAAATTCCTGGATAAAATCAGGTTGCATCACAATTAATTCACCGGGATTTCCAATTCCCAACGCATTAAAATACTGGAGCCAGTTAAAATCGGGAGCCAACTCAATCAGTTCGTTTAATGTTTTCTTATGGTATGTTTTATGCGGATCACGCAGCGACAGGCGGTCCATGGATGCCCGGGCCAAACCTGTTTCAAAATCGTAAACCACTTTGGCGTTTGTTTCAGCCTGTTCACGGGTATCACCCATCAGCACAAAACTATTCACCAGATGCTGCTGGTATTTTTCACGAATGTTGCGGAAACGTTCGGCATCACTCAGGTAATAATCGCGATCGGGCATACCCAAACCACTCTGATACAGGTGACTTATTACCATTTCGCTGTTTTTGGAATCGGCACCGCCATACAAACCAAATACCGACGATACATAATGCTGGTGAAAGGTTTCGATTTGCTTTTGTATGCCTGCTTTTGAATCGATGGCATCAATTTGCTGATACCAATCGTTAAGCACCGCTATACCTTTTTCCTCAATGACAGCCGTGTCCATTCCGGTTTTATAAAAAGTGGCAATTTTGTCATTCACACTGCCTTTTTCGAACGAACCCACACTGAGTTCATCCACCAGTCCACGCAGTTGTTTTTCGTTCTCGTCCATCAGGAGATCGAAACTTCCGTGGCGGCTTTTATCGTCAGGAATGGGGTTGTTTGCCATCCATCCGCCGTTGGCATACTGGTTAAAATCATCGCCCGGATTAACGCTTAAATCCAGGTTCTTAACATCAATTGCTTTGTTCTTCATTGTTTGATTATTGGTACAAGCCTGCGTTCCAAGCAATAGTCCTGCCAATATTCCGTAAACCATTAAATTTTTCATACGCTATATAAATAAGTAAATTCCTGATTACCCTGACAAGTCGGTAAAAATAACAAATGGTTACAGTTAGCCGAAGGCTGATGTATAGAAAATTGATTTTAGACGGGATACCAAGGGTTGGTTGCTGACCACTCAATACCAGATGTTAGACTTAAGACAAGAGCGGTATACGGAGCATGGGATACGGAGCCCGGAACTGCTGGCTAATTGTTAATTGTTTATTGGCTGTGAACTGCTGACTGTCGCCTGAAGGCTGGGTATTGCTAATTGATAATTGCTCATTGACAATTGCTATTTGGCTGTGGACTGCTACCTGTGAGCTGAGGGCTGCTTACGGCCTGCCTTTACGGTGCATGACAGATAGGTATTCCAAGGTAAATTACTGCTTGCACCGCTTTATTCTATGCGCCCCTGCTATTCTACCGACCTTTAACCCCTCCGGGGTTATTCACTTTTCACTGTTAACTATTCACTTTTCACTATTAACTATTCACTATTAACTGTATCAAAGCTCCGGACAAGGAATGGAACGGTACTTCTTAGGCCGGCTTTGCGGATCGAGCGTCCAGGAAATGGAAATCTCATGACTTCCTCCGGTTTGCGAAATTAAATCGCCCACCGACATGTCGTAAGAATAGCTGAATACATATTCTTTATAGCGCAGCCCCACCAAATATATCAGCGCATCGCTCGAAGTATATTCGTTTACCAGGGGAATGCCCCGGTACCAGATACCTACCATAAAGGGTTTACGGTTGTAATAGCCCCCTAAATCAAGCTGATGAATGCCTGATTGCACCCGATAATTAGCGGCTACATGTACAAACTCATTGTTATGATTCCGGGTTCGTCTGACAATGGGGATTTTATATCCTCCAAATACAGACAGGCGCATATCGTTGTAGCGAAAATCACTACGCAAATTGGGCGACAATGTCATTAGGTGATCCAAATTAATACCCGCCCAATACAACTCACCATATAACAGACTTGAAATGGCGAAATCGGCATGTTGAGTTATAAAATAGGGCAAGGTTTCTGAGGTAGCCCCTACAAACTCTCCTCCAATATTGGCATCAGCAAAATTAATTCCGCTGTAATCCACCTTACGGCTGTAATAATAGGCTGCTAATCCCGGCTGAAGAAACATTTTGTTAGTGAGCTTTACCTTATAAGAATAGTTCAGTCCCACATTGGTAGTTACCAGCTTTCCATTCCCGGCATTGTCTGAAATCATGTGCAGTCCAAAGCCACTATTAAACCTTGGCAAAAAATGGTCAGCCGAAATGGCATACGACACGTAGGTCCCCGGAATCCTGGGCCATTGATCCCGAAAAACCCCCACAAGACGGGTTCCACCGGTGCTTCCGGCAAACGAGGGAGCGAGATATAGCGGATTGGCATAAAACTGTGAAAAATGCACATCCTGTGCTGTAGCCGGTTTAAATCCGGCCAACAGCAATAGGATTGGTATATAAACTCTCTTTATCAAGACTAATGATCTTTAACGATTAATAAAACATTGCCGGTACGCTGGAAGGGCTTGCCACTATTGTATTTACCACGAACCATATAAACATATACATCCTGTGGCAACAACCTTCCCCGGTAATAGCCGTCCCAACCCACTTCGATACGATCCGATTTAAATACCAGTACCCCCTGACGATTGTAGATAAACATTTCGTATTCATCCAAATCGCCATTTAGCATGATGGGATAAAACACATCGTTCGAACGATCTTCCATATTGTAGGTACCGTCAGAACTGCCAAAAGGATTTGGCGTAAAAGCATCGGGAAAAACAAAATCGCTGCGCTGAATGGCATATACCGCATTGGGTATGGTCAGCGAGTCGGCACAGCCTTGTTTCGAAAATACCTTCAATTCAATATCGTAGCTACCTTCTTCCTTATAATTATAGGTTGGGGCATAACCGCTGATGATTGAACCGTCGCCAAAATCCCACACACTGCTTTCCATACGAATGGAATAGTTGAAACAGGAGATGTGTTCGTCGGGAATATACACCGAATCGGGACTGATGGAAAATTTGGCTATCGGGTTTTCGTACACCACTATCAGCGTATCCTTGGTAACCGTCCCTCCCAAAGGAGCCGTAGCTGTTAACACCGCGCGATAAGTTCCGGGTTCCGTATAGGTATGCACGTAATGGGGTTCACTCGAAGTATTTCCATCGCCAAAGTCCCAGAAATACGGAGCACCGCCAATAGACGTATTTACAAAATTCACCGACAAGGGCGGACAACCGCTGGTAGGTGTAGGCTGAAAATCAGCAATGGGCATCACTACATAATTAATCACCACATCGTCGCTGGCGATACAGCCGTCGTTGGTAATGGTCCACACAAATTTATTGGCTCCCGAGCCCAGTCCATTGGCCATGGTCTCAAAATTATCGGGCGTAGCCAGTATGGCCGGACTGGCCGATACTTCCCACCGACCGGTTCCACGGGTGGGTACATTTCCTATCAGCTGTACATTGGCGGTGTTAACGGTGCGGTCGTCGCCAGCATTCACGAATTCGTAATTGTTGGTAATCACCACATCATCGGTCATTACACAGTTTTTATGAGTCACCGTCCAAAGGAAGGTATTGTCGCCAAATTTTAATTTGGATACCGGGGTCTGGTTGGTATCGGCAAGGGCTATAACCGCATCGCCACTCACCAGGGTCCAACGGCCGGTTCCCACCGTAGGCGGTTCGGCAAAGAGCCGCACGGAATCGCCACACACATCGGTATCGTATCCGGCAAAGGGCGTACTGGGCTGATTGTTTGTTAAGGTAATATCGGAAAACGACTGACAGCCGTTTTCGGTAATCATCCAGCGCAGGGTAGAATTACCCAGGGCAATTCCGGTTACCGGCGAGTTAGGATTCGAAGGCTGCTCGATAACCACCGATCCCGAAACCAACAACCATTCACCGATTCCAACCGAGGGAGTGTTACCTGCCATCAGGGTCGAATTCTTACAAAGAATCTGATCGGCACCCGCCACGGAGCGTGTGGGAATGCTGCTGGTAATTACCACTGTGTCGCTCACATGACAGTCGGAACTGGTAACGGTCCATTTCAGCACATTGGGTCCTTTTCCCAGGTTCCGTATTACCGAAGTGGGACTGTTGGCATTGTCGAAATTCCCCGAACCACTGATGATGGTCCAAAAACCTTTTCCAATAGTGGGTGTGCTGGCAGCCAGCACTGCCGTGTCGGAACAGGCCACCTGATCGTTTCCGGCAAATACATTGTCGGCCCTATTGCTAACCATTACTACATCGTCGTACGACAAGCATTGATCCATGGCTATGGTCCAGCGCAGGGTGTTTTGTCCTTCGGCCAGGTTACGCACGGTGGTTTTTGGATTGGTGGGATCGTCAAATACCCCTGAACCGGCCATTAGTATCCACATTCCCTGGCCATAAGCTGCAACATTGGCATTCAACTGCGCTTCTTTTCCGCACAAGCTCTGGTTTTCACCGGCCAGGGCATCGGTGGGTTGGTTATTGGTAACCAATACTTCGTCGGTCGATACGCAATTCTGATTGGTCACCGTCCAACGCAGAAGGTTGGCGCCTTTCGATAAATTACTAACCAGGGTATTGGGACTGTTCTGATTCTGGAATATGGCCCCGCTGCTGCCCACTATCTCCCAGGTTCCGGTTCCCGGTGAAGGATTCGAGGCCTGTAACTGGGTGTTGTCCTTACAAAGCACTACATCGTCTCCGGCAAAGGAGGGCACAAAATCGTTATACACCTGCACTTCGTCGAACAGTTCGCAGCCCTGCTTGGTGATGGTCCAGCGATAAATATTCAATCCATCCGACATATTAGTGACCACGGGATTTGGAATATTCAGGGCCGAAAAATCACCCGAACCGTTTTGTATGGTCCATACCGCTGTTCCCTGGCTTACTGTATTGGCCGCCAGGATAACCGAATCGGCACAGAGGCGTTGCTCATAGCCGGCATCAGGGACCGTTGGTTTGTTGTTCACCAGGGTGATATCGTCGAACGATTTACAACTACCCTGGGTAATGGTGTACCGGAATATATTGGTATCGGGAGCCAGCTGAGAAACAAAATTGCCCTCGAAGGTACCAGCCCCTGCAATACGGCTCCACAAGGCCGTACCAATGGATGCGGAATTGGGATAGAGTTGGGCAAAATCCTCGCACAGGGTTTGATCCACCCCTGCATAAGCCTGGGTTGGGGTATTGTTGGTAATAATTACTTCATCTTCGGAATAACAAAAGTCGTTCTTTATAACCCACTTCAGGTAGTTCTTCCCCTGCCCTATATTTTTGAACCAGGAGGACTCGCTGTTTATCGCTGTAATTGTTCCCGAACCACTGTTCAGTACCCATTGTCCATAGCCTATAAGGGCTGTATTGGCCGACAGTTGAATAGAGTCGTAACAAAGGGTTACATCGAGCCCGGCATTGGCTTGGGTTGGCTTTTTATTATGGATTAAAACCGAATCGTACACCACCGTTTGATACGAGGTACTCACCGACCAGCGCAGCCAGTTTTCACCCGCTGCCAAACCCGTGACCCGGGTTTCGTTATCGTAGGGATCTTCGAAGGTGGCTGCTCCCGACATTACACTCCATTCACCCACACCAACCACAGGATGGGTAGCCGCCAGAGTGGTATAATCGACACAGATAAACTGGTCGAGCCCGGCTTCCGGATCTTCAATCAGTGTATTCTCGATGGTCATCTCATCGTACAAGATACAGTTTTGTCGTTGTACCGACCACCTAAAGGTATTGGTACCGGGGCCCAGACTCAGCACCTCACTTTTGGGGTTGTTGGGTTCTGTAAAAATACCGCTACCACTTTGCAGGCTCCAGGTACCGATGGTTCCCGCTTCGGGAACCTTTGCATCCATAACTGAAAAATCGGATTCATTGATCTGATCGACGCCGGCACTGGGTAACTTAGGCAGGTAGTTAAACAGCGACAGGGTATCGCCGCTCACACAACCCTGGTTGTTTACCACCCAGGCAAAAATATTTTCATCCTGATAAAGTCCGCGCACCAGGCTGTTAGGTTTCATAGCTTCCACTACAGAGCCTCCCCCCTGAATTACGGTCCACACCCCACCGGTTAACGGCGTTACCGCAGCAAAATGGGTGGAGTCGGAACACAGGTACTGATCATCGCCGGCATCGACACTTACCTGCGTATTGGTAATTTTCACGGTATCGCGGGCCATACAGCCGTTGGAGCTTACCGTCCACACCAATTTGCTTTCGCCCTGCTCCAGTTTGGTAAGCTGGGTATTGTAAACCGCAGGGTTACTTATCAATACATTACCAGACACCAGGTTCCAGGTTCCGGCTACCGCATTAGCCGACAAGGTAGTGGTTTCGCCACAAACCAACTGATCGACCCCGGCATTGGCCATAGGCGTAGCATTCACCGTTACAGCAAACACTACCGATTCGGGCCCTTCGCCACAGGCATTCACGCCATGCACGCTAACACTGCCCGACAAGGCATTCTTGGAATAGTTAACCAAAATGGAACGGGTTCCCTGACCCGACGCAATACTTGCCCCATAAGGCAGGGTCCACACATACGAAGTGGCATGGGTTATGGCGGGTACCACATAAAGTACCGAAGTTTCTCCCTGACAGACCTGATTGTCGCCAGTGATGGCACCGGGTACTACCGGCAACAGGTTCACCGTCAGACTGGCCGGATTCGACCACAGGTTGTTACACGCTCCACTGACCAGGCATTGGTAAACACCTGCATCTGCAGCACCAGCGTCGGAAATAACCAGCAAATCGTCGGTAAGACCCGACAGGTTTCCTGCTGCTGCCAATACATTATTATCTTTATACCACACATAACTGAGCGTTTCGCCCGTAGCAGTAAGTCCAAAGAAAGGATGTTGATGCTCACAAACTGCTGTATCGGCCGGGTGGCTCTGGATGCGTGTCAGTTCTTTTACATCGAGGTAAACATCGGGGCGTTCCACGCCATAGTCTCCGCTGACCTCGCAGGTATAATTCCCCTGGTTGGCCAGTGTAAGCGAACCTAAAATCAATACCGGTCCCCGGGTTCCCGAAATATTCAGTCCATCGCTAAGAGGCTGGGTTCCAAAGAACCACTGATACCTTAAACCGGCACCGGTGGCTTCCACTTCGAACTGTACGCTTTCACCTTCACACAGGCTTATATCGGCCGGTTCGCTGACAATAAGTACGGGAACCTGCACGCTCAACGAGGCTGCATTGCTGGTACGCACCCCGCAAAAACCCGTTACTACACAGCTGTAAAGTCCCTCCCGGGCTTTTTGCACGGTACTTAAAGTAAGGTAAGCTGTGGTGGCTCCGGTGATGGTGGTGCCATTATCCACCAGGTTCACCCCGTCGCGCTGCCATTGGTAGCTTAGTATGCTATCGGTGGCACTCACGCCAAAGAAAGCCGTTCCCCCCTCCACTACGGTTTGCGCCGAAGGCTGGCTGGTAATCACGGTGGAATCGAGTACGGTCAGTTCCACGGTATGGCTTTCGGTGTACCCACAGGTTCCTGAAACTTCACAGGTATAATACCCTTCATGGGCTTTTTCGCTAAGCTGGATGCTTAAGTCCTTGCTTTGACTTCCCGTAAGGTTCCCGTCGTCGGTTAAGGGTGTAGTATTGTTTTTTATCCACTGGTAATTCAGGTTGGGTCCCAGGGCTTCAACGCTAAATACCACCTGATTGTCTTCGCAGACTATTTGACTAAAGGGCTGCTCGGTAATCCCGGTAGACGGCATTACGGTAAGTACTGCCGGAGCACTGAGAACCTCGCCACAGGTACCTGTAACCTTACAGGTATAGGAACCCGACTGGGCAGCCTGCAGGTTGTTCAGGGTGTACGACGGACTCGTAGCTCCGCCAATGGGGTTATTATTAAACAGCCATTCGTAAGTCAGGCCATCGCCCACGGCTTCCACCCAAAGGGTGTACGACTGGCCGGCACAAAGGCTGTCGCCCTGGGGTTGCACGCTTATGGCTGTTGCCGGATCTACTGTTAAGGTGCCCGCAGCACTGGTAGCTGTTCCGCCTGCTGCCTGGCAGCCGCCGCTAACCAGCACGTAATAGCCTCCGGCATCGGCTGTAGTAGCCTGATAAACCTGAAGTTTTGCGCTGCATGTTCCCGAGTATTTGGTGCCATCGCTCAGGCTGAGATTGCCAGCAGCACGTTTCCATTGATAGCTTAACGCTCCTGTGGCTACTACCTCAAACGCAGCATTGGCGTTTTCACAAACGGTGGAATCCATCGGTTGCTGTGTTATCACCACCTGGGGGTGCACGGTAAGCAGGGCTTGTGCCGACAAAACACCGGTATTGCAATTTCCATCGAGGCGCACCCGGTAATTTCCCCCATCAGCCACCGTAACATTGTTCAGTAATAAGGAAGCGGAGTTTTCACCGGTCATATCGGTGCCCTCGTGTATCCACTGGTATGTCAGTCCGGTGCCACGGGCCTGCACGTTTAATTCTACGGTAGTGCCCTCGCAGACCTCAGCTGCCAGGGGGTGTATTTCAATGGCTACAGCGGTATCCACGCTTACCTGGGCATAGGCACTGTACTTCAATTCGTTGTTACAGGCGCCGTTCAGGGCTACCCGGTACATGCCGGCATCGCCCAAACGGGCGTTATCAATACTTAATACCGGCCCGTCGGTTCCCGAAAAGCTTCCGGTATCGGCCAAAGCCTGGTTGTTGTAATACCACTGGTAGGCCAATACATCGCCTGTTGCTGTTACTTCGAGCGTGGTGCTGCTGTTTTCACAGATGGGCTGTGTAATCGGCTCAACAGTAACCAAAATGGCTTCGTTTACGGTTAGCTCCGCCGCGTTGCTGATTACGGTACTGCCGCAAGAGCCCGATACATGACAGGTATAGGAACCTTCATCGGCTTTGGTGAGGCTGGTCAGACTTAATACTGAGTCTGTCTCCCCGATTAATTCGGTGCTGGCATTAAAATACCATTGGTAGCTTAGGCCGGTGCCATCGGCCAGTACGCTAAAGCTGACGTCCTCGCCGTTACAGCGGGTTTTGCTTAGTGGTTGCTTGGTAAGCTTTAAGGCCGGATTCACGGTAAGGTAGGCAAAGTCACTGGCTTTTGGACTCAGGTCGCAGGCGCCCTGTACCTCGACGCGGTAAAAACCTTCGTCACTAAGCTGCGCGTTGTTCAGGGTAAACAGGGCCTTATCGGCTCCGGCTACGACTGTGGTTCCGGAATAGTACCACTGGTAGCTCAGGCTGTCTCCACTGGCGCTTACCTGCATGTTCACCGTCTGGTTTTCGCATACGTCGGCATCGGCCAGATGAATACTGATATGGGTGGTATCGTTTACTATCAGGTTGGCCGGCTGACTCAGCACGGTATCGCCGCAGGCACCTTTTACCTTACACAGGTAAAGGCCATCGTCGGCATCGGCTACAGCAGGTATCTGATAAGTGTCGGAGGTGGCTCCGGGGATATTTACCCCGTTGTAGGCCCACTGGTAGGCCAGTACACCGCCACCCGTGGCACTTACCTCAAGGGTCAGTAAATCGCCGGCACATTTTATGGCATCCTGGGGAGAAGCGGTAATCAGGGTGGCCGGATAAACGGTGACCATCGAAGCACTGCTGGTTTCGGCTCCGCCATTGATCACGCAGGTATAATTGCCCTGGTCGGCGGTACTCAGGTTGCTGATGCTCAGGTTGGCTGTGGTAGCATTCTGGATGCGCCCGTCATTGACCAAAAGCGTAGCTCCCCGGTACCACTGGTAGCTGTGTCCGCTGCCCGAGGTAACTACCGACAGGTTCAGGCTCTCGCCCGTACATTTGCTCACACTGGCTACCGGCTGGGTGGTTATAACACTCGATGCCAATACGGTGAGTGCCACCTGTGCCGAAGTCACCGCGCTACATGTTCCGGTAAGGATACAATAATATTCATCGTCATGACTTACATCCACCGGATTGATTTGCAGGTTGGCCGTGGTGGTGCCCGAAAAAGCACCCACGTCAGTAAGTGCGCCCTGGGCTACGCCATACCACTGGTAAAGCGGGCCGTCGCCGCTTACCGATACGGAAAAACCAGCAGCATTCCCGATAAGGGCTGAAGTAGCCACCGGCTCAATGGCTATATCCAGGTTTTCGTTTACAATTAATGCAGCCACATCAGAATCTTCGGTTCCACAAGTGCTAAGCACCTTGCAGGAATACGATCCCTGATCGCTTTCTACCAGGTTGTTGATGCTGAGGGTTGCCGATTGCGTACCGGATAGTTTTCCGGGCAGTTCAGTCAGCAGGGTACTTCCCTTATACCATTGGTAGCTTAAACCCACCGGGCCGCTGACATCAAAGGTAAAACTTATGTTTTCTCCTTCACAGTAGGGGGTCACGAGTAAAGGTTGTGCATTCACCACCAGGTTGGGTTCCACTTCAATGTGGGCCGTATTGCTGTTTACCGTACCGCAATGGTTGGTCATCTCGCAATAATAGTCGCCCGGAGCTGTTACATTGGTCAGCGACAAGCTGGATAGATTGGTAACCGCCGGAAGGCTTCCGCTAAGGGCTATCCAGTTGTAGGTGGGATTGCCGCTGCTTACCTGCACGGTAAGGGTGGCAGACCCGCCGGAGCACAGGGTGTCGCTGATGGGTTCACTGCTGATGCGGATGGAATCGACCACGGTAAGCAGGGCCCCGGTCGAAGTTTCCGGTCCGCAGGTGCCGCTTACCACGCAGGTATAGTGCCCAAAATCGCTTAAGGCCACGGCATTAATGGCCAGGGTAGCCTGGTTGGTACCCACAATGCGTCCGTCGTCACTCAGTGAACCCCCCTCGCGCCGCCATTGGTAATTCAGGTTCGAGCCGTTGGCTGCCACCGTAAAGCTTACGGAGCTTTCCACACAGCGGGTTTTATCAACGGGCTGTGCGGTAATGGAGGTAAGCGTGCCATCGACCAGTTCCACCACATCGCTCGAAATAGTACCGCAGGCATTGGTCATTACGCAGTGATAGCTTCCGTTATGCGTTCCGGCCACATAGGGATTTCTGGTAAGTACCGCACCAAAAATGCCCGTCGGGGCCCCGTTGTGGTACCATTCCATGCCCGGACTGCCGGTAGCAGCCACCAGGAGGGTCACTTCGGTGCCATCGCAAACCGTATCGCCCACCGGCTGCTGGGTAATGCTCAGGGCCGGATTCACCGTTAAGGTAGCCGGACTGCTGGGCTGCGAGCCGCAATAACCGGTAACCAGGCAACGGTACTGGCCGGCATCGGCTGCCCCAATGGTATTGATGCTCAGGTTGGGGGTGTTTACCCCCGCATAAGGAGCCACGGGATTTAAATCGACCCCGTCTTTTTGCCATTGGTAACTCAGGCCGGGCTGACTGGCCACCACCGAAAACTGTGCGGTGGTTCCCACGCAGCGGGTAAGGGAAACCGGATGGGTATTTATAATGAACGTAGGTTCTATTTTTAAATAAGCCATTCCCGTACTTACCGGAACGGTGGTACAGGCATTGCTTACCTCGCAATAGTAGCTGCCCGAGTCAGCCACTACCGTAGCTGCAAAATCAAGGGTAGGCTGATCAATTGCTGCTCCAACTATGGGAGCAACATCCTGGCGTTTCCATTCGTAAGTAAAGGGTCCCGTTCCGGTGTGGGTAAAGCCCAGACTGGCCGGCTGGCCTTCGCATACGGTATCGTTTACCGGATTCGAAGTAAGTTGCACCGGCGAGGAAACCGTAAGGTTATAGGTGGCAGCGATTTGATTGCAGCGGCCGTAAATTTCACACACATAGGAACCATTATCGGCAGGGCTCAGGTTCAGTATATCAAGTCCCGGGGTTTGGGTATCGAAGATGCGCGTGCCGTCGAACAAACGAACGCCGTCTTTAAACCAGCGGATGCTGTCGATGGTTCCTGTGGCGATAACCTGAAATTCCACATCTTCGCCGGCGCATTCGCTTAAGGTAACCAGGTAGGAGGAGGTCAGCACCACGTTGTCGGCTGCGGTAAGCACGGCCGTTGCCGAAGTATAGGTCTGGCAGGCATTGCTTACCACCGCATAATACGAGCCGGCATCGGTAGCCGCATCAAAGTTGGCAATATTATAAGCTCCGGTGCCCATGCCCTGCGATACAAAAGTGCCGGTGGTATTCTGGTCGAAAAACCATTCGTAGCTTTGATTCGAGTTGTTATCAACCCCTACAATCAGGCTGGTAGCTGTATTGTCGCATACCAGCTTGCTCTGGGGCTGGGTGCTGAGTATAAAATTCTGATCCACGGTCAGGATGGCGGTAGCCGAAGGCACATCGCCACATTGGCCCAGGGCCATGCCATAATAGCTGCCGCCATCGGCCAACTGGGTAACTCCGGTTAGTTCCAGGCTGGTTGCATTTTCGCCGGCCATGGGCGAACCGTTGTGGTACCACTGGTAGCCGGTCACAGCACCGGAGGCCTCCATGGTAAAATACACCGTAGAGCCCTCGCAGCGCTGCTTGCTGGTGGGGTCTTTGGTAATCAGTACGTCCTGATACAGGCGTAAACGCACCGTATTGCTTTGCTGCATCGCACCACAGGGGCTGGTAATCTCGCAATAGTACTGGCCCGAGTCGGCCGTGGTAATGTCATTTAAAATCAGGGTGGGGTTTACATCCCCAATTGAGGCAAAAGCCGCTGCCCCCTGCCGGAAAAACCATTCGTAAGTGTGGTCGGCCGGCAGGTTGGTGGCTATGGTAAACTGTACATCGGCCAGTTTACAGGCTGTCTGGCTCACCGGCTGGGTGAGTATGTCGATGGCCTCATGCACCTCGAGGTTGGCGGTATTGCTTACATCGCTGCTGCAAAAACCGCTGACCACGCAATGGTACTGGCCGGCTTCGCTCAGGTCGAGGTCCAGCAGGTTCAGGCTCTGGCTGGTTGCCCCGCTTACCTGACCCACCACATTGCTAAGTGGCTGCCATGTGATTCCGTCGAATTTTTGCCACTGGTAGCTCAGGCTGTGCCCTTCGGCGGCTACCGTAAAAGTATGGCCCGAACCCTCGCATTTTACGGCATCGGCCGGCTGGGTGGTAACGGACGTGGTCTGGCGCACGGTAAGCGTGGCCGTGTCACTGATGGCTGTATCGGCACAAGTGGTGCTGCTTACCACACAATAAACGTCTACTCCGTTATCGCTAAAGGGAACATTATTAACGGCCAACACATTGTTGGTACTTACACCCAGTGAACCCCCGTCATAGAACCATTTGTACTGCAAATCGGCCGTTCCGGTGGCTTCAACGGTGAATACTGCCGAGCCGTTTTCACAGACCTCGGTATCCACCGGATCGGTAATTACCTGCACCTGGGGAGTTACGGTAACCGTAGCGCTGCCCGTCCCTGTGGCGGTACAGGCATTGCCTGCATGCGATACGCTGCTGAGGGTATAGGTGCGCGAGGTGGACGGGCTAACTAGGGTATCGTAGGGTGAAGCGCTTATTCCAAAAACGGTATCGTTGCTAAATCCATCGAAATAAATAAGGGTAAAAGGAGAAACACCATTAAGGGTAGTTCTCAGATTTGTCGAAGTACCGGCACAAATGGTGGCCGAGCCGATAATATTTGAAGTAGGTGCCTGAATAACATTAAAGCTTTTGGTAGTGTCATCGCTACAACCAAAAGCATCGGTATACGAATACGTTATGGCATAAGCAGAACCTACACCTACTAAGGCCGGGTTTACCTGGGCCGTTCCGTTCCCGTTATCGGTAAAACCCGTTGCCGGTCCGGTAAACACGCCGGTTCCGGCAACACTTCCGGTAAGAGTAAAGGCTGCGGCATTGGAGCAGTAGTCTGTTAAGTTTAAGCCGGAAAAGTTAACGGTTGGAGCCGGCTTAACTTCTACGGTTTGTTGCAGGGTATTTACACAACCAATATCATCGGTAAAAGTCAGGGTAACGGCATGAAAACCGGGACCTGCTACCCTGGGATCAAAAACAGCGGTTAAATCATCGTTATCAATAACTCCGGGCCCGCTAACCCCTTCACTCGGAATTCCAGAATTATGGCTGTAGGAAAAAGTAACGGGGCTCTCATTGGCACAATAAACCGGATCGAGGCCTGTAATTGCAATCAGCGTTCCAACCCGGGTTTGCTGGGTATCGGCATTTACACAACCAAAGGCATCGGTATAATGGTAAATAATATCCTGAAAACCCAAGACCGCACTTCCCGGATCGAAGCTTGCCGTACCATCGGCGGCATTATCGGTAATGCCGCTACCATAAAATATACCTCCGGCATCGTTAGGATTACCGGTAATGGTATAGGCCGAGGCTGTATCGCACTGTTCGGCTTTTAAATCGCTGATGCTAACCAATGGAAGTGAATGCACGGTGATGGTAGCCGAAGCGGAGTCGCTACAACCGGCTATGTTGGTGTATACATACCAAAAGGTGTAAATACCTGCACCAACCACAGCCGGATCAAAAGTAGTGACCACCGTATTATTCCTTTTATACACCCCGGTACCGCTCCCTCCGCTTAGGGGTGAGCCTCCGGCTAAGGTTATGGCCACATCGTCGATACATAGGTCAGCATTGATAGCCGGACTGATGGAAAAACTAACAATGGGTGTTTCATAAACCGTAATAAATTGGGGAGCTGAATAGGAAATACAGGTTCCGGTTCCTACCACATATTGAATGGTATGGGTGCCTGCACCCAAGGTGTCAGGCCAAAATTCGATGCCCTCTACCCCGTTTATTAAATACCTTCCGGTAGGATCGCCAGCCGGAACCGAACTACCTCCGGTAAGGGCAAAATGGGCATCGGTTTCACAATAAGCATCGGGGCTAAAGGGATCCAACAACGCAGTAGCCGGTGCGGTAACCGTAAAAAAATAGTTTTTTGAGCTATAAGATATAGTATGGGTTCCAATACCTGCTGCTGAAGGATCAAAATAAGCCCAGCCATCATTGAGCACAGGATCATTAATCCCTGTACCTGAAAAATCTTGATTACCCGGTGAAATATTATAAATTGAATCAATTGGATCGGAGTCGCAATAATACAAAACGCCACCTTGACCTACAGAAATACCCTGATTTCTAGAAAATATAGTAGTACCTTGGCTTAATACATCGGCATTAAATAACAACAAAGCAAACAGCAGTAAGATAAAACTCTTAGGCATAGTATTAGTTTTCATTTCAGTCCCTTTAAAGATGTTCTGTTTTACGCCCGCAAGCCTAAAAAGTTTGGTTTAAATGGTCTTTTATTTCCTGCCTTCCGGGGAGTTTGAGTGTACTTTGTTACCTTTCCGTTTATAGCTAACAAGATAAGCACTTTAGGCGAATAAACCCAGCAGGGGATAACTGTTTTGTAACAATTTTATTAGGAACGGAGAAGGGAGACTGGAATTTAGAGGTTAGAGTTTAGACTTTAGACTTTAGACCTAAGACCTAAGACAAGAGTGGAATACGGAGCATGGATCAAGGAACACGGAAATTATGGTACACTGATTTTTTATGAATATAACTGATGAGTTATGATTTGAAGGCTGTGGACTGGGGGCTGGTGACTGGATTCTGGATTACAGGATCACAGGATCACAGGATGCTAGAATTTAGACTCGAAACATAAGACCTAAGGCTGAGAACTACCGGCTGGTGCCGTATTGCTCATTGTTAAATTGTTAATTGCTCATTGACAATTGCTAATTGGCTGGGAACTGCCAACTGGGGGCTGTTGACTGGTTGCGGGGCATGATGGGGTTGGTGTTCCATGGAAATCGTGGTGCTTGCCCCGCTTTTTAGGGTGGGGTCTTTGATCCCCGGGTTCACACCCGGGGCTATTATTATAAAACCCCTTCGGGGTTTATCGTTGATTGGAGTTGTGAGCAAACGTACAACGCTACGAGGGTTCGAAACCCTCGTAGCGTTTTCCGGGCTGCCATCCTATTGTTAATTGCCCATTGATAATTGACACCAACCCGCAGGGTTGAACCATAATAGCCGTAGGTGAAACCTACGGAGGCAAACCCGCACCTACGGCAGAACCCTGGAAGGGTTCAACCAACCCTGCAAGGATTTCCGCATAACCCCGCCGGGGTTTGTTTTTTATCGAATGCTGCTATTCTACCGACTGCTAAGCCCTCCGGAGTTATTCGTTATTCACTATTAATTATTCATTGCTCATTGCTAATTGTTCATTGTTCATTGTTCATTGGCTGCGAACTGCCCACTGCCGCCTGAGGACTGGTAACTGGATCACAGAATCACAGCATCACTGGTTCCTGGTTTTTTGTTCATTGTTATTTGTTAATTATTAATTGCTCATTGTTAATTGGCTACGCTTCACTAATCAAAAGAAAAGGTAGGCAATAAAAATAGCTGCCACCACACCGGCCAGGTCGGCTATCAGGCCGCAGGCCACCGCATGTCGGGTTTTGCTGATGCCCACGCTGCCAAAATACACGGCAATAATGTAAAAGGTGGTATCGGTGGCTCCCTGAAAGGTACACGATAGGCGTCCGATAAAGGAATCGGCTCCATGGGTGGTCATGGCATCCACCATCAGTCCGCGGGCACCGGCACCGCTGAGCGGTTTCATAAATGCCGTGGGCAGGGCCTCAACAAACCCGGCATCCATCCCTGTGGCCGTAACCAGCAGACGGATGCCATCGATGATAAAGTCCATGGCTCCCGAAGTGCGGAAGACCCCAATAGCTACCAGGATGGCCACCAGATAGGGGATAATTTTTATGGCGATGGAGAAGCCTTCTTTGGCCCCTTCGATAAAGGTCTCGTAAACATTCACCCGCTTACGCCAGGCCAAAGCAATAAACGACACAATAACCGTAAACAGTATCACATTACCGGCTACCGACGATACTGTGCCTACCTCGGCTTTGGGCAGGGTGGTAAAGTAAAAAATAATGCCGGCAATTACCAGCGAGATACCGCCCATATAAGCCAGCAAAACCCGGTTAAACAGGTTGATGCGCTGATACACCGACACCGCTACAATACCGGCCATGGTAGCAAAAAAAGTACTCAGTAGTATGGGCAGAAATACGTCGGAGGGATCGGCCGCGCCCAGCTGGGCCCGGTACACCATCACACTGATGGGTATCAGTGTAAGCCCCGAGGTATTAAGCACCAGAAACATAATCATGGCATTGCTGGCGCGGGTCTTGTCGGGATTTATCGACTGCAGCTGCTCCATGGCTTTCAGTCCCAGGGGTGTGGCTGCATTGTCGAGCCCCAGCATATTGGCCGCCAGGTTCATCATAATGGAACCCGTGGCCGGATGGTTTTTGGGAATCTCCGGAAACAGGCGACTAAAGAACGGGCCCAGCCAGCGCGAAAGCAACTGCACCATGCCTCCCTTCTCGCCCACCTTCATCAGCCCCAGCCAAAGCGTCATTACCCCGGTCAGTCCCAGCGACAGCTCAAAGCCCGTTTTCGACATATCGAAAGTCGATTGCATCAGGGCCGGAAACACTTCCATATCGCCAAAAAACAGCAGCTTGACCAGCGCCACCACAAAGGCTATCAGAAAAAAGGCTATCCAGATGTAATTCAGTACCAAGGCCGATGAAATTAGTTAGCTTTTCGTTATTCCGTTTTTATCCTCTTACTCCTGGGCTATCAGCACATCGAGCACCTTACGGATGCGTTGGCTGTTCCACTGGGCTACCCCCGATTTGTTTACCACCATCTCCCCTTTTTTATTGATGATAAAGGTGGTGGGAATCGAAGTTGCCTCAAAATCGTCGGGATATTGCGTCAGGGGCATGTAAGCAGGCAACGTAAAGTCCTTCTTTTCCATAAACGCTTTGATGGTGCTGAGCTCCTCGTTACTCACAAAGAGAAAAACCACCTTATCGGAATAGTCGTTATACAGTTTTTGCAGTTGGGGCATCTCGGCAATACAGGGCGGACACCAGGTGGCCCACAGGTTGATAAATACCACCTTGCCTTCGAGTTCGCCAAAAGTAACACGGGTTCCGTCGGTGTGCTGCAATTGCCATTGACCGGTAGCTGCCTGGAGCGGCTGTTTATCCTTCATCACCCGGGGCTGATGGATAATCAGCGTAGGTTTTAGTATCAGGGCTGCCATATCTTTGCGGGTGGCCGGAATCAATAAGAGGATAAGCATCAAGCCAATCAATACGTCGATGGCGATGCTGAACTTCGATTTCTTTTTAAAATAATTCTTAAGCATAAGTGATCTCTAATTTAAAGCTGCAAGGTAGCCGATTTTTTTGGTTTTGAAAACACCTGCCGGCATTCTATCGGCAAGTCGTTGCTGAAGCCAGGGCAGGTAGCGGGTGTAATTATCGCCTGTCGAAGCAAAAAAAGCCCGGCACAATGCCCGTTTTAAAGGTATCCACTGGCTGCCCCTGTGCATTGTAGCGGTAAATACTGCCGGCCTGCAAATAATCCACCGCATCGGAAACATAAACCTCCGAACTCAGGGCATCCACACTCAGCGCATAGAATTGCCTGCTCCCCTTAGCAATAAAAGGCTGCTGAGGAAAAGCCGTGGCAACAACAGGCATTCGCCATACGTGATGGTTCACCAGGTATAGCGTGTCGCTGCTTCCGTTTAAGGCAAGCGCTTTGGGGCTGTCGTCCAAATCGAAAGACACCGAAAACTCCTCTTCCAGACTATGGGCATCGTAGCGGATTAAGCGGGGTGCTTCGTGCCCAAAGGGATTGCCCCGGTAACCGCCATCGGTAAGCACCCAGAGTTTTTGCCGGTAATCCAGGGCCATGGCCACCGGCTGCACCCCCGTTTCAATGGAATCGACCAGGGCATCGGTCCGGGTATCGATAAGCAGAATCTTGTTGTCGAAGCTCCAGCAATTGGTAAACACATAGTCGCCAAAACGCAGCAGCTGCTCGCTGGAATGCTGGTCAAAGGTTCCCAAACCATTATCGAGCGAAATGGTTCCCGTAATCTCATAGGTTTGCGGATTGAAAATAAAAATGCTTTTGGCATACAAATCGGAGATGTATCCCTTTTCCGGATTAATAATCAGCACATGGCGCGGCGACACCAGGCCGGTGATGGTATTCACATAGCGAAAGGTGTTCACATGCATCACATCGACCCGCGCTGAATTATTTACCACAATAAAAGCCAGCGAATCGTAGATGGTCATGCTCTGCGCCACATCGCCCAGCTCAAAGCCATTGGTCCGGTAAAACACCTTGTTGTCAACCTCCCGGGTTTTCGGATTGTAATACGATAAGGAGGCATTCGAAAACAGGTAATTGCCCTGATTCAGCACAAAGAGCCCGGAACTTTCAGGCTTTTGGGGTGGTGCAATGCCCCCTTCCGGCTCACAGGCATTCAGCAACAGAAGTACCAGAAAAAAAACAAAGGGGGTAATTCTTATAGTAATGTTTTTCATTTCAAGTCAATTTTTAACAGGAGTGAATAGTTGCGCAGGGGCATGGGCCGGTCTTTTATGTTCTGGTAGCTGGCATTAAAAAGATTCTCCACCCCAAGGCGCAGCCCCACATTCATCCGAGAAAAGTTTTTTTGAACACCCAGCGACAGGTTGGTGAGCCAATAGGCCGAAAGGGGGATAAACTGGTCGTCGGCTACGGTAGCAGTTTGGCGCTGCCCCAGGTAGCTGGTGAGCCAGGTAAAACGCAGGCTTTTGTATTGCATATAGAACCAGGTACTGCCCGAATGCCTGGGAATGTATATCAATTGCTGTCCACCCGAGGCATCGCCTTCGGCCAAATCTTCCGACTCGTTGGTGGTTGGCGACCAGGCATATTGCAGGCGGGCACGGGTTTGCAGGGGCCCCAGCTTTTTGGCCAGCATCAGGTGATACTCCACCCCGCGCGAAAAAACCCGTTTATAGTTGGTGGGCATCCAGTAGCCGTATTCCGAAGGCGTCCATTGAATCCAGTTCGAGATGGATGAAAAATAAGCTCCCAGCGATTGCTCAAGCTCCCAGGCCCCGAAAGTTTTCTGCTGATGCAGTCCTCCGTCGACGCTTGAGCCCTCTTCGGGCTTTAGTTCCGGGTTGCCTCCGGGAAGGTAATAGCGATCGTTTAAACTCGGGTAATGATAATTGCGCGAGGCCTGCGCTTTTAGCCGGATGTTTTGATTCTTGCTTAGCAGGTACTCCATACCCAGCGAGGGAATGGGTTTTACCCATCGGGAATCGATCCAGAGCTGGCGCATCAGGGCACTAAAATTCCAGCGTTCCCCCAGGGTTTTGTGCAGGGCCAGCTTTCCCGATAGTTCTGTCTGATCACGGTGATAGCCCTGCTGTGTCTTTACATCATCGACACTTACCCGGTCGTAGCGCCCCAGCAACTGCCATTCGAGTTTCCAATCGCGCTTTAGCTTTAAGGTACTCTGGTAATTGGTGATGCTGCTCCGGGTCAGGTTCTGACTCTGGTAATGGGTAACAAATCCCTCGGTGTGATAGGCCTGATTCTGCAACAGGTAATCGAGTCCGTCGGTGAGCCAGGCGCTTTGCAGCTCCCAGGTAAGCCGCTCGCCGTAATGTTTGTAGAAAGCCAATAGCTTCAGGTTATTGTCGTCCTGCTTTTCGTGATGCCGGTAAACACTGGAGTTTATCAGGGCAGGCAGCATACGCCGGCTTTGTTGATACCAAAGCTTCACCCCGGCTACCGCACGGTTGTTTGCCCGGTAATACAGTTCGGTGAGCAGACCACCTTTTTGTCCTTCTGCATTTTTCAGTTCAAGCCAGCCCGATTCATCCGTGGTTCGGTTGGCCGGTTGGTAATAGGTGTAATTGTTTTGCGACGTTTCGTAAAATATTCGGGCACGAAGGCTCCACTTCTGCTGGCTATAGTTCACAGCACCAAAGCTACCGTACGTTTGGAACTGCCCCAGGTTTTGCATTACATGAACCGACAAGCCGGGAGTCCAGTCGGGATTGCTTTGCATGGCAATGCTACCTCCCAGAGCCCCGCTGCTGTTTTGTAAGGAGGCTCCTCCGAAATACAAGTCCATCTGGTCGGCAAAATAAACGGGTATTAGCGAAAAATCGACCTGCCCTGTCATGGGCGAGTTGATGGGAATGTTGTTCCACAGCACTGCCGTGTGTGAAGCGCCCGCCCCGCGAATGGAAGCCGTGGCCAAAGCCCCGCGTCCGTGCGACTTGATAAAAACCGGCGTATGCGAAGCCAGCAATTCCCCAACACTACCCACCATTTGTTGTTGCATAAGCACTGTATCGATGCGTTGCGTACTCCCACCTGCAGCAACAGCTCCGGTACTGGTTTTTGCTTTTACCAGCACCTCGCCGATGGGAATGGTGTCGCGCAGGGCGTATTGTGCCTGCGTCATAAGGCTCAGGCCTGAAAAGAGTAAAAAAACAGCTATGCGAATCCGGCGGTCCATTACTGCTTAATAAACTGAAGTGTTATGGCCTGGTCATTAGCAAGCAAAGTAAGCCAGTAGATTCCCGGTGATAGCACAGAAACATCCCAGCAGTTTCTACCCAGCGGGCTAAGCGCATAAGTACGGCCCCAAACATCGGTTAAGGAGAGCAAACGGCAGGCTTCATCTCCCTGAACACTAACCTGCGATACCGCCGGATTGGGAAAAAGTAGTACCGATTGGTCAGTGGTCTCAGTAAGCCCAAGCGGATGCTTGACTTCCACCCGCAGGCTGTCGCGGTAGGAACCTTCCCAGGTGGCAAAAATCCAGGTGGATCCGGCTTTATGTGTACTTAGTAATCCATCGGCGGCTATACTTGCCACGGTTTCGTCGGCACTGGTGAATTCGAAAACCGGATTATAGAGGGGTTTTCCTGCTTCAAAAACAAATGCCTGCACTTGAATGCTTTGCTCCGGTTCAAGTGTCTTAAACAAGGGTTGCAAAACCACCCTTCGGGATTCGCCGCTTATTGAAGCGTCGGGAGCCACATCGACTACCCCCAGAATTTCGGGCGAAAGCTCTCCCAGCCATCCGGCTGAGACATTTACGGCCGTTTGAATCCTTATAAAATCGATACCATCAAGCACAACAGCTTCTCCGTTTTCGTTTACTGCCCATGAAATATCAAAAGCATCTCCACCTCCACCTTCCAGACCAGATGTGTAAGGATTATCCGGAATAAGATGTGAAACCGAAAGAACCCGTGGATTATTATCGGCAAATCCAAAAGGATAGGGATTCGATGTTATGTAGGCCTCGTCTTTTGAATTCAGGCGGGCTTCAACCTTCAGGCCCGATAAGATATATTCATCCTGCGGAATGGATGGAAAACTGTCAGCCAGCGGATAATAAGCCTGCGTGTGGTACTCGTTTTGGGCAACATAACCGGTGTTACCGTAATTATCACTCCAGGGAACATCTTCCCCGGCTTCAGCAAACGTATAGGTAATTTCGTAAGCGGCATCCGAGGTAGAAAAGTAATAATCGCTGCCGGCAAGCAGGTACCAGTTGTCGTCGGGTAAACCGTTGCTGTTGTCATCACGCATTACGTATACCGCTGCCGGCTCTGCAGAAAGCGTCGAGGCGTTCCCAATAACAGTAAAATCGACCCCATACGGATTATCGGGATGGTTCATGATGCGGTGGTCGAAACCCAGCACTACGTAGCCGCCAAACGCACCCAGACTGAGGGAACCACTAATCCCCCCCACAAGGCTTTGGGCTGCATAGGGCCCACCAATAAGCGTGTTAATATACTGTCCGGGTGCCGGTTGGTACTCCCAGATTTTACTCACATAAGGACTTTGCGCCATCACAAGGCTGTGGCTGAATAGTAGTCCTGCAAAACTTAGAAAAAAGGTAAAAAAACGCATCTTAAAAAATTATTAGATGCTTGGGGATTTGTGTAAATAAGTTGCCTTTAATCCCGAAAGCATGATTAAACATACGCAGGTAGGTCTTCTGACTTACTCCCCAGGTACCGGCCTTCCCGTTGTATAAACCTTTCAGGTTTCACGAACAGTGGCGAAAGTTGGCACTGGTTTACAGAGCTTACAGCAGCGGGTACTGTTGCCGACTTACACGACATTCCCTCTTAGTTTTTTACCATGAAGTAAAAAAACCTGCACTGCAAAATTAAACGAAATTATTGGTTCGACAATAGCCTAATTGTATCGGTATTAAAAAACACTAATACCTGGCACCATCAATAAATGAATTTTATTTTAAACCCTGAAGCCTTACTTTTATAAACGGAATGGGTAGGGAAACAAAAAATTTGCCCTATTTTTGACGAAAATACACGCACATGATTCTACCCTTGGCCTTTGAAGCGCGCATGCAGGAGCAACTTAACGATTCTTATCCTGATTTTGTGGATGCTCTCGAAAAAGAGTTACCCGTAAGCATCCGCTTAAACACAAACAAATGGAGCCGTTTGCCATCCGATTTACCTTCGGTAGCATGGGAACCCCGGGGATTTTATCTGCCCCGGCGTCCGGTGTTTACCCTAGATCCTTTACTACATGCCGGGGCTTATTATGTGCAGGAAGCCAGCAGTATGTTTACCGGCTACCTGTTTCAGCAGGTGACTTCGACCGAAAGACCCTTAAAAGTACTCGATTTGTGCGGGGCTCCGGGAGGAAAAAGCACCCATCTGGCTTCGCTGCTCTCAAGTGATAGTTTATTGGTGGCCAACGAGGTGATTCGTTCACGGGCCGGTGTTCTTAACGAAAACCTGATAAAATGGGGTGCTCCCAATGTGGTAATTACTCAAAACGATCCCAAAGACTTTAAACGACTTAAGCATGCCTTTGATGTAATCGTTGTTGATGCTCCCTGCTCAGGCGAAGGTCTTTTTCGTCGCGATCGCGGAGCAATTGAGGAATGGTCGGAAGCCAATACGCTATTATGTGCCCAACGCCAACAACGCATTATTGCCGATGTCTGGGATGCATTAACTCCGGGTGGCGTGCTTATATACAGTACCTGCACCTTCAATCCCGGTGAAAACGAAAAGAACTTAAGCTGGCTGTCGGAGCAATTCGATGCGGAAAGCCTGAGTATAAATTATCCGGAAAGTTGGGGAATAGCAACCCGCGAATACCAAGGCATGGTGGGGTATCAACTCTTTCCACACAAAGTACAGGGCGAAGGTTTCTTTATTGGTGCGGTTAGGAAATCAGGGGACTTTACTGAAACAAAAACAAAAACAAAAAAACCGCTCAACACGGCATCAAAAACCATACAATACGAAGCAGCCCAGTGGATAAATGAGGCAGATGCCTATACTATGATTGAGCAAAATGAAAATCTTACAGCCATCCCGATGCTTTACGAAGGTTTTTTTCAACCATTGTACGGCAACCTGAATGTAGTGCACGCGGGAATAAAAATAGCGCAGATCAAAGGGAAAAAGCTGATTCCACAACCCGAGTTGGCTTTGTCGTGGCAAATAAACCGGGAACACTTTCCCTATCAGGAATTGAGTGAATACGATGCCTTGCAATACCTAAAAAAGGAAAATCTTCATTTTAAGGAACAGCCGACCGGATACCATATGGTGGGTTTTAAAAACCTACCCCTGGGGTGGCTAAACAACATTGGGAACCGCTCGAACAATACTTTTCCGGGCTCATGGCGCATACGCATGGAATTGCCAACAAGGGAAAATTATACTTCTCAATCCTTTCTGTAGGCTACAGAAAGTTTGTTGTGTTTAGTTGATGTAATTGAGTACCATTTTAAAATTATCGAGCACCTGATTAAACGATTCCCGGATAGCCTCTTCAGAATCGGATTGGATGAGATGACTCACATCCTCAGCAATCACCCTTTTGGTTTGATCTAAAGCAATCTCTTTATTGGGAACCGGATAAGTGTCTTCGAAAAGGGATTTACACCGGTAAACCAAACACATGATACGATGTACGTCTTTATAATTAAAGTCCATTTGCATAACTTCCTGCTTAATGGATCTCAACTCCGCTAAATTCTCCATAGCTGTGTCAATTATTTAATAACAAACCAAAATTAGATGAACTTCATTTATTTAACCATGATATTTAGCATGATATAGACCCCTTTTAAAACGAAAAAATTGTATTTTTAAAGAAACTCTGAAAAAATGCTTTATCAAAAAGTCCGAAATAAGATACAGTGCATACTTTGTCCCCATCAATGTATACTTCACGAGGGAAAAACCGGAATATGCGGGGTACGACAAAATATTGGAGGCAAAATACGCAGCAAAAATTACGGATTGATAAGTGGACTTGCCTTGGATCCGATCGAAAAAAAGCCTTTGTATCATTTCTATCCGGGAAGTAAGATATTATCCATCGGGAGCCTGGGCTGCAACTTAAAATGCAACTTTTGCCAGAACTGGCAAATATCGCAGGGTTGCGATACCAACACCAGCCAACACAAAGCTATGCGTGTTGACGAAGTGCTTGCCGAAGCGTTAGGAATTACCGGTAATATTGGGTTAGCTTTTACTTACAACGAACCCACGGTATGGTATGAATTTATGTACGATACTGCCAAAGCTTGTCAGCAAAAGAACCTAAAAACTGCAATGGTTTCCAATGGATTCATCAACAAAAAACCCCTGGAAGCTTTACTTCCTTTTATCGATGCATTCAACATCGATATTAAAGCCTTCACCGAGAATTACTATCATGAAATGACCGGTGGTTCCCTTAAACCCGTTCTTGACAGCCTGAAAACCATAAGAAATAACGGGAAGCATTTGGAATTGACCAACCTGATAATCCCCCGCAAAAACGACGACCTGGAGCAATTTGCTGAAATGGTGAGCTGGATATCAAATGAATTGGGACCTCATACTGTTTTACATATCTCGCGTTATTTTCCGGCGTACAAACAACGTATTCCTGCAACTTCAGAGCAACTACTGCACGAACTTTACGAAATTGCCCGAGATAAATTGCATTTCGTCTATTTGGGCAACGTTAAAAACGAGGCCTTTCAAAACACCTACTGCAATGCTTGCAAGCAATTACTTATTTCCCGCTCAGCCTACAAAACCAATGTATTGCATTTAACACCTGAAGGAAAATGTACGAAGTGCGCGACCCAAATTCTTTCATTTTAAGTCATCTTGTCGTATTAAATTTCAATCACCGGCCACATTGTCAGTATTCTGTGTTTTATTCCGCCATTTTAGTAGAAATTTTGCTCTGGTACAGGCTTTGAAAATAAGTTTAACAGAAAACAAAATGTTAAACTTAAATTATAGGAGGATAAAACCATGTTACCAATGATTCACACACAAAACAGTATTCCAGGTTTGTTCGATCGCATCTTAAACGACAACTGGCTTGACAACTTCTGGGGAGAAAACAAATCCATGTTTTCACCTTCGGTAAACATTACCGAAAACGACAAAAGCTATCAGGTTGAGCTTGCAGCACCAGGCATCGACAAAAAAGATTTTAATCTGAATATTGAAGACAACCGCCTGACCATTTCGTATGAGCACAAAGAAGAAAGCGAAGAAAAAAATGATGAGAAGAAATTTTTACGCCGTGAGTTCAAAAGCAGCTCATTTAGTAAAAGTTTCACGCTTCCCGAGCATGTAAATGCCGACAAGATTTCGGCTGCCTATCAAAATGGAGTTCTTCAGGTGACCATCCCTAAAGAAAAGGAAAAGTCGAAATTGTCACGATTGATTAAAATCTCGTAAGCACTACATTTCATTGCTTTAGTTAAAACCACCCCAGCGGGTGGTTTTTTTTATGCACAAACTAAAACGCTAACAGCAAAAGCCGAGAATTATTAAAAAGGTTTAGCTGCATAAATCAGATAATTGTATCTTGGCAGTACAATTTTACTTTGTTTTAGAGCTCCTAATTAATATGAAAAGATACCACGTCGGCTTGCTTATATTTCTTTTATCGTTTGCGCCTTTGTCAAAAGCCCAATTGCGCCCTCTACACAAAAAGAATCATTCGGTTAATAAACAACTTAAAAACACCCTAAATCTACCTGATTTTAAAACAGCCGGTTTTGCATTTCTTGCGATCGATTTACAAACTCAGGAAGTTATTGCCCAACACCAGCCCGATTTGGCACTCAAACCCGCATCTACTTTAAAACTAATTACAACAGCCAGTGCATTAGCACTTTTACACCCGAATTACAAATTCAAAACACTGCTCGAATACACCGGAACCATTGATTCAAACAGTGGTGTGCTCCATGGCGATATTATTATTAAAGGCGGTGGCGATCCAACGCTGGGCTCTGCACATTTTGAGCAAACCAATGGGCAATCTTTTTTAAACCATTGGCTGGAAGCTCTTAAAGAATTGGGAATCGATTCCATTAGTGGTGGAATAATTGGCGATGCATCACTTTATTACCCCGACCCCATTCCAAATACCTGGTCGTGGATAAATTTAGGAAATTATTTTGGTGCCGGGGCCTGTGGGCTCAGTATTTACGACAACAGCTATTCCCTCCATTTTTCGACAGGAGATTTGGTTGGAGATACAGCATCATTATACGCTATTTCGCCGGAAATTCCCGAATTGGTAGTGGAACATTTTGTTGTTGCTGATTCCATTACCTACGACAACACCAATATTTTTGGTGCTCCTTTTCAGAACCATCGTGTGGTTAGGGGAACCTTGCCTCTCTGCCGGGCTGATTTTCAGGTAAAAGGTTCCGTTCCTGATCCGGCTTATCTTGCTGCTTATGAGTTGCATCGTATTTTAAGCGATAATGGCATAAGAATAAATGCTGCCCCCACTACCCTTCGCCAAATGCAGGCAAGTAACCACCTACAATTCCTGCCCACAACTTTTGATACCATTTACTCCCCGCCCTTAAGCGAAATTGTAAAACAAACCAATACCAAAAGCATCAATCTTTTTGCAGAGCATTGCCTGCTTCAAATAGCCCTGGAATCGGGAGGGACAGCTCTGACCGATAGCGCCACCAATATTCTGAAACGTTTTTGGAAGGAAAAGGGAATGGATGTCCAGGGCTTAAGAATTGCCGACGGAAGTGGATTATCGCACTACAATGCCCTTACTCCGCGACAAATGGTTTACCTACTTTCGTATATTAAAAATTCAAGCCCTCATTTCGAGGTGTTTTACGAATCGCTTCCTCACGCAGAAAATCCGGGAACCTTAAAACGCTATTTTGCACAAAACCCTGAAATAAAATCTGTTCGGGCAAAAAGTGGAACAATTGATGGCAGCAAAGCTTTTGCCGGTTATGTAAAGTCAAAATCGGGACGTGAAATTGCTTTTTGTGTAATCGCCAATAATTTCAGCGGTTCAAGCAGGAAGGCATCATTTGAACTTGAAAAATTGATGACCGCGTTAGAAAATTTCGATAAATAACTTCAGTTCTTTGTATTAATTTGCGTGGAATCCTTAACCTCCGGCAACCAGCGCCTGTATGTTTCGTAGTCGAGTTGCTGCCTTCCTTTATTACGGTTGTAACCGGTTCTGATTATTATGTAATCTTCTTTATCGAACACAACACTAACCAAAGCGCAAATATTTTCGTTGGGCAATACACCATCCAATCTTTTCCAGCCGGTCATTTTCCCAAATTGTTCCGGAATATTAAAGCGTCTGTTGCTCAAAGTGGTTTTGTTGGTATAACTTACCAAACAAGCCTGAAAAGCCGTATCAACCATTACCTGCATCATAACCACGCCTTTTAAGCGGTCGGTATATTTTTCTTCGAGGCCCAGCATTAAGTCAGTAACCATAATAGAATCGCCGGAATCATAAAACACAATCATTTCCTGATCTTCGAGTACGAATTTTAAAGGACATACACCTGCTTCCTCATCAAACATTTTTTGAGAAAACGTTAGCAGAGAAACAAACAGAAAGGATAATAGTAGTACAAACTTCATAAACCTTGCATTTAGATATTGAACTGTAAAAATACAAAAGTAATTCGGGCAATAAAACAGGTAAAAAAGTTGACCGATTAAAGGTCCGGAACTGCAATAAGCGTATCGATTTTCACCACAGCCGACGCCTGAAAATATCCCAACACTTCGTAATTAATATTCGATTCAGGATTTAACATGGGCGGCTGAATGTTACCGAAAACATTGGTGGTTTGCCTGATTAAACCGTTGTAATACTGGTGCATATCTTCTGAGATTCGATGAAGCACAATGCCAATACTGTCGTTCCGATTAAAAGCATAAGGCAAAATATAAGTATATTGATCCTCGAAATACGAATCATCAAATATCAATAAATCAGCATATCCGTTAAAAATACTATCGTTGGCACGTACATCTACCTTATAATAGTTAACTTCGTTTGTCTTTTTCCCGATAAAGAGTTTAAGATAATACCCATCTCCATCTACGTAGTTCGTTCGGTAATCAATACTCACTGAATCGATAGTTGGCAAGCTGGGCATATATTCCTGAGCTATAAATTGCAAATCATCAATCTGAACCAACAAATTGTATTGAACACCGGGAACTCCTGTAAAGCTTCCCACCTCGTAAGTTCCGGGCGATATCCACCGGGCTATTTCTTCCTCCTGCAAACTACTACTTATAATTATCCGTGCATTATTTACCGGAAAAAAGTCTTCCTCTCCATCAGGTGGCGCCGATTGCGATACTTTTATTACATAAGGTGGTGCATCGCTATCAACAACTCCTTCAATTACAAGCTGGGGATTATAATCTTCGAATAAAATAGTTTCCGATACTTCAAAACAACCCGATAGAAGTATCGAAATAAAAATAAGGAACCCGTAAAACTTTCGAATAACCATAAGCAATTCGTTTAAAATGTAAACCGATACGAAACCGAGGGTACAAAACGATACAAATAATAATATCCCGGATTAATTTTTTGTTCGCCCGTATCCGAATCCTGATCGGGAATATAATACGCCACGCCCAAAGCATTTTTACGAAGGTATGCATTATAAATGGCAAAATTCCAATAGCCTTTCCATTTGCGATGCTCATTCTTCTTCGATTCCACATCGAGACTTAAATCGAGCCGGTGGTACACCGGAAGTTTTTTTGAATTTATGTGATCCTCGTCAAACTGTAAGTAAGTTCGTCCGTTAATCTGGTATTTACCATTGGCGGGAGTATAAGGTATACCTGATGCCAAAACCCAGGTAGCTGCCAGCGAAATACGCTTGTTTAGGTAATAAACATTCGACAGGTGCAGGGTGTGCTCGCGAGAATGTGAAGCCGGATAAGCCTTGTTTTGATTTATCCCCTTGGTTACCCAAAGGGCTTTGTTGTATTCGTAAGAAAATGATCCGCGCATTTTTTTCCAGGTATAGGAAAACAACAACTCGGCTCCCAGCGCTTCGGCTTCGGCTTTGAATAAATATTGGGCCGGATCATCGGTATCAAGAATCTGCTGATCCTGCATGGTTTCTATCAAATGATACATATGCCGATAATAGGTTTCAGCCGAAAAACTAAACTTATCTTTTATGTTATGGTATATTCCCAGGGAAAAATTATCGCTTTGCTGCGGTAAAAAAGTTTCATTGGCAATCATCCAGCGATTAACAGCAACTCCAATCATGTTAATAGGTAACTGGTGCAGTGGTTGCACCTGACGGCTATAACTGGCTTTTGCATCGCTAGTTTCGTTAAAACTCCAACTTAAACGCAGCTGAGGCTCCCAATACCAACTTTTACTCCCTTCCAGCGAATCGGTAAACGGATCGGTATACATATGGGTAAGTCGCGCACCAAAATCTACGCCCAGTTTACCACGAATCAGGGTTTGTTGATTCAGGTAAATACTATTCAGCAGCATTTGCTCCTGCGACGATTCGTAACGGGTAAACAGCAAGTCTTTTGATTCGGTAATCAGTGAAAACGGATAATTGTTATTCAAACTGCTATTAAAACCAAAAGTTCCCTTGAACGACTTACCGGCATAGTACGAGACATCGGCTTTCAATTTTACGTTATTCACGGACGATTGCCAGTACAGAAGCTCGCGCTGCTCTTGCGTTCCGTGTTTCATAATATTCTTGCTGACAATAAATGAAACATTTGAAAAGAAATTGGTTCCAAACAAATGGTTCCAGCGTAAGGAACCCAGGTGATTGGTTCGTTCGGTTATTTTATCCTGGGTGAACGAATCGGAGCCGGAATAACCCGACAAAAACAAGCGGTCGTTTTTACCCAGCTTAAAATTCATCTTTAAATTGGCGTCGTAAAAATAAAAGCGTACTTTTTGCAAATCGGGGTCGTTGGTAAATAGCTGGGTAAAACGGTCGACATACGTTCGGCGGAAAGCCAAAAGCATCGACGATTCATCTTTTTTTAAAGGCCCTTCAACCAGCCCACGTGCCGAGATAATTCCAATTCCTCCTTTTACCTGCCAGTTTTGCTTATTTCCTTCGCGCAGGCGAACGTCAATCAACGACGAAAGTGCTCCGCCCTCGCTAACGGGAATATCGCTTTTATAAACGTTTACGTTACTCACCACATCGGGATTAAAAACCGAAAAAAAACCGCCAAAATGTGAAGCATCGAACAAAGTGGCTTCATCCATCAAAAATACCGTTTGATCGGTTCCCCCGCCACGCACACTAATACTACTGGTCGATATTTCGTTACTTTGAATTCCGGGAATAATCGAAAGATTTCGTAATGCATCGTTTTCACCAAACAAACCCGGCAAATCTTTGAACTTTTCGATATCCATCTTATGCAGATTCATCAAACGGCTTTCGAGAAACAGCTTATCCGATTCGCCTGAAACTACTACCTCGGCAATATCATATGCTTTACTTTCCATAAAAATATACACGCGATGGTGAAAGTTCAGGCTCACATCGATGGTTTTGGTTAGGTAACCTAAATTATAAATCCGAAGCCGATGGTTCCCTTTGGGCAGTTTAATGGAAAAATAGCTGTAGGTATTGGTAATTACTCCCAACTGCATGTCTTCAACATAAATAGCAGCTCCAATTAAGTCTTCGGAATTTTTACTGTCTTTAACAAAACCCGACAGGTAAAACCATTCGCTTTGGGGAGCCTTAAAATACAGCACAATGGACTTCCCAACCAACTGGTGTTGAATGTTTAATGGGGCAAAAACATCGTTCAGTATTTCGGCAACGGTAACCTCTTGATATTGCCTGGTAAGCGTTGTACTATCGCCCAGAATGTTGTCGGAATAGGAAAAATTCAGGTTCAGTTGATTTTCGATAAGCTGAATAAATTCTTTCAACGGAACTCCATCAACATTCAAACTAACTTTTTGTGAGAGCAAATCAGTTTGCGCCCAGACATTGGTGCTGAGCAATAAAAACAACAATAGCAAAGAATGCAGGGCTCTCATGCCCCAAAATTAGAAATTTTAACCTAAGTAATTTATTTAATCATAAAAAATAAATTACCTGCCAGGTTAAATACGGAACCAGTCTTTCACCTGGGGATGAATGCCCCTGAGTTGCGATTTATGATAGTATTCGTTTGTTTTGTTGTTGTATTCGTAATCGGCACTCCAACTTTCGAGGTTTGCTATAATCTGTTCAAGCGCAGCTACAAAGTCAAAAACCTCCTGATCGGTCATGGTTGGATGCAGCGACCAACGCACCCATCCGGGTTTCTCCGATAAGTCGCCCTGATTTATTTTATCAGTTATGGCCTGCGATTTTTCATAGGTAACTTCCAGTAAATAATGCCCGTAAGTTCCGGCACAGGCACAACCTCCGCGAACCTGAATACCAAACCTGTCGTTCAGCAATTTTACAAGTAAATTAAAATGAATTTCTTCAACCCAAAACGAAAGAATTCCTAAGCGTTCCTGAAGGTTGTCGGCCAGAATATGCACTCCTTTTAACTTCCGCAAAAGGGGAAAGGCAATTTTAAGCAGCTCTTTTTCGCGGGCTATAATGTTTTCCACGCCCATTTTTTCTTTAAGCTGAATGGCCAATGCGGCTTTTATGGTCTGCAAAAAGCCGGGTGTTCCACCATCTTCGCGCACCTCAATACTATCGACGTATTTGTATTTATTCCAGGGATTTGTCCAGTCAACCGTTCCACCTCCGGGATGATCGGGTACTGCATTGTGATAAATGGCCGAATCAAAAATAAGTATTCCTGAAGCTCCGGGTCCACCCAAAAATTTATGCGGGCTAAAGAATATTGCATCCAGTTTTTCCATTTCGTCACCCGGATGCATGTTTATATCTTCGTAAGGAGCCGAAGCGGCAAAGTCAATAAATGCTAATCCACCGTATTCGTGCATTAAGCGGGCCATTTGATAATAGGGAGTATGAACTCCCGTAACATTTGAGCAGGCTGTAAATGCACCAATTTTAAAGGTGCGATCTTTGTAAAGCTCCAATTGCTTTTTCAGTTCGTTCAAATCAACTTCAAGTTCCTTACCGGGAGGAATAATTACCACATCGGCTACAGTTTCGAGCCACGATGTGTGGTTTGAATGGTGCTCCATATGTGTAATAAAAACCACGGGCCGCTCCATTTTTTGAATGCATTGTGCATTTCGCAGGGCTCCACATCCTTTTATTCCCAGAATCCTGATAAGTTTATTTACCACGGCAGTCATTCCAAAACCTGCAGCAATTATTACATCGCCCGGACCTGCATTCACATGCTTTTTAATTAAGGATTGGGCATAGTGATAGGCCTGAGTCATTCGAGTGCCTGTTTCGCTGGTTTCGGTATGTGTATTTCCCACAAAAGGACCAAATACGTGCGAAATTTGCTGCTCAATATCTTTATAAAGTCGTCCGCTGGCAATCCAGTCGGCATAAACAATTTTCTTTTCGCCGTAAGGCGATGTAAAAGTGGTATTGTCGCCAATAATTCCTTTGCGGAAGTCCTGAAAATAAGATTCTAAACTACTCATATGCACATTCGAATTCTTTGAATTTTTAACGGAAGCAAACTTAACAATTAATAATATACAGCAAATGCTTAAAGTTCATGTTATAAAAGTTAGAATTGTTAAAATAGCTAAAAGGAATAGTACTTATGATAAACTTAAATTCAAGGCGTAAAAAATTGATAGAAAATCACTTAAAAACACACAAAACTCCTAACTCAAGACTAAGGATTTGTTTTACACATTAATTCATTATTTTTGAAATCGATTAAAAAAAGTTAATTCGGTTCAAACTTTGAATAACTATTTAAATACGAACAAACTAAACAACTAATCCTACTCGAATGAGAATATTTTTTTTAGCACTGATTTACGTGGCCATACTGGGCGGTGTTTCAGCGCAAGTTCCATCAACCATTCCTTACAAAGATGGCGAGATATTGAATTTTAAGGTGAGCTATTTTATGAAATCGCTTTGGACAGACCTTGCCGGTTTGGAAATGAAAGTGATTGATGTTCCGGGAAAGTCGAAACCGATAAACCGCCTGGAATTTAACGCCAGCACTTTCAGTAGTTGGGACAGTTATGTTAAAATCAGACATTCATACCAAACCTGGGTCGACCAGGCATCGGTTAAACCCTTAATAATGAAACAAAATTCCGACGTAAAAGGACATACCAAAGATGCCAAATACAGTTTTAAATTTAAAAGTGGTATCGCAGCTATTGATGTTAGCAGTAGCGATGGTGCTCCGTTGAAAAAGGATCTGACCATTTATGCCAATACCTACGACATTGTTTCGTTATTGTATTATTTGCGCACCCTTGATTTTGAAAAAATATCGCCCGGAAAAAGTTTTCCGGTTACCGTACTTTTTTTAGAACGGGTACTTAAAATTAAGGTCAAATATCTGGGTAAAGAAACCATAAGCATTGAGAAACAAGGTAAAAAAAGTTGCTACAAACTGGCCATGGAACTTGAAAATAATTTTGTAGTTAAGAAAGATGCAAACTTTTTATGGCTCACGGCCGACAACAACCGAACTCCGGCACAAATATCAGCAATTTTTAAAGAGGGGCAGGTTTTGGTTAAATTAACCGATGCCAAAGGATTGAAAAACTAAAAATAATAGAATTATAAAAAAGGTATTATCATGAAAACAAATCCAACAATTGTAAAAATTTTAGTCAGCATTGCATTTATTGCAGGAATTGCAGGGCTTATTCTGTCAATTACACCACTAAAAATGATCGCCTTAATCCCTTCGGTTTTGGGAATCGTTTTTGGAATTGCAGCGTACGCCATCGCTAAATCGAAAAATGGAAAACTCGGTTTAATTTATGTCGTATTGCTAATTGCCACCATCGGCATGGTAACCTCGCTGGTTCGTGAATTTGGCATGGAAGACAAAGTAGTTGTTGATGAACAGTTTCAGGAGAAAACCGAACAAACAGCCTCAGAAACCGAAGAAGGTGACGATTTGGAAGACGCCCTTGACGAATTAGAAGATCTGGAATAAATATTAGAATTGGTTTTGTTTTTCAATCATTAAGCAGGTTACATTAAACAAAACCAAATAATTAAACCACCAGGTGAAGTTAAGGCAAATGGGATACTATTTTTTGAGTGAATAAAAAATGATATATCTTGCCATAACTTCACCTGTTTATTTATAAAATTAAATCATCCAAGGTATGGAAGGAAACACATTATTAATACTGATTGCCATAGGGTTAATTGCAGGAATTCTGGGTGGAGTATTGGGCATAGGAGGAGCCATAATCATTATTCCGGCTTTAATATACATTGTAGGCATGAATCAACATCAGGCCATTGGAACCAGCCTGGCGGTGATGCTTCCTCCTATTGGTATGTTTGCGGCTTATAATTTTTACAAGTCGGGGTATATAAATATTAAATATGCAATAATTATTGCAATCGCCTTTATGATAGGAAGTTACTTCAGCTCAAAAGTAGCCATATCATTGCCAACCAATTTGCTCCAAAAAGTATTCAGCGTATTTATAATGCTGGTAGCCATTAAAATGTTTTTTTCGAAATAAGAGCGTTCAGTGAAACTGTTAGCTATCAAAAAAAAATCAGAAAGCTTTTTGTACATTATTTTTCATGTTTCCAGCGTTTGTGTGACCAAAGCCAATCGGCCGGATATTTTCGTATTCGTTCTTCGAGCAAAGCCATGTAAGTTTTGGTTATGGTTTCCGGTTCAAGCGATACCGGGTCATCAAACATGGGTTTGATTTCCAGCTCATAAAACCCTCTTTTTACCCGTCTGACATCAAAAAATACGGTAGGAAGACGATTAAAGCGTGCATAACTTTCAGGGCCATGTAAACAAGGTGTTTTTCGTCCAAAAAATTCCAACCAAATGGCTTTATCAATCATTCCTCCGGGAAACTGTTCGTCAGCCA
>JBFWMB010000035.1:0-37905 GCA_050251815.1 Salinivirgaceae bacterium | reverse complement strand
AGCTTATTTGTAGCTAAAATTAGGATTAGCGTATCATGTTGTTTTATTATTTAGAAAGTTATTTTATGTTTGTATTCACTTCTAAAAAATAAGTAAAAATCTGTCAAGCTATTTTAGGGAATTACATTATTTGCTTTTCATACCTTGTTTTTCACCCATCGAACCTCATTATTTGACTGTCGAACCTCATTATTTCACCTGCTGACCTCATTATTTGGAAGTCCGACCTTATTATTTCAACATCGAACCTCATTATTTCACTGTCGGACCTCATTATTTGAAACTCCGACCTTATTATTTCAACATCCGACCTTATTATTTTACCGTCGTACCTCTTTCCGCGAACCGTGAACCTTATTTCGTAAACCCTTTACCTTGTTTCGCTCCCTTTAAGGCTCACAGCTGAAATCGAGCACCTCGCCTTTTTTTAAGCGAACCACCTGCGAGCAGAGCAGTCCCCCCTCTGTGTGCAGCTCAACCAAAAAATCGCGGTTACTACCCAGGATCAGCCCGTTTTTAAAATCTTCTAACACCCCCAGGCGTTTGTTATTTACATAAACCTGCGCCTGGCTATAATCGCGGTAACGGGTAAACTGCACCCGGGGGTACTCATTTATCAGCTTTATTTCAAAGCTTTCTTCCCTTACCATTTCCCGGCCTTGTTTCAATCCCAGCTCCTTAAAGGCCAACTGGCGAATATCGGGAACATAGCGTTTTTCTTTGGCCAGAGCCCGGGTATATTTCTCAAAAACCCCCAACATGCGGACACTGTCGGCCAAACGGGTGATACGCTGCGTGTCGGCCTGCATCGAATCTATTTGCTGCATCAGGGTCAGGTACAATTGCGTCAGGCTGTCGGTCATTTCCTGTTCCAGGCCAATGGCCTGCTTTTGAGCGGCCTTCTCCAGGGTTTCCCGAACCTCCGTAGGGGCCGGATCCCAATTTTGTGCCTGTACCCCGCCCGCCGGATAAATTAGCCACAGGACAAAAAGTCCAATAATTCCTGTATTTTTCATGATTTTGTGTTTAAAATGGATAAAAAAAGCCTTGCCGATAGGAGTAAAGCCACCAGAAACATGACAAACTGCATGATTTGTGGAAAACTTATCATCAGTTCAAACGGGTTGAAGTGGTCGTTGGCTAGTTGTTCGGTCAGTTTTTCGAGCAAAATAAAACCGTAATCGATCGACAAAACGGTAAAAGCCACCATCAACAGTATTTGCAGCTTAACCCGGTAGTTGGTGAGTTCAAAACCGGTTTGTTTGAATACCACCAGACCAATAAAGCCAAACAACGCTGTCGACAGGGTAAGCAACAGCTTGCTCATGGCCTGTATCCCGTCGAGGGCCCCCTTTTGCAGGCCGCTTAATTCATTCATCGGAACTGACGGCTGTGGCGACGGATTAAAAAAGAAATGATTATACAGCACTACCCCTGCCAGCAGGGTAAAAATTAGCGTAGCTCTTCGCTGGTATGTTTTTGCTATCATAAGTTCTGGTTTTGAAGTTTGTATTCCGTAATCGTAATGTCCAGGCTCCCCCGGTTGTTCCAGTACATGGCGGGCATATCGTTGGCAAACAAAAACAGCTCGCCTTCGTTGTCGGGCCTAAGAAGCAATTCGGTACCTACCAAAAAATAAGGGCTTGCTTTGCCGATGCTCCCCATCAAAGCAAACCAGGAGTTTTCGGGGTGGCGTTTAAAACGCTTAAAGGGGCGCAGGTGGTTGCGCTCAAAGCCGTTGGCATCGGTACCTATGTAAAAATCGGTCCAGGTGCCGGACGCTACGATATGGTATTCGCGGTCGCGATGCAGCCTTACTCCGGTGGCATTCCACTTACGCGATGCCTTACACCTGGTGGTATGTATCAGGGGTACGCTCATCGCTTCAGGTATTGGTTAATGAGTGGCCAAACCTCGTCGAGGTCAAGTACCCGGCCATGAACGGCATGGAATATTTTATTGCCTTTTTCCTGAGCCAGCGCAAAGGGCTGGGGCATTTGCTGTTCGCGGGTGCCAATCACAAAATCGTGCTCGCGCCCCAGCAATTGTTGAACCGCTTTATCGCCCACCCGTAAAAAGAAGGCTGCCAGCTTTTTGCCCAGCGATGCGGCCCGTTCCACCTCAAAATCGGCACTGATGGGCAACACGCTCACCCCACTGTTTGCCGGGGGCTGGTAGTTTAAGATGCTGTTGAGCCGTGCGCTGTCGGGAGTCATTAAATCGAGTCCGGCACGGGTACTCAGGTATTTTACCGACAACTGGGCCATATTCACCAAAGCCAGTTGTGCCGGTGAGCCTTTTTTAAGCAATTTTAGCAGGGTATTTATAAAGAACTTGCCCTTACTAAGGTAGCCACAACCGTTGGCCCCCGAAACCGTTACTATTTTGCCAACAGGAACCCTGGGGTTGCTGCCGTTGTTTTGCTCAAAAGCCATGGCCAGGTATTTAGCCACCAAAGCCCCCCGACTGGTTCCTATCACATCGACTTTTGTCCGGAAGACAAATCCCGGTTCATAGACCCCCAGGGCTTTCATCAGGCGCTGGCAGTTTTCTGCAGCATCGTCGAACAGCGTGGGATGATCAAAGGCAATGGCTTGCGTGTGGGGCGTATCTTCCGATTCGAGGTAGCGCTTTAGTAAGGATGCCTTTCCGTTGGAACGACTCAATAGCGCTTCGTACGACGCTTCGGTATCGACAAAGGTACCGTGAATCAGGAAGAGGGTAAGGCGGTCGGAAAACAGCGGATTACGTACCGGGTCGGGGGCTTCAAAAGCATCGTTATCGCGATTAAATACCAGCAGGCGGTACCGCTCTTCCGACTTAAACAGCCGGGCTTCACTCCGCTCAATAATACTTTCGGCCGTGGCCGCCTCACGCAAAAAAGTAAGTACCTTAACCACAAAACGGTTGCGAACCCGTTCTGCAGAACCGGCTTCGGCCGGAAGAAATTTGGGCAGCAATTCGATTTGGTAAGACAACCGGTCGCGCTTATCGACATTAAAATCGATGAGTCCGGCGTCGTTTTTGGTGGCTTCGGGCTGAATAAAATCGTAATCGAAGCCTTTGTGACTGCCCATATCGGGATCGGCTTCATCGGCATCAAAGAGCTGATAATACACCAGGGCCCCTTCGTTGGGGTTCAGAAACAGCGTTAAGCGCAGGGCCTTGTTCTCGCGTAAATCATCGGGGAAATCGACCCCGTCGAACGAGATAAAGCGCTCCCTGATTTGATGCGTATTCAATTCGGTGGTGCCCAGGGCCTTTATTAAGTCTTCCTTTAGTTCGCGGGTAATACCCTCCGACTCGAATTGCCCCTCGCGCGAATGCAATAATTCACCACGCCATTGAATGCGACTGTTATCGAAGTTTCCCAGGGTTCCCCAGAATTTCTCCTGAAAACCCGTGTGTAGTTTATTAATTTTTTGGCTCACAAAAGAAGCTCCTACCGCCGTATTAATAAAATTTTCATCGCCCAGGTACAAAAACTGCTGCCGCGATTCCCCGGCTTGCAGGGCTTCCTGTATTTTTAGACCGGCCATAATAGTAGATTAAAAGGTTAAAGGGTAGTTGCCCCCTGAATAAAGTCCTGAATCATTTGCTTCGATTGCACCATGCTCCACGCCGCCTGATGCGCCATAAGACTAACCTGTTCGGGTTTCATATCGATGATACGGGGGAAGTTTTCCATAAAGGTACGGTAATGAGGGAAGCGTTTGCCAAAGCGGACGTCTTCAAGCCCCTGCTTCACTTCAATGGGCAGTTGTTCCACCCATTGGTCGATGCGCGTGTTGTACACCCACATAATCTCAACCTGCCGGCCTCCTTTAATGTTATGCGCGGGTTGGTCGCTTACCCGGTAGGTATCGGTAAAAATAGCGGGTTCACCGTTCTTAATTTTGGCCAGTAAGCCATCGACCAGGCTGTTGAATTTATCTTCCTGGTCCATAAAAACAATGTTATCGCGGAAATGGCCTTCGCCGTTTTGATTCCTGATTTGATGGAACAAGGCCGGAATGGAACTGGCAATGTTTGCTTTGCCGTCGGCTCCGTAGTTTAATGGCGTCTGACAATTCACAAAAATAAGCAGTTTATCGACGCCTCGTTTCAGCATAGGCATGATGCCCAGGTTTTCCATCACGCCGCCATCGGCAAAATCGTATTCTTTGGCTTTGGCATCCAGGCCACTAATGGGCGACCAGTATTTAAACTCGGGAAAGCCCAGCCATTCGAGCCCCAGCCGGTCGGCATATTCGGCAGGAGCAGCTCCCGAAACACCCAGCACATCGCCCAGGGTAAAGCGCCTTTTGGGTCTTCCCAAACGGACATACACCAGGTTTTTATCGGCATCTATCAGATCGGGCGAATCGGAATCAAAGCCGTGGGGCTCAATGTAACCTCCGCCAATATCGTACTTACCCCGCGAACCGGCTTCCAAAAACAGTCCGTCAAGCCCCACGTAGAGCGGTGTCATTTCGAACTGATAGCGCCCCAGTTTGGGCCTTACAATGGTTCCGCCAACAATGGGATAGGGTCGATTTCCGTTGGGGTTTACGGTATAGAAATCGCCCGGTTCCAGATTGGGATTGTAACTTAATACATTCGCAAGGGTGCTGGCATTGAACGTAAAAAATTTATGCCGGTTGCCAATGTTAAAGGGTTTCAGGAAAATATCGTTGATAATATTGGAGTAGCGTTCGTCGCCGGCAAAAAGGTTTTTCATCAGGTCGTCGAAAAGTCCGGAATTGGCTATGGCCGAAGCCATGCTATACTGGGGCAACTGACCGATACCCTCAACGCTCAGCTCCTGCGGTTTCAGGTAAGGCCCCAGAAAGGTGTCATCAGGAATGCCGGCATCCAAAAAAAGGTAAGGGATGCTTCCCCAACTGCCTCCCGACACGGCCGACAGGTAAGCTACCTGACCCAGTACCCCGATCTCTTTTAAGCCCCGGAGTTGTCCTAAGGTTAACGAGGCCGAACGGGTACCCCCGCCCGAAAAACAAAGGCCCACATTCTTTTTTCCGGTAAGCAGGGCAAGCTCTTTTTCAGGAAACTGAAAACTTGTTTTGGTCGCATCGTAAATTTTTGCGGTTACATACTTTGCACGATTTTCCATACGTTTTGGTTTTTATGTTTGTTGATAAGAAAAGGAGAAGGTAAGGTTATGCGGGGTTTATGCCTAAACCCCGGTGGCTGAAGAGCCGGTCTCTGACTCCCGGTAAGCAGCTTGTTTCAGGCTTTTGGTCAAAGAATAAAGGAAAAAATGGAGTTTATTAAGCAGAAAATCCTGTGGGGATACATACCGAACAAGCAATAGCTTGGGTAATCCTTTAAGAAAGGGATGACCAAACCGGTTATACTTACACCAAAGTATGGAAAAGTGCGTTTCCATAGATAGTTTGCTCGGGCTTTAGTTTTTAATTCGGGCAAGACAAATTTAAGCTATTAATAAATACAAATCACCACATTAGCTAACTTTTTTTATGCTCCCTTAACGTACACATTGCGCATTACCCTACCCGTATTGGCTGGCGGGCTTTTAGGAACAGGGAAAGTTTTTTGAATCAAACATAAAAAAAACCCAACATCACTGTCGGGTTTTCTTTTATACGTTTAGCTTTTGATTTTCAAGTGAAACAAAAGGCATTTACTGCATTTGCTTTACAAGCCTTTAAAATAAATCAGAAAGTTGGTATCCGAAATTTTATTTACCCAATGCTCGTGTCCCAGGCTCAGCGATTTGTCGATTAGAGGTGCGGGCAAAAAGGGAGCTGTCAGTTGCAGTATGGCTTCAGAACCGGTCTTTTTCAGCGCGGCCATCACCTCGTGCACGGGTTGATCGCCGGCATCGAGCATTTCGCGGATATCAATCACCTGCGTTATCCGATCCTCACGAAACCATTCGGGTTGAAGGGTAGTGTAGGTGCTGTTTTCCTGGTTAAACGATTCCAGGTTCTGTCCTACTTTGGCACGCAGGGTATTCACCAGTTCATCCACATTAATTCCGCCGATGGTAGCCGCCTGGCTCAGGTTGGTTATTTTTGCCACGGTTTTGCGCAACACCGGGTTTTGCAGTTTCTTAAACTGCGGTGCAGCAGCTATCAGCACCTCTTCCAGTTCGGGGTAAGCCTCAAGCAGTTCAAATACTTTCGATTTGGGAGTGATAATCAGTTTACTCATCGGTTTTTTCGTTTGAATAGGACAAAATGCGTTGTTCGCCTTCCAAAGCCCTTACTTCGGTAAGATCTTTCGATACTTCGAGCGTGCCCAGGTATTCCCCGTTTTCGTCGCGCAGGGCAAAGTATTCAATATGGATGAATTTTCCTTTCATCTGAATCCAAAAAGGCGCATGAGAGGCGCGTCCCGATTTAAAATCGTCGATAATTTTCTCCACAATATGGGCACTTCCCGGAGGGTGGCACAAACGCACGTCGCGATTGATGATGGAACGGCTGCGGGCAAAAATTCGCTCCTTACCCTGGGTAAAGTATTTTACCTTATCGTTTTTGTCCACAAAGGTCATGTCGAAAGGCACGGTGTTCAGAATGGCCATAATTTCACTGGCGGTAAAGCTGCCCGAGGGCAGTTGTATAGAACCATCGGTTTGGGTAGCCATTGTTCCACCTTCTTCGGTCATTCCTTCAGGTTTCCAGTCCACTTCGGGATCGTAAAGGGTAAAACCGTACTCCAGCGTTTGTTTGTGCACATTCCACCAGTCTTCGGTGGTCAGCACATCCATGCACATGGGTAAGAGAATCTCTTCTTCTTTTTGCACCATATCGCGCACAGCTTTTAACACGGGGTTAACCAGCAATTCCAGGGCGTCCTGCAAATCGGAGGCTTTCAGTCCGGGCTCTTTCAACAATTCGATGCAGCCCTTTAACTGGTCGCGTATCTCGTCGTGTTTGCCCCACATGACCATTGGCGGTCCCGTAATCTCGTTTTTTTCAAGATTGGGAAATACCAGGTATTCTTTGCGCTGGTAATGTTTATCGACATCCCACAGGGCATTGAACTTGGCCTGAAGGGTAAGCACATAGGAAGCAAAATCACCGGATTCGGTTTGTTTCAGTTTTTCCAGTTGTTCATTGATTAAAGTTATCAGGCCCAGAATTTCCTGGTTTTCTTTTTTAAACACATCCACCGGATGGCCTTCGGGAATGGCTTTGGCTCCGCTCACATCCACGTGACCTTCAAGTACCTCGCCGTGAACATCGCACAATTTCAGCACTTCCGATTCGGGCAATCCTTCCATAATTAGTTCCTGCTCTACTTCAACCACTTCGCCGTAAGGAATGTGACGCAGGGTTTCTACCAGTTCCTGGCGCACGGCATCAGCCGATGCCCCGTCGTGTAATTTAAGAATCAGCTCTTTGAGCTTGTCTTTACGAAATTTGGAGTTATTAATTAATTCGCTCATAGGTGTATTATTTACTTACAAAACTTTAGTTGCCTGTTCGGGACGTGGTGCTTTGGTTACCAGAATTCGTGCCTGTTTGTCTGTATCGTTGCTGATGTGATGCACAATAAAAGCCGGACTTTCAATCAGGGTATCGGGACCAAAGGCTTCCGACTCCTCACCAATGTGGATGGTTGGCTGACCTTCGAGCACATAAAAGGTAACATCGACCGGTGTTTTATGGGGTTTCAGACTTTGACCGGGTTGCAGGGTCATGTGCATTATTTGTGCCGAAGCCTCGTTGTATAACTGGCAAACGTCAACCCCGTGGGGGTTGTCTTTTATAGGTTCTGTGTGGTAATGTCTTGTTTTCATTGCTTATTATTTTAGATTTTATTATTATTTTACCTTGGTGCTGCGATTGATAAAACCTGGTGATTGATAGAAATCCGCTTTGTTTGAAAACAAGCAATCAAGAAGCCTGCATTCAATAAACAGGTGAAATTCCTAATGGTTTATTCTTCGATTCTATTTTGTGTTTTAACTCTTTACTATTTATTTATTGCGGTATTTTTTGCGCCAGAGCAGGTATCCGCTCAATACTACAATGACTCCGGCCAGTCCGCTCAGGGGAACAATCAGAATGTAAAATATTCCCAGTAAATTATTGAAAAAGCGTCCGGTATGTATTTCGAGCGAAAGGCTCCACAACGACATCCGCGATTCCGCACGCACATTATCGGGCATCTCAGGAAAAACCCGACGATGGTAAAGCGGAAGTACTCCCTGATCGTAATCTACCAGGTATTGTTTTCCATGGGTATCCTGAATCATACCGCTTACTTTAAAATCGCCCACCGGCCTTCCTCCTGCCGGACTTTGATACAAGCTTCCCATGGGATAATTAATGATCTCAGGCCGTGCCGGATCCCATACAAAAAGCCCGCTAAAGGAACCAATCAGGTAAGTGCCTTCGTGAAAAGGCTCCCACACGTTAATTCCCATCACACTTATCGGGGGTTGGTACTTAAAGGCCTGCGGTTTATTGCTTCCCTCAGGAATAAAGAACATGCCATCGGATGTGGATAACAAAAGCCTTTCGTTCTTTTGATCGTAATGCAAATCGCGCAGCTTATCGTACCAGGGATTGGGCTGATCGAGATGCGAAAACTTAAGCGGAGCCACCCGTGCATAGGCTATGGAAATGAGCAACGGCGGTCGCAGAAACATACCTGTGAAATACAGTATAATTAAAAAAACAAAGGTCCAGGCACCCACGTAATTATGCCACTTAAGCGACCAACGGGTGGTACTGACCATCTTTTCCACTTTTTTGTTGCGTTGCTTGCGCCGCTTAATACTGTTGGGGAAAAAGAAATAAAGGATACCGGTTACCGAAAGAAAGATGGTTATGATGCCCAGGGCATCAACAAAGAGCTTGCCGGGTAAACCAAAAACTTCGCCCGAATGAATCTGCCATATGGTTTCAAAAAGTCCCACATCGTTCACATAACCTTCGGGAGCTTCCAGTTCGATCTTTTCGAAGCGGGTATCCACTCCGTCCGATATTCCTTTAAACAAATACGAGCGATTTAGTGCAAAAAGTGTATCGCCCACGCTCTCGATACCCACAAAGCGCTTTATCGACACATCGAGGTCGAGTTTTTGCCATTGCTTTTGTTCCTGATCAAAAGCATATAAACCAAATAAGGTGGCCGCATACAAATGGCCATCGGGAGCCTGGTGTACATCAAATATCTTACGTGTATCGATGCCTTTGGGAAAACCTGCATTCAATGGGCGGTAAGTGCTGAATAAAGAGTCGGTAACCCAAATACCTATATTTCCATAAAGTAAAATACTGTCGTTGGTAATTATCAGGTTTCCTTTAACAGCCGCATTATTCCAATTACGGTAGGTATAATCTGCCGGGAGGTTATCGCGACTGACCTCGAAAGGCGCAAAAGTTTCACGATGATTCATCAGGATGCCGGTGATCCCGTAATAAAGCAACAGGAAAGAGAGTATCAATCCGGGCCAGCGGTGCAGTTTTTTATAAAGTCTGGTTAATTTATTCACAGCAATTCAAAAATATTAGAAATTAATTCCTGTTTCTTATCAGGCGAAGCTTCCGCTTGCTCAACCGATTATATAGGCTGAAACTAATTTTAAACAGGAACATAAAAGATAACTGAAATTTGCTTAATAATGCCGGTATAGGTGCATTAATTCATGGTAACCAGCCGGTTTAACACCGCTTTACCTGAAATAATTTTTTGCGATAAGGAACAAATGGTTTCAGCTTTGGCAATCTGCAAAAAACCATCGCGAATGGCATCGTACTTATCGTGGAGCGGGCAGGGATTTTCGTCGCTGCACTGGGTTAAACCAAAACCGCACTTATTAAAAATTAAATCACCTTCGGTATGTTTAATTACATCAAAAAGCGTTAAGGTACATTCGTTGTCTTTAAAGAAGAAACCTCCCCCCCGACCTTTCATCGATTGTACCAGGCTATTCCGGGTAAGTATTTGCAGCACCTTAGCGGTAAAAGCTTCGGGGGCTTCAATTTCTTTTGCTATTTCAATAACGCCCGGCCGTTTATTTTGCATTTGCTGCAACTGAATAAATACCAGGGCCCTGATGGCATACTCTGAAGTTTTTGATAACATAATTAATTTATTTATGCTGCAAAAGTAATAAAATTTATAAAAGGACAATGGTATCTTTTTATAAAATATTTTTTATGTTTGCATCAAACTTATAAAACTGATTTGTATGAAAACAAAACAACTTTGGTTAGGCTTTATTGCAGTAATGACCATTTCGTTTGCCGTTCTTTTGTATTATGGCCGGGAGATTTATCGACAGGCTCCTCCCATTCCCGACAAGGTTTTGACAGCCGATGGCACGCTGCTGTTTACCGGACAAGACATTAAAGACGGGCAAAATGTTTGGCAATCGATAGGTGGCCAGGAATTAGGATCTGTATGGGGACACGGGGCCTATCAGGCTCCTGACTGGAGCGCCGACTGGTTGCATAAAGAGGCTGAATTTATGCTGAACAAACTGGCCCTGCAACGCGAAGGAATTCCCTATGCTCAGGTAAGCGACGAACAACAGGCTGCCCTAAAAAAAGCGCTACAAAACGATATTCGTAAAAATACCTACGACAAAGCAAGCAATACGCTTACCGTTTCAGACGTGCGCGCTGAAGCCATTGCAGCCAACAGTAAATTTTACAGCGGACTGTTCACCAACAACCCGGATATGGCCCACTTGCGTGATGCCTACAGCATTCCTGACAATACCATTAAAGATGCTGAACGCATGCGACAAATGAATGCCTTTTTCTTTTGGATTTCATGGAGTTGCGTAACTGAGCGTCCTGGTCAGGAAATAACCTACACCAACAACTGGCCACCTGAAGAACTGGTTGCCAATGAACCTACCGGCGCTCTGCTATTATGGACGGGATTCAGTGTAATACTTCTTTTAGCAGGTATTGGACTAATGGGTTGGTACTATGCCCGCAAACGCGAGGAAGCAGAACATGAAATGCCTTTAAAAATGCCTTTGCTTAGCGAAACCCAGACCCCTTCACAAAAAGCTACCATAAAGTATTTTTGGATTGTTTCAGCTCTTTTACTGGTTCAGGTACTTATGGGGGTAATTACAGCCCACTATACAGTTGAAGGGCAGGCGCTCTACGGAATTCCATTGGCCGACTGGCTTCCTTATGCCGTTTCAAGAACCTGGCACGTACAAATTGCCATATTCTGGATTGCCACTTCATGGTTGGCCACCGGACTGTATTATGCTCCAGCCATTTCGGGTGTTGAACCCAAATACCAAAAACTGGGAGTAAACCTGCTTTTTGGTGCCTTATTGGTTGTGGTACTGGGTTCACTAATCGGACAGTGGATGGGCGTAATGCAAAAACTGGGATTGGCACAAAACTTCTGGTTTGGCCATCAAGGGTATGAATACGTTGATTTGGGACGCTTCTGGCAGATATTCCTGCTGCTGGGCTTGTTTATCTGGTTGTTTTTAATGGGAAGGGCTATCTGGCCTGCTTTAAGGCAACGCACCGAAAGTCGCAGCCTGCTGATTCTGTTCCTTATTGCTTCCATTGCTATAGCCGCTTTTTACGGAGCCGGACTGATGTGGGGTCAACAAACCAACCTGGCTGTTGCCGAATACTGGCGCTGGTGGGTGGTTCACCTTTGGGTAGAAGGATTTTTTGAAGTGTTTGCCGCTGTGGTTACAGCTTTCTTATTTGTAAGAATGCAAATTATAAGAGCTGCCACAGCCACTACCGCGGTATTATTCTCAACCATTGTGTTTTTATCGGGTGGAATTTTGGGTACTTTTCATCACCTTTATTTTACCGGAACGCCAACAGCGGTAATGGCCCTGGGGGCAACCTTTAGTGCACTCGAGGTGGTACCGCTTGTACTAATGGGTTTTGAAGCCTGGGACAACCTTAAAGTAAGTCGTGAAACCGAATGGATTAAAGCCTACAAATGGCCCATTTACAGTTTTATTGCTGTGGCTTTCTGGAACCTGGTAGGAGCCGGCATCTTTGGATTCCTGATCAATCCTCCCATTGCTTTGTACTACATGCAAGGGTTGAATACCACTCCGGTTCACGGGCATGCGGCCTTGTTTGGTGTTTACGGTATGCTGGGCATTGGCCTGATGTTGTTTGTACTCCGCGATTTGAACAAAGAAGTGGTTTGGAACGACAAATGGATAAAATTTGCTTTCTGGAGCATCAATATGGGTTTGGCTGCCATGGTACTTATAAGCATATTGCCTGTAGGGTTGGCTCAAACGGTTGCCAGTGTTCAGGAAGGACTTTGGTATGCCCGTTCGGCCGAGTTTATGCAGCAATCGCACATTGTAACCTTTAAATGGCTGCGTGTAATTGGCGACACTTTGTTTGCCGCCGGATCAGTAGCCCTGGCCTGGTTTATTTTCGGGCTTAAAGGCGGATGGTCGATTAAAAAATAAACGATTTTAATTATTTGTTTACAAGGGGCCGGTGAACTACCGTGCCCTTTTTTCATTTAGTAGTCAACTAACTCCCGGGGAACAAAACAAAAACACCATCCTTACCCGAAAACGGTTGGGGATGGTGCTGGTGTGTAAAAACTTAACTATCTTTCTACTTATCCATTGCCGATACAATGCGCAGGGTATCCTGAGCAATTACCAACTCTTCGTTGGTAGGAACCACTAGTACTTTTACTTTACTGTCGGGAGCCGAAATAACCATCTCCTTTCCCCGTATTTTTTTGTTAAGCTCCTGATCGAGTTTTATACCCAAAAAATCCAATTTTTCACAAATATGTGCCCGGGTTTCGGTTCCGTTCTCTCCAATGCCCCCGGCAAAAATTAACAGGTTGAGTCCACCCAATGCAGCTGCATAAGCACCAATATATTTCTTAACGCGATAATAATACATGTCTAAACCCAATTGTGCCCGTTCATTTTTTTCGTTCCAGGCTGCATGTTCAATTTCACGCATATCGGACGAGATACCGGTAACACCAAGCATTCCACTCTGTTTGTTGAATACGGTATTCAACGAGGTTAGTCCCAATTCTTCCTTATCCATAATGAAATTTACCACACCAATATCCAAATCACCGGTACGGGTGCCCATAATTAAACCCTCAACCGGGGTAAAGCCCATGGAAGTATCGACCGATTTACCTCCATCTATAGCACACATGGAAGCACCATTGCCCAAGTGGCAGGTAATAATTTTTTGCTGCTCAAAAGGCACCTGCAAAATTTCGCAGGCCCGTTTGGCAATGTACTGGTGACTGGTTCCATGGAATCCGTAACGCCTTATTTTATATTTGTTGTACAAAGAGTAAGGAATAGCATACATAAATGCATGTTCGGGCATGGTTTGGTGAAAAGCCGTGTCGAAAACGGCTACCTGCCTGATACCGGGAATTAACTGTTTCATAGCCAGAATCCCTTTCAGGTTGGCCGGATTATGCAAAGGTGCCAGCTCAATACAACCTTCAATCTCGGCCAGAGCATAATCGTCAATAAATGCGCTGCCTTTAAAATTTTCGCCTCCGTGGGCCACCCGATGCCCAACGGCCTGAATTTCGTCGAGCGATTGCAAAGAACCGTGTTTTTTACTGGTTAAAATACCCAGAATGTATTCAATGCCAATGGTATGATCGATAATTTCCCCTTCGAACCGAATCTTCTCCCCATTTTCTTTTTCTAGTTTTACAAATGAACCTTTTAATCCAACTTTTTCGGCAATTCCACATGCCTTGCAGTGCAGCTTTTCCATATCCCAAAGTTGAAATTTAATGGATGAACTGCCACAGTTTAATACCAGTATCTTCATGGTGAGCTTCTTTAATTAATTAATTTGTTGCTTTTTTTTCCGTTTTCATAGATATAAAATCCACGTCCGGAAACACGCCCCAGGTTGTTGGCACGTACCAGTTTTTTAATTACCGGTGATGCCATGTATTTGTGATCGCCAAATTCGTTGTAAAGGTTTTCCATCCAACGCATCACCTTATCAAGACCAATTTTATCGGCCATTTCAAAGGGACCCAGTACCTGGCCCAAACCTATACGCATGGTTTTGTCAATATCGGCCATGCTTCCCACGCCTTCCATTAAAACCCCGCAGGCTTCGTTTAATTGGGCTACAAAAACACGAACACTAATTAAACCCGGCGATTCTTCGCAGAGTATGGCCTCTTTACCAATCATTTGAACAAACTGAATTACACGTTTATACACTTCTTCTGATGTATATAAACCGCGTACCACTTCAATCATTCGCGCATTAGGTGTATCGGTCAGAAAGTGCAAACTTACGCAACGTTCATTATGCTCAAGCTCCGACGATAATTCCGTAATTACAATAGTGGTTGAATTCGTTGCAATAATGCACTCGGGAGAAACCACTTCTTCAATTTTCCGAAAAACCTCCTTTCGACTGGTGATACGGCGCTCTCGCGATTTGCTGCGTATGGATTCAATAACCAAATCGCATCCGGCCAGACAATCGTATCCAATATACCCATTGATTCTTGAAAGTACGGCACGCTTTTCACCGGGAGTCATACCCCAGCGTTCGATCATGTTGTCGAGTGTAGCGTCAATTTCCTCAATGGCATGGGCCACGTTGGCTTCGGTAAGTTCTACAAAAACCACCTCGATATCTTTTTGAGCAATCATCAGTGCAATAGTTTGCCCGACCGATCCGCACCCCACAACACCTACTTTGGAGAAAAGCTGCTTGGGCCTGTTTTGTGAGCTCAGTCCATAGGCTTCGATGGGTTCAATTATAACTTCTGACATGATTTAAATGATTTAAAGTGACGCCACAAATTAAGGAATATTCCCCTGAAAACCTTGATTGAATAGCTAATCTTTATCAGTAATTTGTATGTTTAAGAGAAGCACTTATCCCATGAAGGCTTATGCCAGAAACTGACAGGATAATTTAAAAGTAAATGTATAAGCTGGCCGACAACTCTTGAATTTGTAATGCCTAAACCTGAATTACTCGTAACCTGAAAAATGCATTTCTTCTTTCAGATGTCGTATTTTGTTTTGAATCCAGTCCAATAGAAGTGGTGTTGTTTTCTGGGAATCCAGATTTTTATAGTAAAGTTCATAATAATACAGCGCTACTTTATTGTCCTTTATATTTTCTTCGTATAGATGTCCCATTTTTTTGTAAAGGGTAAAATCATCGGGGTTTAATTCCAGGGCTTCCAAATAATTATCAACGGCCCGTTTGTAATAGTTTTCGGTTTGAGTTTTCAGTGAATCGCGGTAAGAACAATACGTACCATACATGGTATAGGTAGTGGCCATTTCGGCTGAAATTCGCGAAAGCAATTCTTTGGGATAAAGTTGTTCCCGGGCAAGGGTCAAATGCTCCAGGCTTTTATCGTACTGATAGTCGTTTTGATAAGATAGTCCCAGAATAAACTGGTTCTTTGAATCGCCGGGAACCGCTTCGAGGTATTTGTTGAGCCAATAGGCGGCTTCGTGGTATTGTCCGTTGTTGTACAAACTTTGTCCGAAGTATTTGCTGGTGAATAAACTGGTATCGCCCAACTGAACAATATGAGAAAATAAGTTAACTGCTTCCAGGTAGTTCCCTCCAATGGCTTTAATATATGCCTGTTGCTTTAAAAGGTGCAGGTTTTCGGGAAACTGAATTAAAAAAGTGTCAATTACAGCCAAGGCCACATCGTAATATTTGGCATCCACCAACATGGAAATAAATTGACGACCGGTTTTCAGGTTTGTAGGATTCAGGCTAAGGGCTTTTTGATAGTATTCGGTAGCGGGAGGAATCAATCCCATTTTTTGGCAGCAATAAGCCAGTTCTCCATAAAAAAAGCTGTTCATGGAATCGTGCTTTACCAGTTGGGAATAGTAATCGGCTGCGTGCAAATATTCTTTTTGATCTTTATTTATTTTAGCCAGGCGGGCTTTGGCCGGAATATGCAACGAATCAATGCTCAGCAGCTTTTGATAAACCTTAATGGCCTCTTCATCGTTTCCGTCTGATTCCAGAATGGTTCCCAGGGTAAACAAAACCGGTTCTTTTTGTTGGGTAAATTCTACTGCCTGCCGTAACGATGCTGACGCCTCGTTGAATCGGTAAAGTGCTTGTTCAGCCAAACCTTTATAGTACCAGGCTTCAAAATTTTGTGGTTCAAAAGCAATTAAACCATTACATGCATTTATAACTTCAGCATAGTTCTGCTGTTGAAATAATTCAGCCGGATGGTTGTTTGTTTGTGCATACAAGTGTGCCAGAGAAACAACTACAAAAACGATGAATAAAAACCCATACTTCATTGACCATTATTAATATAAATAAAATAACGATCTGTAGATCGAGTTACAGATCGTTATCAAAAAAACAGTTACTTATCACTCAATGCAAAGTTAATGGGTACGGTAAACTGTACGCTTACCTTTTCCCCTTCGTGTTCCCCGGGAGTCCAGTTGGGAAGCATGTTTATAACTCTTAATGCTTCTTCGTCAATCAGGGGATGAACGCCACGAACAACCTTAGCTTTTTCAACCTTACCCTCCGAATTTACATTAAACATAACAAACACCCTGCCCTGAATACCACTTTTTGCGGCCTCAACCGGGTACTTAATATTCGATGCAATAAATTTCCTGAGTTCTCCTTCCTCTCCCGGAAAAACAGGCATTTTATCGACCATAAAATAAACCTTTTCGTCTACTTTATTACCATCAGCATCTTCAGTTTTTACAATAACACCCTGTGTGGCATCAATTTCTGAGTTGGTTGAATCGTTACCGTCCGAAAAAGCTGATTTTTCCTTATTTACCAGCGTTGGACTATCGTTAATTTCCTGGTCAAGTTGCTTACAAGCAAACATAAGCAACAACCCGACTAAAACCGGCAATACAAACAGCATCCTGATTTTAGCCCATTTTGATGATTTTATTTTTGTTAACATGATAATTCTTTTTTTAACTAATGAATAATTAAACGAATTGGCAAGCTGCAAAAACTGCAAGCCGGTGGCTTGTTCAAACAATAGTTTTTGGTATGCTTCGCCAGATATTCCCGATCCCAGTGCACCTTGATCGGCCAGGTATTCATGAACTTCTTTAGCAGCTGCCCGGTATTTATAGACAATTGGATGAAACCAGAATACTACTACCAGCAATTCATAAAACAAACAATCGTAGGTGTGTTGCTGACGCACATGAACGCGTTCGTGCGCAACAATTTTACCCAGTTGCTCCGGCGTGTACTTTGCCGGATTTATATAGATTTTGTTTAAAAACGAAAACGGAACCACATCGGCATTGATACATCTTACATTTTCAGGAAATTCACCAGGGTAAATTTGCGCTGATTGCTTATCGATACGGGTTATTTGCACCAGTTTTATCAACATTAGGGTAAAAGAAAACAATAAGCCCAAAAAGTAAGCAATGGAAATCCATTGCCAGGCCGTTACTTTTTGTATCAACGAGGCTTCGTAGCCGTTGGCTGATACACTAACCACCTCCAATAAATTGGTAAAAGTCAAGGCTTGTTCGTTTCCGTTGGGATACGAGAAATTAATCCATGGTAATACCAGGCTGATAACAGCGGTTATCAACAAGTAAAAGCGGTTTTCCCTAAAAAAAGTTTCTTTGCGCAGCCACAGGCTGTAAACCAAATAAAATAACAACAAAGCTGCTGAAGCTTCCAGCAATACCAATACGAATTTATCCATTTTGGGCCTCCTTCTGTTTATCGATTTGTCGTTCAATCAACTTTTTCATTTCTTCCATCTCCTGCAGACTCAACGATTCTTCTTTGGTGAAAAATGAAACCATTTGCTTGTATGAACTGCTAAAATAACTGCTCACAAAACTTTTTAAATAGAATTTTGAATACTCCCGCTTCGAGATTAAAGGGAAGTAGCGAAAGGTTTTACCAAAGGCTTCATGACCTACAAATTCTTTTTTCTCCAGAATTCGTACAATGGTAGAAACAGTATTGTAAGCCGGTTTGGGTTCAGGAAGCTCTTCGATAATTTCTTTAACAAAAGCTTTCTCAAGTTTCCAGAGTACCTGCATTATTTGATCTTCGGCTTTGGTAAGTTCTTTCATAATTAGTTATTTTTCCAATTGTCTGAAACAAAACTACAACTAATTTTTTAGTTTTCAAACTAAATTGTTAGTTTTTCACCTAATTATTTAGTTTTAATTTGACATTACAGCTTATAATTTTAATTTTCAACACATTAAAAATCGACACGCAGGTAATAGTTTTTGTTTTCAGAAAATTTTTAATAACAAAAATCCCACCACAAAAAATGTGATGGGATTCGCAAATTAAATATGTTTAACCCTGTGCTACGATTCTATTTTAAATTGAATATCCTGACTGGTTTCGTTTCCCAGCCGGTCGATGGCCCGTATTTTCATTTTTATGGTTGAACCTGTTTTAAAATTATCAATAATTCCCTGGTAACGTTGTTCTTTTCCGTTATTTATGGAATAATATATTTTATCGTAAGCTATCTGCGCATTGGTTACTGAAATAAAAAGGGCGACATGCGAGGGATAAACATCAATGGCTTCGCCTTCAAGCTGCTCTTTTCCGACAGGTTCTACACTAAATCGGCTGAAAATCTGCGGCCCTGTATTGTCAATGGCAAACCACAGCGTATCAATATTTATATTTCCTAATTTATCGACCGCCCGAATAACCAACTCACAATCTTTTCCTAATTTAAAACCATCGATAATTCCGGTATACATTTTTTCCTCTTCTCCGTTCAGGGAATAATAAATACGATCGATAGCCACTTTGGCATCGGTTGCCGATAAAAACAGTACGGCATGACTGGAATAAACATCAACCATTTGGCCCTTTATTTCTTTTTTAGCAACGGGCAGAATGCTAAAACGCGAATACACATCGGGCCCCTTATTATCGACCACCAGGTAAAGCACTTCGCGGTTTGAGTTATCAACATTGTCGTAGCCATAAATATTTAACACATGAGGACCTTCAGCTTCAATAGGAAATGGTTGGTCGTAAGTAATTTCAGCACCATTATCCAAACTGTAACTTAAGGCTTTTAAACCCGATTCACTATCTATGGCCCAAAGTTTAATCCGGGTATCCCTGTTCACAAATAGGGTGTCGCGGGCTTTAAACATTTTTCCCTCAAAATCGTATTTTAACTCCGGTCCGGTTAAATCGACATAAGCCGCTTTACTTTTGGTGCTTTTTTCAGAAGCCACACTTTTATTTCCCACATAATCTACAGCATACGAAAGTACCGACAAGCTCCCGGAAATGGTAGTTAAATAAAAGGGTTTCTCGTAGGTTTGGTATTCGCCTTGATTCAAAGCATACTTTATTTCTTTAACTCCGGCTTTATTATCAACGGCCGTAAGTTTAAGCTTGGTTCTTCCCGAAGAATATTCTTTCCCATTAACCACAAAGCTATTGCCCATGATTTCATCGACCAAAATGGGCGGAGTTTTATCCACATAAAAAGTGTAAACCTGCTCAGCTTCCTGATTTTCCACATGGTCAACGGAATAATAGGCAATTGTATGCTCGCCTTCAGCTAAATAAGCGCTGTGCAAGCTTCCCCTGTAAAGGGTATAGTTTCCATCATCAATTTTATAATACGTGTGTTTTACTCCGGAAATGGGATCGGCTGATTTCAATATAATTGTTGTGCGACCCGAAATTACCTGTTCATACTTATCTCCTTCAAAAACAAGCTCCGTTTTTGGGGCCGATAAATCAACATTGAACGTGATATGTTCAGGCGTTTCTGCATTTCCTACATTATCCACGGCATAATAGTCGAGCGTATATATTTTTTCCTGATTAAAAACCAGGGGTTCCGTATATTTTTTATAGCCGGCAGAATCAATCGACACCAAAATCTGTTCAACTCCGGCATGAACATCGGTACTGCTCAATTCCAGGGTTACTTTTCCCACAAACAATTGTTTTCCATCAACATATTTTTGATTGGAACTGTAGTTCAATCTGGTTTTGGGTGCGCGGCTGTCGGAATATACTTCAAAAACCACGTCAGTAAGCGGATAATAAGTTAGTTTGGTTTCCGGGTCAACGGCCGATGGAGAGCGAAAGGTGTTATAGCCTTCGGTATCGAAATACATGGGGTTAACAAATTGCCGGGTACTGTCGCTACCTAAACGATTCAAATCACTTTTGCCATCGGCTTGGGTCGAAATAAAGAGATAAATAGGTAAGGACTTTTGAATGTACAGTTTATTATCGGGCGAGCGGTACATTTTATAAGGATGCTCCAGTGGCTGCTGGGCATAGGTTCCCAAAACAATAATCAAAGCCAGAAATGCAAATAATAGTCTGTTCATGGTAAAATTTTCTACTTGTTACGATACTTTAATAATTATGTTTAGTTTAGTTTGATTTAAATTTTAAATCCCATTACCAACACATCATCGAGACGTGCATATTTCTCACCATGCCAATCCAATAAAGCCTGCTCGAGTAATAGGGCCTGCTCGTTCATGGGTTTGGAATGGATACTAAAAATCAATTCCCGGAAGTTCTTGGCAAAGAATTTTTTTCCTTTATCGCCGCCAAACTGGTCGGCAAAGCCGTCGGAACACAAGTAACAGGTTGTTGGTTTACTAACATCGATGGTAGTTTGTGTAAAAAAGCGTTCTTTTTCACTATCGCCCTTCATTTGACCACCCACCCCAAAAAAATCTCCTTTCAAACTGTGCATGGTTCCTTGCTGAATGTAAATTAATGGGTTTACTGCTCCGGCAAAAGTAAGACTTTTTTCCTTCTGATTATAAGCACATAATGCAATGTCCATTCCGTCAGAGTTGCCGGTATTTTCCTGTTTTAGTGCTTTTTTAATCATACGGTGCATTTGCTCCAGAATCTGACTGGGTTGTGTAATTTTCCGGTCAATTACAATTTCATATAAGAAGTTCATTCCCAACATACTCATAAAGGCTCCGGGAACTCCATGACCCGTGCAATCAACAGCTGCTATAATTTTTAAATGCTCCTGTCCCGGTACTTCGGCAAACCAATAAAAATCGCCACTTACCACATCGCGCGGACTAAAGAAGATAAATGATTCAGGAAATACTTTGGAAAACTTATCAATTTCGGGAAGTAACGCCCCCTGGATATTTCGGGCATAATTAATGCTCTGATTAATCTTTTGGTTTTTAGCCTGAATCTCCTGGTTTTGTTTTCTTATTTCTTCATTTCGGTGTTCAAGCAGAATGTTATGCTTTCTTTTTTGTCGATAACCTATAAGAATCAATAGAGCCAGCATAGCAACAAAACCCATCCCAATTATAAAAACCAATGTTAGCAATTGCTGGCTTTTTAATTCGGCCTGCTTTTTTTCCAATTCCAGTTCCTTTATCAGGTTTAGTTCTTCAGCACGTTTTAAGGAATCCTGTGTCACCGTAAGTTTTACTTCGGTTTCCTGCTTTTCCTGTAAGGCTTTTTCGGCTTTTCTATGAGCCTGTTTTACCATGGTTTGGCTTTTGGCTTTTTCCGATTCCACTTCTTCCTGCTGTACCTCGCGTTGAAACGAAGTGTAAAGACTAAAATATTCCATCGATTGCTGGCTGTCACCAATTTTTTCAAAATTTTCGGCCAACAAACCATAACAGGTACGTAACAATTTTTTGTGGTTCAATTCAACCAGAATGGGCAGGGCCATTTGCAGGTTTTCGATGGCTTCCTTGTTACGATCCAACAGGGCCAAAGCGCCAGCAATATTCATATAGTTGGTAGCAATATCCTGCTTATGATTCAGGTTCCGGCTGATGAGCAAACTTTTGCGAAAGAAGACCAAGGCGGTTTCCGGCTGACCCAAATCAGAATGTATCATGCCCATATTGCTGTAAATAGCCTTAATGGCATTTTCATTTCCAAGTTCTTTATTGATGACTACCGATTGCTCAAAAGCCTGAATGGCCTTTGGATGCATTTCCTGTTCCCAATAATAAAAGGCTAGTTTGTTTAACGCTGCTGCTGCTTGTTGCTTATTATTGGCATCGCGATAAGTCTTAATTTCCTGAATTAACTTCCCGGCCAAATCCTGAGCCGAAAGGCTGAAACTAAGGAATAATGTAATAAAAATGGTGAATAGCGTTCTGAGTCCGACCATACCTTCCGATTGTAAAAACCTGGTACAATGTAATAAAAAAAAAGGTTTTAGAAAATCTAAAACCTCTATGAATCATGTGTCGGATATCCTGTTATAAAGAATCAAAAAAGCGGAAAGGCATTTGCACCATATTTTGATAGTCCTCACCCAACTCACCCATTTCAGGATCAATATAATGCCAGTGGATCTCAATGTTTTTTCCTGCCTTATAAAGCAACTCAAGCCGCTCAAGCAAAGCCAATAAAAATTTTGATGTAGTGGTATTAAAATACTCCAGTTTCATTTTAAACACAGTATTCTCAGCCGGATGACAGAGATACTCTTCAATCCAGTGTTCAACCGGTTCGTAAAATTTTCCTGCGTTTTCCAATATGGATCGCCCGCTAAGTTCAAGGATTCCGGTTTCGGCACTAAAATTTACATCGGGTCGGTTTGAATTTCCAAAAACCGTATATGCTTTCTGCTTTACAACTTCCATTTTGGTATTCGGGTTTTGATGCATAAACGCAGAACCATGAGTTCTATTGTTTCTATTTTAATAATTTTTCAGCCATGGCATTGGCAATTTCACGGCAACGTTCTACATCGCTCACACTGGGTGCACACCGGGCTTCAACCTGTTCACCCACCAAATCCCACTTAATTTCTTCGGCAAATTTAGTAATGGCCCGAACGCCACCACCTCCCCAACTGGCTGAACCAAAAACACCCAGGTAGCGCTCACGCAATCCGTAGTGCTCCAGGTCGGACATCAGGTGGGCCATGGGTGGAAATATTCCTCCATTGTAGGCACAACTACCAAAAATAACTCCTTTATATTTCCAGATATCATTAATAATGTATGAAGCATGCGTTTTTGCTGAATCGTAAACTTTTACATTTTTAACACCGGCCTCAACCAAAAAACGGGCAATGTAATCGGCCATGCGTTCGGTATTTCCATACATTGAGCCAAACACTACCACAACTCCCGGTTCTCCTTTGTGCGTGCTCCAGTTGTTGTATTTTTCAATGATGTAAGGAATTTGTGAACGCCAGATTAATCCATGCGAAGGCGCAATTAGTTTAATCTCAATGCCGGAAAGTTTATTTAAAGCTTTTTGTACCTGGGCTCCATATTTTCCCACAATATTGGAATAATAACGGCGAATTTCTTCATTAAAGCAGGTTAAATCGAGCTCGTCGTCAAAAACACCTCCATTCAGGGTTCCAAAACTTCCAAAGGCATCGTTCGAGAATAATATTTTATCGGTAACATCATAAGTAACCATCGACTCGGGCCAGTGCACCATAGGAATCATAAAAAACTGCAAAGTGCGTTTGCCCAACTTCAGGGTATCCCCTTCCGAAACTTCATGTAAATTTTTTGAGATTCCATAGAATCCCTCGAGAATTGGGAATGTTTTGCGGTTTCCAACAATAATAACATTTGGGTAAGCCTGAACCACATCTTTAATGGCACCCGAATGGTCTGGTTCCATGTGGTTTATTATCAGGTAATCGAGCGTTTTTTTTCCTAATAATTCCTGAATCCATTCAACCAACTCACCTGAAAAAGGAGCTTCAGCCGTATCAATTAAGGCAGTTTTTTCATCGTCGATTAAATAGGCGTTATAAGTAACCCCTTTCTCCAAAGGCCACTGATTCTCAAAAAGATGTTTTCGGCGGTCGTTAAAACCCAACCAGTAAACCTTCTCGCTCAATTCAACTTTTAATGCCATGTTTCGATTAATAAAGATGTTGTACTTAATTTTGCGCAAAAATAGTTTTTTTTAATGAATGAACCTACCTGATAAAAAGCAGGTCGGAGCCTAAAAAAAGTCACTTCCGACTTAGGCATAAAATGCCTCCGGACCCGGATAATTAAGCTTACGCACAGCCAATTCCTGGGGAAAAACCCGGTAAACCACGTTTGCTTCAGAACACAAGGCGTCTTTATCGTTAAATAACTGCGTGTGCACTGTAATGTATTTTTTATCGGTTGCTACAATTTTGCCACGTAAGGTTATGCTTTCTTCATGAGTTGAAACCGGTTTCAGAAAACTTACTTCCATTTTGGCTGTCATTCCGGCGGTTTTTCCCATCACGTAAACTACCCAACTGGCCAGTTCGTCATGCAGGGTCGATTGAATACCACCATGCAAGGTGTCGATGTAACCCTGATATTCGGGCTTCGGTTTCCAGGTGCATATCACAGAATCACCCTCTTCAAAAAAATCGAGTTTTAATCCAATAGGATTACTTTTATCACAGCCAAAACAATGAAATAAATTGGCTCCCTGCCAGGGATTTTTTAGTTTTTTCATCACCATAGAATTTTACGACCCCAAAAATAACAGATAATTAAAAAAGATACTATTTTTTGTTATTTTCGGAAAGTTGAATTAAATTTTTGACTTATGCACCAAAAAAACAAACCCACTGTAAGTATTAAACTTCAAACAACCGACAGAATTATTGATGCGCTGAGTTATGCCGCTTTGATAACACTTTTTGCCATTTCTTTGGCTTTTTATGCTGACCTTCCTGAAGAGATTCCTTACCATTACAGTTTTTCCGGAACTCCCGATGCTTTTGGTGGCAAAAACTCCATTTGGATTCTTCCCGGTGTTGGAACCCTTATAATTATTGGTATTTCCCTGTTAAGCAAAATTCCATCGACATTCAATTATCCGGTAAAAATTACTGCGCAAAACGCTTCAAAACAATATAGTATGGCTATCCGTTTTATGGGCTTGCTAAAATTACTTATCGGTTGGTTTTTTTGTGTTTTAAACTACCAAAGCATTCAAGTAGCTCTTGGCCATTCAAATAAACTGGATGGCGTTTTCGTTGTTTTGTTTTTATCTGCAATGGCTGTACTTCTTAGTACCTATTTAATCAAAGCTTATAAAGAAAAATAAGCGGAATTTGCCGATACCATTTATAAGTAGTAATCGATTAAACGGATACAGCCATCCAAATAACTCCTCCCGAAAAGGTTCAAATGGTTCAGTTGGTGATACAGCAAATACAAATTTTCGCGGTATTCCCATCCGGCAGCTAATGGAAAATGCTGCTGATAACTTCTATAAAATTCGTGGCTAAATCCCCCAAACATTTTTGTCATGGCTAAATCGGCTTCGCGATGCCCGTAATATACCGCCGGATCAATCAACACAGCTTTTCCTTTCGAATTGCACAAAAAGTTTCCTCCCCACAAATCGCCATGAAGCAAAGTGGGAGCTTCTTCGCTGCCATGTAAAATTTCCGGAATTTTTGCGAACAGTTGCTCTAATTTGGTTTCATGATTGCGGCTAAGCAGACCGATTTGTCTGGCTAGTTTTACTTGCGGATAAAGTCTTTTATACAGATAAAACTGGGACCAATTGGTTCGTTCGCTACCTTCGGCCATATTGTATTGTGGTGTGGAACCAATAAAATTATCTTCATAAAAACCGTAATGCGCCGCTGTAAACCGATGCATTTGAGCCAACGCAGCGCCAAAATCGCTAAAAAAATTATCGGACTTTGGGCCCTGTTCTATAAATTCGAGTAATAAAAAATCGTAATCGGCCAATACAACTTCTGGTACCCTGATGCATTGTGCCTTTGCCAATTCCTGTAATCCGTGAGCTTCTTTTAAAAACATTCCCTCACCCCCGGATTGGGTTTTCAGAAAAAAACGTTTGCCACTTTTTGTGATAAGTTGTTTGCTTTCGGCAATGCAACCACCCGAAACCGAATGAGTAGAAGCCAGGCCTTCGTTTAAAAAATTTTCAATTTTTTGCTGAATTTCAAAGTTTATGTGCATCGCAAATGGTATTTAACAAGCCCTGGCAAGCATCTTCAAGTATATCGAGTACCTTTTCGAAACCGGCAGCGCCACCATAATAGGGGTCGGGCACAAAGCCTGGATTATTTCGGGTACAGTAATCGGTCATTCGTGAAATCTTATGCGAAAGTTTTCCATCGGGAATAAATGGTTTCAAATCGCGTACATTTTCATCATCCATAGCAATTACGTAGTCGAATTTTTTAAAATCGTCAGGTGTAACTTGACGTGAAATGCTGGTTAAACGATAGCCCCTTTTTATGGCATGTTGCTGCATACGGGCATCGGCAGGCTCTCCGGCATGGTAAGCAATGGTTCCGGCCGATTCACATACAATTTTCTCCGACAACCCAGCTTTAGCCAGGTAAGCATTCATTACTGCCTCAGCACTGGGCGAACGACAAATATTTCCCATACAAACAAACAATACCTTAATCGGCTTCTTCTCTTTTTCCATAATAATTAATTTTCACTGTCGAAAATACATTTTTTTTGAGCGCTATTAAAATCATCACTACTCTTTAAGTGAGCATAACATTTTAGTTGCTTTTGTAAGGTAGAATTGTAATTTTGTGTCACTATTTTATAAAAGGTGTTACTATGTCGCTAAAACGTTTTGGGGTTTCGTTAGAACAGGAATTGCTGGACGATTTGGATCGTATTGTTGAAAACCAGCGCTTTCCGAACCGCTCACGGGCACTACGCTTTTTGATAAACGAGCACAAAACCCGTCAAAGTATGGCCAGCAACCAGGAAGTAACCGGAGCCATTGTGCTGGTTTACGATCACCGGATTACCCGATTGCACAGTGAAATAGCCCAATTACAACACGAGTACAATTGTATGGTGCTTTCGAGTCAACACATTCACCTGAACGAAAAAAATTGTATAGAAACTGTTGCGGTACGAGGAACTTTTGAAAAAGTAAACAAACTCAGCAACAAACTGATGGCCATAAAAGGAATTCGCCATGGCAACCTGGTGGTTTCATCCATCGAAAAATAAGTTACAAACTAAAACAACGAAAAAAACAATTATGATTACTTCGCCAAAAACCCGATTAACCTTTTTATTTCTGCTTTTTACCCGTATACTTTTTGCTCAGGCTCCTGAATACCCAATAACCGACACCATCGATATTGACGAAGTAGTAGTAACCGGAACCAAAGTTGCAATAAGCAGAAATCAAATTCCCTATACTTTATCGATAATTAAACCCGAAGTAATTAGCGGTAGCGGAGAATCATCGCTTTTACCAGTTCTTAGCGAGCAGATTCCCGGATTGTTTATTTCGGAACGCGGAGTTACCGGTTTTGGCGTAGCCGAAGGTTCTGCCGGACAAATATCGATGCGGGGAATTGGAGGCTCACCAACAACACGGGTTCTGATTCTGCTTAACGGAAGTCCGCAATACATGGGAATTATGGGGCATCCGTTGGCCGATGCTTACCGCTCGTCGAATATTGAGCGGGTTGAAGTTATTCGTGGACCGGCTTCTACCCTTTATGGCTCAAATGCCATGGGTGGAGTTATTAATATTATAACCAAGGAACAAACAATCGAGGGACACAGTGGCCATGCATCGCTTCAGTACGGTTCGTACAACACGCTGAAAATTTCAGCCGGAGGCGGATACAAAACCGGAAATTTTTCGAACTATGCCGGAATCAATTTCGATCATACCGACGGTCATCGTCCGGCTTCGTATTTTGATATTGTGGATGGCTACTACAAAGCTTCGTATAAATTCAATTCTCATTTTAAGTTGAGCGGCGATATGTCGCTGGCCAAATTTAAAGGAGCCGATCCCGGAATAGAACAAGCCAACACAAGCACGCCCGGCGACACCCTCGATATATTGCGTGGCATGGGTTCACTGGTTTTTAGCAATACCTTCGACCAAAGCAATGGTTCACTGCGCTTGTTCTATAATTATGGTAAACACGATATTACCTCCGGATTTTTATCGAACGATTACAACCTGGGAATGGTTGTAAACCAGAATTTTAGTTGGTTTAAGGGAAACACGCTAAGCCTTGGATTCGATTACAAAAATTACGGTGGAAAAGCTGAGCTGACAAAATTTATGGGCGGAACCGAACTGGTTGATACGGCAATGAGCGAAATTGCCGGCTTACTGACCATACAGCAGGAATTGTTTAACAAACTTACCCTGAATGGAGGCCTGCGCATCGATAATCATTCAACCTTTGGAACTGAAGTGATTCCTACCGGAGGATTTAGCTACCGCAACAACTTCCAGACTGTTATAAAGGGTACAGTTTCCAAAGGATTCCGCAGCCCGACCATTCGTGAACTGTTTATTCAGTTTCCGTTTGCCCCAGCTCCCAATGCCGAGTTAAAACCTGAGAGAAGCATAAACACCGAAATTGGCGTGCAGCAAAGCTTGTATAATAATTCGCTTAATTTTGAAATAACCTATTTTTATATTAAAGCAAAGAATCTGATAAATGTGGGCTTGAATGAAGCCAATCAGCCTACTTTTTTAAATAATGGTGATGCCAATAACTATGGTGTAGAGTTTGCTTTTAATCAAAAAATTAATCAGCAATTCAGCTGGAATACCAACTACACTTATATCCATATAGAGAACCCCGTAGTGGGAACCCCGGCCCATAAATTTTACCTGAGTGTCAACTACCACCCTGGCAAGTGGAAGCTACATGCATCCTATCAACACATTGCCGATATCTATCTGGCCATTGGCGAACAGGAAAAAAAAGAAAACTACCGTTTGTTAAATGCCCGAATTGACTATCAGCCCTGTAAAGAATTGAATATTTTTATGAAAGCTGAGAATTTATTGAACCAGGAATACACCATTAATTTTGGTTACCCAATGCCCGGAACTACATTAATGGGAGGCATCTCCATAAAACTATAAGTCGGTAGGCAAATTGGTTGTTTTGTCTTTTTAGGCAAAAAAACCAATTATCCCAATTATTCGCTTACCTTTGCGGACTTATTTTTATTACATGACTTTCAAAGAATTAGCATTAATCGAGCCCATCCTGAAGTCTCTACAGGAAGAAGGATATACACTCCCCACTCCCATTCAGGAACAATCGATACCCATTTTACTAAACGGAAAAGATTTGCTGGGCTGTGCACAAACAGGAACCGGAAAAACCGCTGCTTTTGCCATTCCCATACTTCAAAAAATGTATGAGGATCGGTATCAAAACAAAGGAGCGCGAAAAGTAAGGGCCCTGGTAGTAACGCCAACCCGCGAGCTGGCCATTCAAATTGGTGAGAGCTTTTCGGTTTATGGAAAATATACCGGTATTAAAAACACTGTAATTTTTGGCGGAGTAAATCAAAACCCGCAAACCACGGCTCTCAGACAAGGAACCGACGTCCTTATTGCAACACCCGGACGCTTGCTCGACCTGATGGATCAGGGTTTCGTAACACTTAAAGACATTCAGTACCTGGTGCTCGATGAAGCCGACCGCATGCTCGATATGGGTTTTATTCACGATATTCGTAAAATAATTGGCAAACTACCAACTAAAAGGCAGTCGTTGTTTTTCTCGGCTACTATGGCTCCCGAAATTGTGGCTTTATCGGAAAAGATTTTAGGACGTCCTGAAAAAGTAACGGTAAAACCGGAACAAACCACGGCCGAAAAAGTAGCTCAAACTCTTTATTTTGTAAGCAAAAAAGACAAACCCAAATTGTTGATTCATCTGTTAAAACAGGAATCACTCGATTCGACTCTGGTGTTTACCCGCACCAAACACGGCGCCGATAAAATCGTACGTATTCTTGGTAAAGCCGGAATTAAAGCCAATGCCATTCACGGAAACAAGTCGCAAAATGCCCGGCAAAAAGCCCTGGGCGATTTTAAAAACGGTAGTACCCGGGTTATGATCGCTACCGACATTGCAGCCCGGGGAATCGATATCGATGATTTGGCCACTGTTGTTAATTTTGATATTCCAAACATTCCGGAAACTTATGTACACCGCATTGGCCGAACCGGAAGAGCAAGTGCCAGCGGAATTGCCATTTCGTTTTGCGATGCCGAAGAAAAAGCTTACTTAAAAGACATCCAGAAACTGATTCAGCAAAACATACCTGTTGTTGATGAACACCCTTTTACCGATGGCTGTAACGATTTGCCGGAACCTGCTGAAAAACCACAAAATCGTTCGCGCAATTCGGCCCGCAGGCCTCAGGGAGAAAACAAAAAGAAGTACCCTAACGCAAGTAGACCCAGGCGCGTGCAAAAACAAGCATAAGCTTTTTTATGCGCAGGTAAACGAAAATTTTCGTTTACCTTTGTGGCTTTAAAAAGTTGTTGACAAAACATGCAAACAAATCAAGGAACACGAATAAACAAATACCTGAGCGAGACGGGTTATTGCTCGCGACGCGAAGCCGATAAACTGATTGAACAAGGGCGGGTTACCATCAACGGTAAAGTGCCCGAAATGGGAACAAAAATTACTGCCAACGACGAGGTTCGTGTAGATGGTATTTTAATTTCGGAACCTAAAGAAGCATTTGTTTACCTGGCTTTTAACAAACCTAAAGGCATTGTTTGCACCACCGATACGCGGGTAGAGAAGGATAACATTATTGATTACATCAACTACCCCAAACGAATTTTTCCCATTGGCCGTCTCGACAAACCCAGCGAAGGGCTTATTTTCCTGACCAACGATGGCGATATTGTAAATAAAATTCTTCGAGCCCGGAACAACCACGAAAAAGAATACCTGGTAAAAGTAAATAAACCCATCACACCCGAATTTATTCAACGTATGAGTAACGGAATACCCATTCTGGATACCGTAACACGTAAATGTAAAGTTGAAAAAATAAGTAGGTATGAGTTTAAGATTGTGCTTACCCAGGGACTTAACCGGCAAATCAGACGTATGTGCGAATTCCTGGAATACAAGGTAGTTGAATTAAAACGCATCCGGATAATGAATGTAAATCTCGATGTTCCCCTGGGAAAATGGCGCTACTTAACACCCGACGAAATCAACGAAATTCAGCGCTCGGTTTCTCCATCTTCAAAAACTTACTAAATTTAACCTCTGGTTAACATTTTAATGATGGCTGCTTAACAGTTGTCATCAAAATTTCAGGTTTTCTTTGCAAAAACTAAAATGTATGGTAAAAAGTAAGTTCATTCTTCTAATTTTGGTGAGTTTTTTTATCTCCTATTATGCTTTGGCTCAAAGTCAGACTGAGAATAAAAAAGAATCCTGGGCCGATAAAGGCACTGTTTACGGAACTATTTATGCCAATTTCCATACCGACCTTGGCGGTGAAGAAGCCGAACGGGGATTTGAAGTAAAACGGGCTTACCTGGGTTACAAATCAAAAATCGACGCACATTTTTCGGCCGACCTTACCCTAGACATTGGCAGCCCCGATGATGTGTCGGAGTATTCTCTGAACAAGCGCTTTGCTTACTTTAAGAAAGCCTATGTGCAGTACCAGTACCAAAACCTGAAAGTGCAATTTGGCGTGGCTGATACCCGTCAGCTAAAAACTCAACAGGATTTTTGGGGCTACCGCTACCTTTATAAAACATTTTTGGACGAGCACAAATTTGGTTCTTCTGCTGATTTGGGGATGGTGATTGATTACCAATTTTCAGAAATATTTTCAGTAGATTTTTCCTTTTTAAATGGTGAAGGCTATCATCAGCTGCAAACCGATGAGGATTTTAAAAGCGGATTGGGCATAACTTTTAAGCCAACTCAGTGGTTGCTTATTCGTGGTTATTACGATACCTTTATCGCCAATAAAACCAATCAATCGAACCTGGCAGCCTTTACCGGTTTGAGTTTTAAATGGTTTACCCTGGGTGCCGAATACAACCATCAATGGAACTACCTATCGCTTGACAACAGGCATCGTTACGGCTATTCGTTTTACCTTACCTACCTGGTATCGGAAAAAATGAAGTTTTTTGCCCGCTACGATCAGCTGTATTCCAATACCCTGGCGGGAGCTATCAATCCCTGGGATTTAGAAAACGATGGAAGCGCTGTAATTACCGGTCTTGAGTTTTCGCCCCATAAAAAGGTGAACCTCTCGCTGAATTACCAGGATTGGCTGGCTTATGCCGAAAATGGCACCGATGAACATTTCATCTATTTTAATTTACAGTTCAAATTTTAAATGAATTCAGAACTTAACCAAAAAAACTAAAATGCGATGAAACAAATCATGATATTTGCCATAATAATTGTCCTACTCTTCATTCACGCCTGCCGAAAAAGTGATTATATTTTGCCGGAAAATACCAAAGTAATTAGCGACAAAGGCAGCGGCACCGGAACAACCACCTGGACCAAAGACATGGATTTACTTTTGGAAGGTTTTGTGTTTGTTAACGAAGGACAAACTCTTAGCATAGAACCCGGAACAGTAGTTCGTTTTAAAAACGGTCAGGGTGCCACCGCCAGCGCATTAATTGTGGCCCGTGGCGGTAAAATTTTGGCCAAAGGCACCAAAGAAGCACCCATAATTTTTACTGCAGAAACCGATAAGCTTGATGGTTCCATGGATAGTAAAAGTCGTGGACTCTGGGGCGGACTTATTTTGCTGGGTAATGCTCCCATCAACACTGAATCGGGAAACGATTTTATCGAAGGTATTCCCATAACTGAACCCCGAAGCGAATTTGGCGGGCATCTGCCCGATGATAACAGCGGTGAACTTTCTTATGTTTCCATTCGCTATCCGGGCACGGCACTGCATCAGGGCAACGAAATTAACGGACTCACCCTGGGTGGTGTGGGAAACCAAACCCGTATTGAAAATGTTGAAATTATTAATAGTGCCGACGATGGCATTGAGGTTTTTGGAGGAACAGTAAACCTTAAGAACATTATCAGTTTTGGGTCTTCCGACGATGCTTTTGATTACGACATGGGATATCAGGGAAAGGTACAGTTTCTACTGGCCATGCAAAACGATTCAAGCGGAAATAACCTGATTGAAGGCAGTGGTGCGCTTGATCCCATCAATCATAATCCCATCTCAAAACCGGTTTTATCGAACCTCACGCTAATAGGCTCATCCGCCACTTCAGGAAATATGCTGGCCTTTGATCGTTATGCCGGTGGAATCATCGTAAATTCCATTCTGGTAAATAAAAACAAGGGGGTTGTGGCTGAATATATTAATGCCAGCACCGATAGTTATGCTCAGTTCAAAACCGGTAATTTAATTGTTGGAAATAACCTCTTCGATGCGGTGGCGGCAAACATTAGCGATAGCATTTTTACACTTCAGGGTGTTTCCATTCCACCAGATGCCAAAACCGAATGGCAGCACTACTTTAATCTGGCAAATAATACCATCGAAACTACCGGGGTAGGAATCAATGAAACGGGAATAAACCTTTTTCCTGACCAGGCAACGCATCAGAACCTGTACCCCCTGCCTGAAGAATGGTTCGAAGCTACCAATTTTAAAGGAGCTTTTGGCACTTACGACTGGACCAAAGATTGGAGCAGTTTCAGAACCTATTTAGTAAACCCGTAAACACAGCTTATGAAATTTAACGTTTCTATCAGTCCCGAGCTTAAAAGCAAATGTCCGCAAATGGCACTGGGGACTATTGTCTGCACCATAAAGAACACTGAACACCATACTGAGCTTTGGAAGGAAATTGAAAAAGAATCGGAAGCCATCCGCAAGCAATACTTGTTGGAAACCATTAAAGACAACCCGCAAATACAGGCTACGCGACAAGTATATTTAGCCTGCGGCAAAAAACCGGGTCGCTACCGTCCTTCTTCTGAAGCATTGATGCGGCGCATAGTAAAAGGCGAAAGTTTATACCAAATAAATACCTTGGTCGATTTGGTTAACCTGGTTTCACTAAAAACGGGTTATTCTATCGGCGGGTTTGATGTGGATTATATGCAGGGTAATGTGGAAGCGGGCATTGGACGCGAAGGGGAACCCTACGAAGGCATTGGTAAAGGAATTCTGAATATTCACCAGCTGCCGGTGTTGCGCGATGAAATAGGTGCTATGGGAACACCCACCAGCGATGAGGTGCGAACGGCCATCCGACCCGAAACCACCCATTTTTTTATGAATATTAACGGCTACACGGGTAAAGCCGATTTGGAACCCGCCATGGAATACTCGGTGCTCTTATTAAAAAAATATGTAGCTGCCAGCGACCTCATGGTAAAGATTGTGGAATAAAAAAACTATTCTTATTATTTATATTTTATAGCAGGCTAAGTGCAGTTACCTTTTATATGCTTAACCTTAAATTTCGGCCAAAACCTTCCCTGATGATTCGCATCAAAGTTGATAATCTGATGTCTGAGGCATTATTCTCAATCCTTGAAATATAAGTCTTGGTTGTTCCACATTTTTCAGCTAATTGTTCTTGTGTTAAACCGTTTTCTTTTCTGAGTTCCTGAATCATAACTCCCAGTTTAAACGCCTCAAATCCTTCCTCAAATTTACCCCGTTCCGAGGTTCCTATCTTCCCATATTGTTGGTCAAGATGATCTTCGAACGATGTTAAATTACTGTTTACTGTCTTTTTCATCGAAATACTGTTTTTTAAGTTTCTCTGCTCTCTCAATCTCCTTTTTCGGAATCTTTTGACTTTTCTTTTGAAAACCATTTATTAGAATTACCAAGCGTCCTCTATCAAAAAAACTGAAAACCCGATAAATATTACATATAAATTCGACCCGAATCTCATAGAGTCCGGTTGAATCTTCTATAAACTTGAAATACTTAACAGGAACTCTATCAATTGTTGAAATTAGTTTAAGTGTCCAGTTAAATTTCATTCTCACCTCATAGTCAAGCAAGTTAAAGAAATCCAAATAATAATTCTTGTAATAAAAAATGTCTCTGTAAGTCTTTTCAACCATCGCACAAAGTTAGCTAATCAGGTAACTTATCCAAAACCTTTAACAACCATTTTACAAGATCGAATAAAAAAACCCCGGAACGTTCCAGGGCTATTTTAATAATTTTAGGCAATAGCTTAGCGAATAATCTCCAAATGTGCCTGGTCGGTAATCTTTTGACAGTAGCGACATTTTAACGAGATATTCCCATTCTTGTCCATCACATCGAAGCGGGTGGTGATGGACTCGTGGTTGGTAATGCATTTGGGGTTCATACACTTGGCAATACCGATAATTTCCTGGGGAACCATTACCTCATTCTTTTCAACCACCTCATAATCTTTAATTATGTTGAGCTTGGCATGGGGAGCCACCAAAGCTATTTTATTGATATCGCTGTCTTTAAAATAAATGCCCGATACTTTAATAATGGCCTTCCGTCCCAAACGGTCACTTTTAAAATTGGTTCCAAAAGTTACCTGATTCTCGGTTATTTTATCGAGTCCTAAAATGGAGATTACATTAAACAGGTTGTGGGCAGGAATATGGTCGATTACCGTTCCGTTTTGGATGGCACTAACTATGAGTTTCTTATCTTCTTTCATTATTACACAATTTAAATTCTACAAAATGGGACTAACGCAAACCTAATATCTTCGACATAATGGCCTGGCGGGCAAATACCCCGTTTAAGGCCTGTGGAAAATAGTAGGCTTTGTGGCTGGGGTCAACATCGGTGCTAATTTCGTTAACCCTTGGCAGCGGATGCAGCACCCTTAAGTTGTCTTTGGTCCCTTCGAGCATTTTATTTTTTAGAATGTATACATTCTTAACCTTTTCGTACTCCAGCGGATCGGCAAAACGTTCGCGCTGTACGCGGGTCATGTACACAATATCGGAATCTTTAATATTCTCGGCCAGTTCGCTGTACTCGTTATAGGCAATTCCCTTCGATTCGAGGAATAATTTGTATTCCTCGGGCATTTTAAGCTCGTCGGGCGAAATAAAGTTAAAGGTTGGATTAAAGTGGCTCATGGCCATAAGTAAGGAATGTACAGTACGTCCGTATTTCAGGTCGCCCACCAGCGATATTTTCAGATTTTCAAGCGTACCCTGGGTTTTTTGGATGGAGTACAGGTCGAGCAAACACTGGGTGGGATGTTGATTGGCCCCATCGCCGGCATTGATAACCGGAACGGTAGCAACCTCGCTGGCATAACGCGCACTGCCTTCGAGCGGATGGCGCATCACAATCAAATCGGAATAATTACTTACGGTTAAAATGGTATCTTTTAACGATTCGCCCTTTGAAACGCTCGACGACGAGGAATCGGTAAAGCCGATTACCCTTCCGCCCAGGCGGTTTACGGCACTTTCAAAACTCAGGCGGGTACGTGTCGATGGCTCAAAAAAAAGAGTGGCAACCACTCTTCCTTCTAAAATATTTTGAACCGGATTTTTCTCAAATTCTGAAGCTACGCGTAAAATCTCGAGGTATTCCTCTTTGGTGTAATCGTCGATTGAAACTAAGCTTTTGTTTTTCATTCAGATAAAACTTTAGGGTGAGCACAAATTAAATCGGATAAATATAAGCAACCCGTTTCTTTTTATGAATTTTTTATGCTATGGATAAATCGGTTTGTTTTTTTTATCTTTGTAGCTTTCTTTCCTAAAAACGCAGGCAAAAACCCTTCGAATTAATACATTTTCCTGTATGAACGCCTTATAGGGACGTTTTGGACTTAGAGAGGACTGGATAGAAACCATTTGCTAATTGCGAATATAAATCAATTAGTGTACGGTAAAAATAAAGTAAATTGCTTGAACTCCGAATATAGAACGAGATTGATAATGACATGGATATATTGGGCTTAGTTTTCGCCTCAAGTCGGCTGGACTCTTCATTTTTGGCTTGACCCAAAAACGAAGCAAAAAAGTCAAGGCGCCAAAAAACAGTATCTACATCATTACAATCACTAAGTGCGGCCGGGTGATCTTCGAACAAGTTCTCAGCTTCCCGGTCTTACTAAGTGATTGTTTCGATTCCGATTACTATTTTTTGGAAGCCGATTTGGTACTTTTTTCAAATAAATAATTTTCATCGTCCAAATTATAGCAAAACCCCGCTGTAAGTAAAGCGCATGGCATTGACTGTAAAGCGAAGTCAAGCAGAGTGTACGGAAGGATAAACAAAACTGTGTCAGAGAGTTAAGGTAAATTCTCTAAATCCTGCATTCCAACAATTGTCATTATCTCAACCATCGTATCATTAATCCTGTAATATATGGTGTCAGAGCCACAGGGACATCTTCTATATCCTGCTTTTATGTAATCTACAGATTCAAATGCAAATGGACTCTCGGCAATAATTTCAAAATAGTCAAAAAAAGTATTAAAGTATTTGTCAGCTTGAGTGACTCCAAAATGATGAATGCGAATCAAGTCCTCTTTGGCGGTATTACTTAGTCTGTATTCAGCCATTAAGCAGCGATTTTGACTGCTTTAAAATCTGCTCTTTGGTATCACTTGTAAATCCACTCCTTTCGGAATTCTCCAATTTGGCTCTAATCCAGTCAATCTGAGCCTGCTGTTTCCGCGCCTGTCTAATCAAATCGTTGACCAGTTCACTTTTGCTGGAATATTCCTCACTGTCTATTTGTGCTTTCAACCATTCATCATTAGGCTTCGAGAAAGAAATACTTTGTCTAGGCATAATATTCGTTTTGATGCAAATTTACACCAAAAGTGAATCAACTGCAAGTTTTTGTCTGTATTGATGTCGCTAAACGCAATTGCGTTGTTTGTTTCTTGTTTTTATGTTAAAATCACGACTAAAAATAAATCGAAATTGTGACTTTTACAAGACCTACTAGCAAGACCGGTTTGAGCTCGGGTTAGCTGTTGTGCCTTATAGCTGTGAAAAGTTAATTGTTTTCTATCCATTCAAAAATCTTTCAAGCACATAAAAACATAGCCTCTTAATTTATGCTTTCCTTTTTCTTTTGTGACCAAAAGTTAAATACTCCCCTTCATTAGACAACTTTTATTCAAAGTTAAGTTAGATTTTCCTTTCCGCCCAATTGGGCGGAAAGGAAAATC
>JBFWMB010000034.1:0-37990 GCA_050251815.1 Salinivirgaceae bacterium | reverse complement strand
ATTTGTTTAATCCAGACTGCATAAAATGTTCTTGTTTTTCGTGGTAAAATCTGCCTGGTCAATTTAAACCGGTGAAGGTGGTCAATTTAAATTGGAATTGGGTGGTCAATTTATCCGGTATTTGCAATCTTTACCCCTCTTTGGATTGCTCTTAAACCCTATTTTTTATTAGATAATTCTCCTGATGCATTTCTGTATCTTTATTCGAAGAATTTCAGGAAAGTATATATAAATGGTAATTGAAATTGTAATTTTGTACTAGAGAAACAGCTGAGCAAATTGTCTTCAGTTCTTCTTTTGTTTAAAAATTTGTATTGGGATATAAATCTTTTCCAGATATTTCTAATAAATGGAAACAATAGAAATCATAACCTTCATTAGCTTATGAGATTATTAGTAATATAATCGAATAAACAAGAAAATTCATTAATTCTAACGATTGTTTATTAGGGAATCATTATTAAAATAAGGTATATGTGCCGTTACATTAGTCGAGTTTTAAGGTACATTTCTTGTAAAGTATTCTTTACATTGCACTTGTATTAATTAAACTTTATGGCTTTTGCCGGGCTGATTTTTGTAATCAGGTATGAGGGCAGTACCATCATAGAAACCGTAATGGCTAGTGTTCCCAGGTTTAAATATAGAATATGAATCCATTGCAGGTTAATAGGAACCTGATCGATATAATAAGTTGATTCGTCGAGTGGAATAAATCCAAAATATTGTTGTAAAAGGCATAATGTAATTCCAATAAGGTTACCCCATAACAAACCTTTGCTGATTAAAAACCCCGATTGATAGAGGAATATTTTTCGTATGCTCCAATTATTATAACCTAACCCTTTTAACAACCCAATCATGTTGGTCCGTTCTAAAATTAAAATCAATAAGCCCGAAATCATATTAAAACCAGCCACCAAAACCATTAAGGCAAGAATTATCCAAACATTGATATCTTGTAGACTAAGCCAGTCAAAGATTTGCGGGTAACGTTGTTTAATGTGAGTAATTTTAAGTTTGTTACCATCGTCAGTGAAATGGTATCCGGCAATTTCGTAAACGCTGTCGGTAAGGGCTTCCAACTGGTCGTAGCGGGCAATTTGAATTTCGTAACCACTAATCTGTTCATCAGTCCAGTTATTTAGTTTTTGCAGGTGACGCATGTCAACAATAGCAAATGCTTTATCAAAATCTTCGATACTGGTTTTATAGATACCGCTGATCGAAAACTGGCGCATGCGTGGCGGATCCTGTACAAAATAAACTGTGAGTTTGTCGCCAACATCAAGCTTCAATAATTTTGCAATGTATTCTGAAATTAGAATTTCATTCGATTTTATGGAGTCTTGCATCGCAAAAACCGTTCCGGCAATCAGGCTTCGTTCAAAAAACGACCAGTCGAAACCGGTTTCGATTCCTTTAAGCACTATAGCCTGTATGTTCTCGTTGGTTTTTATAATACCTGATTTGGTAACATATACCTGGGTATGGGTAATGCCATCAATTTGTTTTAGCAGTGCATTCGAAACCTGGTTTCGGTTTATGGGAGCAGTTTCGAAAGAATTGTTTGAATCAAAATTTGTTATCTGAATGTGTGCTCCAAAGCCAATTACTTTGCTTCGCACCTCATTTTTAAATCCGGTAACTATGGCTACACTTAAAATCATTACCGCAAGGCCTAATGAGATACCAAAGACGGCAATATTTACAATGGGACCCGAAACCTGCTTTTCTGCCTTGCCGGGTTCTGTTATTTTTTTCGCTATAAAAAGTTCTGCGTTCAAGATGGTCTGTTTTTCAGTAAGCAAATGTACAAATTCTAACGTCAAAAATATAATTGCTAAAATTATTGGCTGATACAAAATTTAAGCAGCTGTTTAATTATTAATAAAACAATAGAATTGATTGATGCAAATAACCCCGGTGCTAAATTTATTTATATATTGTGCACCTATTTATAAGCGCTGAAGCATGCTAAACGACGGTTACAGAGAAAAAGGATTACGACAGCAACTGGTAAATGAAATTAAGAAGAAAGGAATAACCGATTCGCGGATAATTGATGCTATTGGTAAAATTCCACGCCATCTGTTTATGGATAGTGCTTTTGTAAATTTTGCCTATGTAGATAAAGCGTTTCCCATCGGTAGTGGACAAACCATTTCTCAACCTTATACGGTAGCTTTTCAAACAGAATTACTCGACATAAAAAAAGGTGATAAAGTATTGGAAATTGGAACCGGGTCGGGCTACCAAACAGCTGTATTAATGGAGCTTGGAGCTAAGGTTTTCACTATTGAACGTCAGCGTGAGTTGTTTTTAAAAGCCCAACACTTTTTACCCAAATTGGGCTATAATCCTCAATTTTTTTATGGCGATGGCTATTTGGGAAAACCCACCTATGGACCTTTCAATAAAATTCTTATAACAGCAGGTGCGCCAGAAATCCCACCGGTTTTGCTGGAACAATTGACAATTGGAGGATACATGGTAATACCTTTTGGGATAACTGAACAAACGATGTTGCGAATCACCAAAACATCAGAAACTGAATATAGCGAAGAGCAATTTGGAACTTTTTGTTTTGTTCCCTTACTTAAAGGCACAGCCAACGACTAAGTTTTTACAATTGATTCCAGGCTCCTGTAGTTTATTTTATTTGTTTAAATCCATAATTGCACTATGCTACTTAACATTTCGTAAAGCTATTCTACAACATAGTGCAAACGTTTTCAAAAATTAAACAGAACACTACTTTTGACACAGAAAGAATTGATAAAAAATAAAGTTCAGGCACAATTTTAAACCAATAATAAATACAATCGATTCCCACGATTGTATTTCAGTGCATAATGTTGATTTTTGAGTAAAAAAAACCGCTCCTGAGTTCAGGGCGGTTTTTTTTGTGTGGTTGCTTTGAAAATTAATTTCCTTCGTTGCAAAGAAACCTGATTCGTATCAAGCGAATATCTTCTTCAGCGTATTCTTCTTCACCAAGCTCCTTTAATGCGTCCTCTACCGATTCGCTTTCAGCTTCTTCTTTAAAATATTCATAAATTTCATCCTGATGGTCTTCGTCAAGTACTTCGTTAATGTAATAGTCAATGTTTATTTTGGTTCCTGAAAAAACAATGGCTTCAATTTCTTTAAGCAAATCGTTCATCTCAATACCTTTTGAATCAGCAATGGTGTCGAGGGGTATTTTTCTATCGATACTTTGAATGATGTAAACTTTAAGTCCGGATTTATTTACAACCGATTTTACCACCATGTCTATGGGCCGTTCAATTTCATTCTCATCAACATACGATTTTATAAGTTTACAGAACTCTTTTCCATAGCGATTGGCTTTTCCGGCACCAACACCCGTCATGTTTTGCATTTCTTCGATGGTTATGGGATAATGAATTGCCATATCCTCAAGCGAAGGATCCTGAAAAATAACAAAAGGCGGTAATCCTTTTTCCTTCGCAATGCGTTTGCGTAAATCCTTTAACATGCTAAACAAAGTTGGATCAGCAGAGCCTCCTCCACCCTGAGGTTTGCTCAATTCTTCTTCTTCCTTATCGTAATCGTGATCCTGAACCAAAAGAAATGATTCCGGATTTTTTATAAATTCATGCCCTTTTTCTGATACTTTAAGCAAACCATAGTTTTCAATATCTTTGGTTAGCAAGCGGGCTATCAGAGCCTGCCGTATTGCTCCATTCCAAAATTTCACATCTTTGTCTTTGCCTATTCCAAACACATCAATGTGGTGATGTTTGTATGATTTTACACCGTAACTGGCGATTCCACTCAGAATACTTGCCACATGGTCGGCTTTAAAATACTCTTTAACGGCCAAAACCACCTTGAGTACTTTTAAAATATCGTCTTTGCCTTCAAATTGTTCTTTCGGATTCAAACAGTTGTCGCAGTTTTCACAATTATCAACCGTATATTCCTCACCAAAATAATGCAACAGGTGTTTGCGGCGGCAAAGTGCCGATTCGGCATACGAAACGGTTTCAAGTAACAAGTGGCGACCAATTTCCTGCTCTGCCACAGGTTTCCCCTGCATAAACTTTTCAAGTTTTTGAATGTCTTTATAGGAGTAAAACGAAATACAGCGACCTTCGCCTCCGTCGCGGCCGGCACGACCGGTTTCCTGATAATATCCTTCCAGACTTTTAGGAACATCGTAATGGATTACGTAGCGCACATCGGGTTTGTCGATTCCCATTCCAAAGGCAATGGTAGCCACAATAACATCTACATCTTCCATCAGAAATTTGTCCTGGTTTCCTGAGCGGGTCGAAGAATCCATTCCTGCATGATAAGCCAATGCTTTAATACCATTTACCTGTAATGTTTCGGCCAGTTCTTCAACCTTTTTACGGCTCAAACAATAAATGATTCCTGATTTTCCGGTATTATTCTTTACTATTTTAATAATTTCTTTTGTCGCATTTGCCTTGGGTCTTACCTCGTAATATAAGTTGGAACGGTTGAACGACGATTTAAAAACATCGGCCTGTAACATTCCCAGGTTTTTCTGAATGTCGTGCTGAACCTTGGGCGTGGCAGTTGCGGTAAGAGCAATTATGGGAGCTTTCCCAATTTCTTCAACAATGGGGCGAATGCGACGGTATTCCGGCCTGAAATCATGTCCCCATTCTGAAATACAATGGGCTTCATCTATGGCATAAAACGAAACGTTTACTTGTTGAAGAAAGCGCATGTTCTCTTCTTTGGTTAGTGATTCAGGAGCCACATAGAGCATTTTGGTTTTTCCTTCTAAAATATCGGTTTTGACCCGCTGAATTTCTCCTTTTGATAGCGATGAATTTAAGAAGTGCGCTACGCCATCATCTTCACTAAAGCCCCGCATGGCATCTACCTGGTTTTTCATTAATGCAATAAGGGGCGAAACAATAATAGCCGTTCCTTCTTTAATTAAAGCCGGCAATTGGTAGCACAGTGATTTTCCTCCGCCGGTTGGCATTAATACAAACGTATCGCGATCTGCCAACAAATTTTTGATGATTTCTTCCTGATTGCCTTTAAAGGTATCAAACCCGAAATGTTTCTTTAAATATCCAGTCAATTCCATTTTTCAACACTTTCCGTCCATAAAAAAATAGGAGCGCAAATTTAACACATGGTTAGTTTGCTTCCTCTAAAAATAATAAAAAAAAAGCACTTTCGAACATGCTTCTTCTTTTTGTGTGATGAAATTAGTACGTAACTTTGCCCTGATTTGTTATTTTAGTTTCTTGTTTTTATTGGAAGCATTGAAATATAAGCCTCATAAGTATTTGGCTTTTTATCTTTCAATAAAAATATAACTGGTTTTTATTCAAGAAAAATTAATTATATCATGAAATCCCCACAAAGCATCATCGAAAATGGAAAAAAAGTTGTGCTTCATGAAGCTGAAGCCATTAAAAACATGGTTCAATACATTGACGATGATTTTGCCCGCTGTGTTTCGCTTATCTATGAAAGCAAAGGAAGGGTAATTATTACAGGAATTGGCAAAAGTGCTAATATTTCGCAAAAAATTGTAGCTACCCTAAACAGTACAGGCACGCCTGCAGTTTTTATGCATGCTGCCGATGCCATTCATGGCGATTTGGGGATTGTTCAGAAGAACGATGTGGTTATTTGCATTTCGCGTAGTGGCGACACGCCTGAAATTAAAGTATTAATTCCCCTGCTTAAAACTATGGGAAACAAGTTGATAGCCATGGTTTCGAACCGAAATTCCATTTTAGCCCAGCAGGCAGATTATATTTTATATGCTCATATCGAAAAAGAAGCCTGTCCAAACAATCTGGCTCCCACATCGAGCACTACGGCTCAGCTTGTTATGGGCGATGCTTTGGCCATTGCTTTATTGGAGTTTCGTGAATTTTCGTCGGACGATTTTGCCCGTTATCATCCGGGAGGAACATTAGGTAAAAAACTTTACCTGCGAGTGAGTGATTTGTATGTGGTTAACGAAAAACCCATGATAAATGAAAATGCAAGTATTGACGAGGTTATTTTGGAAATGACTACTAAAAGATTGGGAGCAACTGCTGTTGTGGATGCAACCAATGAGCTTTGTGGAATAATTACCGATGGTGACCTGCGACGTATGCTGGTCTCAAAAAAACCGGTTAATGAGCTTCGGGCCAGGGACATTATGGGGCATACCCCACGAACGATTCATAAAGATGAATTAGCCGTTAAAGCATTTCAATTAATGGAACAGTGTAGCATTACCCAACTCATTGTTGTTGACAACAACGGTTATGTCGGAATGATTCACGTTCATGACATCTTAAAAGAAGGCATCGTTTAATAGAATTTGGCTTTTTTTGTTATTAACAACATTGGGTTAATAACAAATTACATTTGGTGGTTTTTAGTTTTATAAATCCATTAGTTTTGCATAAAACAATTGAATTCATGCTTAAAACAGGAATTGTAGGACACCAAAACAGTCAGTTTTATTATAAGAATTTTTCATCGCTGCCCAGTTACAAAATGGTAGGTATTTTTGATCCAAGTTTTCAGTTCGAAACTCCGTCAACTTTACCAAAAAATCTAATTTTTTCGAGTTTCGGTGAGCTGTTGAATCAATCGGATATGTTGATTTTTGCATCGGCTGAAAAAATCTATTATCCATTAATAGAACTGGCCGTTAAAAATGGCAAACCTGTTTTTCTTCACAGTACCTATTATTTAGATCTCGATGAATTGTCGCACCTGATTAAGTTAAAAGAAGAAGCTTGTGGCATGGTCGAGGTTTATCATCCCTACCTTTGGCACGATGCATTTATTGAATATGGAAAATTGAGTAAAACTCCGCTATTGGTTGAGAGTTCCCAGTCGGGAATTGAAAGAAAAGAATTAATACCAGCGGTCAGAAACCAGGTAAATGCCATATTAACCAGGTACTCAAGCAATATAAAGCGGGTAACAGCAAATATTATTTCGTCGTTTTCCGAAGTCCCTGACATTATTACCTTGCGACTCGATTTTAATAATGGAAGCATCGTAAATATAAGGGTTAATTCCATTGAGAAAGAAATGTGCCAAACGATGAAGTTTTTTGAATACAACTCATATTATGCTATCGATATTATTCAGAACCAGCTAATATGTTCCGATTCAGCAAATGATTTCAAAACATTACTGAGCAAAAAAAATAATACAGCCGATTCCATGCTGCAAAAACAAGCGTACGATTTTTACTACCATATAATGAACCACCTTCCTCCTCAGAATAGTCTTGAAAAAGAATACAATACCTGTAAGGTGATGGAAAAAGTAAAAGAAAAAATGCGAATTTCAATTAACATCTTCTAACGGTTTTCTTTTTTTTTGCTTCGTTGCAGCAATATTCGAAAATAGCCAGCGTTTATTAATTAGTTTGCTTTGTTAAATTGAGATGTTCTGTCGGTTTGTTCCTAAACAGACTGAGGTTATAAATCAATCAAAAATCAATTACCCAACTTAACCAGGCAAACAAAAACAGAATCTTAAAATACGAGTTGAATTCATTACTCAGGTATGGAAAATAAATACCCTCGTTTACAAATTGCCAAGTACGTTACTGCTGATTATTTTTCGGCAATGGTATCGTGGATTTTGTTTTACATTTTTAGAAAAAAAATAATTGTAGCTCCATTATATAATAGTGTGGGCCAGGATTTGAACGATCCCACGCTAATAATGGGTATTGTTATAATTCCCTTATTCTGGTTGCTTATTTATTACCTTTCGGGAGAGTATCATAACATTTACAGAAAATCGCGGCTCCAGGAATTGGGACGTACCATTTTTATTACCACGCTGGGTGTTATTATCATTTTCTTTATGTTAATACTCGACGATACCATTATCTCGTACAAAAATTATTATCAATCCTTCTTGTTTCTTTGGGCGGTACATTTTTCACTTACATACCTCCCCCGATTAATCTTTACTACCCGAACCATACATAAACTACACAATCACATTATTGGATTCCCAACACTGATTATTGGAAGTGATGAACAAGCGCTGCAGCTATACAACGATCTTCAGAAAAAGCCTAAATCAGCCGGCAATCAAATAGTTGGTTTTGTTACCATAAATGGTGGATCCAAAACTCCGCTAAGCAATCACATTCCGCATCTTGGAAATCTCAACAACTTGATAGAGACTATTAACAATCAAAAAATTGAAGAAGTGATTATAGCCATCGAACCTTCAGAACGGGAAAAAATTCAGCAGATTTTAACCAAAACCAAAGCTACCAACGTGATGATAAAAGCGATTCCCGACTTACTCAATATTCTTTCGGGTTCGGTTAAAATGTCTTCACTCTTTGGTGTTCCCTTAATTGAACTTTCGCACGAGCTGATGCCAGCCTGGCAGGAGAATGTTAAACGAGTTATGGATGTTGTGTTATCGTCAATTGCTTTGGTTGTATTAAGTCCCTTTCTTATAGCTTTGGCTATTGGTGTTAAGCTTAGTTCTAAAGGTCCGGTTATTTATTCTCATGAGCGTGTTGGGCGGTTTGGCAAGCCCTTCAAGATATACAAATTCAGGTCGATGTATACCGATGCTGAAAAAAATGGCCCGGCATTAAGCAGTAAAAACGATCCCAGAGTTACCCCTTTTGGACGGATGATGCGTAAAATGCGTTTCGACGAATTACCGCAATTTTTCAATGTATTGAAAGGAGATATGTCGATTGTTGGGCCACGTCCCGAACGCCAGTTCTACATTGAACAAATTGTAGATAAAGCTCCTTATTATTTGTTGCTTTTTAAAGTTCGTCCCGGTATTACTTCGTGGGGACAGGTAAAATTTGGCTATGCTGAAAATGTAGAAGAAATGATTGAGCGTTTAAACTACGATATTATTTATCTTGAGAACATGTCGATTTATATCGATTTAAAAATTATGATTTACACCATAAAGACCATTATGGAAGCAAGTGGAAAATAAGCAAAACCCGGCTTCATTCCTGCAAATAAAAAAAACGAACCCTGATTTTAATCATCTGACAATAGTATTCCCACGATTCGATAAATTTTATCTTTGGCATCGATTTTACTCAAAATAGACCAACTATGCAACAAAGTTTAAAATTTGTCACTCCACAGGAGGCTGTCAGAATCATTAAATCGCACGACAGAATTCACATCCACAGTGTAGCCTGCGCACCACAAAAGCTTATTGAGGCCATGTGTGAACGTGGCCGAAATAAAGAATTTAAAAATGTTCGAATCCAGCACTTGCATACAGAAGGTCCGGCGCCCTACGCATCGGCTGAGTTTGAAGGTGTTTTTCAATTGGAAAGTTTTTTTGTGGGACACAATGTACGCAAAGAAACCCAGGCCGGATATGCCGATTACATTCCGGTATTTTTACACGAAACGCAACGCTTAATCCGCGAAGGTTATACCAAAGTAGATGTTGCCATGGTACAGGTTTCACCACCCGATAAACATGGTTATGTTTCGTTGGGCACCTCGGTCGATGCAACGCTGGCAGCAGTTCAAACGGCAAATACAGTAATTGGTGTAATTAACCCAAATATGCCCCGTGCTTTTGGCGATGCCATGATAAAAGCTTCGTGTATCGATATTTTTTGTTACGACGAAACGCCTTTAATTGAGGCTCATTTTACCGAACCTACCAAAATTGAAGCTGCCATAGGCCGCAATGTTGCTGAACTGATTGAAGATGGCGCAACGCTCCAAATGGGAATTGGAGCAATTCCAAATGCCGTATTGTCGCAATTAACAAATCATAAAAACCTGGGCATTCATACCGAAATGTTTGCCGACGGTATTTTACCTCTGGTTGAAAAGGGTGTGGTAAACGGTGCTATGAAAGGGATTGACCGTGGCAAAATGGTTTCCACTTTTTTAATGGGAAGTAAAAAACTGTATGATTTTGTTGACGATAATCCCGGAGTAGTGATGAAAGATGTTGGATACACCAACGACATTACCATGATTGGACGGAACCCCAAAGTAACAGCAATTAATTCAGCCATTCAGGTCGATCTTACCGGACAGGTTTGTTCCGATTCTATTGGTACCAAACATTATTCAGGTGTTGGTGGACAAATTGATTTCATCCGAGGTGCATCCATGAGCCCTGGTGGAAAACCCATTATTGCCATGCCGTCGGTAACCCAAAAGGGCGAAAGTAAAATTGCACCCACCTTGCATTTAGGGGCAGGAGTTGTAACCACCCGTTCAAACATGCACTGGCTGGTAACTGAATTTGGTGCGGTAAACCTGTACGGTAAATCGCTTCAGGAACGTGCCCGATTAATTATTAGCATTGCTCATCCCGATCACCAGCAGGCGCTTGATAAAGCCGCCTTTGAAAGATTTGGCCCTCATTATCATTTCGTTTCAAAATAACAAACTATAAATCAGGAGCAAGGGTTTACAATCGATTAATGTAACCTTTGGCTCCTTTGGTCATATTTTAGTTATGTTTAGGAAACATAATATGCGCCTGTGCGTACATGCTCATATTAAAAAAAAAATTCTATCTTTAAAGAAATTCTTACGCGATGAAGGCCAGTATTAAATTTGTAATACCTATAATTATTCTACTTGCAATACCTGTTGTTGTTGGTTTTTTTCAACCTGTTGAGCGAATGGTAACCGCTACTTCAATGATTGACAAGTTGTATTTTTTTATTATGGCCGATGTAACAAACCACTGGGAAGAACCTGCCTGGCGCCACGATTTGGATACAGTTATTCAGCAGCGGGTAGTGGACGGTCAGGATGCCTGGATGGAATATTATACCAACGGGGACAGTATCATGTTGATAACTCAAAAAATTACAGAAACCGACTATATTCGGATAATTTTTAAGGAAAACACCCCACAACTGATGCGTGTTATCACCCTTGCCGATTACAAAGGAAAAACCGCCATCCGCATCTCGGAAGAAACGTATGAAAAAAACCCCATCACACGATTTATAAACCTGTTTAACGATCCGGTTGAAAAACGCATTAAAAACTACCTGAACGATTTAAAAGAAAAAAACAAACCGGATGAAAACCATACTGATGGGGAATCCAATTGGTAACCAATAAAAAGCAACAAAAAATAAAAAACCAGGAAATAACTACCTGGTTTTTTTTTTATATCACATTTGTCTGGTTTATTCTATGAGCCAGGTGTCGAGCCAGTCCTTAAATTCGCGTTGCCACAAAATACCGTTCTGAGGTTGCACTACCCAATGGGTTTCTGAAGGGAAAAACAGCATCTTGCTTGGAATACCCATCAATTGTGCCGAATTAAATGCAGCCATCCCTTGAGTGTAAGGAATCCGGTAATCGTGTTCACCCTGAATAAACATAATGGGAGTATCCCAGTTTTGAACAAAATTATGGGGCGAACCGGCATACGATTTCATAGCAATTTTATTTTCGCTTTCCCAGGGAGCTCCGCCCTTTTCCCAATTATCAAAAAACATTTCGTCGGTTGTCATGTATTCCATTTCGGAATTAAAAACCCCGCAATGCGAAATGAATGCTTTAAAACGTCCTTTGTGATTGCCGGCTAACCAGTTTACCGAAAAAGCTCCAAAACTGGCCCCAATGGCTCCCAGGCGGTTTTCGTCGATATATGGTTTCTTTTTCAACGCGTCAATAGCACTAAGTAAATCGTTCATGGCTTGCCCGCTGTTGTCTTTACTAATTTGGTCGGTCCAATCCTGTCCCATGGTTAAAACCCCCCTGCGATTGGGTGCAATTACCACAAAACCATTCGATGCCATTTGACTGAAATTCCATCGGTAACTCCAGAACTGGCTTAAAGGCGACTGGGGTCCTCCTTCACAATAAAGTAAAGCCGGATATTTTTTCGTAGCATCAAAATGAGGCGGTAAAATTACCCATACCAGCATGTCTTTATTATCGGTGGTTTTTATCCATTGTTTTTCGACGGTTGGCATGGTTAGTTGATCCAGCAAATGTTTATTCTCAAACGAAAGTTCCGTTGCTTTACCCGAAGTATTATTTACGGAATAAATTTCAGCCGGTTTAGTCATACTTACGCGTTCTGCTATTAGATTATCACCTGCGACAGCCACAGAATGGTAGTCATGCTCGCCTTGGGTTATGGCTTGTATTTGCCCGGAAGCCATATTCATTTTAAAAATTTGAAATGTAGCCTGCACTCCGGCAACAAAGTAAAGATACGCTCCATCATCGGTCCATGAAAACCCCGACGGACTATAGTCGAAGTTTTCAGTTAAGTATTGTTTTTCATTGGTTTCCAGATTAAGCATAAATAATCGGTCTTTGTCAGCTTCAAATCCGGCTCGTTCCATGCTGAGCCAGAACATTTTTTTTCCATCGGGAGAGAAAAAAGGTGATCGATCGTATCCCGGCATCCCTTCAGTAAGGTTTTTTGTTTCTTTTGTTGCCAGATTGTAAAGATAAATATCAGAATTAGTGCTTAAGGAGTACGCCTTTCCTTTTAATTTTTTACAGGTATAAGCTATCGACTTTCCATCGGGGCTCCAGCTAATTTCTTCAATTCCGCCAAAAGGCTTTAAGGGTGTGTCAAAAGGTTCGCCCGGCATAATGTCGATAGGTGCAAGTAAATTCAACCCATCGAATGAAGCAACAAAAATATGACTGTAAAAGCCATCTTCCCAGGTATCCCAATGGCGATACATTAAATCGTCAATTATTCGACCATCAGCTTTGGGTAAATCGGGATAAATATCAACCGTGGACTTATCAATTTTCACATCCTGTGTAAATAATACTTTTTTACCCAGCGGTGAAATAATAAAATTGGTAATGTCTGCTGGTGCATCTGATAATTGATGTTTGTTACTTCCATCAACCTTCATGGTCCAAAGCTGCATGGTACCTGAAGAGGCCGATAAATACCAGATTTGTTTTCCATTGGGATGCCAAACCGCATTGTATTCGCTATAAGGGGTTTGAGTGATTTGCTTTTTGTTTGTGCCATCGGCATTCATAACAAAAAGCTCCCGGTTACTTTTGTTTTGTTCCACGCTGAAATAGGTCACGCCATATAGGATTTTTTCTCCATTGGGTGAAACCTGAACATCGCTTATGCGACCAAACGACCAGAGTACTTCCGGACTCATTATATCGGAAGTAAGGTTAATCGATGCTTTTTTTATCAATGGAGCATCGAGCTTCATGGGTTGTTCAAACTGACATGCTGCCAGCAAAACGATTATTGCACTAATTATTCCAATGCGTTTCATAGTTTTGTATTTAGTAAGATTATTTCCCATTTGGTGAATTTTTTAAAAATGAATGGATTAAAGGTACAAACATGCATTCGCATCCCAAAATTTAAATGCGTTTAAACACTCCCAAGCAAAAAAACCGCATGAGAAACTCGTGCGGTTTTTTATTAAAAAGGGGTAACTTATTTTAGTTTATGTTTAGCCAAGAAATCGGTTAATAAACCGTCGAGGTTAGGTTCACCAATCTCTTGTAAATCGTAATAAACACGTGTATTGGGTTTATTAATTTTAACAATGCGGTTCAAGTCGATGGGTGTTCCAATAATTACTGAATCGCAATCGGTATTGTTGATTGTTTTTTCCAGGTCGCGCAATTGTTCATCCCCATAACCCATGGCTGGAAGTAGAGTTCCAATATTTGGATAAATACGGAAGGTTTCGGCTAGTTTTCCAACAGCAAAAGGCCGTGCGTCGATTAATTCAGCAGCACCAAACTTTTTTGCAGCAATAATTCCGGCACCCAGTTTCATCTCTCCGTGGGTCAGGGTTGGTCCATCTTCAACAACCAACACTCGTTTTCCTTTAATGAGTTCCGGATTGTCTACTTTTATAGGAGATGCCCCATCGATTACAATAGCCTTAGGATTAACCTTGGCAATGCTTTCACGAACTATCTGAATTCCTTCGGGCGATGCCGAATCCATTTTGTTGATAACAATGGCATCAGCAATTCTCATGTTTACTTCGCCGGGATAATAAGCCAATTCGTGTCCAGGACGATGCGGATCGGCTACTGTAATGGTTAAATCAGGAACATAAAAGGGGAAGTCGTTATTTCCACCATCCCACAAAATAACATCACATCCATCGGGATCTTTTTCAACTGCGCGAACTATTGCTTCGTAATCAACACCGGCATAAATAACATTTCCGCGTACTACATGTGGTTCATATTCCTCCATTTCTTCCACGGTACATTTGTGTTTGGCTAAATCTTCTACTTTGGCAAAACGTTGCACTTTTTGTGCGTTCAAATCGCCGTAAGGCATCGGGTGACGAATAGCAACAACTTTTAGTCCTTTAGCCATAAGGTATTCAATAACTTTGCGCGAAGTTTGACTTTTTCCACATCCGGTTCGGGTAGCCACAACGGCAATAACCGGTTTGGTACTTTTTACCTGAGTTTGACCAGGTCCGAGTAAACTAAAATTGGCGCCTGCGGCATTAACAATGGAACTTATTTCCATTACTCTTTGGTAAGGAACATCGCTGTATGAAAAAACACAGGTGTGAACATTGAATTCTTTAATGAGCCGGGGTAAATCCTGTTCAGCATAAATTGGAATTCCGGAGGGGTATAATTTTCCGGCTAATTCAGTCGGATATTTACGACCATCAATATCGGGAATTTGAGCTGCAGTAAAAGCAACTACATGGTACGATTCGTTATCGCGGTAATAAGTGTTAAAATTGTGAAAATCGCGGCCAGCCGCACCAATAACAATGACATTCTTTTTCGACATAAGTCCTCCGTTTTATATTTTTGTTGTTAATAAAGTGATTGTTACTAACAAATTTAGTTTTTTTGTAGCCATCTTTAAAGAGTAGAAAATATGTTAAGCAAAATATATTTACCTGTTATAATTCAGTTAATAGCGGGCATTTTAAAACAACCTTTCGGTTTTGTTGTATTAAATGCAATGTACCTTTAAATAATTGCATGAATATTTTAGCTCATTTGTATCTGTCTCGAACAATTGATGAATCGATGTTGGGAAACTTTATGGGAGATTTTGTAAAAGGAAACCAGTTAAATCTTTTTCCAGAATCCATCAGGCAGGGCATTATTTTACATCGCCAGATTGACAGCATAACTGACCGGCACGAAAGCCATAAACAAAGTCGTGATAGGTTTCGGGAGAAATACCGGTTGCATTCTGGTATTGTGGTCGATATAATTTACGATCATTTTTTGGCCAGGTACTGGGAAACCTATCATCATGAAACGCTCCATGATTTTGCACACCAGGTTTATACCTATATAAAACAAAACGACAGCCTTTTGCCTGAGCGACTTAAGGAAATGACTGGATTTATGATCCGGAACAACTGGTTAGAGCTTTATAAAACTGCTGAAGGAATTGAGCGTGTGCTTATGGGTATGGCTCGTAGAACTTCAGTTCCCAATGAAGTTGCTTTTGCCATGACGGTTCTGAAAAAGGATTACAAAGAATTAAACAATGAATTTGAAAAGGTGTTTACTACCTTGAACGATTCATTAAGAAGTGAATCATTCCAAAGGGCGATGGTTGAGTCAAATTTTGATATTCAGACCTGACAGATTCAACAAATAAGCACAGATTGTTTTTTTTTTAACAAAAACATTTTAGCTTTGTAAAATCGTAAAAAAAGTAAATTATTAACGATAAATCAACTAATTAGGCAATTATGAAAAATTTAAATGTTAAAATTTTAGCATCTTTTGCATTTGCAGCACTCCTTTTATCAAGTTGTGGAGGGTTGAATAAAATGGTAAAAATGGCCGCTGAAGTAAAGTACGAGGTAACTCCTAAAGTACTTGAAATGCATGGCGATAGCGTTGAAGCTACATTAAAAGTAACTTTTCCGGTAAAGTATTTCCAAAAGGATGCGATTCTTGAAATTACGCCCGTATTTAAATACGAAGGTGGAGAACAAGCTTTTAAGAGCCTTGTATTACAAGGTGAAGAAGCTCAGGCTAACAATCAGGTAGTATCGTTTACCAGTGGTGGAACTTATTCTGTTACTTCAAAAATAGCTTTTGTTGAAGGAATGCGTCAGGGAACGTTGGTTGGCCGAGTAAAAGCTACTGTTGGTAAAGATTCAGGTGAATTACCAGAAGTTAAACTGGCTGACGGAACAATGGCTTCTGCATTATTGCTTACAGCTGATGCCATGCCTATTGCTGCCGACGACAAATTTGTTCGTGTAACTACCGAATCAAAAGAAGCCACCATTCACTTTGTAATTAACCAAGCTACCATTCGTGGTCAGGAACTTAAAAAAGAAGAAATTAAAGCTTTACAGGATTTTGTTGCTAATTCAGCTTCAAAAGAAAATGTTGAATTTAAAGGCGTTGAAATTTCAGCTTATGCTTCTCCCGATGGACCAGAAACATTGAACACCAAACTTTCTGAAAACCGTTTGAAAAATTCAGAAAGCTATTTTGCCCGCGAATTAAAAAAATCAAAAGTAGCCGGAATGGAAGAAGAATCTTTTATGCTTTCAAAAGCTACTCCAGAAGACTGGGAAGGTTTTAAAAAATTAATGCAGGAATCAGACATTCAGGATAAAGAACTTATTCTTCGTGTACTTTCTATGTATTCTGACCCAGTGGTTCGTGAAAAAGAAATTAAGAACATCGCTGCTGCTTACGAAGTAATTGCAGACAAAATTCTTCCACAGCTTCGTCGTTCAAAACTAATTGTGAACATTGCCATTGTTGGTTATTCTGACGAGGAGTTAAAAGAACTGGCTGTTTCAAATCCGGATACCTTAAAAGTTGAAGAGTTGATGTACGCTGCTTCGTTGGTAAGCGACCTGAATACAAAATTAAGTATCTACCAAAAAGTAGCCAGCAATTTTGCTGACGATTGGAGAGGTCATAACAACGTAGGTTACATCTACCTAAAACAGGGCAAAGTTGCTGAAGCAAAAGCTGCTTTGGAAGAAGCCAAGAAACTTGATGCAACCAATACAAAAGTTCTAAACAATTTAGGTGTTGTTGCCCATATGGAAGGTGATGTTAAAGCCGCTAAAGAGTATTATGATGCAGCTGCTGGTGCAGGAAATCAGGTAAGCTACAATCAGGCGTTGGTTGCTGCTAAACAGGGAGCTTATGAAAATGCCCTTAATTTATTTGTAAGCAGTAAATACAACACTTTTAACTTTGCTTTAGTTAAAATGTTGAACTACTCAGTTACAAAAAATGCCGATACTTACGACGCTGCTTTGGGTATTCTTTCAAAAGTTGAGAATCAGGATGCTGCAAATATTTCGTACTTAAAAGCAATTATTGGTGCCCGCAAACAAGACACTGATCTTCTGTTTAACAACTTAAGAACAGCTATTGAAAAAGATGCATCGTTTAAAGCTTATGCAGCAAAAGATATTGAATTTGCTCAATATGCCAACGACGGTACCTACAAAAGCATTGTTGAATAAGTAAAAGATAAAATAATTTATAAAAAGAGAGGCTCACCAATTGGTGAGCCTCTCTTTTTATGTTAATACTTATAGTTATAAACGGAGTTTTCGGAAAAAGTCCCACAACACGATACCGGCACTAACCGAAATATTAAACGAATGTTTTGTGCCGAACTGCGGAATCTCAATACTTCCATGGCAAAGGTTTACAACTTTCTGCGACACTCCTTTTACCTCGTGACCAAAAACAAGTGCGTACTTCTCATCCCTTTTTGGAGCAAATTTTTCCAGACTAATACTACCTTCAACCTGCTCAATAGCAAATACCGTATAATTTGCCTCTTTTAGCTTTTCAACGGCATCGCTGGTGTGTTCAAAGTATTTCCAGTGAACCGATTCTGTTGCACCCAAAGCGGTTTTGTGAATGTCTTTATTGGGCGGAGTAGCAGTAATACCACACAAATAAATGGCTTCAATACAAAAACCATCGCCAGTTCGAAAAACCGAACCAATGTTATTTAAACTTCTTACGTTGTCGAGCACAACAACAATGGGGGCTTTTTCAGTTTGCTTAAATTCATCAATAGAAATGCGACCAAGTTCTTCGTTTAAACGTTTTCTCATGGTTTAAAATGAATAAAATTACCAGTTTACTTTTTTTCGACGCACGGGCATCGACATACAACGGGCACCACCACCGCCACGAGCCAACTCAGAACCATCAATAGTTAAGACGTATTTTTCATAACTTTCAAGGTTTACTTTTTTGTTTATCACATCGCGTGCACGGATAATCTCAAAACCATGTTTGTTCATTTCATCCATGGTGTAAACATTTCGCTCGTAACCAATTACTTTACCCGGACCAAGTGCAAAGAAGTTTGCCCCACTATGCCACTGCTCGCGTTCCTGGGTCCACGGATCGGCTTGTCCGCCACAATAAACCGGCTCCATATCGATGCCCAGGCTTTTTAAGCAAACCAATAAATTTGAAACGGTATTAATTTTTACTTTGTCACCAAGCAGCTGAATATGCACGGTTTGGTATTTGTTGGGCTGTAAAATTACGGGTTCAAACACCATGCATTTGTTGGTGTCTAAAAAAGTGAAAACCATATCGAGGTGAATAAATGATTCGGGCGATTCGGGTAATTCCTGCACAATAATATGCTTTATATTTCCTCGTTGCTGCGCCTGTTCCAAAATAAAATCAATCCCCTGCGAACTGGTTCTCATGCCTGTGCCAATGACCAAAACATCTTCGCGAGCCACTAAAAAATCGCCTCCTTCAATCGATATTTCAGGTCCGGCTTCATGATAACGCGCCGGATTTATGGTTTGAGTGGTAAATGCAGGATGATGCTTGAAAATGGCTTCCATAATTCGAGTTTCCCTATCGCGCACCTGACTGGCCATTTTACCAATAAGTACATTCTGATTAACCGCCATAGAAGCATCGCGCATAAAGAAAAAATTATGCAAAGGGCGCATGGAATATCGGTCTTTATTGAAAAAACGGGTGAGGTTGTCTTTTTTCATAATCACCCCTTCAATTAACACACGGGTTAATTCGTTTGTGTCGAGCGAAAGCAGGTAATCCTTATTGTCCTGAATATTTTCATAATAAAATATTTCATCGACTAGCTGCTTCTTAACTTCATTAATCTTAATTACTTCATGAAGTAAGTCGCGTAATTCAAAAACCTTAGCATGTTTCTGCACCACTCCTTTGAATTGACAATATTCCTTTTGGGCAACTGCTAAATTCAGAATATCGCTATAAAGCGCACGCTCAGCATTTTTCGGGGTCATGTTTTCGACCTCCTGGCCGGGTGTATGTAAAATCACCGCCTCCAATTCACCAATTTCAGACGAAACCTGAACCTGAATATTTTCCATATTATTATTTAATTAGCTATTTTACTGTTTGTTATTGTTTGTTGCTGGTTTGGCTTTTGAGTTTTCCTTTTTCAAAAATAAGCTGATTAACCAGCTTTCCCTCGACATCATAAAAGCTCCATTCTCCATGTTTTTCACCTTGTAAATAAGTTCCCTGATAAAACAAGGCTCCATTCTCATGATAAGCTTTAGCAATGCCATCGGGATTACTTTTGGAGTAATTCACTTCGCGCCACAACGAACCGTGTTCAAACCAAAACATCCAGACTCCTTCACGTTTTCCTTCACTTATAGCACCTTCGACACGCTTATTCCCATTTTCATGATAATAAATTTCCTTTATGAGAATCGGTTTACCATTATTATTTTGGTAGTATCTTTCTAATTTGGGGTTTCCATTTTCGTAATGCTCAATTACCTCTTTAAACGTTCCCGATTGACAACTCATTATTGTAATCAGTAAAAGCATTGGGAGGAATCCGGGATATTTAAGAATAATCTTCTTCATTTATTGAATTTCAAATTTGAAGCATAACAACTGTTTGGTGGCAATAGCTGCTTGTAACAGTATTATATACCTATGATTTTAAATTGTGCAGCTACAAATGCTGTAAATGCCCACAAAAATAATAAAACTGATATCAAAATATCGGAAAAGAGGAGGGTGTTTTCGGAAAACATTTTTCTAAACAGCAAAAAGGAAATAAGAAGACGTAAAAAAAGCTGAGCGGCAAAAAAGGTGAATATACGTAACGAGAATGCATTAAAGGAGAGGGCCTGATGCCAGTTGCCGCGTACAATTTCAGAAAAAGCCCGCGACAACCCGGTGCTGACAACCGTTTGTTTATACATTGATGGTATGGGATGAACCCGTCCACTGGCACTAAAAATGCCGGAGTATACCAGCATTAGTACAATTACTCCGGCAATTATTATATTAATTTTATGGTAGACCTTTCGGTTTTGATTATTCCAATTCCAATTTTTTCTTTTTGGCATTTTTAATTTCAATTTTGGCTTCGTCGAGGGCAGCTTTTACTTCTTTCTTGATGGCATTGGAAGCACTGTCAACTTCAATTTCAATACTATCAACAACGCCCTCTAAATCGTCGAGTGCATTTTCGAGTTCGTCGAGTGAATGAATTTCTTCAAAATTTTCATCCAAATCTTCAAATTCTTTAACCCATTCAAATTTATCTTTAAAGGAGTCTTTAAAGATGTTTTTTGAGTTAACCAGTAAAACAATCATTAAGATGGCAATAAAAATTGCAGCTCCACCAAGAGCGATTCCGGCTATTCCCATTCCTTTGGGTTCATTTTGAGCATTTGCTTTTGAAACAGCCAGCGAGCCAAAAACAACAGCCAGACTACCCATAAAAATTCCGATAGCTCCTACACAAGGTATGATAGCAAACAGTAATGAAAAAATTCCAATTATAAGTCCTGCAATGGCAAAACCTTGTCCGTTATTTTGTCGATACGTTTTATTTTCCATGATTCCCTGATTTAGGTTTAAATTTAATACTTTATAAGCGATATTCAGTTAAACAACGACAAAATAAATGAAACGTTACACATTTTCACCATCAATTTCTTTATATTTTTTAGATTCTTAAGTATAGGTTTTAACTATACCCACATAAAATGAATCGATTTGACACGCCCTGCATTTGTATGTATATTTGTTCATCAAAAACCAACAAAAGTTTAAACGTTAAAAAAAAATATTATGAACAGAATAGGATTAAATACAGAAAAAAGTAATAAACTGGCATTACAGTTAAACGACTTATTGGCTAATTATCAGGTTTTTTATATGAACACACGCGGTTTTCATTGGAATATTAAAGGTGAGAAGTTTTTTGAACTTCATATGAAGTTTGAAGAGTTGTATAACGACCTGGTACTAAAAGTGGATGAAATTGCAGAGCGAATTTTAACCTTGGGTGGAACCCCAACGCATAACTTTTCGGAGTATTTAAAAAATTCAGAAATAAAAGAAACTCCAAACCTTACCGGAGCCAACGAAACCGTTAAATCGGTTCTGGATTCCTTAAAGATACTTTTGGTAAAGCAACGGGCCATTCTTGAGTTGGCAGGCGAAGCCGATGATGAAGGAACTAATGCTTTAATGAGCGATTACATTCGGGAACAAGAAAAACTGGTTTGGATGTATACCGCATCATTAAGTTAAATATATTCAGAAAAACAGGGTAAAAGGGACTTCCGGATTGGTAGTCCTTTTTTTATTTTATTCTTCCTTTATCTGTGCTTCTTCAATAACGTGAATTTCGAGACTATCGGCCGGAGGCAGCGAATCGGGATATAAAATATGAAGTATGCGGCGTGTACTAATATGGGCTCCCTTGCTGCGATTTTTTAAAACAATTAGTGTTGTAGAATCCTGGGGAATTCGCAATAATAAAGTTTTAAAACCATGCCACCATCCGCCATGAAACAATACCTTGACTGAATCCTGACCCCAGTAAAACATTCGCCAGCCGTAACCGTAATTCGATTTGAAATGCAACGGTTTACCCCAGGGTTGAAAAGCCAGTTTCAAAGTGTCGCTATGGATTATTTGATTATTGTACAATCCCTGATCCCACTTAAATAAATCGGTAGCACTGGTGTATATGCCTTTATCGCCCATAACTCCGTCGAGGTAATTATCTTCAGCTTCTCGCCACCAATACAGGTATCCTGTAGCTGCTGTTGCAGTTTTTTCACTTTTAATACCCTTGTAAATGAAGGATTGCTCCATTTTTAAAGGCTTAAAAATATTTTTTTCAATATATTCGTCGAATTGCAACCCACTTACTTTTTCAACAATGGCGGCTAATACGGCATAGCCGGTATTGCTGTAAAGATATCTGCGGTCAGGCGAGAAGTATGCTGGTATGTTTTTATTTATTATTTCCTGTACTACTTGTTGATTTGAAATCAATGTGTCGTAAGTGGTGGGAATGTGTTGTAAAAAGTAATGGTAATTAGGCAAGCCCGACCTGTGTGTGAGCATTTGATGAATGGTAATTCCTTTTAAAGGAAAATCGGGATAAAAATGCTCAATGGAGTCGTTTAAATTCAGCTTTTTTTGTTGATAAAGCTGCAAAATGGCAATGGCAGTAAATTGCTTTGATACCGATGCCAGCTGAAAGGCAGTAGTTTCATTGAGGGTGTCTTTGGTTTTGTAATTGCTATAGCCAAAGCTTTCCGAATAAAAAACAGAATCTTTTTGGCCAATCAACACTACCCCATTAAAACCATATTTATGATGCAAATCGGCAAACAGATGCTGCAGTTGTTGTTGTTGATTTGCTGAATAGGAAAAATATATCAGGGTGTCGCTTACAGCAGGTTCTGCAGCTACCTCATCGCAATTGCTTTTGTCAAATGCTGCAAAGGCAATGGCTGAGGCTACCAACCACCACGTTACCAGGGTTTTATTATCCTTTAAAAAAAGCAAATCTTAAACCTTTGAAAGAGCTACCTGAATGTTATCGAGCCAATCCATATAATCAGTCATGGCAGCTTGAATTACTTCGAGGGCTTCGTCTTGTCCGTAAATATTAGGAATCTCCGTGTTCGATTCTTCGCCGGGAATATCTTTGTAAGTTAAGAAGTAATGTTTCAGCCTGTCGATAACCAGGGTGGGCAAATCGGCCATATCATTAATGTGTCCGTAAGTTGCATCGTCTTTTAAAACGGCAATAATTTTATCGTCGGCTTCGTTTCCGTCAATCATTCGGAAACCGCCAATTGGAATGGCTTTTACCAGAATATCTCCGTGACTGATGGCTTTCTCGGTTAAAATACAGATATCGAGTGGGTCGCCATCACCAATAATATTTTGTCGGCCTGATTTTTCCATACAAAAATCGCCTACCAGCTTTCCGCAATAGGTTTGCGGTAAAAAGCCATATAGCGCCGGAATTACATTGGAATACTTTTGCGGCCTATCTATCCGCAAATAGCCGCTCGATTTATCAACCTCGTATTTAACGGTATCGGTTGGTACCATTTCAATAAAGGCATTTACTTTTCGGGGTGCTTCGCTACCCAAATCAATCCCATGCCAGGGATGCGATTTATACCTCAATCCCATGAGACGTCCGATGGGATCCATCAATTTTCCGCCAATCTGCATATGCTTATTTTTTTGCAAAGATGGTTAATAATATTTCTCTACACTAATTTTTTTTGTGCATCCACTACAACCAAGGCAAGTAAAAAATGTTCGTTAATTATTATATGTTTTTAAGGCAGGCTTTTTAATTTTTCCGCAAATTGATGTATGGCTTCATCATTAATTTGTGAAACCGATTGGGTAACATGTGCTATCTTTTTTACAAGGAAGCGTTCCATAACATTCATTTTTTCAAATAAAAATTCTCCTCCAAACAAACCGTTTGCCAAAGAACTATTCCGTAAAACCTCAGGATAGGCTTGTTCAAATTGCAGGGAGGCTTTCTCAGCATCCATGCAACATATAAATAAGCCAAAGGGTTTTTCAAGAATTTGAGCGTAAAACTGTGAGCAGAAATTTTTTAACTCCGATTGAATTTTTCCGGCATGTATGGAACCGCCTAGAACCAATTTATCGAAATCGTTTAAAGCAGGTATGTTTTTTTCTTTTGACAGATTAAAAAGGATGGCCTGTCCGTTGAGTTTTTCCTTTAATAAAAGAGCGGCTTTCTCACTGCTGCCGTGTTTGGTTGCATAAAGAATTAACGTGTTCACTGCTTTTTATTTTAAATAAATAATTCTTTTATAAAATAGTAGGTAATAAAACCTGAGGCAATCAACTTTAATCCAATTCCCATCAACAAACCAACCAGCGAACCCAATGCTGCCACAAAAGCTTTTCCTGAATCGTTATGTTGGGTGAGTTCACCCACCAGAGCACCTACAAAAGGGCCGAATATTATTCCCAGCGGACCTAAAAATAGTCCTATCAACAATCCAATGGATGCTCCCCAGATTCCGGCTTTACTGCCACCAAATTTTTTGGTTCCCCAAATGGGTACAATATAATCCAATATGGTAACAATTACAGCCAACGACCCCATGGTCCATAATAAATCGGGATTAAATTCTCCCCAATGGGTATAATGCAATGCTAACATTCCCAAAAAGCTTAATGGCGGACCAGGCAGAACAGGTACAATACAACCAATGAGCCCAATTAGAATAAGGGCTATGCCAACCGCAAGTAAAAAAATATCAACCATGCGTTTATGTTATTCTTTGTTTTGTTAAAAAAATGGTTCCTATAAAAGCCGGAAAAGCAAGGTTAATAATCCACAAGCTTACCGAAGCAACGATCACTGCACCTGAAAGTGGGGTAAAAACTCCTAAAACCAGTACTGCTACTGAACTGCGTACACCAACTTCGCTTAAAGCAAAGGTTGGAACCAAGGACAAAATTAAATAAATCTGGCTTATTGCAAGAGCAGCAATTGTTGCTGTCAGGTTTATTCCATTAAGTTTGAGCAATAAAAAAAACTGAACTGAAAAAACCAGGTAGCGTAAAGCACTTAATCCAAACACTGTGAACAATAATTGCTTTTTATAAGCAGCTAAGAACTTAAGATAATGCATCTTTTGCCGAGTCCACTTTATTTTCATAAACAAAGGTACCAATCGATGCACGCTAAAATAGACGGTTAAACCCAGAGCAATTACTACAAACGAAATAAAAAAAAGTGTAGTTCCTGAAAATAGAAAGGAAGTGGTAGTATCCATAATATTCCAGAAGGGAATAAGGCCGATTAATCCAACAATTAAGGTGGTTAACATTTGTGCCAGGTTTCCAACCAGGGTAGCTCCAATTCCCTTTACATGGTGCTTGCTGTCTAGAAAGAATATCCGTCCGCCAAATTCACCCACCCGGTTTGGAGTAAAAATTGAAACCGAAACTCCCGCTAAGACACTTCCAGTGGCATTTTTCCAACTAATATGAGTAATGGGAGCCATCAGGAGTTTCCATTTTACCGACTCGAGTCCCCAGTTTACAGGAGCCAAAGCCAATGAGGCTGTCAAAAGATACCATTGAGGGTAACCAAATGAAGCGGAATTAAACGATAACCACCCCGCCTGGTATTCTTTCCAAAGTTTATAAGCAATATACCCACAGCTAATTACTATAGCCAACCATTTTAAAAATATGAGGATGTTTTTATACATAATTTATTATAGCCACCAAAGTAAGCGGTTAAAGTTACTATTTTAGGCGAATCGAAAATGATATTTTTAAAACATCAGGCGATCACCTCATTTAAAACGGATGTATTTGGCTGGATTATTCCCTCAAAAATGTAACTTGCAAGCCAAAAATTATCAGGTTTATGAATAATGTCCGTGCGAAAAAACATTTGGGACAGCACTTTTTAAAAGATAAGCAGATTGCCAAAAAAATTGCTGAAAGTTTTACTTTAAATGTACCTGACACAGTACTCGAGATTGGTCCGGGCATGGGAGTACTAACCCAATTCCTTTTGCAGGATCAACGATTCGTAACTTCGGTGGTAGAGATTGACACAGAATCGGTAATATACTTGCAAAAGCATTTTCCTCAGTTGGAGGGTAGAATTATTACAGGCGATTTCTTAAAAATGAACCTGGCCAGCTTGTTTGACAAACCAATTGCCATTATTGGCAATTTTCCGTACAACATTTCGAGCCAGATACTTTTTAAAATCATTGAGCATCGCCAACAGGTTCCTGAAATGGTGGGCATGTTTCAAAAAGAAGTTGCCGAGCGGGTAGCCTCGGAACACGGAAACAAAACCTATGGCATTTTAAGTGTTTTGCTGCAAGCCTTTTATACTATTGAATATTTATTTACGGTACACGAGAACGTTTTTGATCCGCCACCCAAAGTAAAGTCAGGGGTTATTCGGATTACCCGAAACAGCACAAAGCATTTGCCCTGCAACGAAGCACTTTTTTTTAGAATAGTTAAGACCGGTTTTAACCAACGTCGCAAAACTTTATCGAACAGTTTAAAAAGTATTTTACTAAATTTGAAGCCCGAAGATGAGATATTCCGAAAACGTCCGGAGCAGCTTAGCGTTCAGGAGTTTATTGAACTTACCTTAAAGGTGGAAAATCTGTTGGAGGAAAAAAACTAGTGTATGGCCACAAACCGATTCGAATTAACCAGAGAATATCTTGACAATTTAAAAACCGGCATTCAAAATCAGGATGAAATGTTGGTAAAAGAGCTTACCAATGAGTTGCACCCCGCCGATATTGCCGAGATTTTTGATGAGCTAGATATTGAAGAAGCCCGTTTTGTTTACCTTCATCTCGATCCCGACAAGGGAGCCGATCTGCTTATTGAACTTGAAGAAGACGTCAGGGAGCGCTTTTTGAGTTTTTTAACCAGTGCTGAAATTGCTTCGGTTTTTATCGACAATATGGATTCGGATGATGCTGCCGACGTTATTGCCGAATTACCCGAAGATAAACAGGATGAGGTTTTGGCCCACATCAGGGATGTTGAGCAGGCCGGAGATATTGTTGACCTGCTGAGCTACGACGAAGATACGGCCGGGGGATTGATGGCCACAGAACTCATTGCCGTACAAGACGATTGGACCGTAAGTACTTGTCTCGACGAAATAAGAAAGCAAGCCGAAGAAGTAGATGAAATTTTCTTTGTGTATGTGGTCGATGCTTCGGGAGTTCTTAAAGGAACCCTTCCACTAAAAAAATTATTGCTTGCGAACGTTAAAACCCAGGTTAAAGACATTTACGATACCAATGTTATTTCGGTAAAAACTGATACCGATTCGGAGGAAGTTGCCAGCATAATGGAAAAATATGACCTGGTTGCCCTGCCGGTTGTCGACAGTATAGGTCGCCTTAAAGGTAGAATTACTATCGACGATGTGGTGGATGTAATTAAGGAAGAAGCTGAAAAAGATTACCAGATGATTTCGGGTATCAGTGGTGACGTGGAAGCTTCGGACAGTATTTTTCAATTAATCAAAGCTCGAATTCCCTGGTTGTTTATAGGGCTTGTTGGGGGAGTTTTTGGCGCCTTGGTTATTGGAGGTTTCGAAGAAGAAATTAAAATGTTCCCTGAAGTTGCCTTTTTTATTACATTAATTACAGCAATGGGAGGAAATGCAGGTATCCAATCTTCGTCGATCATTGTGCAAGGGCTGGCCAATAAATCGCTTGGATTTGATTCTACCGGACGCAAATTATTTAAAGAACTATCCATTGCTTTGTTAAATGGTGCCATTCTTTCTTCGTTGTTGTTTCTTTACAATTTGCTGATGCATCATTCCATGGCACTTACCATATCGGTAAGCCTGGCATTAATCTCCATTATAGTTTTTGCCTCTTTGTTTGGCACTTTTGTTCCATTGGCATTGAATCGGCTTAAAATAGATCCTGCTGTGGCTACCGGACCTTTTATCACCACCACTAACGATGTAATCGGCTTATTTGTTTATTTTCTGATTGCCCGCTTTTTTTATTTACAATTTATTTAACATTTTTAATTCATGCATCTTACTCCCACAAGTAAACAAGTTTAGGATTAACAGCAGATGTTTAACGCCAATCATTTAAGTCTGTGATGCGTTAGCCGAATGTGTGGGTTCCGTCTGCAATAAAATAATATATCGAATGAAAAGAATAACATATGTGCTGGTTAGCTTGATGTTAACGGCAGTACCAGCTTTAGCCCGCCCTTTGAGTGCCGAAGTAAATAACCAGTTAGGCATGCTGGTTTACATTACGCTGGCCATTGCGCTACTAGCGTTAATTATTGCTGTAATCACCATTTTCTGGATTCTTAAAGTAAAGAAAGTACAGGATGTGGCACTGATGAATTATAAAGACGACATGGTGTTAACCATGAATGGCTTAAAGGGGAACTTATCGCGCGAACTTAAAAACGTGAAGCGTGAGCTTACCAAAACCAAACCTCAACAAAGACAGGAACAGCGCAGTGAGCAGCGTCCAAATCGTCCCGAAAATGCACCCCAAAAGAAGCCCGTTGAAGCAACAACAGAAGGTGAAGCAGATGAAAATGGACAGCCAAAAAAGAAACCTCAAAAAAGAAGGTATTATAACAAAAGGAGACCATCTAAAAAACCGGATCAGGGTACAAATCAGCAAAGTGAATAAAACCTTGTGACGAAGGTAAAACAAAAAAGCTGTGCACCCGGAGAGGTACACAGCCTTTTTTTTTATAAATAAAAAAACTATTCGCTTAAAATTGAAGGCAGTCCCTTGTGTCGCTTATAAAGTTCAATAATCACCCCGTCGGCCAATCCAATCTTAGGAGCCTGCAATTCCTGAATCTTACCCCAGCTCATAATTTTTTTAAAAATAATGGCTGCCGGTACAATAACATCGGCACGGTCGATACGAAGGCCCATTTTTTCCACACGGTCTTCAACTGAATAGCCTTCGAGCAGTTCATGACCTTCCGTTAGTTGCGAATACGATAGGGTGTTCTTATTGCGGTTGCCAAAGAGCTTGGTTAGTTTGTTGATGTTTCCCCCGGAACAGATGCAGTTAAAAGGTTGTTGTTCTAGCTTAATATCAGCTAACCAGTGCTTTAGTGCTTCCCATTCTGTGCGTTCCACCTTATCAAAAAGCAGACGAATGGTTCCTACATCGAACGATTTAGTGCTGATTAATATATCATTAACATACCACGATATTTCAGTGCTTCCTCCTCCCACGTCGATAAACAATGAATGTGGATGCTCTTTTGTTAGGTTGGTATTTCCCGAATTACTGATAATCTCAGCTTCTCTTCGTCCTTCAACTAAATGGAGCGTAAATCCGGTTTCATTTTTAATTCGGTTCAATACTTCAACCCGGTTCGAAGCTTCACGCATGGCACTGGTGGCTACCGCATAAAAATCGATGGGTTTGTACACATTCAACAATTGATGGTAGGCCTCAAAAGTACGGATTAACAGATCCTGGCGCTCAGGAGTAATGTAGCCTTTTTCAAACACATCGATACCAAGTCGCAGAGGAACACGTACCAAGGTAATTTTTTCGCTTATTGGCTTCTTGTTAAATTCATGAACTGTGGCTACCAGTAGCCTTCCGGCATTAGATCCAATATCAATAGATGCAAAAATCATGTATGCGCTTATTTAGCGGTTAAGTGAATATTTTTAAGGTAATTATAAATTGCTTCCTGGGAGCGTATCGGTACTTTGCCGTTGCGGTAATACTTGTTCGACATTTCATTATCAATTATACGGGCTTTGGTATTGTCAGCAAGTTGTATGTTTAACATCTCTTTTAATTCTTTTTGAATTTCTTTGTCAAACACCGGAACGGTAACTTCAATTCGGTTGTCAAGGTTACGAACCATCCAGTCGGCCGACGAGATATAGTATTTTTCGTCGCCCCCGTTGCAAAAAATCATAGCCCGTGCATGTTCAAGGTATTTATCGACAATGCTTCGTACTTCAATATTCTCGCTTAGTTCAGGAATTCCAGGAATAAGCTTACAAATGCCCCGGACTATTAACTTGAGTTTAACACCCACCTGACTGGCTGCATATAATTTATTGATGAGTGTAACATCCGACAGACTGTTTAATTTAATGATAGCCCAGGCGTCTTTTCCCAATTTTGCATTCCGCATTTCAATATTAAGTAGTTTTAAAAAGAAATTTCGGGTTCCAAAGGGACTTACCACAATGTTATGAAAACGCATGGGACGATACGAAGCTTCAAATAAATCGAAAACCTTATCCACTTCATCGGTAATCTGTGGATTAGCCGTCAAGAGCGAACTGTCGATATACAAACGAGCCGTTTTTTCATGAAAATTTCCGGTACCAATATTGGCATAATGCCGGTAGCCATTGTTTTCACGGCGCTTAATTAGTATTAATTTGCCGTGAACCTTTAATCCGGGAATACTCTGAAGTACTTTCACTCCGGCATCCTGCAAGCGTTCCGACCAATAAATATTGGCCTCTTCGTCGAATCGGGCTTGCAGTTCCATAAACACCGTAACCCGCTTACCGTTTCGTGCAGCGTTTATCAACGCGTTAATTATGTTCGAGGGGTTGGCCAGACGGTAAATAGTCATTTTTATGGAACGAACTTTGGGGTCGATGCTGGCCTCACGCAGGAGGTCGACAATATACTGGAAGTTCTGAAACGGATAATGTAGCATCAAATCCTTTTGCCTGATTACTCTTATGATACTCGTTCCGTCGGGAATGTCTTTGTGCGGGAGCGGTTTAACTTTTTTATTTTCCAACTCGGGACCACCAATATTTGGAAAGCTCATATAATCTTTAAAGTTATGGTAAGGTCCTCCCTGAACCAAATGGTCTTTGGCAGTAAAACGGAGTTTTTGGGTTACCGCTTCGAGCAGTTCTGCAGGCATTTTGCGATCATAAACAAAGCGTAAGGCTGAACCCCGTTTGCGTTGCTCCAGACTTTCGGCCATCAGTTCCACAAAACTCTTCGACACATCGTTATCAATATCTAACTCGGCATCGCGGTTAAACTTAAAGGTATAAGCTTTAAACCCGTCGTATTTAAAACGGGTAAAAATCTCGTCGAGACAAAAGCGGATGATATCGTCGAGAATAATGATGTATTTTTTTTCTTCTTTTTCGGGTAATACCAAGAAGCGGTTGATCACATTGGTAGGAATCTCAATGATGGCATAGGTATTTTTCTCGGGTTTATCGCTGCGTTGCAGAATGGTAGCCAGATAAATCGACTGGTCGGTTAAGTACGTGGCCGAAGTAAAATTCTTAAGCATGATGGGGAACAGGTGGTGGCGAACCTCATCACGAAAATACTGACGAACAAAAACACCCTGCTCTTCATCGAGCTGTTGTTCATTAATTAAAAAAATATTATGCTGTTTTAAATCTTCAATCAGTTCTTCGTAAATTTCGTTAAAGGTAAACTGTTGACGGCGCACCTCAGCCAGCACATCATTTAGAACTCCTTTGAACGACTGAAGGTCCTTTCCAAAATTTTTTCGTTCCAGTTCAATTAGGCGGTACAACGAGGCAACACGTACCCGAAAGAATTCATCCTGATTGTTTGAATAAATTCCCAAAAACTTTATGCGTTCATTCAATGGGGTCGATTTATCAGCAGCCTCCTGCAGAACCCTTGCATTAAAACAAAGCCAGCTTAGCTCTCGGTCGAAGTATTTTAGACTGGAATTACTCATGCCCAAAAGTATGAATTTATTTGTTGCAGCCTTTCCAAATTATTAACGAAATTTAAAATCCTATGCTTGGTTGCCGGATTAGTGCAGACCAAAACCAAACAACGCTTTTGTTAAACTTGCTGTTTTGAAAACTGACACCATTTTTATTAGTCGGGTAAGGCTTTGGGTTGAATGTAATGCAACATAACGCCATCACCCGGTTTTGTATCCTGCCAATTGTTTTCAACAAAGGAAATTACCACCAGGCCTGAAGTGGGGATCCAAGAGGCTTCCTGATTACCAAGCAGGTAACAGGCCAAATCGCTTAACCCGGGATTGTGCCCGATAAGCATCAAACGGCTATACTTGTTATTAACCTGCCAGATGGTTTTTAACAAAGCTGCTGAACTACCCGGGTACATCGCATCAACCTGCTTAGTTTTCAGGTTGGTTCTCAGTTCTTCGATTAATAATTCAGCAGTTTGCCATGCCCGAACTGCCGGACTGCTGAGAACTAGTTCCGGAATTAGTTCTTTTTCGTTGATGAATGCTGCTGTGCGTTTTGTGCGTTTAATGCCCTTGTTTAATAGTGGACGATCTCTGTCCTCGGGAAGCGGCTCTTTCCAGCTCGATTTGGCATGCCGCATCAGCATCAGGGTTTTCATGGCGTAAATAGTTTAGGTTACATTAGCTCCAGCATCGATTGAACCACCCGGGTAGCACCCGCCTCAATCTGACTAATACTTGATTTCAGCATGTAGCAAGGCGTGGTAACTAATTTGTATTGCTTGTCAATAGCTACTTCTCCATAGCTCTTTTGCTCATGTATGCTTCCCATTTTTTCAATGGTCTCAATGGTGCTGAGGTCGTTCCCAATAGTTACTGAAGCTCCCTGGAATATTTTGGCCAATACTGCCGGGGCAATACACAAAGCGCCTATGGGCTTGCCAGCGAGGTAAGTGCTCATGGCTGCCTGTTCTACTTCATCAATAACCGTACAGTCAGCCCCCATAAAGGCCAAATCAGAAAGATTTTTTGCTGCACCAAAGCCTCCGGGAAAAAGAATCCCGTCAAAGTCGTAAGCTTTGTATTCCGACAGCGGCTTTATGTTTCCACGGGCAATGCGTGCCGATTCAACCAGCACATTTCGCTTTTCGTTCATTGCTTCACCGTTAAGGTGGTTTATAACATGATGCTGTTCCCTATCAGGAGCAAAGCACTGGTAGGTGCAACCTGCTTTATCAATGGCCAGCATCGAAAGCGTGGCTTCATGAATCTCTGCTCCGTCGTAAACTCCGCATCCTGAAAGCACAAGAGCGAATTTTTTAGCTGTTTTCATATGCCTATGTTTTGGTTTAGGAAAGTTAAAGGTACAAAATCCCGTTTAATTTGTGAATACATGCAGCACTTTGTTGCTGATTTACCTTCGATACTTTTTTGCTTAATGAAAGCAACTTTTAATGGGGCTTTAGGCTCTATAAAGGCAAACGTTCACTAAATTTTGATCTTTCAACTGCTTAAAATCCCAATCAGCGGACAGGAAAACTTACAAAGTTTGTGATTAAAGCATTTGATTTGTAATAGAGAAAAGAATAAATTTACATCCATAAAAATTACCGGTATGAAAATTTTTAGCACCATCCTCCTTTTGGGATTTCTTTTTCAGGGAGTAGTTGCCCAGGATAACCGCGATAAATTCCGTAACAAATTCGATGATGTTATGGAAGAAGAAGAGGAGGGTAATTTAACCCTGCGTTTTTTCAATGCCCTTACTGGCGATCCGGTTGATGGGGCTTCAGTGACTATTGACGATGAATACGAACTTACTTCAGATACCGAAGGGAAAGTGCGCTTTCCGGTTCCCGACGAGGATGGTTTCTTACAAGTGCATTTTGAATGCCCCAAATACATTAGCAGCGTTTTTAAAGTAGAAGTTATTGCAGGAACCTTGTTTTTTAATCGAATTTCAGTTTCTCCGGTGCTCGACTTAAAAAAAGTGCGCATGGTGCTCGACTGGGATAAAGAACCGGTAGATTTGGATGCTCATTTTATGAAAAAGAATGGTTACCACCTGTCGTATCATCACACCAAAGTACTTAGCGACGGTAGTGGACGGCTCGATCGCGACGACATGGACGGCTACGGTCCAGAAACCATTACCATCAATAACCTGGACGATTTGGCCACCTACGACTTTTTTGTGCACGATTTTACCAACCGGCAAAATGGAAGCTCACGGGATTTATCAGAATCGAAGGCTACAGTAAAAGTTTATGCCGAGGGCCGCTTACTATACGTGTTCCAGATTCCACGGGGTGAACCCGGCAATAAATGGTCGGTATTCCGCATCAGCGAAGGACAATTTATTGAAACCAATCAACTTTTTTAAAAAATGAAAGAGCTTCTGGCAATTGTATTAATAATAGGTGCAATAGTAAGCGCATCGGCACAAAAGAAAACAACTGAACATAAAATTAAGACTGCTTCGGGGGTCGCCTTGGGCGGTGAGTCTTTGTCGCCCGAGCAGGTAAAGCAAAAAGCCATTAACGATGCTAAAATTAAGGCTTTAAAAGAAGCCGGCATAGCCGAAAATATTAATAGTTATACCGATTTCTTCAGGGCCGAAACGGCAAACTCGATGGAAGAACTTTTTACCTCCGATATTCTTTCACAAATAAACGGTACGGTAAAAGATGTTGAGGTGCTTACCAGCAAACCTTCGTTTACTCCCGAAGGTCAACTTAAATATGAGGTAATTATAAAATGTACAGTAATTAAGTACAACACCACAAACGATCTGGCTTTCGATGCCTGGATTGAAGGCGTTAAACCCATCTATAAGGAGGGCGACGGGTTGTCATTTACCGTAAAACCAACCCAACCTTGTTATGTAAGGGCGTTTGTTTTTACCAATCAATCGTATGTTTTGTTGCCAAACGAGTACGAGCAATCGAACCAATTGCTGCAGCAAACCACCTATCCGTTTCCTGACCCCGAATTGGTTGATTCATATGAACTGACCATTGAAAATAAAGGCTTGCAGCGGGAGCTAAACCGCCTGGTAATTGTATTACTCAAGGAAGACTTGTATTATACCGGGAAAGTGAATTACAAAGATATTACCGATTGGATCATGTCCATTCCGCCCGACGAGAGGCATCTGGAGTCGTTTTCGTTCGAGATATACCGCGAATAAAATTAAGCGGCTGCGTGCCGCTCTAGTTTTTAGGTTTGCTTTTCGATGCACTCAGCAAAATGCTTATATTTGCGCAAACTAAAAACAGAACAACTCCATGTTTAATTTAGGAAAAATTGGGATAGTTGGCGGAGGAAGCTGGGCTACAGCCAATGCAAAGATTATCCTCGAAAAAAAACAGGCCATTAACTGGTTTATCCACGAAACCGATGTGGTTGAGCACATAAAAGAGTTCGGAAATAATCCAAAATACCTGAGCGATGTGGATTTCGATTCCACGTTGTTAAACCTCACCAGCGATATCAACCAGCTGGTAGCCGAATCGGATACCATTCTGTTTATTATTCCCTCGGCATACTTGAAGTTTGCTTTGCAGGGGCTTACCCTGCCGCTTAACGACAAGACCGTGGTTACGGCCATCAAAGGGATTATTCCCGACGACAACTTGCTGGTGGGTGAGTTTTTGCATCAAAAATATGCCGTACCCTACGAATCGATTGGGGTAATATCGGGACCCTGTCATGCCGAGGAGGTTGCCCTGGAACGCTTGTCGTACCTGACCATAGCTTTTACCGATCAGGAAAAAGCCAAAGCGCTAACCGAAGTTTACAACAACCGCTATATCCGAACCAATTTATCGGACGATATACTGGGAACCGAATACGCCGCAGTACTTAAAAATATTTACGCGCTGGCTGCCGGAGTTTGTCAGGGCCAGGGTTTTGGCGACAACTTTCAGGCTGTGCTCATCAGCAACGCCATACGCGAAATGAAACGCTTTACTGATGCCGTGTATCCCATTCATCGCGACATTAAAGACAGTGCCTACCTGGGCGACCTGTTGGTTACTGCTTACTCGCAATTTAGCCGCAACCGCCACTTTGGAACCATGGTGGGCAAAGGCTATTCGGTAAAATACATCCAAAGCGAAATGAATATGGTGGCCGAAGGTTATTTTGCATCAAAAGGCATCTGGGAAATAAATAAAAAATTCCAGGTCGACATGCCCATTGCCAATAGCATTTACCGTATTCTTTACGAGAAACAGTCGCCACGACGGGTAATTAAAGACCTGACCGAGAAACTTACTTAGAAACTCAAAAAAACAACATATATGAACAGTACATTGGGAAACATTTTGCTCGACACCTCAAAAACCTTCGACTTTGTCCGCAAAGAAGAGGTTATGGGCCTTGCTGCCGAAAGCAAAGCACATCTGGAGGCACTTTACCAGAAAACCGGTAAAGGCAACGACTTTTTGGGATGGGTTAAGCTGCCCACTTCCATCACTTATGAAGAACTGAAAGACATTCAGCAAACCGCCGATCGTTTTAAGAAAGACTGCGAAGTGGTGGTGGTAATTGGTATTGGTGGTTCTTACCTGGGAGCTAAGGCCGTGATCGATGCCCTTTCCGATAATTTTGTCCAGCTAAAAGAACGTAAAAACCCACTGGTAGTATTTGCCGGGCAAAACATCAGCGAAGATTACATGACCGAATTACGCGGCATGCTTCACGGGCGCAGCTGGGGGATTGTGGTTATCTCAAAATCGGGAACTACCACCGAACCGGCCATTGCATTCCGGATTCTTAAAACCGATCTCGAAAAGAAATACAGTAAAGAGGGTGCTGCACAGCGTATTGTAGCCATTACCGATGCCAGTAAAGGGGCTTTGCGCACCCTGGCCACCCGCGAAGGATACAAAACCTACGTAATACCTGACGATGTGGGCGGACGCTACAGCGTACTTACCCCAGTGGGGCTTTTACCCATTGCCATTGCAGGATTCGACCTGGGTGCTTTGGTGAAAGGTGCTGCCGATATGGAAAAACTGACCGCTCCTGAAGTTTCATTCGAAGACAATCCCGCAGCCATTTACGCAGCTACCCGTAACGCGCTGTTACGTTCTGGCAAGGACATCGAGATTATGGCCAATTACAATCCCAAGCTCCATTATTTTGCGGAATGGTGGAAACAATTGTATGGCGAGAGCGAAGGAAAAGACGGCAAGGGAATCTTCCCGGCTAGTGTCGATTTTACGTCTGACCTTCACAGCATGGGACAATACATTCAGGAAGGCCGTCGCGCTTTATTCGAAACCGTGCTTTCCATTGCACAGCCCAACAACAAAATTGTAATTGATGCCGATGAAGCAAACCTTGACGGTTTAAACTTTTTGACTGGCAAACGCATGGATGAGGTTAATAAAATGGCCGAGCTGGGAACCATTATTGCCCATGTGGATGGTGGAGTGCCCAATATCCGTATCGAACTGCCCTTGCTGAATGAATACTACCTGGGTCAGTTGATTTACTTTTATGAGATTGCCTGCGGTATTTCAGGCTACCTGCTGGGAGTAAATCCTTTCGATCAGCCGGGAGTAGAGGCTTACAAAAAGAACATGTTTGCTTTGCTCGAAAAACCTGGTTTCGAAAACGAAACCAAGGCCATAAAAGCCCGCTTGTAAAAGCATATCCGAAAATCTTACGAGGGATCCAAGCCCTTGTAAGGTTTTTGGTTTTCAATAGTCAGTCTTCAGTCCTCAGCTTGGCAGTCTTGAGCCAAACAGCAAGGAACATTGCACATAGATCTGAAATCAAAAATCATCAATGACCTTAGACCTAAGACATTAACAGTTTAGCCATTTAACAATTATCAATGCAGCCTAATCAGCGGCGCCGGAACCTCACGAAAACTTCGGAGAACCCCAACCTGCTCCGCCTGGTGAAGTTGGATGCTTCAAAGTTTGCCAATCGGATTAAAGCACTCGGATGCTTCCGACAAGGCGAATCTACAAGGAAAGACCTGCTTCAACACTTTGGTTTAACTTAATCTGTTGCGTGAGCCCCCTCATTGAAACTTCGGAGTGGTTTAAAACAGCGGTTTTAAAACAGCTTATCTTTTGCAAATTAGTTGTTGGTTAACAATTAGACAGGCTATTTCTTCCATTTGGTACTTCCGTAGCAGCACGGTATGGTCAAAAGTTTACAGGAGACGCTTCCGTAGCTGTACGAAAGCACTACCTGGTTACGGGAGACGCTTCCGTAGTAGTACGGAAACGCCACCTGGTTACGGGAGACGCTTTCGTAGTAATACGGAAATACCACCTGGTTGCAGGAGACGCTTTCGTAGCACTACGGAAAGGCCAAATGAATTGTACCGAAGGGAGTGTACGCTGAACTGTGTCAGAGTTAATATGTAAATATATTTAGGGTAAAAATACACTTTTTTACTATACTTGTTTTGTAAATCTGAAGAGGAAGTAGGCTCTGCTGGAGAGCATCCTGCC
>JBFWMB010000033.1:0-38551 GCA_050251815.1 Salinivirgaceae bacterium | reverse complement strand
GCTCTTCCGATCTTTTGGGAACTTGTGGGTACTACCGGTTATACCTTTTAACCACTTAGTTATAAAGCCTCACAGCCTGGCTGAAAAATAGTTAGAATCCCATTGAATGTCGGGAGGTTTTGGGTATAAATCCCTTCATTAAACAGGTAGTACCTCAAAAGCCTCAGCAGGCAGGCAAATGGAACACAAACCATGCGGTTAAGGCCGCCTGTTATTATGCTCAGGCAAACGCGATACCCCATCAAATAGTCCACACCCTGTCCAATCATTTTATATGGCCGGTAATTCCCAATCATTCCCGGCTATGGCAGGGCTCTTATTTTACTGGTTGCTCAGTCGAACAGACAAAACCTGAAAGACCTGCTTCCGGTTTCGCTACCGGCTACTGCAGCCTATGATGTGAGTGGTATTGTAGTTGAAAAAGGCAAGGCAAAAGGCAAAATTGTTATAAAAATTGCCTAATACCGGATGAACTTTAGTTCAGTTCTGATTTTCGGCTGGCGTTTTTGCGTGGCTTTCAGATTTGGGTTCCGGCCAAAGACGTTCATAGCGCCCCTGACGCAGGTAGCTCCTGATAATTTGCTGCACATCGCGGTTATCGGCATGGGGCATAATGGCATCGGCCAGTTGGCTATATTCCTGAGGTGTTTGAGCATCCACATAACCAAAACCCAGGTATTTTCCGTTCTTTATGTGCACAACAGCCTTTTCATCGGCATGGCGTCCTTTATCAATCAATATAAAATTAGGATAGGTATAGTCAAATGAGTTTATCAGCTCCCGAGCTCTCAGGTTATAGTTTGCTGGGCTTTCGTTTCCGGTGCAGGCGCCCTGGCATTGCCCAATACCCTTTTGAAAACAGGCTCCCTCGGCATGATATAAGCCACAAAGTTTCTGGCACAGCTGGTAATATTCCACCCGCTTATACAAATAATTCTTAGCCTCGGTCAGGTTGGCAAAAGTAGCCAGGGGAACTCCGCTTTTAGCAGTAAGCCGCTCCAGTTTCAGGTAAATGTAACCGTTTAAATCGTAGCCGGCCATCAGTCCAATATTCAGCAACGTACGACGTTGTTGCCGGTTATACAGGGGTTTGTGCTTTTTTATTTCGTCGCTTTCCAAAAGCAGGGCCACCAGTTCGCTGCCTGTTAATTCCACCTCGATACCGGCAATTCGCTGACGCAGTTCAAGCGCCTTTTTTCCTCCGGTATTTCGCAGGTGTTGAATCACCCGTTTCTTCAGGTTGATGCTTTTACCGATATAAATAAGTTGCTGTGACTCGTCGAAAAGATAATACACGCCGGTTGCTTCGGGGACTTTGGCCACCAGTTCGCGATGAAAGGCCGAGTCGATGCCTTTTAATAGTTTGTAGGCTTCCGGATCGGCCGCTTCCTGAAAGGCTCCGTTGTGTAGTATCAGCAGTTCAAAGAGTTTAACAGTGGCCAGGGCATCACCGGCGGCACGGTGACGTCCGTGGATACGGATGCCCAAATCGTCGCAAAGTCTGCCCAAACTGTAAGAGGCGTGTCCGGGCAAAAGTTTTCGGCTCAGCCGAACGGTGTCCAGGGTTTTCCGTTGGTAGTCGAACCCCAGGTTTTTAAACTCGGCTTTAACAAACCCGTAATCGAAATTGGCATTGTGTGCTACAAAAATGCAGTCTTCGGTTAAAAGCACAATTTCTTTGGCTACTTCATAAAATTTGGGGGCATCGGCCACCATTTCGTTGGTAATCCCGGTAAGGCTGGTAATGTAGGGAGGAATGGTTCGTTCGGGATTTATCAATGTGGTAAACTCGTCGGTTACCTGCTGTCCGTCGTGAATAAAAATGGCAATTTCCGTTATTTTTTCCGTGCGCGGACTTCCTCCGGTGGTTTCAATATCTATGATGGCGTATTTCACAATAAGGGGTGCTAAATATTTTCCGGTTTATTATTGAGCCTGTTGTGGTGAATTTTTTCGTAAAGCAAATCGGAAGCTGTGCGGGCCCCTTTTTCCTCGTCTTTGTAGCCAATAGCCAGTACCGATAAAACTTCGTGCCGGGCTTGCAGGTTGAGTATTTCCCTAAGGTTATCGGTACCCGATTTGCCATCGGGGGTTCCGCGCAGGCGCATTTGCACCCAACAGCAGCCCAGGCCCAGGTTTTCGGCTTCGAGCATAATAAAAGTTGAAGCAATGGAAGCATCTTCAACCCAAACATCGTATTTTGAGGTGTCGGCCACCACGGCAATAGCCAGCGGAGCATTGGCCAACAGCGCGGCTCCGTGTGCTTTGGCTTTGGATAAAGCCACTAAGGTTTCGGGCTGATCAATAATTATAAATTCACACGGATAAGTTCGCTTGCCACTGGGAGCCAGCAATGCGGCTTTTGCCAATTGCTCAATCAGGGCTTTTTCAACCGCCTGTTTTTTGAATTTTCGAATGCTTCGGCGTTGATGTATTAGCTTATTAAATGCAGTCATAGCTGTTTTGCTGTAATTAAGGCTTAAAATTAGCGCATAGCCCAGTAACTACAAAAAAAGTTATTCACAAATTAAATCCCTGGTTTTTTATGCCGCATTAAGCGCTTATCTTTGGCAACGTTTAAAAAAAAGGAGCGGGGTCTGGTCCCCCAATGAATCCGAAACTAATAAAATTGTATACTGCTATGAATACCTGGTTCGAATGTAAAGTTAAATATCAGAAAGTTACTGCCGACGGAAAAGAAAAAATGGTTTCAGAACCCTATTTGATCGATGCCGTTTCGTTTACCGATGCCGAGTCGCGCATCCATAAAGAGTTGGAACCCTACATCAGCGGCGAGTTTCATGTTACCAACATCAAGATGGCCAATTACTCGGAGTTGATTCCCAACGAGGGGGGCGATCGCTGGTTTAAATGCAAGGCTACTTTTATCAGTATGGACGAAGAGAAAGGCGTGGAACGTCGGTCGAATACCTACATGCTGGTTCAGGCCTCAACCGTAAAAGAAGCCTACGACAACCTGGAGAAAGCCCTGAGCGATACCATCAGCGATTTTGAAATTCCGGCCATCCAGGAATCTCCCTTGCTCGATGTATTTACTTATTTTGGAGGCGATGAGGCAGCTAAGGAAATTTCGCGTAAACCACTTACAAGCATCGATTCTGACGACGATATCAGCGACGAGGAAGAATAAAATTTTGCTTAAAAATTTATACAAAGCAGTTTTACCCCCGGGTAGAACTGCTTTTTTTGTTACATCCCATGATTTTTAAGCAAAACAGGCAAAAGCAACCTAATAAAACAATGCGCCGTCTATGGGTAGTCTGAAATTTTAGTAAATTGCAGTTCGAATAAACAACAATTCATGAAGTAATTAAACCCGACAGAAATGAAAAGCGTACACCAAGCCTTAACAATTTTTGGAGCCCTGTGGTTCCTGTTTACCAGTGCACCCATCCAGGCTCAAACCCTCGAAGAGTTTAAAAAACAAGAGCAGGAGCGGAAGGCACAATTCAAGAAAGATTATAAAGAAGGTTTCGAAAAGTTTGTAAAAGAACGCGACGAAGCCATAAAAAAAATGGACGAAGAGTTTAAGGAATACCTGAAACAGGAGTGGACCAATTACGAACTCTTTAAAGCCGAACAGCGAAAACCCGAACCCAAACCCAATACCGAACCGGTATTTTCGGGAACCAAAAAAGAAAAAGCCACCGAGCTTAAAGTTGAACTGCCAAAAACCGTAGAATCGATGGCCGTTGCACCTCCGCTGCCTGTGCTGGCCAAATCGGCACCAGCCGATTATTCTCCCCGTGCAACCAGTTTTGGTTTTTATGGTTCCAATTTAACTATTGATTACGATTCAAAATTTGTAACCCGCGTTTCGGGAACCATTTCTGAAGAAGTAATCAGTCAGAACTGGGACGCCATGAGCCAGACCAACTACGCCGACCTGATCAATCAACTGGTAAGTTTTAAGGCCCAGATGAACCTGAACGACTGGGGATATTACCTTTTGGTAAAAAATGCCTCAAAACAAATTGCATCCGACGAAAATGCTGAAGTATTTTTGGAGTGGTTCCTGCTTACCAAATCGAACTATAAGGCCCGGCTGGCTTTTAAAGGCTCAAAACTTTATTTGTTGCTGCCCTCGCAGAACAACATTTATGGCATGCCTTTCTTTACGTTTAATAACCTGCGTTATTACCTGATTAACGGAAAAGAAAGCGATATTTTTACTTACGATAAAGATTTTCCGGAAGCACGTACCGTAATGGATTTGAACTTGTACAAATCGATAAATACCCAGGCTTTACTGAAATCCCGCGACTTGAAGTTTGCCTACGATGGCCAGGAGTATAGTTTTGAAATAAAGTACAATCAAAACGCAATTAACTTTTACAACGATTATCCTTTGGCCGATATCGAAGTGTATTTTGATGCTACCATTACACCACAAACCAAGGAATCGATTACCGATGCCCTGCTTCCACTGATTAAAGACCTGCCTGAAGAAGAAGCCACCATGTTTTTGCTTCGTTTTGTGCAAACGGCTTTCGATTATCAAACCGATCAACAGCAGTTTGGACAGGAGAAATTCTTTTTCCCCGACGAGGTGTTCCATTATCCCTATTCCGACTGCGAAGACCGTTCGGTGTTGTTCTCGTACCTGACTAAAGAACTCCTGGGCCTCGATGTTATTGGGTTGAATTATCCGGGACACATGGCCACGGCAGTTAAATTTAACAACGAGGTAATTGGCGACTACATTAATTACAAAGGCGAAAAGTATGTGGTTTGCGATCCGACTTACGTAAATGCACCCATTGGTCAAACCATGCCTCAGTTTGCCGATGCCAATGCCATTATTGTGGAGCTTAAAAGCTCGCAGGATTTGCTCGACAAAAGCATGAAGTACTGGCGTCTGGCCAATAAAAACGGATTGTATCAGGGCGGAAACGGAAAAAACATTGTATTCGATGAAGCCGGAAATGCCTACCTGTGCGGTTATTTTAACGGTGAAGTGGATTTCTTTGGACATAAACTCAAATCGACCGAAAATTCGAACGATATTTTTGTAGCCAAAATAGTTCCCGACAAAGGGGTGGAATATGCATTTAAACTGGGAAGCCCGGGTAACGACATTGCGTACAATATCACCCTGGGAAAAGACAACAGCTTTTATTTTACCGGTTCTTTTAATAAAGACATAAAGGTAGGTTCCAATGTATTGAAGGTTAAAAACAATGGCGATGTATTTCTTGCCAAATGCGGAACCGACGGAAAACTGCAATGGGTAAACCAGGCAGGAATTGAACAGCTCGACAGTGTTAACAATATGTTTGTGGCCCATTTCGACGAATACGGTAAAAAACTCTGGACCCGCGCTTACGAAGAGTCGGAAGATTTTACCGATTACGGAATTACGGTTGATGATATGGGAAAAACCTTCATTACAGCCTCACTGGTTGCTTCGGCCGGTTTGGATGTAAGTACCAAATCGTACGAAAGCTACACCGCTTTCGATCCCATTGAAACCTTAAAGAAAGAAAACGACAAACTGGTAGCCGAACAATATGAACCCGGAATCGCCGGATTGTTTGCCGTACTAAACCTGATTAACAGCAGTGGTAACTCCCTGCCGGGCAACCAGGCACAAAAGGCCCTCGATTTGTACAATCCCTCATTCAAAAAGAAATCGCCGGCTATTTATGAAAACATTGGTAAAATTGAATTTATAAAAAATTCCCAGGGTATTGTCACCATCCGCACCGACGACGGCAAGGATGTAAACTTTGATGCCTTACGCGTGGTGAATAATTCAAAAGTTAAAATATCGATGTACAACAGCGGTAATGCTCAAATTGATGTGTTGTCGGGGGTTTTGGTTGGTAAGGCCATTATTTGGTACAACCTGAACTACATCAGGTTATTTAAAGAAACCGGAGACTTATTATTCGATTACGATGCCGATCATACCCAAAAGAAAATGAACGTAAAGAAAGATATATTGTACTAAACAGTTAATAACTTTTTTAAAGCCTGCCATCGGAACGTGGCGGGCTTTTTTTATAGCCTTCAAAGTGGCGGACTATTGTTTTATTGCTTTTTATTGGTACTTTTATTTTTCGTTAAACTTTACATCATGGAACAATATAATTTTGTAAAAGTATTTGAATCAAGCATTAAGAAGCATTGGCAATTGCCCGCATTATCCGATTACAAAGGAAAAACCTTAACTTATGGTGAGGTGGGTAATGAGGTTTTAAAACTACACCAGCTTTTTAATAAATGTGGATTAAAGCCTGGCGATAAAGTATCGCTGATTGGCAAGAATTCTTCGCATTGGGCTATTACCTATTTAGCCACGGTAACTTATGGAGCTACCATAGTACCTATTCTGCCGGAGTTTCATCCCGAAAATGTGCACCACATCATAAACCATTCCGATTCGGTGCTGCTTTTTGCCGGTGAAAACGTATGGCCGAATATTGATGTTAGCAAATTGTCACAGATTAGGGCTGTGGTTGGTTTGGTCGATTTTCAATTGTTACATGCGAACGACAATGGTGCCTTTGGAGCTTTATGCAAAGAGGCTCAGGCCATGCAAACCAATCAGGTAACAGCCGAAAATTTTGTGTTGCCCGAAGTTCCCAATACAAATCTGGGGGTAATCAGTTACACCTCGGGAACCACAGGAAATTCAAAAGGAGTTATGCTTCCACTCGAGAGTTTGATGGGAAACATTTACTTTGCCTGGAACAACATGCCTTTAAAAGCCGAGGATAAAATTCTTTCGATGCTTCCACTGGCCCATGCCTACGGCTGTGCTTTTGAATTCTTATGGCCTTTTACCATTGGCGTACACATTACCTTCCTGGGAAAAATTGTTTCGCCTCAGGCTATGATTCAGGCTTTCCAGGAAATAAGGCCCAGTCTTTTATTGATGGTTCCCCTGATTATGGAGAAAATTTACAAGAAGCAACTGCAGCCGGTTTTAACCAAGCTTAGCATGCGGGTATTGCTCTTTATGCCCATAATTAACCGCATCATCTATAAAAAAATCAAATCCAAATTGTCGACCGTGTTTGGTGGCAATTTCCGTGAGGTAGTTATTGGCGGTGCCGCCTTGAATAAAGATGTTGAGGTGTTGCTGCGAAAAATCGGCTTTAACTTCTCAGTAGGTTACGGAATGACCGAATGTGGTCCGTTAATCTCTTATGCCAACTGGGATAAAGCCCAGCTGGGTTCTTGCGGAAAGCTGGTCGATTCGCTGCAAATCATGATCGATTCGCCCGACAGCGAAAACATTCCCGGTGAAATCCTGATTAAAGGAAATCATGTGATGCTGGGTTATTATAAAAACACAACCGAAACGGATAAAGTTCTCGATGCCGATGGTTGGTTGCATACTGGCGATTTGGGCGTGGTGGATAAACAAGGTTATATTTACATTCGTGGCCGCAGCAAAAGTATGATTCTGGGTCCTTCGGGTGAGAATATTTATCCCGAAGAGATTGAATCAAAACTAAGCAATTATCCTTATGTGCAGGAGCAGTTGGTGGTTAATCAGGACAACAAACTGGTAGCCTTGGTTTTCCCCGACAGAGAAAAAATAGAAAAAGAGCACATAAGCCAGGAACAGCTGGAAGAGATAATGAATGATATCAGAAAACAGTTGAATGAGCAATTGCCCAAATACATGCAGATTGCGCGCATTCAATTACAGAATCAGGAATTTGAGAAAACGCCAAAGCAAAGCATCAAACGCTTTATGTATGAGTTAAAAAATTAAGCGACGCTATGAAACAAAAAAATAAGCGCTCCTGAGCGCTTATTTTTTTGCTGTAATCTGGAAAGTGTATTGAAAGCTTTGGAGAATTATACCTTATCAAATTTAAAGAAAGATACCAATTCGAGCAGTGTTTCTGCCTGATTGGCCAATTCTTCGGCACTCGACGAAAGCTCTTCTGATGCCGATGCATTTTGCTGGGTAACGGAATTCAGTTGTTGTATGGCGCCGTTCACCTGATTGGCTCCATTGCTTTGTTCCATGCTGGCAGCCGAAATTTCCTGCACCAACTGGGCCGTTTTCGATATCTCGGGTAAAAGTTTTTCCATTAAAGCACCTGATTCCTGAGTAACCGTTACGCTGTCGTGACTGAGCGATACAATTTCGTCGGCAGCCAGTTTGCTGCGTTCGGCCAGTTTGCGAACTTCGGCTGCTACCACGGCAAATCCTTTTCCGTGCTCACCGGCGCGGGCTGCTTCAACAGCAGCATTTAAAGCAAGAATATTGGTTTGAAAAGCAATGTCGTTGATAATGGTAATTTTTTGTGAGATGGTGCTAATCGACTCCAGACTTTGTTTTGCCGATACAGCTACTTTTTGAATGCCACTGGCCGATGCCTCCGAAATCTTTTCGGTTTGCTGTGAATTATCAGAGTTTTGTGCAATGTTCGACGATATTTCTTCCATAGTGGCCGAAACTTCTTCGACGGATGCTGCCTGTTCGTTAGCTCCTTGCGAAATCTGTTCAGCAGTCGATTGCAATTGAGCGCTGGCCGAGGCTATTTGTGTAGCGTTGGTTTTTATGGTTTGTACTATTTCGCCAATGCTGCTTACCATGGCGGCCAGACTTTTTAATAAGGCACCCACTTCGTCTTGTCTGTTTTTTAAGCGCTCATCAACCTTAACCCCCAGGTTTCCTTTGGCAAAAATATCAACCAGTTTTACAGCCTCAAATACAGGTAGCGTTATGCTTCGGGTAATAATAATGGCACCAATCAGGATTATCGAAATTACAACGAGCATGATGATTATGGAATTGGTGAAAATTTGTTTTGAAAGCTGTTGGCTGAATTCATAGGCTTCGGCTGCTTCATTTTCACTAATTTCGGTAAATTTATCCATAGCGCTACGCATGGCTTCAAAGGAATTACTGTAAGTGCCATAATAAATTTGTTCGGCACCGGTGTAGTTTTGTTGATTTAAAGCAGCAGTAATTTCTTTGGTGTATTTGTCAACTGCATTATAATTATCGTGAAATGCCTGGGTTAGGTGGCTGTAATCACTGCTTTTTGCAGCATGTGAAATGGATTCAAACAAACCAAAACGCTCTTTTACCTGTTTAAGGTTTTCTGCAATATCAGCAACTAATTGCCGGTCTTTTGCTGTAATTTCAGAATTATCGGTAATGTGCTTGTACCCTGAAGTAATTGACTGGCTGATGCTTATGCTCGATTGGTAAGCATCGCGGTCGGCCTGGAGCAAGTAATTAATGCTGGCCAAATCGGTATTGTAAAGGTTGTCGATTTGTTTTTTGATGGTGCCGGTTTGTACCAGGGCATAGATAAAACCAAATACCGTTAAAATCACAATTATCGAAAATAGCAATGCCAGGCGGCTACCAATTTTCATGTTGTCCAAAGCTTTCATATTTGTTTCTCCTTTAATTTAGGTTAAGTATTTATAGTTTGAGATTTATAATACACTGATATCTTCACCATTTATAAGGTACTGCACCTATAGAATCAGAAGTATTTGAATCACTTAAATGTAATGAAAAATAGTTTAAATTATCTAATGGTAAATTCATTATTTTTAATATTCGATTTGCATATGGCACATTGATAAGCTTTTAAAGGAAGTGAACTCTTTATTTAGTTCAATTGGTAGTATGAACACTTATTTAATTTATAGTTATTTAACTCAAAAAAAAAAGATAAAATGTTTAGCTTATTAAATCGATAATGGCAGATAGAAAAGTTGCTACTTATGTACTAAGAAAGTAAGAATGAATAAATAAGGGTTGTAAAAATGCACCTACTTGCTTAAGTGGCTAGTCTTATAATTTTTAAATTATATTGCTGTTGCAGCACTTTTAACAAAAGTTTGAAAGAAAACAGACTTAAGTTAAATAGAAAGTAAACAAAAGTTATTATCTTTGTTAAGGAAGCGATACGAAAGATAAAGGTGTTAAAATTTTAAAAGCTCCAATAGAAAAGGTTACTGATGAAAAATACTATTGAAATTGCCAATAAATTCCTGTTAAGTGCTTTGGCCAGGGAAATAAAACCACACGGTGAAGGTTTAATAAACAGTACATTTTTGATACGGTGTACTGACGATAACCAATACATTCTTCAAAATATAAATACCAATGTTTTTAAAGAGCCAATTAAAATACAGCAGAATATTGAAATTGTTACTAAACACCTTAAAGAAAAAATTAGTGATGATGCGGAGTGTGCGTATCAAACTTCGTTAACACTCATCGCAAGTATTGATGGTTTGAATTATTATGTTGATGAAGACAATAAGTATTGGAGAGTATTCGAATATGTCCCCGATTCGGTCAGTTACAATACCTATGAACATGAAACTATAGCAATTAATGCCGGTAGAGCTTATGCTCAGTTTCATGAACACTTGGCTGACTTGGATGTTCAAAAAATTCAGGATACAATCCCTCAGTTTCATTACTTGCCCTTGCGAGTTGAACAGTTTAACCAAAGTATAAAAAGCGCACTTAAAGCGCGCTTATTTGAGGCAAATGAATTAATTCAATGGATTAAGGAGGAAGAAAAATCTTATCTTACTCAGTTTGAACAAATAGTGAAAAGCTGTCCGATACGAATCGTTCATCAGGATACAAAGGCTAATAACATTCTTTTTGATAAAAATAATAAAGCAATAAGTATTATCGATTTAGATACTGTAATGCCGGGCTATTTATTTATAGATTATGGTGATGCCTTACGTGTAGCAGGAAATTCTGAAGATGAGAATTCAGTTGCTTTTGATAAAATATTTTTTAATAAACCGGTATTTGAATCGTTTACCAAAGGATATTTTTCGAAAGCAAAAGAATTTATGACAAAAGCTGAAGCAGACACCTTTTTTTATGGAATTGAGCTTTTGCTTTTTGAACAAGGACTGAGGTTCCTTACAGATTATTTAAACAATGATGTTTATTATAAAACCAATTATCCGGAACACAATTACAATCGGGCTAAAAACCAGATTACCTGTTTAAAACGTGTTATTGAAAATAGAGCTTATATTGAAGCTTACTGCAAAAGTTTAATGGAATAATACCAACTTTTTTATTTGAGATGAAGCTTCTGATTAGCTTTGGAATAAGTTTTATATGTCAATATCTTGCATGAATTTAACTAATTTGAGTTCGGTCGAACAAATCATTTTTTTACAATCGGGGCAAAAAAGCACGGGTACTAAAATGCATTGTTTGCTTGTTTCTTGTTTTCCAAATGCAGGTTTATTTAATGCTTTACGCTTTTTGGTATGGGTGGCAGAGAATCCAAACAGGATTATTAACCCTGCTATTTTTAACACAAACCCTAATACCTGAAAAAAGTAGGAAGGGAGTAGAAAATTTAAAAATAAAAATAAAATTAAAAAAGATGAATGCAACTTCGCGAACAAAAAATTACCTATTACCCCTTGCCATTATAGGGTTAATGTTTTTTGTAATTGGATTTGGTATAGGTATTAGTGGTTTTTTAACTCCAGCCTTAAGGTCTGCGTTTAATTTGTCAACAAGTCAATCGTATTTAGTTACTGCAGCAATATTTGCTGCTTTTGTTGTATTTGGAGGACCGGCTGGGTGGGTAATTAAAAAAATAGGCTATCGTAAATCAATGATGATTGCATTTATAATAATGGCACTTGGAATGCTATTGTTTGTACCCTCAGCTAAATATATGAGTTTTCCACTTTTTTTAGTGGCTCTTTTTGTAGGAGGTATGGGAAATACACTGCTACAGGCTTCAGTTAATCCTTATGTTACCATAATTGGACCTACCGAAAGTGCAGCAATGCGCATGAGCCTGATGGGAATATTGAACAAATCGGCCTGGTGGATTGCGCCTTTGTTTCTGGGCTTGTTTATTGATCTTCAAAATGTTCAACTTGCTGATATTATATTCCCGTTTTATATTGTAACTGGCATACTGTTAGCCCTGAGTTTATTTACCTATTACGCGCCACTTCCCGAAGTAAAAGCTATTGGTGAAGATGATGATTTAACCATTGAAACCAATTCAGATGATGGTTCGGTTAAAACCAGCATTTTACAATTTCCGCATTTGTTACTGGGTGTATTGGCATTATTTCTATATGTTGGAATTGAAACTTTACCTATGGCATCAATTATAGATTTTGCAAAAGCTAGTTTTGGTGATGTTCCAAATCTTGAGAGTTATTCAAAATATGTTACCATTGGATTGGTTTTGGGCTATATGTTTGGCGTTATTACCATTCCCAGGTTTATTTCGCAAACACAAGCACTAATTTCTTTTTCAATTATTGGAATCATAGCCTCATTTATTCTGGTATTTTCGCCCAGTCAATATGCTTTTTATGCTTTATTGTTGGTGAGTTTTGCAAACAGCTTAATGTGGCCGGCCATATGGCCATTGGCAATAGCTGATTTAGGTAAATTTACAAAAACCGGTTCTTCATTATTGGTAATGGGTATTGTTGGTGGTGCCATTATACCTTTAATTTTTGGATTTCTTGTTGATCTACAAAAAGATATTTCTGAAATTGCTTCCGTTGCAAATTATCAAACAGCCTATCTGATATTGTTGCCATGCTATTTATTTATATGCTATTACGCGCTGCATGGCCATAAAATTAGAATTAAATAACTACCAACCATGTTTGAACTTAAGTAATCACTTAATATTTATGCGATGAAAAAATCAGTAATCAAAGCTTTGAATCTGGGTTTGTTGGGTTTCTTAATAGCAACTTTGTGGAGTTGTACGCTTCAAACCTAAAATAACAAGGTAAAGGAAAACTTTAAAGCCATTGAGTTTTTTGAAACACCTCAACGTCCGGTGGGGCAGCTTGATGCTATAGAACTTCGGTGTGAGCCAATGGATACGGTTCGTATGGCTATTATTGGGTTGGGAATGAGAGGTACAGAAGCGGTTCGTCGTTACAGCTATATTGAAGGAGCTAAAATTATGGCGTTATGTGATTTAGTTCCTGAAAACACACAACGGGCCCAGCAAATATTAAAAGAAAACGGACTCCATGTTCCGGAATTATATACGGGTGCCGATGCTTATAAAGCCATTTGTGAGAGAGAAGATATTGATTTGGTTTATATCTGCACCGATTGGGCAATGCATACTCCTATTGCAGTATACGCTATGGAACATGGGAAACATGTAGCAACCGAAGTACCAGCGGCAATAACAATAGATGAATGTTGGCTCCTGGTAAATACTTCGGAGCGCACGCGAAAACATTGCATGATGCTTGAGAACTGCAATTATGATTTTTTTGAGATGGCTACTTTGAATATGGCCCAAAAGGGTTTATTTGGCGAGATTGTACATGGTGAAGGTGCCTACATACATGATTTAAGATGGTTGAACTTTGCCAACGATTCCCTTGAAGCTAATGCATATCATAATATGTGGAGATTGAAGCAAAATGAGATGCGCAATGGAAATCTTTATCCTACTCATGGTTTGGGTCCTATATGCCACATTATGAATATTCACCGCGGTGACCGAATGACTCACCTGGTTTCAATGTCGAGCAAGCAAATTGGGATGACTGCCTATGCAAAAGAAAAATTTGGTGAGGATTCAGATTTTGCTAAACGCGATTATAAAAATGGGGATATGAATACCACCCTTATTCGTACTGAAAATGGAAAAACAATTATGATTCAACATGATGTTACGAGTCCACGTCCCTACAGTAGAATTCATCTGGTTAGTGGCACAAAAGGCTTTGCGCAAAAATGGCCGGTTCAGGGTCTTGCCTTTGAACCAAATGCTCATGACTTTTTACCGGAAATCGAAATGGAAGCCCTACTCGAAAAATATGAACATCCTATTGTAAAAGAAGTTGGTGAAAAAGCGCGTCAGGTTGGAGGTCATGGGGGGATGGATTTTATCATGGATTATCGACTGATTTATTGTTTAAGAAACGGTTTGCCTTTGGATCAGGATGTTTACGATGCGGCTGAGTGGTCTGCCATAGCCCAATTATCGGAAAAATCGGTGGAGAATCAGAGTGTACCTATAATTATTCCTGATTTTACCCGGGGAGCTTATAAAAAGGTTTCCAAGGTTACTTATTATACAAAATAAACTTAATGCAGAAGAGAATATTCAATATTTTGATTAACAAAGAAATGCCGGTAGGCATTTCTTTGTTAATTCTTTAATTTTTGTTGGTTATAAAAATCAGGCAATTATTACTTTAATGCCTTTATCTACAAGCTTTTTATAGTCCGCATCACTAATTCCTGAATCGGTCACCAAAGTATGTATATTCGATAAGGGACAAATTAAAGAAAGACTTTTTCGGTTAATTTTACTTGAATCAGCAACTACTATTATTTCTTTAGCAACTTCTATCATTATTTGGTTTAACGATGCTTCTTCCAGGTTTGGAGTAAAGGCACCAATAGTTAAATCAAAACCATCAACACCAATAAATGCTTTATCAACATAGAGCTGTCTGAAATTTTTTTCAGCTAAAGGGCCTACAAGCGAAAGAGAATTTTTTCGCAAATATCCTCCGGGAATAATAACATTAATCTCTGAAAAATTTGCTAAGATGTTTACAATATTTATAGCATTGGTAATAACAGTAATGTTTTTATGAGTAGCTAAGTTTTTTGCAATCTCAGCCGTTGTAGTACCAGAATCAATAATTATTGTTTCAGATTCACCAACTAATTCTGCAGACTTTTTACCAATTCGTGTTTTTTCATTAAAATAAAGTCTTTGCTTTTTCGACAGGTTAAAATCAATAGCAACCTGTCCTTCAATTTTCATAGCGCCTCCTCGTGCCCTTATCAGCGTATTCTTTTTCTCCAGCTGTTCTAAATCATTCCGAATTGTAACAACACTTACTCCGTATTTCTCGCTTAATTCATGCACATAAACTTTTCCTTTTTCTGTTAAAAGATTTAAAATATCATCGCGCCTGTCAACTGTTGACTTCTTTGCAATTTCTTTCATATACTATAATAAATTGTGTTAAAAAGTAAAATTAGTGAATAAATTAGATAAAACAATAATATTAAAAAGGTAAGGTAAAATATTATAGTTAAAATATAATATGAAATGTATAAAATAAGGTAAACAAAATTTAATAAAATACCAAGAAAGTAAAAAAAAGATGTTATCTTTGTAAAGAAAGGATAAATAAATAGATTAAATCAATTAAATATATTATGAATTACCTTGATTTAAACGAAGACGAATTAACCGCAGCGGGAGCTTTTAATACGGCAAAGGAAATTGCTGAGCAGCCAAAAGTGTGGAATGCAACCTATAATAAATTTATTAGCGAAAAGCAGCTTTTGGATGCATTTTGGGCTAAAGCAAAAGGTGAAAGTAAAAAGATTATATTAACAGGCGCGGGTACAAGTGCTTATATTGGATATTCTTTAGAGGGAATATTTCAGCGACTAACTAAAATAACAACAGTTTCAGTTGCTACAACACATTTGGTAACACATCCTCATGATTACCTTGATAATGAGGTTCCGACCCTAATGGTTTCATTTGCCCGTTCAGGAAATAGTCCCGAAAGCGTGGCTGCTGTGAAGTTGGCTGATGAGGTCTGTTCAACGTGTTACCATTTGGTAGTAACCTGTGATGGAGCAGGGGCTTTAGCTGCTTATGATTCAAAAAATGAAAAATTCACCTTTGTATTGCCTCCAGAATCGAACGATAAAAGTTTGGCTATGACGAGCAGCTACACCAGTATGCTTTTAACCGGATTGTTAATAGCTCGCATTCATGAATGGGAACTATTGGCTCATCAAGTTAAAGGGGTAGTGTCGTTGGGAACCAACATTATTAACAAGTATACGCAAAGGTTAGCAGCAATTTCAAAACTGAATTTTAGTCGCGCTGTATTTTTAGGTTCCGGACCTATGTTTGGAACAGCCACGGAGTCGCACCTAAAATTGCAGGAATTAACCGATGGAAAAGTTATTTGTAAGAACGATTCATTTTTAGGTTTTAGACATGGACCAAAAGCTGTTGTAAACGATGATACACTCGTAGTGTTTTTGTTTTCAAACAAAAAAGGAGTACTTAAATACGAAACAGATCTGGCAAAGGCAATGATTAAAGAAAAAAAAGCAATGCGTTTGATTGGAATCTCTGAAACATCAATTGATAATTTGCACCTTGATGAGAAAGTTGTTATGTCAGAAAACGGAACGGTTCTAGATGAGGAATTTTTGGCTGTTTGCAGTGTTTTACCAGCTCAAATACTTGGGTTTTATAAATCGTTGCAATTGGGATTAAAACCTGATAATCCTTCAGTGAGTGGCACAATTTCACGAGTTGTTGAGGGGGTAATTATTTATGAAGGATTGGTTTAAATAATTCATAACACAAATGCCTGCATAATATTTATTGGTTTCAAAATTAATACAGGTTGTATGCTTCATTTAAATTGAACTGAAAAAAACAAAAATGAAAAATTCGTTAGAGGTTTTCCTCGATATTATCAGTGCTAATCGAAAAGGTTTAGCAAAAGGAGTTTACTCCGTATGTACTGCTCAGCCCGATGTGCTTGAGGCCAGTTTTAAGCAGGCTAAGAAAGATGGTTCCTTACTTCTTGTTGAGTCAACCTCAAATCAGGTTGACCAATATGGTGGATATACCGGAATGAAACCAGCTGATTTTGTAGCCTATGTAAACAAAATAGCTGAGAAAGTTGACTTCCCGCAAGATATGATTTTATTGGGAGGTGACCATTTGGGCCCCAATCGATGGCAATCCCTTACTGCCGAAGAGGCTATGAGAAAATCGAAAGTACTTATTGCTGAGTATGTAAAAGCGGGTTTTCAAAAAATTCATTTAGATACCAGTATGTTCTGTGCTGATGACATAGGTGATAGAAATAAACCACTGTCTGACGATGTGGTTGCTGCAAGAGCAGCTGTATTATGCAAAGTAGCTGAAGATACCTGGAAAATGTACCGTAAAAATTATAGTAAACCGGTATACATTATTGGAACGGAAGTGCCTATTCCAGGCGGAGCACAGGAGGAAGAGGATGAAGTAATACCAACCACTCCATCAGATGCTAAACAAACAATTGCTGTCACTCAGAAATACTTTTTAAATGAAGGTTTAGATGAAGCCTGGGAACGAGTAATTGGTGTTGTAGTTCAGCCTGGTGTTGAATTTAGTGATGACCAAATTTTCCATTTTAATCCTGAAAAGGCTAAAAATTTAAGTGAGAATATATTAGAATATGAACGATTGGTGTATGAGGCACATTCGACCGACTATCAAACTGAAGACAATTTGGGTAATCTAGTCAAAAATCATTTTTGTATTTTGAAAGTGGGGCCCTGGTTAACTTTTGCCTACCGCGAAGCTCTTTTATCACTTGAAGCGATTGAGATTGAAATCATGGGTGCAAATAGTAAAAACTTGTCGAAGTTGAGCGAAACGATAGAAAAAGTTATGCTAAATGAACCAAAATACTGGAAGTCATATTATCCAGGAAGTGAGCAACAGCAAGCTTTTAAACGCAAATATAGTTTTTCTGACCGGGTAAGGTACTATTGGCCTAACTTAGAAATTCAGTTAGCGAAAGAAAAGCTTTATAAAAATTTGAACGAGAATGCTATCCCATGGTCTCTCTTGAGTCAATTTATGCCTGAGCAATTTTATCAAGTATGTAAAGGACTTATTGAACCAACTCCAACTGAGCTTGTACATAGTCATATTCAGACGGTTACAGGGATATATTCCCGAGCTTGTGGTTTGTCTGTTTAATAATATTAAATCATAAGCTAATAGCGGTAAATAAAAATAATGTTCTTTTATAAAGTAATATATAATGAATAGCATATGAAAAGAGAATTTGATGTTTTGGTTATAGGAGAGTTAAACATTGATTTAATAATGAACGATTTAGAATCGATGCCCATAATCGGAAAAGAAATATTGGCCACTAGTTTTATTCAAACCCTTGGTAGTAGTTCTGCTATATTCGCAAATAACTTAAGTATGCTTGGTGCAAAAGTAAGTTTTCTGGGAAAAATTGGAGTGGATAGCTATGCTGATCAGGTTATTTCATCGTTAAAAACCGGAGGGGTCGATTTAAGTAATATTTTAACGTCAGCCACACTTCAAACCGGATTATCGATAGCTTTAAATTTTGATAACGATAGAGCTATGGTTACTTATCCAGGTGCCATGAAAGACTTAAAAATTTCAGATATCACAAAAGCTGCGCTCGAGTCGGCATCACACATGCATTTAAGTTCAATCTTTTTACAGGAAGGACTTAAACCCGATATTGTTGAATTGTTTAAAAGGGCAAAAGCTGCTGGCATGACAACTTCTTTTGATCCTCAATGGGATCCAAAAGAAAAATGGGATATTGATTTGAGGAAACTGCTACCCTATGTTGATATTTTTCTTCCAAATGTAGCAGAAATTAAAGCCATAACAAGGCAAGCATCGGCTGAAGAAGCGCTTGAGTCGATTAAAGAATTTAGCAATGTTGTTATTGTTAAAAATGGAACAAAAGGTGCTCTAATGTGGGATAAATCTCGAATGTATTTACAAAATGCGTTTTTAAATGAAAATGTAAAAGATGCTATTGGTGCTGGTGATTCATTTAATGCAGGATTTATAAAACAATTTATTCAAAAAAAACCATTGAAAGAGTGCCTTGAATTTGCAGCTTTAACCGGAGCCATAAATACCACTGCAGCAGGAGGAACCAATGCGTTTAAATCACTTGAAAATGTGAAAAAAGTAGCCAAAGAAAAGTTTAATTATACTTTTTAAGTATCTGTTTTAAAAATTTAATAAAAAAAATAATAAAATGATTAGGAAAATAATAATTATGCTAACCACGGTTTTGGCTTTTCTCAGTTGTAGCCAAAATTCACCTGAATTAAGTGCTGGTCAAAATTCACTCGAAGATTTAAAACTCAAAGACTATCGCCCGAAGTCTATTTATAAGGTACCAAAAACAAGCATAGAAAAACCGGCATTTCCAATAATAGATATTCACTCACACGATTATGCCCAAAATGCTGAGGAAATCGATGAGTGGGTGAAGCTCATGGATAAATTTGGTATCGAAAAAACAGTAATCTTATCAATGCAAACAGGCAAAGGTTACGATTCAGTTCGTGCTGTGTATTCAAAATATCCTGACCGATTTGAAATATGGTGTGGCATTGATTATACAGGTTATAATACAGATACAAACTGGACAGAAAATGCCATTAAAGAACTTGAACGATGCCATAAATTGGGCGCCAAAGGCGTAGGCGAACTGGGCGATAAAGGAGAGGGGCTGATTTACTCCAAACCTACAAAAGCGTATGGTTTGCATATAGATGATAAAGCCTTAGAACCCATCTGGAGCAAATGTGCTGAGTTGGGCATGCCAGTAAATATTCATGTGGCCGAACCTATCTGGATGTATGCTCCTATTGATTCAACCAATGATGGGTTAATGAATGGCTACACCTGGCATGTCGATTTGACAAAGGAAGGGATTTTAGATCATGGTGAACTAATGAAAACACTTGATAATGCTTTAGCCAACAATCCCAAAACTACTTTTATTGCCTGCCATTTTGCAAATTGCTCCTACGATTTACAAATTATCGGTAATATGCTTGATAAACACCCCAATTTATGGGCTGATATTTCAGCACGCTATGCTGAAACGGCACCAATTCCAAAATATATGAAAGAATTCTATAAGAAATATCAGGATCGCTTGTTGTATGGAACAGATAATGCGCCAACAGAAAAAATGTATATGACGACCTTCCGGATTCTGGAATCGGAAGATGAACATTTTTACGAAACAGAAATGTTTAATTACCACTGGCCGCTTTATGGTTTTGGCCTGCCTAAACCGGTATTAGAAAAATTATACCAAACTAATGCTTTACGCATTCAAAACACAAAATAGTATGAAAAAGCAACTTTTTACCTATTTAATTTTAATGGTATTTAGCTCGTTTTTATTCCTTTCGTGTAATAAAAGGGTGCTTATTACAAGCGGTAGTTTGCAAATTGAATTCGACAAGAACTTGTATTCAAAAGTAAATGCTACTTCCGACAGTATGAGTTTATTTACCGATGCTTTTCAATTAACCGAATATCTCGAGACAAAAAATTTCAAAAGTGATAAATTTACTATTACCGGTCAATCAAAAAGTGCAATAACAGATAAATTTGGCGAAGGTGTTGAAACAATTGTCAAAGGCCGTTCTGTAAATGGAGGTATCCAGTTGACCAAAATTGTATCGGTGAAAACTTACACTCATTTTCCCAACATGGCAGTATTTGATGTTAGCTATGTAAATAATAGCCAAAAAGATGTTGAGCTTAAAAAATGGGTAACTAATAATTACAGCATCCGTTCTAATAACGACACACCAAATTTTTGGGCTTTCCAGGGCAGTTCTAGTGCTGAAAGGGCAGATTGGATTAAACCGCTGGAGCCTGGTTATTATCAGAAAAATTTTATGGGAATGAACCAATCCGATTATGGCGGCGGAATTCCTGTAACCGATATTTGGAGAAAAGACGGAGGAATAGCCATTGGGCATACCGAGATGGTTCCAAAAGAGGTTTCGTTACCTACCGATTTTGATAAATACAATCCTTATGTAAAAATAGGAGTAGAAAAAGAATTTGATGAGTTTGTGGAATGGATAGCTGGAGACACCCTAAAAACCTTCAGTACATTTGTAATGATACATAAAGGAGATTATTATTCAGCATTAAGGCAATATGCGCAATTTATGCAAAAGAAAGGAATTGAATTTGCAGAACGCGAAGATGCTGCATTTGAAAGTGTATGGTGTGGTTGGGGTTACGAGCGGAAATTTACTACCGACGAAATTATTCAAACCTTACCCAAGGTTAAAGAGCTGGGCATACAATGGGCAGTTATCGACGACGGATTTCAGGTTGCCGAAGGTGATTGGAGTGTAGATAAGAATCGTTTTCCGGGTGGAAATAAAGCTATGAAAAAAATGGTGGATGCCATTCATGCACATGGTTTGAAAGCAAAATTATGGTGGGCTCCTTTAGCTGCTGATCCAGATAGTAAAATCTTAAAAGAAGAACCAGATGTATTACTAATAAATAAATCGGGAGCTCCCCAATACATTACCTGGTGGGATAGTTACTTAATGTCACCGGCAAGCAATGCAACAATTGAACATACAAAAAATGTAGTCGATCTTTTTATTAAGGAATGGGGATTCGACGGATTAAAATTGGATGGACAGCATATGAATGCTGCACCCGCTGATTACAATTGGAACAGACCGTTGGTGTATCCTGAACAATCTATTGAAATGCTACCTGATTTTTTTAAGATGATTTATGAAGAGGTAAGGGAGATTAAACCACATGCGGTAATTGAGAATTGCCCTTGTGGAACATGTATGTCATTTTATAACATGCCATTTACTAATCAAACAGTTTCTTCTGATCCACTAAGCAGTTGGCAAATTAGACATAAAGGAAAAACCTATAAAGCCATAATGCCTCATACGGCTTATTATGGCGATCATGTTGAACTGAGTGATAATGCCTCTGATTTTGCTAGTTCTTTGGGTATAGGAGCTGTGTTGGGAACAAAATTTACCTGGCCAAATGATAATCCGTATGTAAAACAATCTTATCTGTTAACTCCTGAAAAAGAGGTAATTTGGAAAAAGTGGTTTGATTTGTATCATGAGAAAATGCTTTCGAAAGAAGACTACTTGGGTTATTTATACGACATAGGTTACGACAAACCGGAAACGCATGTAATTGAAAAAAATGATACGCTTTATTATGCTTTTTATGCCAAGGAGTGGGAAGGAACAATTGAATTACGTGGTTTACAAAGAGACGATAACTATTCCGTTTTTGATTATGTGAATAACGTAGAGCTGGCAACAATTTCAGGGAATAATCCATTTATAACAGCCGAATTTAATGATTATTTACTGATACAAGTATCGAAAAATTAAAATTAATTCTATGCAAACAACAAACGAACAACGTGTTACAACTCAAAATGCAGGAATCATTTTTCCCCGTCCTTTTGCATTTGCTATCGACGATTTAGGCTGGAATATTGGTAATAATTCAGGAGATGTCGATGAAGTAGGTCCCTATCGCATAGGCTTAGACCGGAAAATGGATATTAAGGATTACAAAGCCATTGTAGAAGTATGCAAAGCAGTTGGTGTTCGTGTACAAGGTTTGTTTGTTTTGAGTGAAATGGATAGGGAAAATATTCTTGCCAAATTTCCTACAACAACATGGCAAGGAGCCAACTGGGATAATTCAGCAAACGTTTGCCCTGAGCAGGTTGAAATTATGAAGTATGTTCAAGAAAATGCTGCCCACTTAGAATTTGGATTGCATGGGCTGGGTCATGAATATTGGTTAAATGGGCAATTAAAAAGAGCTGAATGGTACAATAAAGTTGATAATTATCCCTGGCCTGAAGAAATAATGAAAGAGCATATCCAATGCTTTAAAAAAATTATGGCTCAGTACGGCTTATCAGAAGAAAATGGTCATTCTTTTCCGGAGAGTTTTGTTCCCTGTTCCTATGCTTATTACTGGAACCCCCAGGGTAAATACAGTACCGGAAAAATAATGAGCGAAGCAGGTGTTAAATATGCCAATACCTTATTTGAAGAGATAAGTGAGTTGAATCCCCCAAAGGGAAATAACGGAGGGGGATTTGATAACGGTATTGTTGTTGTAAATAGAATCACTTATGGTAATGAATGGTTCGAATTGTCCAAATTGCCTACAGTTGACCTTGAGCTACAAGAATCTGATATGATTGAATCACACTGGAGTAATTGGTTGGCTCAGGATGATTTTATGCAGGAGGAAACCAATAAAAAGTGGATTGAATATTATAAAATGGTTCAGTCAAATCGGGAAAGATATGCAGCTAAAAATAGTGAACAGTTCTACTCTCAATGGTTGTATAAGAAATATACTATGGTCTCAGAAAGGGAAATGGGAACAGTTGAAATTGATAACCGAAACATGCCTGATGAATATTACCAATACAAATTACTGAATAATATGGTCCTAAAGCTAAAATTAGCTGAAGGGTTTCATGTATCGATGGCAACTTTAAACGACAAACCCATAGCTTCTTATTATGAAGAGGCTGGTTATGGTTTTATTTATTTGCCAATGCTTAATAAAGAAAGGTATGTATTGAAGTATTCATTGGCCGCTACTCAAATGCCTTTTGCTGTAATCAACCACGGAACCTACAATGTATACAGCGTTGAGGAATTTTCGCATAAGACTTTAGTTTCAGTTAAAATATATGGAAATCAGCGTGTTTATATAAAATGTAAATCTCCCAAATCGGTAAGCATAAATAACAAAGACATCAAATTATTGGGTGAAAACTATGATGTATCACAAAGATTACTAAGACTCGATATTAGAGCAACCAATATCCAGGGCAATTCTGGCATAATTAATTTAAAATTTTAAAGGAACTTGTAATACGAACTTTTTATTTGATTTTAAAAGAAAGGAAAAGAAAATTATAAAACTGCAATAAAATATATAAAAAAGGTTATTGATATTATTAAAAGTTTTGTATATTTATCGAATGTTATTTTTGCTTACTATAATTATTAGAAATAAACTGATTTAAAATGAAAAAAATTGTAGCTATTTTATTGATTCAATTGTACGCTCTTGTCGGTTTTACCCAGGTTACTGGAGTAATAGTCGATGAGAATAATATTGAATTACCAGGTGTTAGTATTGTTGTTCAAGGGACAACTACTGGGACAATTACTAATTTTGAAGGAAGGTTTGAAATAAATGCAGCCTTAAACGATACGCTTGTTTTCAGCTATATTGGCTATGAAACACAAAAAAGCGCTGTTCAAAATATTAACCAAAAAATGAACATTAATCTTGTTCCTTTTGCATTTGATATTGGTGAATTGGTAGTGTTAGGTTATAGTAATAAGTCAAGAACTGAAATATCCAGTGCTGTAGCCGTAATTTCTTCAAAAAAATTGAACGATACTCCATCAAACGACGTGGCAGGACTGCTTCAGGGTAAGGTGTCCGGAGTTCAGGTGGTATCGAGTTCAGGAGCACCAGGGGGAGGATCTGAGATTCGAATTAGGGGTGTTTCTACCATAAATGCCGGTAATGCAGAACCCTTGTATGTGGTCGACGGAATAATCGGGGGAGCATTCGACCCGAGTGATGTGGAAACCTTAACGGTTTTAAAAGATGCTGGTGCAACTGGTATGTATGGAGCGAGAGCCAATAAGGGAGTTATTGTAGTTACCACGAAATCGGCTAAAGGCGAAAACAGTAATTATGAATTCCAGGCAAGTTATGGATTCAATACGGCCAATCATGGAAACATCCAAATGATGAATGGAAAAGAGTTTTATGAATTGAGTTCTGAGTTGTATCGCGATTACGACACCCATCAGATTGACAAGATTAAATTTTATTCCGATTATCCTAAAGAATTAGAATCATTAAATTACAATTGGGTTGATGAAGCTTTTAAACCTGCTCCAATTCAAAAATATTACCTGGCCGCAAGTGGCAATAGTAATAAATTGGGATATTATATAAGTGGAACCTATTATAATGAACAAGGTACATTTGCCACAACCGGTTTTGAGAAGTTAAATTTAAGGGCGAACACCAATTATAAATTTACTGATAAAATATCTTTAAAAAATAATGTGAATTTAACGGGTTCCAGAGGTACTTCTTATGATTACATGACAATGTATTATACTTATCTTGGAGTGCCATGGGATAATCCTTTTAATGCAGACGGAAGTGCTCGTTATATTGATGGGAAAAATGCTAAAAAAGTAGCTGATGGAACAGGCTGGTGGTCGCGTGACCCAATTAATCCCTTCCACACATCCGACAATTCAGAAAATAGTTATAAAGGAATTGCTGCTGATTATGATTTAGTCTTGAATGTACAACTGTATGATTGGTTATCATTTTCAAGTTCAAATCGTTTAAACTATAGCACGAGTAAAGGCCATAATTATGTATCTGCACTGGCAGCAGGAACTTATTCCAATAAAGGTTATATTGCTGAAGACCAGTCCCAATGGTTTAGCGGCATTTCAACCAACATGTTGCATTTTAACAAAGCATTTGGAGAACACAATGTAGATGGCTTGGTTGGAGTTGAATATGAAAAAAGTTATTATGAAACATTGGGAGTTAGTGGCACCGGACTACCTCAGGGATTTGAGGTTCCCTCGGTCGCTTCTGGTGAATATCAAATCAATGGTTATAATGCTTCGGAAATATTTCGCTCATTTATTTCACAGGTAAATTACAACTATTTAAAAACTTATTTTTTAACCGGTTCATACCGTATTGATGAAACTTCTAACTTTCCTGCAAACAACAGGGTAGCTCATTTTCCTAGTATTTCAGCTTCGGTTTTATTACATAAACTAAACTTTTTGAATGAGGTTAGTTTTGTTTCTTTATTAAAATTACGTTCCAGTTTTGGGGTTACCGGTGATCCAGAAATAGGACCCGGAAAATTTTTACCATTATTTGATTTAAGTACTCAATATAATGGACATACTGCAGCTTTTCCTTATCAATTAGCTAATCCTGATTTGACCTGGGAACACACCAATCAGTTCAATGTGGGTATTGATCTGGAGTTATTTAAAAGAGTTAATTTTACCTTTGATGTATACAATAATGTTACCAAAGATTTAATTGTACTGGCTGCACAGCCTTTATCTCAAGGTTTTGAAAATCGTTATGAAAACGGTGGTACTGTGGTAAATAAAGGATTTGAATTGGCCTTATCAACAATAAACATAGATAGAGGCGATTTTAAATTTACAACAGATTTTACTTTTGCAAAAAACAGCAATGAACTATCCGATATGGATTTACCTATTATTTCTACTATCGGTGGTGTAAGTCAAATCTATAGAAATGGTGCTCAACTATACACCTTTTATCTGCCCAAATGGTTAGGTGTTGATACCCAAACCGGGGGACCGCTATGGGAAAAAATATCACGCGATGAAAGTGGCAATATTATTAGTCGAGAGCCAACGGCTAATTATTCAGAAGCCTCACCTCAGGAAGTAGGCAATGCCCTTCCTGAATTTATGGGTGGATTAAATGCAACCCTTTCGTATAAAAACATTTCATTGAGTGTAAATGCAACTTATCAATACGGAAATGATGTGTATAATGCAACCCGTATATTTATGGATAGTGATGGACATGAACCCTATTATAATAACATGAAACCAAAGGATGATTGGTCCCGTTGGGAAAAACCCGGCGATGTAGCTACCCATCCGAGCATGCAAAACAATTCTTTATCCAAAGAAACTTCGTCCCGATACATTGAAGACGGCAGCTATTTTAAAATACGCACCATTAGCTTAGCCTATACTTTGCCTAAGAAATGGAGTTCTGCCATGAAATTGAAAGATATGTCGGTTGCTTTAACTGGTAATAATCTATTTGTTTTTACCGATTTTTGGGGACAAGATCCTGAAGTTACGCTAAATAAAGAATCATGGTCAATGCCTGGTGTTAGTGACTTTAAATATCCTAACAACCGACAAATTATAGCCACCTTAAATGTTAAATTTTAAACGTATTGCAATGAAAAAGATAATTTCTCTATTTTTGATTTTAGGTGCTGTGGGATTTCTTAGTTCATGCAGCGATTTAGATGTTTATCCATCAGATCAGGTTTCTACAGGGTCAATTGCTGGAACTGCCGATGGGTTAATCAATGTAACCAATGGAAATTATGCCCTTTTTAAGGATGGACTTGAGTTTCAGGGTTTCCAAGATGATAACAATTCTTATCTTAGGCAGTATTTTCAATTATCTGATTTTTCTTCAGATGATATTGTTTGTGGTCAAAAAACTGAAGACCCTTTATACTATAGTTTTACCTATACTCACTCACCTGATCAACCCAATTCAAGGTATTTTTGGTATGCTTCCTATAAAATAATAAGTGGTACGAACACAGCCATTCAAATATTGGAAGATAAAGGTGACCTTACCGAAGATATGCAACAACTCTTAGGTGAGAACTATTTTCTTAGAGCCTTTAGTATGTTTAATCTGGTACGTTTTTATGCTAAACCATACGCAATTAGTAATCCTGAAACTGATTTAGGTATTATACTCCGATTATCAACATCTGAACCTAAAGATAAAGCACGTGCCACCATTCAGGAAACCTACGATGCTATTATAAGTGATCTGGAAAAGGCTGAATTATATATGAATAAACCCCGTGGAAAAGAGTTTGCATCCAAAGAAGCTGCACAGGCTCTTTTATCAAGAGTTTACATAAACATGGACAATTTTCAGGGAGCTATTGATGCTTCAACCCAGGTAATTGAATCGAAGAGATTTTCACTTGAAACAGAATCGTCATTGCCTGATTTTTTTGCCAATGCCATTTCAAAATCTGAAACCATTTGGTTAATTGCCTTTACCGATAGCGACAATCGTGGTAAATTTGGATCAATTGCTTCTATGCTCTATAGTGATGGAAACTCTGGTTGGGGCGAAGAATTTGCGTCTCCTTCGTATCGGGAATTATTAGCGAAGAATATGAATGATACACGTTGGGTATTTATTGATACCTTATTGGATGACAATGATATGGTATCAAAGAAAAATGGAATTGAGGTGTATTATATAACAAAGTTTAGCTTTCAAAATGGCGACCCTAATTTATCTTCTCCTGTAATGTTTCGTTTGTCCGAAATGTATTTGAACAGGGCCGAAGCTTATGCCAAAACAAATAAGCCCGATCTGGCACTTGACGATATAAACGAAATACGCAAAAATAGGGGATTAGCAGACGACTTAATTACATCAGTACCTGCTGGTAAAACCATTTTAGATGTAGTATTGGAAGAAAAGCGATTGGAACTAGCCTTTGAAGGACATCGTTTTTTTGATGTATTCCGCAATAAAAGAGATATGGATCGCACCTACTGGGGATATCATATTAAGGGTTTAACAGTTGGTGATATTAACTTAGCCACTAATCCTCCATCAACCATTGATAATTTAATTATTAAGTGGGACGATAATTCAAAACTATATTACATCCCTATTGATGAGATTAATACAAATAAACTTTGCATCCAAAATTAGTTTTATACTTCGTTAAATTTTAAATCTTAAATTATGAAAATGAAAAATTTATTTATGTTTTTAGCACTCACACTGGTAACTGGATTATTGGTTACTTCGTGCGGAAATGATGGTGATGATCCAGCTCCAATTACTGGTGAAGCTTTATTTACTTATGTAACGAACGGTTTAGTCGTTACTTTTACAAATACTTCGGATGTTAGCGGCGAAGTGACCTACGCATGGGATTTTGGCGATGGAGAATCATCTACTGAAAAAGATCCTGTGCACACTTATGCATTAAAAGGGGAATACACAGTTAAGTTAACTGTTTTTGATGCTAACGATGAACCCCACGTAATTTCAACCAAAGTTAAGGTTGATAAAGAAACCCGGATTAGTCTGACTGATAACTCATTTGACGATTGGGATTCAGTTATTGAAGAGAAATTTTTAATGAGTTCTGGTGGCGATTTAGCAGGCATAGTTACCAAGGCTAAAGTAGATTATGATGCCAATTATATTTATATGTATCTTGAGTTTAATGGTACTATTGAATATGGGTATTGGTTTGATGTGTATTTTGATATCGATAACGATACCTTAACCGGTAGCAGAGGTTGGATTTGGCCAACAATGGGTGGCGATTATTTAGTTGAAGGACAGTTCTCAATAAGCACAACTGAAGATTTTACCTCTTTTTATTTTGATCCAGAGGCTGCGCAAGATGAATGGGCTTGGCTTGACGACAAACCTTTTCCAACTGGTTATGCTACTCAGGGGCATATTGCAAACATTGGTGAAAATGGAGCCATCGAAATCGGATTTAAACGCGATAAGGTTCCCTCTTTGAGTAATGATGTTATTTCAATAGCCGTATTTTTAAGCGATCCAGAATCGTGGGCTGATGTGGGCTATGCTCCCAACAAAGCAGCTGAAGGTGAAACAGCTAAGGGCTGGTTAATTGACATGCAATAAGTTTTTTCATAATTTCAATTTAGGTTAGTTAATAGCAGTAGAAAATAAGCGGGAGTCAAATATGATAAGTAAATTGACTTCTCGCTTATTTTTTTTTGACACAAGAAATAACAAGTAGGTAATAGAAAAATGACTAGTTGTTTTACATTAACTTTTAATACGTTACAATAAATGATTAAAAACAAACTATGGTTAGTTTATGCTTTAGTAACCACATTGTTCTGGGGGGTTTGGGGCGCATTTACTGAAATATCTGAAAATGCAGGTTTCCCGGGTACTTTAATTTATGTCGTTTGGTCATTAACCATGATTATCCCAGCAATTATTGGATTAAAAATTATTAATTGGAAAATTGAAAAAAGTTTTAAATCAATAATATACGGAGTAACTATTGGTTTGCTAGGAGCTGGAGGACAGTTAGCTTTGTTCACAGGTGCCATCGTAAATGGTCCCGCTTATTTAATTTTTCCTATTATTTCGTTATCTCCTGTAGTTACCATTTTATTATCAATTTTTATCTTAAAAGAAAAAGCCAGTAAAAGGGGGTGGTTTGGAATTGTGTTGGCATTATTTGCAATTCCCTGGCTTTCCTATCAGGATCCTAACGCTTCCTTTACAGGGTATTTATGGGTATTTTGGGCATTGATAGTTTTTGTGGCTTGGGGTGCACAGGCTTTTTTTATGAAATTAGCCAATAACACCATGAAAGCAGAAAGTATTTTTTTTTATATGACCCTAACTGGAATCCTTCTAGCTCCAGTTGCCTTATTTATGACAGATTGGACTCAAACCATCAACTTTGGTTTTAAAGGTCCTTATTTAGCTTTTGGAATTCAGTTGCTAAACTCTATTGGAGCATTGGCCATAGTATATGCATTTAGGTATGGGAAAGCCATTGTTGTAAGCCCTTTAACAAACGCTATAGCCCCAATTATTACCATCCTGTTGTCGCTCATTATTTATGCCGTTATACCTCATCCTATAGTGCTTATTGGTATGCTGCTGGCAATTATTTCAATTTTTATTTTAGCAAAAGAATAATAGACACCTTGTTATAATTTGGTAATTACTTATTTTTTTATGCCTGAGTACTTTATATTTAGTTTGGTTAATAATCGATATTATTAGTATACCTAAGAAAATATGCCATTCATTTACTAATTATTTACTATCATGATCTTTAAAAATATTTACTTAATCATTGGTTTCATCGTTTTAGGTTTGAATACGTTGTTAGCACAAACTACGACTATGCATTATCTAACTACAACAGCTGAAATTGCAAATCCAGAACGGGGTTGGTACGATCATACGCAAACAGGCGATGCAAATTATGTAATTCTTAAAGCTCGAGATTTAATCAAAAATCGGGAAGCTGAAAATATTACCTTAATTTTAAGACTTTTTTATTTGAAAGGTTTTGTGGATCAGGACAGTGTAAGTGAGGCTTATCGGGTAAATATGCAGCACGATTTTGATTCAATTCGTGCCGCGGGCATAAAATGTATTGTACGATTTGCTTATAGTTCTTCAACAAGTTCTACGGTTTGGGATGCAGCCCCTGAAAAAGTATATTCTCATATTGAATCATTGCGCAATGTATTACAGAAGAACAGCGATGTTATAGCGGGAGTTCAAGCTGGATTTATTGGCGTATGGGGTGAATGGTATTATACCAAAAATTTTGCTGGAGCCGGTTATCAACCTAGTGCAACAGATCAAGAGAATAGACGCATTCTGGTTGAAAAACTATTAGATGTTTTTCCAGAGAATATTTCTGTGCAGGGAAGAACCCCTGCAATAATGAAGAATATTGTACAAACCAATGAACCTATCTCAGATGAAGAAGCTTACGATGGTTCCTACAAGTCTCGCATAGGACATCATAACGACTGTTATCTGGCTAATAGTTCTGATTATGGAACATATACCAGTTTATCGGATGATTTAGCCTATTTGCATCAAACTACTAAATATACCATAGCCGGTGGCGAAACATGTGATGCTTCCAATAGTTATAGTGATTGCTCCAATGCTGTGGAGCGAAATGAACTACTCCATTGGACATATTTAAACCGTAACTACAATGTGTCAGTTTATAATAAATGGAAGAATCAGGAATGTTATGATCAAATTAATATTGCATTAGGATATAGAATCTCCCTAAATTCTACAATTATTGACAACGCTGTATCTAGTGGTTCAGATTTAGAACTCACCTTAAATTTGGTAAATAACGGATATGCAGCTCCAACACAATATAAACCATTGCAAATTGTACTTACACACACAATAACAAAGAATCAAGTGGTATTACCCTATACTGGAACAAACAGTGATATTCGATTTTGGTTCCCGGGCCAAATTCAAACCACAGGGACCGTTTCAATTCCTGATACTTTATCTGATGGAAATTATACAGTAAGCTTACAACTTCCCGATCAAGATGAAATGCTTGCTAAAAACCCTGCGTACTCCATTCAATTTGCGAATGTGGGCTTATGGGATGAAGCAGCCGGACAGAATAGCTTAAATCATATAGTCACTGTGGGAACAGAAGGAGTGGGTAGTTTACCATTTACACCGATTGATATTAGTGCGTTAGCGTTATCTGAAACTGAAATTCAATTGACTTGGGCTGCGAGTTCAAGTGATGTTATAGAGTATCAGGTAATGAGGTCGCGGGCAAATGATGATAATTGGATACTAATTGCCGAGTTGGAAAATGGCGAAGAGACTTTAATTGATAGCGATTTGGATAAGGGGACATTGTATACTTATATCATACGCTCAAAAAATGAGTATGGCTATTCGGAATGGTCTGATTTAGTTAGCGCAACTACACAAGGGACTTCAGGTATATTTTTAAAGTCCAATAAAGTAAAAATATTCCCTAATCCTTTAGGAGATAATTATTTAACCATTCAATTTGAAGACTCCAAAGCTAAAGACATCCAACTATTTGATATTGATGGCAAACTGATATATAGTAATACTATTGAAGATAATATTTTGGTGGTGTCGCGTTCGGTTTTTAAATCAGGACTGTATAATCTGAAAATTATTCAGCGCAATTCAATGAGCACATCCAAACTAGTGGTTTATTAATTATTTAGACGGTTTCATTTTGTAAATGTTTAATCATTTAGTTGTTCAACACGCTAAATTTTAAAAACAAAGGCCGGGTAACAGTATAAGCAATTTTAAAATTCAAATTTAATAGAGAACTTAATTATGAAAGGATTTAATTTGATTTTGACCGGATTAATTTTGGGATTATGCATACTTTCTTGTGAGCAGGAGAAAGAAGCCCCGAATGAACTAGTAGGCGATTTTTTAAATTGGACATCAGTTCCTGACATTGCTGTGGCTTCAGGTCAATCAGCTACCAGCTTAAAAGTTTCGCATGACGCAACCGATTTGTATTTCCTGGTGCTTGGCAATGAAATGGAAACAGATCATCAATTGTTTATTGATGCCGACAATAATCTCACAACGGGATTTATAGATGCGGCATGGAAAGATGCCGGATTTGAATATTTAATAGAAAACAATATGCTGTTTAAGTCCAAATACAATGGGGCAACTTGGGCATGGAATGAGATTGGAGACGAATCTGTTGACATAATGGTCTCCTCTTCAATGAAGGAGTTTCGCGTCAAACGCTCTGTTTTTGAGACCTTAACAGGTAAGATAAAGGTGGGATTTAAAGACAAAACACAAAGTAGGGTGGTATGTATGCTCCCACCAAAGGATACTGATGCAGCGCTTTATGTAATAGATAGTCTTGCTGTTACCACTTTTGAGATCACAGCAAGTGCTGGCACAGGAGGTTCTATTGATGCCAGCGCAACCGTAAAACAAGGAGAAAGCATTACTTATAAAATTTATCCTGATGAAGGTTGGCAAATTAAAGCAGTTGTTGTTGATAATTTTGACAGGGGTACGGAGCCCAGCTATACTTTTAACAACGTCCAATCCAATCATACTATCAGTGCCACTTTTATTGAAATTGACAATCGATTAATCACACTTAGTCCGTATTTGATTAATTATGATCACGGTTCAATGGATTTGCTTTTCAGAACCGTTGATACCGTTAAATCGGTAACTGTAGATTGGGGCACCAGTCTTGATTATGGAACTAATTCAGGTGAATTAACCGTTGATGACAGAGATGATCAGCAACGATACCAATTCCGAATGGATAACCTGGTAGACGGTCAAAAATATTATTATAGAGTAAACGTTGATACAAGTATATTAGAAGGTTCATTTTATCCCGCACCCGAAACTGCCCCTTCATCGTACTCATTTTATGCATTGGGAGATGTTCAAGATGCCTACGGGGACAGGGACGATGGCATATGGCCCCCAAATATGGGTAAGGATGAAGTTGCCCATGCTGTATATAATGACATTCAAACAAACCCCGAGAGCCAGCAAACTTTTGTATTGCATACAGGTGATTTGAATGATAATTACAATTGGGAAAATTGGTATGGTTGTTTCTTTAACCCAAAGGTCAAATATGCCTCGTGGTTGAACCGAAATACAATAACAATTGCTACACAAGGAAACCATGATGGCGCAAATACCGATTATTCAAAATTTAACGACTTTTTCCCGAATGCCAATACGGATGATGTTACTTCGGGTGGTGGATATTACTCAGTAGATTACGGTTCAGTTCATTTGGTTGCTATTGATCCTTTTGACAATGTTTCCTGGAGTGATGAAGGTGGACAGCCATTACCAGGTTCAGTACAATGGAATTGGCTGGAAGCTGATTTAAAGGCAGCACATGAAAATCCAAATATTAAATTCACTATTTGTTTCTACCATACGGGAGCATATACCATTGGTGAGCATCCTGATAATGAGGTGTTGCAACAGGTTGCAAAAGAACTTTTCGAGCCTTACGGAGTTGATGCATGTCTTTCGGGCCATAACCATATGTATTCAAGAGGCTTAGTTGATAATATCTATCATCTTACCTTGGGTAGTGGTGGTGCCACTCAAGGTTCGTCTGGTGGGTTAAATTCTAATACAGACCCATATATGACAGTGTATGCTGAAGGAACTTTCTTTACAAAATTTACGGTTACAGGCGATGAAATGCTGGTGAATGTAATAGAGCATGTAGGTGATGGAGTTGTAAATCCGACACCAGTTGATTCATTTATAATTAACGCTAGCGATAATTAGCTTGAAAGCGTTGGTTATTTTTTGTGTAATGTTTTTTTCATGAAACCTATTAATAATTGGTTTAAGCTGTCTCAAGAGTAATCTTGAAATAGCTTTTTTTATCAAAAGAAAGGTGCAAGCACGTAGTAATTTTGTATTATTGATTTTTCAAACGCCCAAAAATTTAGGTTACGATTATTGCTTGAATTAAATAATGTAACGGATGAGCAAATTCAGTCCATGGAAAACTTGTTACCTTAATGTCACCAATTGTTGATATTCCAACTTAAACCAACCTCGAAGCAATAGTAAATGCGGAAAGTTCGGCATTAATAATTGCAAGCACTGCTGCTATTTTAGTGACATTAAAAGCATAAACAAAACGCTCACTGGTGCTATGGTTTGGATTGAAGATTTGGTGGTATTTAGTGAAATACGTAGGAAAGATATTGCTCAACAAGTAATGCTATTTGCGATTAATCTGCTAATGAAAAAGGCTACAAGAATATTAATTTAGCATCCAATTCCGACCGAATTGCAGCACATAAACGATATAAAAAGTTGAGCTTTGCAAAAAGAGATATAACAGTCTAAAGATATTTTTCGTGTATTGCAAAATAGCTTTGAATTGATTTTCTCAAAAGCAAATTGTTAAGTTCTCCTATTTCATTCAGCCCTACTTTTTTAAAAAATAGGGCAACACATCTAAAGGTGCATCTATCTCAATATCTGACGGCCCTTCATATTCTTTACCATCCAAATAAACCCAATTACCAACAGGAAGCTTTACTTTGCGTGTATATTTATTTTTTTCCAAAACAGGAGCCACCAAAACACTATCACCCAACATAAATTCATCGTTAATTTTTGCAAAACCCTGATGAGGATAGCAGTATTCAAGATACCGGACTACAGGTTGATTGGTAATTGCAGCATTTTGTGTTAAGCGAATTATATAATTCGTAAACTGCATACGAAGGGCCAGCGCTTTTTTAACCGCATTATGATGATTTTCATCTAAAATTCTCCAGGGAGCTACTGAAAACTGCATCATAGGCATTAATGCATGAACTTGAGCTGAGCGCACAATTAATTCTTGATCAATTATTGCTCCGGGTAAAAATGAGGTGAATGCGCCACCTCCAATCATATCGGGGCAACCAAAAACATAACCATTAACTCCTTGAAGCAACATATTGGGAATTAAGGTATTCAAATCGCTCCACCGGTGTTCTTTATCGCGAAGTCTCTCAACCAGGGGTTGTCCACCCATTTTATACATGGCCCGGTATTCATTCAAAGGATATCGTAACCCAATTTTACCCCAAAGCTGTGTATGTTCATCGGGGAGAATCTCTTTATGCGATTTTAATCCTTTATAATAAAAGGGATCTCCAGCATCGAACTTAAATCCATCTACACCAAATTCAGTTACGAGGAAATCTAATTGAGCGTAGAACCAACTTTCAGCTTCGGGATTTGTTAAATCAAGAACAGAACTAATACCATTCCACCAATGAATTGTGGCAGACTGTAAATTTTCATCCTTCATTAACAAGTTCTCTGAATCTAATTTTCTATGCACGTCAGAATCGGGACTAATAAACGGACATACCCATAACATTACCTTAAAACCCATTGCATGTAGGGAATCCATCATTATTTTTGGTGCTTTAAACCTTCCTTGATGGAAATTCCATTTTCCATAATCCTCTTGCCAGTTGTCATCTATCATTAACACTCCTGGAGGATAATTATTGTCAATAAGTGCATTTGCATAATTTAGAATTTCCTCTTGATTCTGATCGTACATAAGTTCTATCCATGTATTATACTGTGGATCTGAAATCAGCCTTAAATCAGGTGTTTTACCCGAAGGAGGAAAGTAATTTTTATTAGCAAATTCGTAGGCTTCTCTAAGGCTTTCACCAGCTTTAATGTGGGTTATATTACCTTTTGAATCAATTGATATTTTACCATTTCTGAAAGTTATTTTTGGAGGATTATCACACCAAATTACATCTCCCGTTGAAGATAATAATAAAGGTTGCACTTGATTTCCATCGGGGTGTGAGTTTAAATCAATCTCTAAATCAATTAATCCATTAAAAGGCATCGATGAACCTTTGTTTATTACTCCAATCCACCAATAGGTATTTTCATTTGTTTGTATCTGTAATCTATTATTTTTACACGATGTGGACAATAGGATTACCAGCAACAATACATAAAAGGCAATTTTTTTATTCATAGTATCTTAATCTTAGAGAATGAACTTGAGTTAGTTAACCGATATTATAAATTTTTAAATTTATCTTAAGTTATATTTGTTCAATTATAATTTTAGTTGTTTGCTGCATTCGTTTTCCTTGCGTTTTTATAAAATACACTCCACTTTCCCATTTTCTGGTCGATAAAGAAACTTTAGAATTAACATCGACCTGGCGTATTGTTTTATGTTCTATTTGCTGCCCCATAACATTATAGACGTATAGTGAAATATCCTCATTTTCATTAAAGTTATCCAATTCTATATAAATTGTTCCAGCATTAACTGGATTCGGGTAAATGTTAAAACCTGAGTTTATTTCCTTTTTTTTTATCGAAGTGGTGGGTAATTCTTGTGTTCCATAAAATTCAATTTTTTGTCCGGGAACCAATTTTTCACTTTCAATAGTAATTTCTGCATTTTTAGCTCCAGCAGGTACTGAAAAAACTTTGGTTTGGCCCGGAGCTAAATATTTTAAGGATTCTGATGATTTAACTCCATTTACTGCAATATATGCGTCGTAATAAATAGGGGCTACTCCAAAATTTAGGATTTCAAAAACCGAGGAATCAGTTGTGGTTTTGAGACTTACTATTTTGAACCGATAGCCCGATGCCATGCTTGCTTCTTTTATGCGTTCCATACTTTGGTAATTTGGCTGGTCGTTACCAATCATATAGGAAATGTGAAAATCGCGGGCAAAGGTTTCAAAAGGTTTACCATAGGGTCCATCCGGATAATCCAATACATGTGCTTGATCGTAGTTTGAATAATAACTAAATTCACCTCCACCAGGTGATGATTGATACCTGTTTCTGTCAAAAAAATTCCAACAGGTTGTATTGTAACCTGAATGGCTGCTATGCATAAAAGAATCATCAAAAAGACCAAATTTTAGATCTTTTAGTTCAGGGTGTGACTCAAAGGGAGAGTAAGTATCATCAGCGGCATCAATTGAAATGCTCCAGGGAATATTTTCAAAGCACGAATCCAGATTGTAAAAGAATTGTTCCTGAAAGGCTTTGCTCGGAAAAGTCTTTCCCAAGACAAATGGTCCGTCATAAATATGATATTCTCCCCATAATCCAAACCCTACCTGAATAAAGGCCAGTCGCGGATCATTATCGTATCGTGCTGAAAATTCCTTATAAAACTCCAGGGTAAAACGCATTAATTCTTCATTCTCCCAATCCGGAAAATAGGTAGTTCTCCCTTCAGATAAACCAACCGTTTCATTGTAATCGTTTCTATTTAAAATATATGCAGGAACTGATGTTTTGTATCCTGGATACACATATCGAAACCTAAATATAGCCTGGTGATTTCTACTTGCGATATCATTTAACTTTTCTTCGACTTTATCCCAAACATAAACCCCACTGTCCTTTACAACCTCGCTGAAAAGCATATAGGAGAATTCCAGCGAAATTGCATCGGTATTGTTGTTGCTTGAATTGCTCCAAAATACTATACCTGTCATGGGTTGTACGCTTGTGATTTCGGCATGGAGTTCAATATTTTCAAAATTATCCTGGCAATAACTAAAATAGGCTGCCAGTAAAATTAAACTCATTACTATTAATTTTCTCATAACTATTACCCTTATATTTTTATTAAAAAATAACCAAAAACAAATATAAATAATTATTTATACTTTCAAAATAACTTACGAAACGTTTTTATAGAAGTCAAACTTGTTAAATTTGCTTTTTAATATGAAAAAACACGTCTTAATTATTGATATAACCAGGGGCGTTTAGTAAGTTCAATTTTTTATATTGCTTTTAATAACTTTTTTGGCACTAATAATTTTTAATAAATATTTATTGATTCGTCGCGATTATGCCAGTTAAGAAAAAATGTATATCTTATCAAAAAACTTTTGATGTGAATATAATCAAATTTATCGAGCAGTTTCCTGATGAGAATAGCTGCAAAGAGCACCTTAGAA
>JBFWMB010000032.1:0-38681 GCA_050251815.1 Salinivirgaceae bacterium | reverse complement strand
CAGCGCAAGTAAGCCCCACCAAAAAATCACCTATCGTAAATCGCACATCTGCCATCGAAAATATTAATCGCAATGATACCGTATTTCCGGTTGAACCCCTTCAGGGTTCCGGACTCGGTGCGTGATTTCCACCGTAGGTTGCACCTACGGCTATTGTTATTCAACCCTTCGGGTTTCAACGCACAATGAGCCCTCAGCCTCCGGAATGCAGTCGGCAGCCAAAGCAATGAACAATGAACAATGAACAATGAGCCTTCAGCCTCCGGAACGCAGTCGGCAGCCAAAAATCAATGAACAATGAGCAATGAACAATGAGCAATGAGCAATGAACAATTTGCCCTCAGCCTCCGGTGGGCAGTCAGCAGCCAAATCAATAAGCAATGATCAATGGGCAATGAATAATAAATTGTGAATAACGAAAACCCCGGAGGGGTTAGCGGTCGGTAGAAAAACAGTCCCCACCATAATAATGCGGTGCAAGCACTTGGTTGCCATAAAATACATGACGCGTTTGCACCGCAAAAGGCAGCAGGTCATGAAAAGCGGAAGGTCGCAACAGGCGCTTGGCCACTTACAGAACATGCTCTTACACTTGTGCGAGAGCTTAACCGAGCCGCCGAGTGAGCTCTTACACTTGTGCAGGAGCTTAACCAAACTACTGGTTGACCTCTTGCACTTGTGTGAGAGCTTAACCAAGACGCTGGGTGAGTTCCTACACTTGTGTTGGAGCTTAACCAAACTACTGATTGACCTCTTGCACTTGTGTTGGAGCTTTACCGGGACACTAGGTGAGCTCTTACACTTGTGCGAGAGCTTAACCGAGCCGCCGAGTAAGCTCTTACACTTGTGCAGGAGCTTAACCTAGCTTCCAGGAGACCTCTTGCACTTGTGTGAGAGCTTAACCAAGACGTTGGGTGAGTACTTGCACTTGTGCGGGAGCTTAACCGAGCCACCGAGTGAGCTCTTACACTTGTGCAGGAGCTTAACCTAGCTTCCAGGAGACCTCTTGCACTTGTGTGAGAGCTTAACCAAGACGTTGGGTGAGTACTTGCACTTGTGTTGGAGCTTAACCGAGCTGCTGAGTGAGCTTTTACACTTATGTGGGAGCTTAGGAAAAAGTACACCTTTATATCGGTCAACCGACCAAACGGAAAACCACACCGCTGGCAGGCTTCTGAAAAAAGTTGCATCCAAGCCATTAAATAACAGTGGATTGTCTTGTTTATTTCGAAAATATTTCTTAGTTTAGACCGACGAAATTGAAACCAAATGACAATTTACCGGCTAATGTACAAACAAAGCCCACACCGGACACGCAAAAAAATCATCCCTATATAGGGTAAGGAACTGTTTTGAACCTTACCCGTCTGTTTAAAATGTTAACACTATGGAACAAAATTCGTTTTTGTTTGCTTCGGCAACCATTGCCGAACTTACCGACTTGTCGAACCAGGTTCGGCAGGCCATAGTAAAAGCGGCTTTGGCCGACGATTACCTGAGTGCTGAGACTCAGGCTATCGAGACTACGGTTTCTCAGATGATGAGCGGGATGAACAAACCCAGGAGCAAAGCGCTGACACAGCAGCTGGAACAGGCTGATGGCTCGCGCGACCGCTTATTCAAAGCCCTGGTATTTTTACTGAGGGGCCTTATTTTCTGGGAAAATGATCCTCGGAGCGAGGCTGCCGAAAAGTTGTATGATGTAATTAAGGTACACGGCACCGCGCTGACACGCATGAGCTACGAGAAGCAAAATGCCCATATGGATGCCTTAAAACAAGCCATGCAGGCTCCTGAGATGGTTCAGGCTTTTGCCGATGCCGGACTCACCGAGCTTTGGGACGAAACAATGGCAGCTCATGATAATTTTACCAGTATGTACCGCGAATCGGCCTCCCTCGAAGCGGCAAAAGGAGCCATTGCTTCGGCTACAAGCCTGCGTGGTACCTTGTATGAGCAACTGAAAAGGCTGATGGAGTACCTTAGTGTAATGAGCCGGGTAAATGCAGCCGTTTACGGAGCCTTACAGGCCGAAGTAAGCGAGCTGGCCCATACCCTGAACACTAAAATTCAGATACGTCTGGGGCATCGCACTGCGAACAACACAGGCGACGAAACGTCTGAAAATACGGAGATAATTTAACAACAAACCCAACAGATTTTAGGGATGGTTTTTTTTAGGGACCTCTGGCGAAAGCCGGAGGTTTTTTTTATGAGATACAAACTTACTTATAACCACAAAACCTTATTATGCCACTTTCACCGTCATAAATTAAAAACAGTTTTAGTCTGCGTTTTTCTTGTCATCTTAATTCAGTTGGAAGCTGATTGGATATAAATATTTTGACACCACAGGTTGTCCGTTTAAATAACATGGAAGCCAATTGTTGGGAATTTGTTTTACAACTCTAAGAGCTTCTTCGTCACAACCGTTTCCGATACCTGTTTCAATTTTATGGTCTATTGTTTTTCCATTAGCGTCTATGAAAAAAGAAATATACACTGTCCCGCTTGTTCCTTTCTCCTTTGCAATGTTTGGGTAATTGATTTTTGCATTTAGTATTGCTTTAGAGGCTTCACTTTCTCCACCAATAAAAAGAGGAGGTCTATCCAATTTGGTTTTAACTAATCCGTTTTCTGTTTTTATTTCATATTCTTTATCATCAGGTTTGAAATAAACAAGTTTGTTATTGTCAAAGTCGTATTTCTGAACCAATTCTGATTTGCGGTCGTAAAACTCCCAAATTCCTTTTCTTACATCGTCAAGGTAATCACCTTTGCTTTTTAACACTTTTTTGTCACCAACTAAATGATATTCTAACCAAGCCCCTGTTTTTTTATCCTGTCGATAAGTCCCTTTGCTTTTTACAATCTCAGTTCTCCAAAAATATTCAGTCCAAAGGCTATCTTTTTTATTGTCTTTATAGTAGCCATCAATAAGCAAACAGTCTTTGTAACCGAGTTTTTGATAATTACCGTGTTTAACATTCTTATCTTTTTTCAGAACAAAATAGACTTCTGCATACCAAGGGTTTTTATGTTCAACCTTTACTTTTTTGGTTTCTTGTCCAACTGTCGTTAAAGCTGTCAAGAAGAAAATGAATATTACTAAAATGTTTGTTTTTCTCATTGTCATTGATTAAAATACTAACGTTTGTATAAATTGCAGTGCGTATTTGAAATTATTTAGTTTCATTTTTGCACTTAGCTAATTTTATTTACTTGCACAATTTAGTTAATTTTCTTTCCGCTAGGAAATAAAATTGGCGGAGATTATTACTTGCATATTTTTCAATGTAACTAATTGGTAACATTGAATTTATACGTTGTTAGGTAGCATTTTTAATTATGTTGATTTCAAAATGTCAGATTAGAAAATCCTCCATCTTTCAACCAGTCTATTTTATTTTTAATTTCTATTCCGTTTTGAAAATAATCATTACTGCTATCGATTGATATTTTTATTCCTTTCGAATGATACAATTTTAAAAAATCTAGGAACTCATTATGATTTTCTTCCATTAAAAACTGTTCATTAATGATTTCCAATCCATTTTCTACCTTTATTTTAATCCAATGATTTTCTTTGGGCTCACTTGCCTTTTCTCCCATATCAAAATATACATATTCAATCTCTTTTATATTTCCGATTGGGTATTCTTTTTGATTTTTAAACCAATCTGAATTTATTGTATTCTCCATTAAATTAATATTTCCTTTGATTTCCTTTCGATTCATTTTTCTAAAAATTAGAAATATAGGCAAGACAATCAATCCGCCCCAGAAATACATTTTAATTCCTTTCCAATAATGAAAGCCATTGAAACCTGGGTCTATCTTATGTGGCAGAAGAAATATTATAATTCCACCAACAATAACTAATGAAGAAATAATCCCCCCAAATATAAATTTATCAAGTTTAGTATTCTTGACTTTTTCTTTGATAAGTTTGAGAGATAATTCGTTCATTTTCTGTTACTAATTGTGATTTTTTCGAACTAAATACAACGGCTCGAATATGCGTAGTGCTGTATTTCAAGACACATACCTATTCGGTTATATCAAACTTAACTAAAAGCTCAAACATTCGCAAAACACTAACTGCCAAATTATTTATACCGTTTGTCAGCGGCTGTGATTTTCGTTCCAATCTATTAATGTAATCTTATCATTTGCAATAATCATTACTGTAACCTCTCGGTCTAGTGCAGTTCCGTAGTGGTCCATACTAATAAGCGTGTATTTTCCATACGTTCTGGTTATTGGGTCGTGGGTATATTTATCATTATCAAATAGCGGATTAACGATTTTTATTTCCTTTTCATCAATCTCAGCTAAAAATGTCCTTTCATTAAAATTCGCTAAGAATACTTGTCTGTCTTTGATTTTAAAGGTGGAAAAAAGTTGAATTCCAAAGAGGTCTAAAGGTTTGCTGAAAGCATTAGATTTTCCTTGGCAGCCAAGATTTCCACGCTCAATTTTGAGTTGCTTATTATTCGCCTTATCTAACTTTCTTGGTTCAGGAATGACCTTAATTTCAGATGTTCCCATCATATGTCCTAAATGAGCAAGAATGTGGTATTGTCCGCCTTTTTTCGCTACGGTGTTAGAACAGGTCAACTGGGTATAATAAGTCTCTTTACTTTCTATGTCATAGAAGTAAATTGTTCCACCAAATTCGCCACTACATTTTCTGTACACAATAAATTCTTCGTCCGAAAACATTATTGGCTGTTCTTTTACTGGATTTTCTATCTCTGCTCTTTTCCATTTTTCTCCAGTCCACTGAAAAAGTCCACCGAAAATAAATGATTTGGTAAATGCATATAATTTGTCATCTATCAACCAATGATATTTGAATTTTTTTGTGTTTAATTTCTTTTCGAAGCTCTGATTTCTCTGATAGCTATTTAAATTATGACATACAAATTTTCCACTGCCAAATAAGGTAATGAGGTTGTTTTCGTAGATAAGCGAAGGTGATTTTGGGAAGTTGATGTAATTGTCATCCCAATCATCAAAGTCATCGGTATAAAAAGGATTTTCGAAAACGAGTGTGTTTAATTCAATTTGGATTGGGTTTTCGCTGACACCAACATTAAAATCCGCTGATTTGTATAGGGAGTTTTCGCTTATACTATCTTTTGGGATAATTTCAAAACCAATAAAATTGTTATTCTTAAAATGTTCAACAAGTTTATCAAAGTTTTGAGCATTCGTTTGCGAGCAAATTAAAAAGCTTAATAATATGAACAGGTGTTTTTTTATCATAGCCGCTAACTTATAAGCTGTACGCATCCCACCTCCATTTATCACTCCAAATTTGGGTGGATAAACGCACCCAGGTGGTTTTATTTTTACTAAATATGCCTTTTGGGTTCACAGTCGTTTGGTTCATTTATATTATTTAGAGCTTACCAAATTTATAAAATTATTTGGTAAACAGCTGCTTTGCCTGGCGGTATTTTACCACAACGTGCCTTACCGGCCGGCAAACAAAGGGCTAAGGTTTTTTTTAAGTTGGAGTGGTAATAAAAAGCTTAAAGGGAGTTTGCTTAAGGTTTTTTTGAACGATGGCTATAAACCCAGAGCATATTAATTACCTTACAGTTTGCGGTTTTATTTATAGCCAAAATTAATTTTGTGTATACAATTTAGTGAAATTATCCATAGCCGAATTGAAAAACATAAACACCTTTAAAAAATAAACACTTATGTGCATAAAATTTATTCTCGGCAGGGTTAACAAATGCGAACTCGGTTAAAACTTACAAGTTGCAGCATTTGGTTTATTGCAGACTGTCATTTGTTGTTTATAATACGTCGAAATTCTTATCGTTTCATTTTAAAACAGTTAATATTCAAATTAGATAATCTATGATTTATCTTTTTCAAACCATATCGCTGCTTGTAATTTTATACCAAATACCTTCTGTGATGGAACGTTAAAATTTTCAAAACTGCGGTAAAACTCACCATCAAATTGTGTAATTACAGAAGGATCAAAATGTTTTTGTGATGACCATGTAAAGAGATTCTGTCCAAAAACCGAGCAGTTTAGCTGTAATTTATAGAGATTTAAAGGAAAGGAAATACTCACTTCTTGCAACTTAAAATATGTTGCATCGAATACGTTTGCTTCATCTATATAAGAATTATCGGTAAAATACTCATATCCATTGACCAATACATCATTTTTAACATAGGAGCCACTGACATCATCCCATCTTACACCATCGCCTATTATACCTTCGTCTCTACCTTTTAGGGTTTCTTCCAAATTACCAGCCCATAGTGCCATTCGATAAAAATTTGAGTTAACCATTCCTCCTTTATGATAATCAAATAACACTGAAAGTTCAATTTTACGGTACTTAAGACTACTTCCGAAATAAATTACATAATCAGGATCAGTACTACCAAAACTAGCATTTGCACCATAGACAGGCCTCCCATCTTTATAAATTATTTGTTCATTCTCACGCTTATACGCAGTCCCGTAAATTTCATGAGAGGTTTCTCCAACATTTAAGGCAATAGTTGAGAAAGTACCAAGTTGCTTTGAAGGCCAATTCATAAATTCTGGTAACTGTAAAACCGTATTTTTATTTTTAAAATAGTTAATATACATCCTCAACCTTATTGTATTGTTATGTATTGCAAAAGCTTCAGCACCTAATTCGTAGCCTTTGTTTTCAACCGTGCTCGATATATTTGCTTGGGGATTTTGATTAACCACATCTCTATTCTTGCTTTTATAATAATTTGCAGTAAACGAAAGGTTTTCATTAAAAAGGCTCAATTTTCCTGAAATATTATGTCCCTTTATAGGTAAAAATTCATATTTGGGCAAGCCTGTCCTTTGTGATATTACCCTAAAGCCACCGTTTGACTTATAAATACCCCCTTGCATACTTAGCTGAGAAATAAAGTCAGGTAGTTTAATTAATTTATTTAAAAACAGATTAACGGATAAGGATGAGTAAAGTGGTGAAAAAATGTATTCTTCTATTCCTATTTTCGATTTACTTAATGTTGAATTAACAAATAAGAAATTATTGTACGATAAATTTAATGAAACATAATACTCATTTATTTTACCCTTTCCCTTTAAAAAACCTAGAGTCTTGTTACCCCATTGTGAAATTTCACCATCAATAATGTCGGCTTGAAGATAATGTTTTTCATGATTAGCTCTATTGTACCGCCTCCCCCCTAATAAATTAAAATTTAACTTCGCAAAGCTATTTGTATAATCAAAATAGAAATTATTTACCGTGCTTTTTAACTCATTTTTTTCTAAAGTTGCTTTGTCCTGAAAAATTGTTTCATCTTTTTTTCGATATCCATTCAAATCATTACTGTTAAGCTGCAAGCCTCCCAAATAATTAATATTAAAACCTGGAAACAAATTAATTTTTGCACCATAATTTGTATTTAGCATAGTTTTATTTAACACCCCTGAATTTTCATTTAATAGAAAATATGGATTGTTGCTTGAGAGCATGTAATCTGTATTGAAAGGCAACTCACCTTCCTTCCCTTCTTGCCAATATTTTTTAAGCGATTCTGTATTAACTTGCCTCCCCATTCTTGAAAAATAACCCATCGGACTGTCCATTACGTCATAAGCATTTAGATAAAAAGCATTACTTTCTCTTAATTTTGAATAGTATATTCCTCCAAAGAGCTTTAATCTTTTAAAAAAGCTATAATTTACGTTTGTATTTACAGTATTTCTTTTCAAATCGTTATTAGGGAGTATTCCTTTAGTTATATTGTTTGAATAAGATAAATTTACACCTCCTTTTGCATCAGCCCAGCCTATAGAAACACTATTTCCTATGGTTACACCTGTTTCAAAAAAATCCTTTACATTATTGGGTTGCGGAATCCATGGTGTTGGAGTTATCGAATTATCGTAACCGTTTTCAAAAGCTTGGTCTCTCGCCCAACGATCACCCCCCCTAACATTAATAACTTTACCGTTTACAAATCCTGTTGATGGTCCATCAAATTGGCTAATTAGCCTGCCATCGAGCTTTGGACCCCAACTGCTTCCAGAGTCTCCATCACCGTTATAATAATTAAAATTACCATTGTAACCTTCACCATACTCGTTTTGGAACTTTGGTAAAACGGAAGCTTTACTTACCAAACCCGATAAACTATAATGGACAGAAAAACCTGGTTTGCTTGCTTTTTTTGTATTGATTACAATTGCACCATTTCCTCCTGGATACCCATAAATAGATGCTCCTAGACCACTCTTTAACACAATTATTGATTCAATATCATCAATGCTAATATTGTTTAATTGATTTCCAAAATCAATATTAAATATTGATCCCATACCCTCCATTTGAGGAATATCATCTAAAATTATTATTGGTCGTCCATTTCCATTAAAACTTCGTGTTCCAGAGATATATATTTGTGAAGTAGCCCCAAGAGTATTTGTTCCTTGAATAATTTCAACACCTTGTATTTTTCCCTTTAAAGAATTCATAAAATTGAGAGAATATAAATCTTTAATGCTATTGTTTTCAATAAATTCTATTTCCTGACCGAAGGCTTTTGTATTTTCTATTTTACCCAACAAAATGAATTCTGAATCGGAGTATACAACGCTATCATTTGTTTGGGAGTATAATGAAGAAAAAATACATGTAAAAAAAACGAAAAATATTAGGACTCTTATATGAAACATAAATGTTTTATTTTAAAAATTATGGTGTAGTATTAGTTGAATAACTAAGTCACAATATAATAAAATCGTTTATTTTTTTTAACAATAAAATAAGCTGTTTGGTACACCTTTTAGTTTTCTTTTCTATTAGTTTTTAATCTTAAATTAAGATAGGTATTATGTTTGTCAATTGAATTATTTAAATAATATTGAATAAATACTTAATAAAAATTTGAAACTTTACTGACAACCCCTACAATGAAGCTCCCCGATGCAAGCAGACGGGGTATCTACAAAGAGTTTTTGTATTATCCCCTCAATGAAATATTTGCTCCGATGGAACAGCACAAGTCCTTCCGTCGTAGCGGAAAAGTGCCCGAACAACAGAAGGTGTAACAGGCTTAACTAAACGACATTGAATTAGCTATCCTTATTTGGCGTTTTTCTGTTCCGGATATTCAATACGGGCATGATAAATATTCATCAGCTTTTGCTTAAAGACTTCCTTTACCATCGAAATCTCCTTAAAGGTAATGTCGGCTTCCTCAAACTGGTTGTCTTCAATCTGGTTATTTATAATTTTTTCGACCAACTCGTCGATGCTGTTTTGGTTATATTCCTTTAGGGTACGTGAAGCTGCCTCAACCGAATCGGCCATCATTAACACGGCTGTTTCTTTGGTAAAAGGAGCCGGACCCGGGTAAGTAAACTTCGAAACATCAGGAACAGCTCCTTCGTTTTCGTTGGCTTTTTTGGTATAGAAATATTTTACCAGTCCGGTTCCGTGGTGGGTAAATATAAAATCGACTACCGGCTTGGGTAATTTATATTTGCGAGCCAGTTCGGCCCCGTAATGTACGTGCTGAATAATCATTTCGGCGCTCTTCTCGTATTTTAATCCATCGTGCGGGTTATTTCCGCTTTGGTTTTCGACAAAGAAACCCGGTGCACCGGTTTTACCAATATCGTGATACATAGCTCCCACCCTTATCAACAAGGCATTTCCACCAATTTTGCGGGTGGCAGCTTCGGCCAGGTTCGACACCTGAATTACATGATGAAACGTTCCCGGCGCTTTTTCGGCCAGTTCGCGTAAAGCCGGATGATTGGTATCCGATAACTCCATTAGGGTAACATCGGACAGGAAGCCAAAAAGCTTTTCAAAAATAAAAATCAGTGGATAGCTTATCAGCAATAACAAGCCATTTCCTACAAACCACAAATAGTGGTAATAGTTTATTTTTAAGATGGAACCCTCCTGCATAATGGCTAAGGCCGTATAGGCTACAATATAGGTAAGCATAATGTAACCCACGGCAGCAAATAGCTGACCCCGCCGGTGCAACTGGGTTAAACTAAATATGGAAACGGCTCCGGCCAAAAACTGCAGAAAAATAAATTCAAAACTATTGGGTGCCAAAAAACCAATAATCATGATGCTTACTATATGAATGTAAAAGGCCAGGCGCGAATCGTAAAAGGCATGAATAATTATGGGAAGCATTACGAAAGGAACCAGATAAATACTTACCTGGTTAAAACGCACCACCAGGCTGGCCGATATAAACATCAGCAAGACCATCATCAGAATAAAGAGCGTTTTTTGCATGCTGTCCAGAATTTCTCGCCGAAAGTGGTATAAAAACAGGTAAAGCACCAAAAAGGCAAACAACACCACAATTACATGGCCCAAAAACAACCAGCGTAAAAAAGTGCTCGAACCCAGAATGTTCTGGTATTCGCGCTTTAAGGATTCAAGCATCCGGAAGTTTTCGTCCAAAACCAAATCGCCACGCGAAATAATTCGCTCGCCGGCCTGCACCATGCCGCGTTTTAACGAAATATTATCCAATAAATCATCGCGCACTTTTAAGGACGTTTCCTCGTCGTACTTAAGGTTTTGGGCTACAAAATCGTAAAGCTTTATGTTTTCAACCAAAGTAACCAGCTCAGGGTGTTCCGGAAAATCCTTTCGCAGCTTTTTGCTGATGAAGCCGTAAGCAATCTTTTGGGTAAATACCTCTTCCACATCCCTATTTTCAGCAATACCATCTTTTACAATTACAATAGTACTTCCTTTCTGGGTTTTGTCGAGCACCTCGGCAAAATCGACCACCCCTTTTTCATAAATAAAATCCAACAGGTTTTTACCATAGTTTAAAAGAAAAGGAGATAAGGTATCGGGAATGGTGTAATCAGGATACAGTTTAACCAGTATTTGCTCGGCCTCGTTGGTACGCAACGGAAAATCGAGCACAAATTTATTGATTTGCTGAGCCCCCACCTCAACGTTAAATTTAAAATAAGGCCTGTAATGCCTTAACACGCTATCGCGGGCCATTTTAAGTTCGTTATTCGATTTATAAATGGCAAAATCGAAGGGCGCAATTAAATCTTCGTGTTGCCAGGGAGCTCCCTTTTGGTACTCATATTTAAACTTTCCTTTCGACGGAAAAAGATAAACACAGATACCAGCAGCCAACACAAATAAAATAACGATATAAATTCGCTTTGAATTTTTTGAAATACTATCGGAAAAATTACTCATTTTTAGCTTTTTTGCTAATTATTAAAGCCACTAATTTAGTCGCTTTAATCCATAAATCAATAACAATGCGTGTGGAATTTAGCTAACGTTTTCTAACTTTGGCTTGCAAATTATCCTGAATTAACTTAAACCAATGCCAATGTCGACTCACTTTTCTGTTTGTACTCAGTCAATTATACCTGTCAGGGCCCAGGCTTCAGAAACATCCGAGTTGGTAAGCCAACTTTTGTTCGGAGAGCTATTTATGGTAACTGAATCAAATAAAAACTGGGTTTACATACGGAGTACCTTTGATAATTATGTCGGCTGGATTGACAAAAAACTTGTGAAGAAGCTTTCAAAGGAAACTTATGAGTTACTCCATGCCAGCCCGTCAATTACCCTGACAAAACCATTTAATTTACTGCTCACGCAAAATAAATCGCCCCTTTGGGTTCCGGCTGGCTCAAACATTCCCAAACCCGATGCCGAAGGTTGTTTTTATTTGGGAAACCAGGCATTTTACCTGAAAGACGATTTTTATTTAAGCCGGGTAACGGAACAGAAACCCGAGATACTGGCCAAACAGTTTTTAAATGCGCCTTATTTGTGGGGAGGAAGAACCATTTTTGGGATGGATTGTTCCGGATTTACCCAGATGGTTTATAAGCTAATTCACGTGACGCTTCCGCGCGATGCATCGCAGCAAGTAATGCATGGCACCACCGTCGATTTTTTGGAAGTGGCACAAAGTGGCGATTTGGCATTTTTCGATAACGCTGAAGGAACCATTATTCATGTAGGTATATTACTGAATCAACACCAAATAATTCATGCTTCGGGCCAAGTACGTATCGACCCCATTGATCACCAGGGAATTTTTAATTCTGAAACACAGAACTATTCGCATAAGCTACGCATTATTAAACGTTTAATTTAATTCTTTTCATCATGACACCTTCGCTTATTGTCAAACTGGTTTTTTTAGCAACGCTGCTGGTACTTGTGTTCTATTTTTGGAACAAAGAGAAAAAGAAAAATGAAAACGAATCGTAACGATTACCTGTAAGTTATGTTCACTTATCGTTATCCAAGACCCATGGTAACTACCGACATTGCAGTTTTTAAAAAAGATGCAAAGGGGGTGAAAATTTTATTAATTGAACGGGCAAATCCTCCTTTTGCAGGTCATTGGGCATTACCAGGCGGATTTGTTGATGAAAACGAAGCACTAAAAACCGCAGCGCTGCGCGAACTTAAAGAAGAAACCCAAATTGAAGGCATTGAACTAAACCAGCTGCATACTTTTGGCAATCCGGGTCGTGACCCAAGAGGTCATACCATTAGCGTTGTTTACATGGGTTGGCTTACCAACGAAAAACAACAAGCTACTGCGGGCGATGATGCCAAAAAAGTTGGGTGGTTTTCCATTAACGAATTGCCCCAATTGGCGTTCGATCATAATGAAATTATTGGCATGGCCATAAAAAAGCTATAAAAAAAAGGCCTCCTGATAAGGAAGCCTTTTTTTATATGCAATTGGTTTCTCTCTTAAACTTTCAGTTTTGAAATATCAGCAAAATCTTCCGCCTGATAAGCTCCGGCTTTAAGTTTTCCTGCACATTCTTTAAAAGCATCCAAGGTACGGTTCACGTCATCGAGTGTATGCGAAGCGGTTGGAATTAAGCGAAGCAGGATGTGCCCCTTAGGAATAACCGGATAAATAACTACTGAACAGAAAATTCCGTAGTTTTCGCGTAAATCGAGAATCAGGTTGGTTGCCTCAATAATTCCGCCATGCATCATAACCGGCGTTACCGGCGATTCGGTGTGCCCAATATCAAAACCATTTTCGCGCAATCCTTTTTGCAAGGCATTTACAATGGTCCACAATTTTTCGCGCAATGAATGGTCGTTTTGTAGCAAATCCAAACGTTTTAAAGCTCCTTTTACCATAGGCATAGGCAGCGATTTGGCAAAAGTTTGCGAGCGCATATTGTAACGAAGGTAATCAACAATGTCGCTTTCGGCAGCAATAAAACCTCCGATACCAGCCATGGCTTTGGCAAAGGTTGAAAAATACAAATCAATTTCGTCCTGAACGCCATAATGTGTTCCCACACCGGCACCTTTTGGGCCCATGGTTCCAAAACCGTGTGCATCGTCGACCAATAAACGGAAATCGAATTTCTTTTTCATGGCAACAATGTCTTTCAGATTACCCAGGTCGCCTTCCATGCCAAATACGCCTTCGGTAATCACCAAAATACCTCCGTCGTTCTCTTTGGCTAATTTGGTAGCAAAGCCGAGCATTTTTTCACATTTGGCCATGTCGTTGTGGGGAAAAACAAAACTTTTACCGCCTTTGGCTTTATGCAAAAATACACCGTCCATAATGCAGGCATGCGATTCAGAATCGTACACAATAACATCTTTACGACTGGCAATGGAATCAATAATTGAAACCATTCCCTGGTATCCGTAATTCAGCAAAAAGGCATCTTCTTTTTCAACAAAGGCTGCCAGGCGCTGCTCCAATTCCTCGTGGAATTTTGTTTGACCTGACATCATACGGGCTCCCATAGGATAAGCCATTCCGTATTCCTTTGCCGCATCCGCATCGGCTTTGCGTACATCAGGATGGTTGGCCAAGCCAATATAATTATTCAAACTCCAGTTTAAAACTTCTTTGCCCCTGAAAAGCATATGAGGATGAATTTCACCCTCTAACTTTGGAAATGAAAAGTATCCATGACCAGCTTTCTGGTATTGCCCCAGAGGCCCCCGGTTAATTTTTATTCTTTCAAAAATATCCACGACAATAAATTTTATGTGATTTACGACGACAAATGTAGGCTTTGCCCAATAAAAATGCAGTAGTAAAAGTACTTATTATTCGATGTGATTAAAACCCTAAAATTCAACCCAAAAGAATATTAAAACTTAAGTAATTAAACCTTAGTGTTATAAATAAAATTATTCTGATTTGAAGTAAAAAAATTCAAAAGCTTTATGTATATTTGCACCCCAAATTCGTTAAGTAAAAACATAAAACTCAGATTACTCCGTTTAAACAAATTAATCTTTTAATTAAACATTATGCTGAAAAACAAAACTATCATATTAGTTTTTAGTGTTTTAACCACCTTCTTTTTGTCTTCCTGTTCCGAGTATCAAAAAGTTTTAAAAAGTACCGACTACAACCTCAAGTACGAAAAAGCTGTTGAATATTACGAGGCTGAAGATTATTACCGGGCACAATCGCTTTTTGATGAACTGGTAACCATTTATAAAGGTTCCGATAAAGCCGAATCGGTGCTGTTTTATTATGCCGATTGCCATTACAAACAGAAAGACTACATTTTGGGAGCTTATTATTTCGATAATTTTGCCAAAACCTTTCCGTACAGCGAAAAAACTGAAGAAGCCGCTTACACTGCGGCCTATTGTTATTACATGAATTCGCCAAGGTATAACCTCGATCAGACCGACACCTACAAGGCTATTGAGGCTATGCAGTTGTTTATTAACAAATACCCTAACAGCAATTATGTACCCGAGGCCAACGATATAATTGAAAAACTCAGGACCAAGCTGGAAATGAAATCTTATGAAAATGCCAAATTGTATTTCAAACTGGCCGATTACCAATCGGCTACCATAGCGTTAAAAAACAGCATAAAAGATTTCCCTGACACCAAATATCGTGAAGAAATACTTTACCTGATTGTTAAATCAAGTTTTATGCTTGCCGAAATGAGTATCCCTGAAAAGCAAGGCGAGCGTTATCAAAATACCGTTTCAGAATATTACTCTTTTATTGATGAGTATCCGGAATCGGACTATTTAAAAGAAATAGAGAAAATGTATACCAAGTCGGTTAATCAAATTAAAAATTTATAGCAATGGATTACAAAAAAAGCAATGCTCCTACCTCTACCATTACGAGAGATTTAAGAGAAATTGAAAAAGAGACCGGGAATATTTACGAAAGCATTGTAGCCATTTCAAAAAGAGCTAACCAGATTAGCGTTGAAGTGAAAGAAGAACTGAGCCGCAAGCTGGAAGAGTTTGCCTCATATACCGATAACCTGGAAGAAGTTTTCGAGAATCGCGAACAAATTGAGATTTCACGGTTTTACGAACGTTTGCCAAAACCTTCTTCAATTGCCATTGAAGAATTTATCGAGGGCAATGTTTATCATCGACTGGCTGACGAAGAACCCAAGAGCCTGGCAAAGGAATAAACCCTTTGAACCATGCTTAAGGGCAAAAACATTATATTGGGTGTAACCGGGGGGATTGCTGCTTATAAAGTTGCCAATCTTACCCGTTTATTCGTTAAAAAGGGAGCACAGGTAAAAATTATAATGACCCCGCTTTCTAAAGAATTTATTACACCTTTAACCCTGGCCACACTTTCAAAAAATCCCATTTTAGTCGATTTTTATAATCCTGAAAACGGCGACTGGAACAGCCATGTCGATTTGGGTCTTTGGGCCGATGCCATGGTTATTGCCCCTGCTACTGCCAACACCATGGGGAAAATGGCCCATGCCATTGCCGACAATTTGCTTATTACCACTTATTTATCAGCTCGCTGCCCGGTGTTTCTGGCACCTGCCATGGATTTGGACATGTTGCAACATCCGGCAAACAAAAATAATATTGAAATACTAAAATCATTCGGCAACCAGATTATTGAACCCGATTCGGGCGAACTGGCCAGTGGTTTAATAGGCAAAGGACGTATGGCTGAACCCGAAGATATTGTTGCTTTTCTGGAAAATTACTTCAGCAAGAACCTCGACTTTAAAGGAAAAAAAATAATGCTCACTGCCGGGCCAACTCATGAGCCTATCGACCCGGTTCGCTTTATTGGCAATCACTCGTCGGGCAAAATGGGGTATGCCCTGGCCAACGAATTGGCTGAACGTGGAGCCGAAGTAACTTTAATTTCAGGACCGGTAAGTATTCAGGCCAATCATCCGTCAATAAAAATTATACCGGTAATTACAGCAATACAAATGCATCAGGCTTCTGTTGAAAACTTTCCAACAGCCGATGCCGCCATTATGGTTGCCGCAGTAGCTGACTATATGCCCGCTGAGTCAGCCGACAAAAAAATAAAAAAGAAGGATACGGATTTAAGCATAAAGTTAAAACCAACCCCTGACATTGCTGCCGAACTCGGGAAAATTAAAAAACCACATCAGAAACTCATTGGATTTGCGCTTGAAACAGATCAGGAGGAAATCAACGCAATTGAAAAGCTAAAAAGAAAGAACTTCGACTTTATTGTTCTGAATTCATTAAACGATGAAGCATCGGGGTTCAAAACCGACACAAATAAAATTACCATTCTTACATCAAAAGGCGAAAAAAAACCGTTTGATTTAAAACAAAAGAACGAAGTAGCACGCGACATTTGCAACGAATTACTTTTATTGTTTTAATCACACTGAAAAACAGTACAATGCATAGAAACTTTAAAATCATACTATTTTTAACTATTTCTATAAGTTTTGGTTTTGTAACGCCAAAATCAACTGCTCAGGAACTAAATGCAAGAATTCAGGTCAATTCAAGTCAGATTCAGGGTACCAACAAAACGGTTTACGAAGAACTTCAAAAAGGATTGTTTGAATTCTTAAACAACCGCAACTGGACCAATCACACCTACGCTGTGGAAGAACGCATTGAAGTGAACTTTATGCTGAATATTACCAAGCAGCTCTCGGTCGATGAATTTGAAGGAACACTACAGGTAAACTCAAGCCGCCCGGTATATAATTCGGGGTACGCAACTCCGTTGTTGGTTTTTCTCGATAAAAACGTCAAATTTCGTTACGCAGAAGGTCAGGCATTGGAATTCAGCGAAACATCGCACGATGAACTCACTGCGCTTTTTGCCTATTATGTATACCTGGTAATTGGTTTCGATTACGATTCGTTTTCACCGTTAGGAGGAACTGAGTTTTTTAGAATTGCCGAAAAAATAGTAAGCAATGCCCAAGCGTCGACCAGCGCTGGCTGGAAACAATACGAGAACCGGAAAAACAGGTATTGGCTGGTAGAAAACCTATTAAACCAGGTTTACAGCCCCGTTCGTGATTTCTACTATACCTACCATCGGCAAGCACTCGATTTAATGCACAAAAGTCCGGCTGACAGCCGAACAAAGATTGTTGAAGGGCTGGTTGAATTGCAGAAAGTACACCGGGCCAAGCCCAGTTCGTTTATTATGCAAATTGTTTTTGATGCCAAACGCGACGAACTGATTAATCTGCTCCGCGAATCGCCCACTGCTGAAGCAACACGCGCATTAAATTACCTGAAAGAACTCGATCCGGCCAATGCAAACCGGTATCAAAAGATAGTTAACAAAGGCTAATCAATTCAGGTATTTCCATTGCCTATCATTAAAGCTGTCACAGAACTTTGCGATAAATTGTAATTACCGACTCCCTGAATTAATTGCAGCCGGGAATCCGTATGAAAGAATTTATTTTAAATTTGTAGGCTGAAACTGAAATGCAACTATGCTAAAATCATTAAAAGTAAAAAACTATGCGCTCATTCAGGACTTGCGCATCGATTTTGAGAATGATTTTTCGACCTTAACCGGAGAAACCGGAGCCGGAAAGTCCATCCTGTTGGGTGCTCTTTCGCTGGTTTTAGGAGCCCGCGCCGATTCAGTTGTCTTGAGTAATTCAGAGGAAAAATGCATTGTAGAAGCTGAATTTTGGATCAAAAATTATGAACTGAGTTCTTTTTTCCGCACCCACGATCTTGATTACGAACCCGAAACCATCATCCGTCGTGAAATACTAAGCAACGGAAAATCGAGGGCTTTTATCAATGATTCGCCGGTAAACCTGCAAATTCTTAAAGATTTATCGGTTCAACTTATCGACATTCACTCACAGCACGAAAACCTGGAACTCAATAACAACCTGTTCCAGTTAAAAGTTTTGGATGCCATTGCGCAAAATAAACAACAACTGGAATTATACACTGAGTGCTTTGTCAACTACAAAAAACAAAATCAGGCACTTTTTTATTTAAAAGACGAAGCTCAAAAAGCTGAAGCCGATTACGATTACAACCTTTTTCAATTTAATCAGCTTAACGACCTAAACCTGGAACAATTAAACCAGGAAGAACTGGAAAATGAACTGGAAGTACTGAGCAATACCGAAGAAATTCAGCAAAACCTGGGACTCTCATTTAGTATTTTATCGGAAGGGGAACAAAACGTACTTGATTTATTGAAACAAAGCAAACAGGCTTTCGACCGTATCAAATCGTATTATAAAGAAGCAGCCAAATATGCAGAACGTATTGAAAGTGCGTACATCGATTTAAAAGATATTGCCCACGAAACTGAGCTTCATGCAGGAACCCTGGAATACAATCCCGAAAGAGCTGCCTGGGTAAAATTACAGCTCGACCTGTTGTACGCGCAAATGCAGAAACACCAGGTGAATTCCTTTGAAGAATTGCTGGAACTTAAAGCAAATTTTGAATCAAAAATTCAGCAAAAAGAAAGCTTTTCCATCGAAATAGAAGCATTGGAAAAAAAACTTGCCGAAACTGAAAAAAAACTTGGCCAATTTGCTGCTGAACTTTCAAAGCGCAGGCAGGAGGCAATTAAAGAATTTACCTCGTTTATTGAAAAGCAGTTGCATGAACTGGGTATGCCCCACGCCCGCTTTATTGTCGCTATGAATCCGTTGGAACAATTCACCGAAAACGGGAAAGACCGGGTTAGTTTTATGTTCTCGGCCAATAAAAACCTGGCGGAACAAAATATTTCAAAAATAGCTTCTGGTGGTGAAATTAGCCGGCTCATGCTGTGCATTAAAGCCTTGCTATCGAAATCGACTTCGCTTCCAACCATAATTTTCGATGAAATTGACACCGGAGTGTCGGGTGAAATTGCCGATAAAATGGCTGATATGATGAAGCAAATGGCTCACAACATGCAAGTAATCAGCATTACTCATTTGCCACAAATTGCAGCCCGGGGTAAGCATCACTATAAAGTTTACAAAACAGAAAATGCCCATTCGGTTAGCACGCAAATACAAAAGCTAAACGCCGACGACCGCATAGTTGAAATTGCCAAAATGCTAAGTGGTAAAGACCTTACCAAAGAAGCCATTGAAAATGCAAAAACACTCATGCTATCGTAATAGCAAACTTTAATTGAACATAAACGGCCTTACGCTGTTATTCGAACGTATCTAATTTAAAAATGAAAATTATATGGCCTATAATTTATTAAAAGGTAAAAAAGGGATCATCTTTGGTGCGCTTAACGACAAATCCATTGCCTGGAAAGTAGCGTTAAAAGCTCACGAAGAAGGTGCTCAATTTGTATTGACCAACACACCGGTGGCTTTACGCATGGGCGAACTCGACGAACTGGGCAAAGCATGCAATGCCCCCATTATTCCGGCCGACGCCACCAGTTTCGAAGATATTGAACGCTTGTTTAAAGAATCGATGGAAGCTCTGGGTGGAAAAGTAGATTTTATTCTTCATTCCATTGGTATGTCGCCCAACGTACGTAAAGGTTTATCGTACGATGACATTAACTACAGTTATTTTCAGAAAACACTGGATATTAGTGCCGTTTCGTTGCACAAAATACTCCAGGTTGCACGCAAAATGGATGCTATTAATACCTGGGGTTCGGTTGTTGCTTTATCTTATGTGGCCGCGCAACGTACGCTTTATGGTTACAACGATATGGCCGATGCCAAAGCTTTGCTCGAATCAATAGCCCGCAGTTTTGGATACATTTACGGACGCGACAAGAAAGTAAGGGTTAACACCATTTCGCAATCGCCCACTTTGACCACCGCAGGAAGCGGAATCAGAGGATTCGATAATATTGTTGATTTCTCCGATCGCACCTCACCCCTCGGAAATGCCAACGCCGACGAATGTGCTGATTACTGCATTACCCTGTTCTCTGATCTTACCCGTAAAGTAACCATGCAGAATTTATTCCACGATGGTGGTTTCTCAAGCATGGGAATGAGTTACCGGGCCATGTCGCAATACAACAAAAGTTTTGATTGTGATAACGACGACGAAATTCCAAAAGAATGGTAAGAACTTAATTGACATAAAAAAAGGCTGCCTAAAATATGCAGCCTTTTTTTTGAATTTATATTAGAATTAGTAGCCCTTGCCCTTTAAAACACCGGCCTCTTCGAGCGATAACAGTCTTCCCTGGTAATCGGTACGTTGCCCAATATAATTATAGATCTGGGCACTGGTTTTTCCATTTGAAAATACTTCCATAAATACCTTATAGTCGCCGTCGTAGCCTTTTACCTTAAACCGAATATAATTTGATTTGAGTCTTTTTTGAGGAACTCTTTCGTAATCAAAAATTTTACCTTCAATGGTTAGTCCTACCAGTCCCCCAGCATATCCGGAGCGAAACTCGACGATCTGAAATACTGATAAAATCGAATCGACCCAAATAAAATTTCGGGCTTCGTCAACTGCACGGTAGTAGCCAAATGGGTTTTTCAGATAGTCGGCTTTAAGCACGAATTGCTGGCTTTCTATAAGTTTTAAAACTTTTTGACGGGTTTCTTCTTTTTCAATTTTCCGCAGTTCTTTTCTTTCTTTGCGCGATAGTTTCTCTTTCTTTTCTTCAGTTTGTGCTGTTGCAAGCAAGCTAACAACCAATAATGCCGCAATAATCAGGTGAGTTTTCATATCCGAAGGGTTTAGCGTGAAACGAATGATTGATAATGTATGAAAACAAACAACTATTATGCCAAATCATTAAAAACCAGAAGCAAGTATTCAAGGATGGTCAATTTGAATTCTCCAAAATCTTTAATTGATTGGCCTTAACAAGAATTTCATTGGCTTCGCTGGTGTAACCTAACTGAAGACAAGCTGTAGCCAGATTCATCAGTGCTTGTGCATCGTCGGGTGCAAGAACAGTTGCCTGTTTAAAAGCTTTATATGCTTCCCGTGTCTTACCTGACAATCCGTAGGCTGTACCCAAATCTTTATACACTTCGGCTTTGGTGCTATCTAACCGAATGGCTTTTTCTAAATAGGCAATACTCGCCGGCAAATTGTTAAGGTACCTTCCAAACAAAACACCTAAGCGATAATTTATCTGGTATCGATTGGAATCAATTTTAAGAGCCTGCTGATAACGTTCCAGTTGTAATTTTCTGTTGGTGCTTTGCTGCAAAACAATATCGAGGTTTTGCCAGGCATTTTTGTTGGCTGGTTGTAGCATCAAAACATTCAAAAAACACAACGATGATTCTTCAATTTCCTTTTTGCTATCGTACAAAACGTTCCCCAACAACAACCAGGCATCGGCGTATTTGGGATGGATTTTTATTGCTCTCCTTAAATAAGACTCCGACTTTTCGTACAAATCATTTTGTTGTTTTCCCTGGGGAAGTGTTTTTCCTTTTTCCCATAATTTACCTCCGGCTGAACAGTTGCTTTTTGCACTCTGATCAGAAGTTTTAACATCGGTTGTAAACAAAACCAAATCGTTTTCCCAGGCTTGATTCCGATGTATGGTTTTTACGGCATAAAAACCCACAAAGTATATTATAGCAACTACAAAAAACATACTTCTAAATGACTTTACTTTAAGCTGGGTAAACCCGTAATATAAAACCCAGGCAAGAAAAAAACTCCAAAATACCGATGGCATGTAAAGAAAACGCTCGTTCATAAAGGTTCCGACCGGGAAAAGCAGGTTCGAAACCGGCGCAAAGGTTCCCACAAAACCAAACAGTGCAAAAAATATCAGTCGGTTTTTACGGAATGATTTTATTCCCAAAACCAGAACTCCCAGCACCAATAAAAGAGCCATCCACACCTGCCAGTTTCCAAAATTCATTAAAGCAATATGGTAAGGGTAATAATCATAGGTTAAGGGATGGGGAACTATTAAAAGCTTCAAATATAACAGCCAGGTATAAAAAATAGTCGCAAAACGCTCCATTGTTGTGGCTTCGGCAAAGGGATTATTCATTAGTTCAGTACTCACTCCACTGTGAAATCCACCTAAAACCCGATGCCGAATGATTAAAAAAACAAGTGAAGGTACAAGCAATAAAATAAATTGGAGCGTTGCCTTCTTATAGCCGGCACCCTGAAAAAGCAATCCTGCCAGAGGAATCAATACCAGAAAGGCCAATGCATTTTCTTTCGAAAGCAGTGCCAGAAAAAGACAGATTCCACCAATCAACCCATTAAACCTGAGGGGCTTTTTACTTTTTTTTGCAATAAACCAGGTGGCCAAAAGAGCAAATAGAGTACTTAATATTTCGTCGCGACCTTTTATATTAGCCACCACTTCAGTATGTAGTGGATGAAACATAAATAGCATCATGGCTATAAAAGCCAGTAAATTTGCATTGTATCTGTTTTCAAAATGCAGCAACTGGTTCAGCGTGAAGAATATCAGCACCAAAGTAAGCGCATACAAAAGAATATTAATAAAATGACTAAGGGTTGGATTTGCTCCAAAAAACTGATATTCCAATGCAAAAGTAACAACCGATAAAGGTCGGTAGCGACCACCGGCTACCAGGTTTTTCTGCTCACCAAAGAATCCGGTAAACGAATCGGTGGTGAGTATTGCCCTGATACCGGAAATGCCCTTTTTGGTATATTCGTTTTGGGTAATTACAATAGCATCGTCGAGGGCATATTGATGAAACAAGGTGTTGCCATACAAAACAAAGCTTCCGACAAGAGCAATCAGCCAAATAAACCCGGTATTTTCCAATTGTTTCAGCATCGGCTAACTTGAATATTTTAATGAATTACATCAAGTACTTCAATATCAAAAATTAAATCGCTGTTAGCAGGAATTTGTGGAGGAGCACCTGCTTCGCCATAAGCCAAATGCGAAGGCACCAGCAATTGAAATTTACTTCCTTTCCGCATCAGCAACAACCCTTCGTCCCAACCGTCGATAACCGCACCAATTCCTACCGGAAAGCGAATGGGCTCAAAACGTTTTACTGAGGAATCGAACAGTTCTCCATTGGTAAAATAACCGGAATAATGCACTTCAACAATATCTTCCTTTTCAATAAGCTCACCGGTTCCCGCCTCGAACTCCACATATTTTAATCCACTAAGGGTTTCTCTTACTGTTTTGCCGGCATTATTCCACATTACTACCGGTTCTGGCGAAACCAGGTCAATCATTTCCAAATCGAGGTGAATGGTTGCATTTGAGGGAACTAAATTCTTATAGCCCGACTTTCCGTAGGCCAGTTTGGGAGGAATTACCAAATGAATTTTACTTCCTTTTTGCATTAATTCCAGGCCCATATCCCATCCAACAATCACCTGATTGATCCCGACTGTAATCCGGACCGGTTGCCCGTTCTTATGAGAAGAATCAAAAATAGTACTATCGGAAAGATAAGCTGTATAATGAACATAGGCATTATCCCCTTTTTGGGCATAAGCACCTACGCCTTCTTCAACCATATAATAGCGCAGTTTTTTTGTTGCTTTTTGTGCTGTTAATCCTTCAATGGAGAAAAGTTTAATGGGTGTACCTTTATCAATCTGTAAGAGCGAAATCTCGAAGCGTAAGGTTGAATTCTTTGGAATAAATGGATGTTCCATGGCTCCATATGCCAATTCGGGTGGAACAATCAATAAAATAGTTCCTCCGGGTTTAATCAGTTGCAAGCCTTCTTCCCAGCCCTTAATCAATTGCCCTTTCCCTAAAAATAAATCCATGGGGCCTTTATTCATGGTGTTCTCAAAAATGGAATCGTTCGCTAAAAAACCGGCAAAATGAATCCAGACTTTATCACCCGGACTGGGAAAATCACCAATTCCTTGTTTTATAATTTTATATTTAAGTCCCGATTGGGTTTTGTTAAAACCATTGCTCCATTGATCAGACTGGCTATAAAGCAGGTTTTGAATAAACAACAGGCTCAAAATAAACATTGCCAACAACTTGCGATTCATTATAAATAAATTATTTATCACAGGCAGAATGGAGCACCCATGCTGGTGATACTAAAATTGTTGTTTTATAAATAAATAATTGATTCATAGTTACTGCTCCACATGCAATAATTCAATAACAAAAACAAGGGTTGAATAGGCTGGAATTGGTCCTACGGAATCTTCACCATAGGCAAGGTACGAAGGTATTATTAATTTGTATTTTCCGCCAACCTGCATCCGCGCCAGGCCTTCGTCCCACCCCTGAATGACTTCGCCTACCCCAAAACGAAATGTAAAAGGCTTATTGCGTTTGTACGATGAATCAAATACCTGATCATTGATAAATGCTCCCTCATAATGTACCGTTACTTTCTTACCTGGCTCAGGACGGGGTCCGACACCTTTTTCCAATTCAATAAAATACAATCCGCTTAAGGTCGGTTCATCGGTGAGTTTATGTTCTTTCAAATAAAGTGTCAATAAACGTTCTTCTTCCCGTTTATCGCTTAACATTGCCAATTTACGTTCCTTCTCATATTCCGCTTTCGGAATGATATCAATTAGTTTGATATAAAAAACCAGATTGTCGTCAGGGTTAATTCCCTCGGGTAATGCACTTTGTTTAGTATGGATAAAATAATTATTTGCATTGATTAAAAAGATGGCACTGTCGTTTTTGTGCATCAAAGCCAGCGCATCTTCAACCGAACCCCCGGCATGCGAGGGTTTAGTAAGAATAATCCGGAAGGGAGGTACCTCTTCCACCAGATTTTCATCTATATCGGTAACACGCATTTTTAAAAGCAACACATCATCCACCAAAGCCTGGGGATTGTCTTTGTTTTTATTAATAAACCGGTATTGTAATCCGCTGGAATGGGTCGTAAAATTATCGGATTGGCACTGAAACAAGAACAATACCAGACTAACTAAAACAATTTGTGTTAGCGCTTTATTCATTATGTTTAAGAATTAAATTTATCAAAAGGGTTCTTCCTGGCTTATCGTTTCCAGTGTTCTCGACTCTGCCCGAAGCAATTCTACTTCGTATATTACCGAAGTAAAAGGGGGAATTATTCCTGTGGAAGAACCTTTTTCGCCCCAGGCCAATTCCGAAGGCAGAATTACCAAGGCCTTCTCACCTTCCCGCATTCGGCCAATAGCTTCTTCGAGTCCGGGAATAACCTGCATTTCGGTTCCAAAAACAAATTCAAAAGGCTGATTTCGCCGGGTGGTTGAATCAAAAAACCGACCGTTAAGAAATTTACCTTCGTAATTAACTGTAACCAAATCGCCGTTTTCTACTGGTTTTCCGGTTCCTTTATGTATCGATATAAAATACAGTCCACTGGTTGTTGGTTCAATAACAAGCTTTTGTTCTTCCATAAAACGGCGTAAAATCATCTTCTCATATTCGCCAAAATCTTCAATCCATTTTAAAAATTCACTTTTGTCTTTCTTATATTGTTCAGCGGTACGTATTTCGTCAATTCTTAAGTCAACCTTAAGTTTAGCGCCGGATTCCATAAAGCGCGGCAGTTTGGTTTGCAGCGTTTTGGTAAAAAAGTTAGTTGCATCAATAATAAACGAAGCACTATCGCCAGTCGACATCATTAAAAAACACTCGTCGATAGAGCCTTTAAATTCAGGTTCTGTAAGTTGAAAGGTTCGATGCCCCTTAAAAAATACAGAATCATTGATGGTTGCATAACGTATATCGGCGGTAATATAATTACCCGCTTCGGGCGGAGCCACAACTTCGCCGATTGCATGTAACTTATAAAAAATGCCGGTTTTTGTTTTTGAATAACCCGGATAGCGTTGAAACCAAGTACATGAGGTAAAAAAAACCAGGCTCAAAAAGATAATCAAAAGTTGCTTCATCTGTATTGAATATTTTTCTATCATACTGCCTTAAACTCTTAATTACCTAGGCACAAAAACATTTAAGCAATTAAGAAGCCTAACAACACCGGTTAATAATCGGTTAATTTAAGTAATTCTGCGCTATAAACAATAACTGAACGGGGTGGAATTTTATTGTCGTCGCCCAATAAGCCATGAGCCAAATGTGGAGGAAGAATAAAACGCCCTTTTTCGCCAACGCGCATTAATAAAATAGCTTCTTCCAATCCAGACTCCACGCCGCCTTGTCCAATTTTAAACTGCATCAGTCCCAAACTATCGGAGGTATAACAAATGGTTCCATCCAACAGGCTCACCTGGTATTTTAAATGGGCAATCTTTCCGGTTTGTGCTTTTTCATTGGCATTGGTATCCATCAGTTGATACCAAAGTCCGGTTTCAGTTACCTGCATCTCCCAATTCCGCCGCTTAACATAGTTTTTAATCCGTTGCTGATCGAGCGAAACCAAGCCCTTATTAGCTTTAAGCAGATACTCCTTTTGTGATGTGCGATTGCTTGCCGGTTTATCTGTTGATTTTTGTTTACATGAAACCAACAGTATAATTCCCAAAAAAAGAATACCAATCGTACAATAGGATTTTTTATTCATGCAAATAGCTTTTATAGTTAGGCAGAATGGTTTCGAATTTTTTAAGGGCTTCGGCCAATGAGGTTTTTGATTCTCCTCCTGCCGCGTTTATATGTCCCCCACCACCAAAATGCTCTTTGGCTACCAGGTTGGCCGGAAAATCGCCTTTAGAACGGAAGGAGCATTTGGTATGATCATCTTTCTCAATAAAAATTGCCGAAAAAACAATTCCCCGTATCGAAAGCGGATAATTTACAAATCCCTCGCTGTCGCCCGCTTCAAAGTGGAAATTCTCCATATCGCTCCGGGTAAGATAAAGGTAAGCCGTCTGATATTCAGGAAACACCACCATGCGCTGATTCATTGCATGCCCCATTAATCGAAGCCGGTGTTCCGAAAAATTATTATACACCTTATCGGTAATATAATCTTTATCGATACCTTTTTTTAATAAAGCTCCTACAATTTCAAAAGTTAAAGGCTCCGACGAATTGTAGCTAAACGAGCCGGTATCGGTCATAATTCCCACGAATAAACAAGTAGCTACGGTTTGCGAAACATATTGCGTTCCGAATATTCCTGCAATAAATTCGTAAACCATTTCGGCTGTAGAACTAGCCGAAGTGCGACTGTATATATATTCAGCAATGTCTTCGGGATTTGGGTGGTGATCGATTAAAAACTTGGGAGTTTTCAGGGGAATAACATAATCTCCTGCCTCAGACAAACGGCTACGATGATTAAAATCGACCATAATCAGCACATCGGCATTTTTTAATAGCTCACGACCTGCCTCTTTTTGCTTTTCGTATACAAGTACATCCTGGTAGCCTGGCATCCAGTTTAAATACACCGGCAACTGATTGGGAACAATAAAACGAACGTCTTTTCCCCGTTCCATAAAAAAATGGTAGAGCGCAAGTCCTGAGCCCACGGCATCGCCATCGGGGTTTTTATGTGACAATATGATGATTTTGTTAGCCGGTTCCATTACCGACAAAGCTGCGTGACTAAATGCCTGACTAATGTTTTCCAATGTTAATCGCTTTAAAAAAAACAAATATAGGTTTTATATGATTAAATCGACAGGGCTGTTTGCCTCAATTCGCAAACCAAGGGCTAATTTTTACCAACACCCGGAAAGAAGTACCCTCTGGATAGCGTTTTTCGATAAAAATTCAACTGCTTTCTGCCGTTTTTACTAAACAGATTCCCTGTTTATGCGTTATTAGAGCTGTAAAGATGAAATCAACTAAAATGCACGGGTACTTTTTTACATAAAAACTGTAAATTTGAAATCCGATAACAAATCATTCAGATTTTTGGACTATGGATTATTTAAAGAAACCATTTGAATATTTTTTTAAAGAGGAAATCAGGGGCAGCGTTTTACTATTCATGGCTACACTAGCCGCCATACTCATAGCCAACAGTCCCTGGGGAAGTTACTACCACGACTTTTGGAAAATTCCATTGACCATTGGAACCCCGGAGTTTAATCTGGAAAAGCCCCTTATTTTATGGATTAACGACGGCTTAATGGCCATTTTCTTTTTTGTGATTGGCCTCGAAATAAAACGTGAAGTGCTTGTGGGCGAGCTCAACAACCTGCAGAAAGCTTCGCTGCCAATTTTTGGAGCTATTGGTGGTATGGTGATTCCGGTTGCCCTGTTTTTTATTATGAACCCCGGCTCACCCGAAAATCAGGGATGGGGAATATCTATGGCCACCGATATTGCATTTACTTTAGGTATTTTGCAATTGTTAGGAAAACGAGTTCCCCTGGGCCTGAAAGTATTTTTAACTGCCTTTGCCATTGTCGATGATATTGGTGCGGTGCTGGTTATTGCTATTTTTTACAGCTCCAACATTCAATGGATACTTGTAATTATTGCACTGCTTATTATTGGTATTTTTGCCGTACTGGACCATTTTAAACTTTTCGCCAAACATTTATTCTTTTTAGCCAGCATTGTAGTTTGGATACTTTTCTTAAAATCGGGCATTCACCCGACCATTGCAGGAATTTTACTGGCTTTGGTAGTTCCCGTTCACCGGAAGGTGAGCACCCAGAAATTTTATCAAAAGAGTAAAAAGGCTATCGACACTATGTGTTATTACGAAGACGATGAACCCCGTTTTTTAACAGGGCAACAAAGTGGGGCTCTGGCTACTTTAGGCGATTTAACTGAAAAGACCATCTCTCCCCTGCAGCATCTCGAAAGCAAACTGCACGGCTATGTTATTTACCTTATTATGCCCATCTTTGCTTTTGCCAACGCAGGTGTTCAGTTGGGTGGCGAAATTATCGGGCTTACCTGGATAATTGCGTCGAGTATGGTATTAGGTAAATTTATTGGCATTGCATCTTTTGCCTTTGGCGCAATCAAACTGGGTTTTGCCAAATTACCCGAGAATGTAAACTATACCCAATTAATTGGAATCTCCATCCTGGGCGGTCTGGGTTTTACCATGGCCCTGTTTATCTCAGGCCTGGCTTATAACGATTTATTGCTGGTCGAAAGTTCCAAAATGGGAATTCTCATAGGCTCGCTGGTTGCCGGATTAGTGGGTTACATTGTCTTAAAAGTGGGCTTGAAAAACAATCCGGTTGAAGAAGATAACGACGACGACGATTAACCCTTGTTAACCAAACGTATAACTAATTAATTTCTAACTAATATTTAACACTTTCTATTATGGCTGGTACCTTTACCTTTACCATTATTAAACCCGGGGCTGTTAACAACGAGCACATTGGCCCTATTTTAAACAAAATTAATAACAGTGGTTTTCATATATCGGCTATGAAGCTGATTAAACTTCGTACGGCTCAGGCTAAAAAGTTTTACGAAGTACACCGCGACAAACCTTTTTACAACGACTTAATTGAGTTTATGACCTCGGGCCCCATTGTAGTTGCAATTCTCGAAAAAGAGAATGCGGTTGAAGAATACCGCAAGATTATTGGGGCTACCGATCCCGAGAAAGCCGAAGAGGGAACAATCCGAAAACTTTTTGCACAAAGCATGCAAAAAAATGCCGTGCATGGCTCTGATAGCGACGAAAACGCTAAGATTGAAAGCGACTTTTTCTTTTCAAACAGCGAACGTTTTAGCATTTTTGAAGAACGCGATTTTTAATTTGCAGCGTATGCTGCCTTTTAAGTTGGGAAACGTGTTTAAATACGCTATTCATGTCAAATAATAAAACTAATTCCCGGCTTATTCCGGGTTACTAAACTTCACTTTTATGCATAAAAAAAGGCGCCTTATCGGACGCCTTTTTTTATTTACCAAATTCGATTTACATTGAGTATACCTCAATTTTCAAACTAAACTCATCATGAATAAAATTGTCCTTAATTTCTTTAAAGATGCTTTTTGAACCATAATTTACATTCCATTGCGTACGGTCTAAAACAAACTCCTCGCTGGTTGCCGATACGGCTCCTTCATTAACCTTAACATTTGATTTGAATTCAATCCCTTTGGTAATATCTTTCATGGTTAAGTTTCCTTTAATAAGATGAGTAAATTCATCATCTCCGGTTAAAGCTTCCACTGAAGTAATTACAAATTTAGCCGTGGGAAACGAATCGGCATGAAAAAAGTCGGCCGATTTCAGGTGTCCAACCAGTTTAGCGTTCATTTCTTCGTCTTCGATGTCAATGTCCACGATGGAATTCATATCAATAATAAATTCTCCTCCAACCAGTTGATTATCTTCAACCATAAACTTTCCACCTTCTTTCAGTTTAATGTAACCGGTATGCTCTCCGGTGGGTTTGGTACCTTTCCAGTAAATTTTCGACTGATGTTGACACGCGGTTAAACCATCCGCATCGGCGGTCATTTCCATTTTGTGGGTATCAGAGGCCTCTACTTTTGTTCCTTTGGGTGACTGATTGCATGCTGCACCTGCCATTAAAGTGAATGCAAAAATTCCATAAATTACTTTTTTCATACTTTTCTTCTTTTTTTAAATGTTATCTGATTTTGTTGTTCGCTATAATACAAACCAGTTTCACCTGGTATGCTTATGTAAAAACAAACCATCAAGAACCGTTTTTGTTTAACCCTTACTGTTAATCAGGTGTTAAAAAAAAGAAAAGTTAAGCCAGGTCAGAGTAAAACCAAATCGACAATTACTTCGGCTTTGGCCTCCTCGTTCATCCGCCGGATAAGTGGTTCTTTTATGAGTGCCAGTTCGTTCCTGACCACCGAGGATTTTAATACAACAAACAGTTTTTTATCCTTTATAAAAATGTCTTTGGTAGCCCGGGCAACGCTTCGACCAACCATGTTTTCCCAATTACTGATTAAACTGACTTCTTTCAATTTTGAATTCATCTTCAGGGCCTCCAGGTACTCCTGAATTACTTCCTTTAAAGGCTGGGTACTAGATCGTTTCATAAACGCGTTCCAATTGGTTTGGGCTTACATGGTAATGATAATACTCGCCATCAATTTGCGACAGCACCTGGTGAATACGCTGCGGATTGGTATCGGTAATAAAAATCTGACCAAAATTATTTTGCGCCACCAGTTTAATGATTTGCGCTACCCGGTCGCTGTCAAGTTTATCGAACACATCGTCGAGTAAGAGCAAGGGTTTAAACCCGCATTGCTGGTAAATAAACTCGAACTGGGCCAGCTTAAGGGCCACCAGATACGACTTTTGCTGCCCCTGCGAACCCAGTCGGCGCATGGCAAAATCGCCCAGCATAAAATCCAAATCGTCTTTATGGATTCCAACGGTCGAAAACCGGGCTTGTTTATCTTTATCGCGGCTGTTCTGCAATTGTTCCCTGAAGTTTTGATTGCTTAACCCGGAGTTATAGATGAGCGAAACCGTTTCGCGCCCTTTCGAAATATGGGTAAAGTACTGCTGAAATACGGGCTTCATCCGGCTCACAAAGTCCTGCCTTTTCATATGAATCCGTTGTCCGGTTTCTACCAGCTCTTCGTCGTAAATATCTAGCACCGAATCGTCAATATAACCTGTTTTTCCGTATTGTTTCAGCAAAAAATTCCGCTGCGAAAGTACCCGGTTGTAGCGCTGCAAATCGAACAGGTATTCGCGGTCGAACTGCGAAATAATTCCATCGATAAACTTACGGCGTTCGTCGCTTCCGCCGGTTATAAGGTTAATATCGTAAGGCGAAATCATCACCAGGGGAATAAGCCCGATGTGATCGGCCAGCTTATCGTATTCTTTTTTGTTCCGCTTAAACCGCTTGCGCTTCCCGGTTTCAAAACCACAATAAATCAGTTCCTGCGAATCGTTCACCTGGTAGCGGCCTTCAACCACAAAAAGGGCATCTCCGTGTTTAATATTCACCGCATCGTTGTTGCTTAAAAAGCTTTTGCAAAACGATAAATAATAAATGGCATCGAGAATATTGGTTTTACCCACCCCGTTGTTACCGGTAAAGCAATTAATCTTAGCGGATAGTTCCACCTCAAGCTCACCGTAATTCTTGAAATTTACCAATGATAAATGCTGCAAAAACATAGCCCAAAGATAGCTAAATTCGTGAGGAGCCATAAGCGAAAAGGCACAAAAAAAATCCTCCGGAGGGCTCCGGAGGATTTTAACTCCCTTGTTTGTTTACCTGCATTAAATTAACCACGAAACTTTATCCATTAACCATCTTACGCCATGCTATAAAATTGATTGGCAAAACATCTACCAAACCTACACGATTGCTTGGTTGCACATTTTATAGCAAAAGGGAGCTTTCTCTTTACTTCAATTTTATTAGAACACCATTTAATCGTTGTTTGATTAAACTGAAGTAAAAATACAACGACTTTTAACTTAAAAAAGGTGCAATGTGATTCTGCAATTGATGAAAAGGAATTTGACCGGTGTAATTGAGAAAGTGAACGTTGGCTTAACTTTATCAGGCCAGGCCTTCAATTACTTCGAGCAGTTTTTGTTTTTTGCGCTGGCTTACAGGAATCTGCGATTTATCGGTCAGTATCACATAGCCGCCGTCTTTTTTGTCGAAACGGGCTATGAATTTCAGGTTTATCAGGTGCGACTGGTGAACCCTGAAAAAACCGTAGCTCCCCAACAAATCTTCGTATTCTTTTAAGCCATGCGAAATAACAATGCGTTCGCCTGTTGCCAGGTAAAAGGTGGTGTAATTGTTATCGGCTTCGCAACGAATTATATCGCAAACACTAACCAGGTGGATACTTTCGCTGGTTTTCAACACAATTTTTTTTCCTTCTTTACGGATGTTTTCAGCATTATAAAAAAAAGCATCCATCTTTAACTGGTGATTTGCCGAATTCTTGTCGGCCAATACCCTTTCAACTGCTGCCTTAAGTTCTGATTCGCTTACCGGCTTTAGAATGTAATCGAAAGCGCTGAACTTAATGGCCTTCATGGCGTATTCCTGATGCGCGGTAATAAAGATTATCTTAAAATCGATGGGTTTCAAAAGGTTCAGAATGTCGAAACCCGTTCCATCGGTCAAATCCACATCCAGAAAAACCAGGTCGGGTTTAAGGGAAGGTATCAGTTCAACGGCGGTTTTTACCGAGTCGGCCTGGCCTACTACTTCAATATCCTTAAAGTTATCGTTTAAAAGGTCAGTTACTGTTTGCCTCGAAAAAAACTCATCGTCAACAACTACGGCTTTCATCCCATCAGTTTTAATTTGGAAATTAATTGCCAAATATAAATATATCCGCAAAATTAACCGATTAAAACCAAAGAATTTCATTGATTTAACGGAATAAAGCAAGGTTTATTTAAAGAGGCCGGCATCGATACCTTTAAATCGTACCTTGGACTGTAGAAAACAAAAATGAAAGATTATTTCCTTAAATGATAAAAAGGATTATTTTTGCCAAGAATTTCCGTAAATAAAAAACTATTATGTCAAAAAAGAATATTAAACAAGACGATAACCTGCAAGAATTTGAAAGTGCCTTAACACGTACCGAACAATTTATTGAGGACAATCAGAAATTACTCTCGTACATTGTATTGGGTGCTTTAATTATTGTGTCAGGCTACCTGGCCTTCCAAAAGTTTATAGTTGATCCCAAAGAAGACGAAGCCCGCTCGTACTTGTTTGTTGCCGAGCAATACTTTCAGAAAGACTCATTCAACCTGGCGCTGAACGGCGACGGCAATTACTATGGCTTTTTAGATATCATGGATGAGTTTGGAATGACCAAAACCGCCAACCTGTCGAAGTATTACGCGGGCATCAGTTACCTGCACCTGGGCGATTACCAGGCAGCCATTGATTACCTGAAAAAATTCAAATCGACCGATCTTATCATCAGCTCTGTGGCTAAAGGGGCTATGGGCGATGCATACGCCGAACTGGGCGAATACAGCAAGGCTTTATCGCTTTACGAGGCCGCAGCCAACGATAAACCCAACGATTTTTCGAGCCCCATTTACCTGAACAAGGCAGCCATTCTTTACGAACAAGAAGGCGAATACCAAAAAGCCATTGCCTTGTACGAAAAACTAAAAGCCGACTACCCACAATCGCAGGAAGGGCGTCAGGCTGAAAAAATGATTGCAAAAGCCAAACTGGCTTTAGAGAAATAGCTGTTGACCGAAACTATATATAAAAAGAATCATTAACTTTTCCGGGTTTTTGATACTTTTTTTTTACTCACTAAAACTGAACACATGGCAACCTCTTTAAAAAACCTAAGCGATTACAACATTCAATCGGTAGCCGATGCCAGTACCATGAAATTTGGCATTGTAGTAGCCGAATGGAACAGCGAAATTACCGAAGCACTCTACCAGGGCGCCTACACTACCTTGCTAAAACACGGAGCTAAAGAAGAAAACATTATACGCAAATACGTTCCCGGTACCTTTGAGCTAACATTGGGCGCTCAACTGATTGCGCAAAACACCGATGTGGATGCCATTATTGTTTTGGGCTGTGTTATCCAGGGCGAAACCCGTCACTTCGATTTTATTTGCCAGGGCATTACCCAGGGCATTACCACCCTGAACATGGATTACAGCATGCCCTTTATTTTTGGTGTGCTAACCACCGACAACCAGCAACAGGCTTTAGACCGCGCCGGAGGTAAGCACGGCAACAAAGGCGACGAAGCTGCCGTTACAGCCATCAAAATGGTGAGCCTGCAACGCAGCCTGGAACAACTGGATTAAAACAAAGCATCAGTTATCGACAAAAAAACAGGGAGCAGCCCGTAACCAGGGGTTCTGCTCCTTTTGTTTTATTCGGCTTTTCAAAACAACCTGGCCGCCTTTACCACAGCCCCTAAACTTTAAAAACACCCGCCCTAAGTCCCTAAAATAAGTCCCTGCAACCAGCTATATAACCGTATAGATGGAAATAAATAAGCGTATAGACGCTTTTAAAAAACCGTATCGATGAAAATTTACAAACGTATAGACGAAAATTTAAAAACCTCTTGATGTTTTTATTTTTTCATATAGACCAAAATTTAAAAACCTCTTGATGTTTTTATTTTTTCATATAGACAAAAATTTCAAAACCTCTTGATGTTTTTATATTTTCGTATAGGCCATTTTTCAGATAATTCCTAATGTTTTAAAGAAAAGGCTTTTATAAACTGTTTTTATTGTAGATATAGCGTTAAGGCTGGATGCTGGCTATTAATAATTGGAACTAAGACTTTTAGATTTTAGACTTTAGACTCAAGACCTAAGACTATTCACGGCTCACTGCATATTGCTCATTGATTTGGCTAAAAACTGATTATGCTGTTGGCAGAATTAGAGGAATACCGGTTGAACCCTTTCAGGGTTCGGTGATTGGTGATGATTTGCCTCCACAGGTTTCACCTGCGGCTATTGTTGTTCAACCCTTTGGGTTGTTTGCTTCTTGTAATTTTTCACTGTTCACTATTAACTATTAACTATTTACTGATAATTGTTAATTAAACTGTGCCAATAGCCTATAAAAAAAACCCGGACGAACCGGGCTTTTGTATTTTATGTTTTACTTAGCGTTTGGGAGGCTGATAACCTTTTTGTTTGGCCATATCCTCGAGGCGTTGTTGCCATTTCGATTTTTGCGGGGCCTTTTTATTGGCCGATGCGGCTTTCAGTTTGGCCAGAATCTCGTCGTCGTTAATGGTGCGGCGGATGGCCCAGGTTTGAACGATGGTAATTAAAAGCGATAAGAAATAGTAATAACTTAAGGCTGCTGCGTAACTGTTAAACCAGAACAGCATCATTACAGGCATCATATACATCATCATTTTCATACCCGGTATCTGCTGATTGCTCATGCTCATCTGGTCGTTGAACTTCATGTAAACAATGTTCACCACCGTCATTAACAAACACCAAAGGCTGATGTGATCGCCAAACCCGAAGGGAACGGTAAACGGCAGGTTGATTACCGCATCGTAAGTTGAAAGATCGGTAGCCCACAGGAAGGCTTCCTGGCGCAATTCAATCGAGTTGGGGAAGAAGCGGAACATGGCAATCAGAAGCGGCATCTGGAAGAGCAAAGGCAAACATCCGCCCATGGGGCTCACGCCCACCTTTTTGTATAGGGCCATGGTAGCCTGTTGCTTTTTCATGGCATCTTCCTGTTTTGGAAACTTCTCGTTAATCTTGTCTACCTCGGGCTTCAGGGCCTTCATTTTGGCGGTCGACATGTACGATTTATAAGTAAAGGGGAAAATCAGCAGTTTGATAATAAGGGTCATCAGCAAAATAATGATTCCATAATTGCCAATATATTTTCCCAGGAAGTTAAACAAGGGGATAACCAGCCCCACATTTACCCAGCGAATGATGCTCCGGCCCAGTTCAACCACCCGCTCCAAATCGATGTCCATTTTGCGGAGCGTTTTGTAATGGTTGGGGCCAAAGTAAAACGACATGGGATAATCGAGGCTTTGTTTGGCGTCGTAAGGCAGTGATATAGAAGCCGAAAAATGCTTTAAGAAATTGGGATTTATGGCTTCTTTCTCGGTTTTCACCAGGGCATTGCTAAAGTAATTATCGGCAATTAAAGCCACGTTAAAGAATTGCTGTTTAAACGAAATCCATTTAACCGGCGTGGTCAGGTCTTTTTGATCCGAATCGGAGCGCATGTTCAGGCTTTCTACATCGGCCTCGTGAAACTTGTAAAACACGGTTGAATTGGTTTCTTCCCAACTGCGTCCTTTTTCAAGTCCGGTAATGTAACTGTCCCAATTCAGGGTAAGGTAGCCGGTATTGGTCGAAATATCGGCTTGCAGCCCTTCAAGCTTCACGTCAAAATCGACTACATAGCTTTTCGGATTGATGGTGTACCGGTATTCTACATATTTATCGGGAGCCACCGCAAGGCGGAAGGCAAAAGTTTCAGCTTTGTCGGTAACCACTTTACCGTCGGTTCCTTCAAGCAGTTCAAAGAAGAGGTTGTTGGTGGTAATGCTGCGGTTTTTGGCAAAAAAGTTAAGGCCAAATTCGGTAGAATCGCCCGAGAAAAGAATCAGCGGGGTTCCGTCGTATTTTTTATAGTTTTTAAGCTCGGCCGAATAAATACGTCCTCCTTTATTACTAAACTGAAGTTTGATTAGGTCGTTCTCAACGGTGTAGAATTGGCGTTCGCCAGTGGCTGCCGGGGCAAATTCGCCATAAAACTGGTTTAGCTGGTCGCTGGTGTTGGCGGTATTGCCTGGTTCATTTGCCGAAATAACAGGACTTTGTTTTTGTTGGTTTTCGATGACAAGTTCCTGTTTGTTTCTCTCGCGCTCAACCTGAGCAATGGAATCCTGTCGGCGTTGTTCGGCAATTTGTTGTTCTGTAGGCCGGGTAAAATAGCTCCAGGTAAATAACACCCCTACAATCAGCACCAGGCCTATCCATGAATTTTTATCCATAATATATTAAAAGTTTACAAAAATACTTACTCTAAAGCCGCTTTAACAAAACTCACAAACAGTGGATGCGGCTTAACAACGGTACTCCGGTATTCGGGATGAAACTGCACCCCGACAAACCATTTATGTGAAGGTATTTCGACAATCTCAACCAGGTTGGTTTCGGGGTTGATACCCACGGGAACCATGCCGGCATTTTTAAAATCGTCGAAATATTTGTCGTTAAATTCATAGCGATGCCTGTGTCTTTCCTCAATCAGGGTTTCGCCGTAGGCTTTATAGGCATTGCTTTTTTTATCGATGCGACAGGGATAAGCGCCCAATCGCATGGTTCCACCTTTTTCGAGCACATTCTTTTGCTCTTCCATAATATCAATCACCGGATAAGGTGTTTTCTCGTCCATTTCCGAAGAATTTGCTTTATCGAAACCCAGCACATTGCGGGCAAACTCAATTACGGCACATTGCATGCCCAGACAAACGCCAAAAAACGGAACGTTGTTTTCGCGGGCATATTTTACAGCCAGAATCTTTCCTTCCATGCCCCGGTGACCAAAACCCGGAGCCACAAGAACCCCTTTCATGGGCTTCAGCAACTCTTCGTAGTTTTTACGGGTAATATTTTCGGAGTGAATCCAATGCAGGTTTACTTTGCAGTTATTCACCGCTCCGGCATGAATAAACGATTCGGCAATCGATTTGTAAGCATCCTGAAGTTCAACGTATTTACCCACCAACGCAATATCGACAGTGCGCTCGGGGTTTTTGAATTTACCCAGGAATTCTTTCCAGGCTAGCAGCTCAGGGTTCTTTTCGACTGGCATGCCGAATTTCTCCAGCACCCTTTTGTCGAGTTCTTCTTCCTGCATTTTTATGGGCACCTCGTAAATGGTACACACATCGATCGATTGGATTACATTCCCAATATTCACGTTGCAAAACAAAGCTACTTTAGCGCGAATGTCTTCGGTCAGCTCTTTCTCGGTGCGCAACACCAGAATATCGGGCTGAACTCCGGCCTCGAGCAATAGTTTTACCGAATGTTGGGTGGGTTTGGTTTTTAACTCGCCCGATGCGCTCAGGTAAGGAACCAGTGTAAGATGAATTAC
>JBFWMB010000031.1:0-38952 GCA_050251815.1 Salinivirgaceae bacterium | reverse complement strand
AATAAAGACAGAATCAAATACCATTACAACTATTGTTGACAGAATATAACTTTATTGGGAAAAATTGCTCCAAATTTTAGAATAAAATACACTTTCTTACATTAACACAACAATCTTATAATCTATACTTTATATGATTTTTGGTAAAATATTTCCACCCAATTTGCAAATATATCCTCCTCAAATATTTTATACCCTTAATACAACGATTTTATACACTCCTTTTGAATAGCAACTTTTTATATTTATTGCAACTAATACCAAACATTAAGAATTCATTGGATGAAAAAATCACGACAAGCAATTTTATTATGGTTTGAAATTGGTCTAGCTATACTAATTTCAATTACCATATTAATCATTCTACGCATTATAAAACTAATTTAATTTCATTTAATACCTGTTGAACGAATTATATAAATTTCAATTAATTTTTAGATAAATGCAAACGTTTTCTACTGTATGATTATGAACTTATTTAAACCTTTATTAAACTAAAAACATCAAACCACATTTTTATGATTAAACAAAACTATCATCGACAAAGAAGGAGAATAACCATTGTGTTGTTTTTACTTCTATCGCTATCGTTTGTTACTTTAGCTCAGGAGCTAAAAGTTACAGGTAAAGTTACTGACACAAACGGTGAGCCAATTCCGGGAGTTAGCATTTCTATTGAAGGAACTACTATGGGAACCATTACTGACATGAATGGCATTTATAGTTTAAATGCACCCCAAAATGCTGTTCTCATTTTTAATTTTATCGGTTTTCAGCAAATGAAAATACCGGTAAATGGGCAATCTACATTAAATGTAGTGTTAATTGAGGATATTAAATCGTTGGACGAAGTAGTTGTTGTCGGTTATGGACAAATGAAACGAAGTGATTTAACCGGGTCGGTGGTTTCAGTTACTAGCGAGGCTATTTCGCAATCGGTTACCACATCAATTGACCAGGCATTACAGGGGCGAGCAGCCGGAGTGCAAATAACACAAAATAGTGGAGCTCCCGGTTCAAGTTCATCAGTTCGTATTCGTGGTATCAACTCTATTAATGGTTCCAATGAACCAATTTATGTAATTGATGGAGTTGTTATCGATGGTTCATCTACCAATGTGAATGTGAATCCTATTGCGACAATCAATCCATCAGATATTGAAACTGTCGATATTTTGAAGGATGCCTCAGCAACTGCCATTTACGGTTCAAGAGGTGCCAACGGTGTAATTATAATAACTACTAAAAAAGGAAAAAAAGGTGAGGCTGTTGTAAATTACAATGGTTACACCGGGTGGCAGGAAATACCAAAAAAACTCGATTTATTGAATTTACAGGAATATGCCATACATAAAAACACACGTGCTGATTTGAGTATTGTTATGCGTGACCCTAATTTTATACGTCCCGAATTACTGGGTGAAGGAACTGACTGGCAAAATGAATTATTTTCAAAAGCAGTAATGCAAAGCCACAATGTATCGGTAAATGGTGGATCTGAAAAATCAACTTATGCTTTGGGTGTTGGGTATTTAAATCAGGATGGTATTGCCGTAGGCTCGGGTTACGAAAGATTCAATATAAGCGGAAATTTTGACTCACAGGTAAAAGAGTTCTTGAAAGTAGGTTTAAATATGGCATTTAGTAACTCAAAAAAGAACAATACAGTAAACGATGACAACCTGATTAAAATTGCCTTAAAGCAAACACCCAATGTTGCCGTGCGTAATGCCGAGGGTAATTTTGACGGGCCCGATACGGATGAATACGTACAAAACAACCCCGTTGGACTTGCCATGTTAAAAGACAACCGTAACGAAGCTGCCGGTATTCGTGCCAATACCTTTGCAGAAGCTACTTTACTTGATGGGCTTACTTTTAAAACAGAATACGCAATAAATTACGGCATGGACAATTCGTATACTTTTAATCCATCGTACACCTTTGGAGCCATCAATAATGTTACGCGCGAGGGTTCTCGCTCAAAATCATACAGCAAATACTGGAACTGGCGTAATGTGTTAACATTTAACCGGGATTTTGGCATGCATAGCCTAACTACTATGTTGGGACAGGAAATGCAAAAATCGCATTGGGAGTATTTATACGGTTATCGTTCAGGTTATTTATCGAATGGGGCTACCGATTTAAATCTTGGTGATGCTTTAACAGCTCGTAACAATAATAGCAGTGGTACCCAATCGTTAAGTTCATTCTTTGGACGGGTTTTCTACTCGTTCAATAATAAATACTTATTAACTACTACCCTTCGATACGATGGTTCTTCAAAATTCCATCAGGATTATCAATGGGGATGGTTCCCATCGGTAGCTTTTGCCTGGAAAATTTCAAATGAAGCCTTTTTAGAGGGTAATCCTTATATAAATAATTTAAAATTACGCATAGGTTGGGGTTCTGTTGGTAACGAAAATATTCCGGGAACTGCCTATTCATATACATCAACTTATGCATCGGTTGCCACCGCAAGTTGGGGTACTGGTTTGTTGGCAGCCAATACTGCTAACCCCGAACTGCAGTGGGAAACTACCAATTCGAGTAATATTGGATTTGACCTGAATTTATTCGAAAACCGGATTGAGTTAATTGCCGACTTGTACTATAAAAAAACCGATAACCTCTTGTTACAGTTACCCTTACCAGCTTATGCAGGAACATCAGGCCAGGGTTCAACCTCGGCTCCCTGGGTTAATATTGGCTCTCTCGAAAATAAAGGGGTTGAGCTTACATTAAGTACAGTAAATATTGACAAGGGTGATTTCTCGTGGCGCAGCAACTTTGTTTTCTCACTAAACCGCAATAAAGTACTTTCACTAAACACCGAAACAGCAACATTTAATCCCACTATTCAGGAAGGTTCTGAAATTACGCCAGTTACACGAATTGCTGTTGACGAACCTATTGGTCAGTTTTATGGTTACAAAGTAATCGGACGCTTTGAAAAAGCTACTGATTTCTATTATAAAGATGCCGACGGAAATATCGTTCCTGTAGCCTTACCTAAAGATATGAGCATAGGTGAAAATAGTGTATGGATTGGAGATTACATTTTTGAAGACTTAAATCGCGATGGAGTAATAGATGAAGAAGACCGAACTTATATTGGTAATCCGGAACCAGCTTTTACCTATGGGTTTGGAAACACGTTGACTTACAAAAATTTTGAATTCAATATGCTGTTAACTGGTGTATATGGAAACGAAGTGGTAAATTATCAACGCCGCTGGTTAGAAAACCCAAGAGAAAACACCAATCTGTTGTCAACAGCCTTGGGTTATGCTCAATTAGAATTAATTGACCCAAATGGTCCTAATGATTACCGAAATGTTCAGATAGTAGGCGGCGATCAGTACATGCCTCGTATCGGAGCATCATCGGCTTCATCCACATCAAACTTCAGGTACAGCGACCGATTTGTTGAAGATGGTTCCTACCTTCGAATTCAAAGTATTTCATTAGGTTATAATGTACCCAGTCAAATTTTAGCTAAAATCAAAATTCAAAACCTAAAAATTTACTCCACCATTCAGAACCTGTATACTTTTACCAAGTATTCAGGCTATGATCCTGAAATAGGCTCAATTGATGGACAAATTGGTTTAACTGGAATTGATAATGCCCGATACCCTTCGCCAAGGATATATACCTTTGGAATTAACGTAACCTTTTAATTAAACTTTACGATTTATGAAAACAAATAAAAAAATATATCTGTTGGTAATCATAACGTTATCGCTCTTTGCGTTAGGTTGTACCGATTTTCTGCATGTGGAGCCAGAAGATTTAATCACTAAGGAAAATTTTTATCAGACCGAAGAAGACTTTTCAGCAGCAACGGCTCCGCTCTACAATAAAGTATGGTTCGATTTTAACGATAAATTTTATTACGCTCTTGGAGATGGTCGCTCTTACAATTTGTATGCCCCCTACTCCGATTATATTTATCCGTTCAGCGATTTAACCGAAACCGGATTAACCGGACCTTTGGTTTCAGCCTGGTCGTCCTTGTATAATGTTATTCAACAATCGAATAATGTAATAATTGGCATACAAAACAGTAGTATCGATCAGGAAATTAAGTTGCCCTATCTGGCCGAAGCCCGTTTTATGCGTGGAACCGCCTATTGGTATCTGGCTTCGTTATGGGGAAATGTTATTTTAAGTGAAATTCCCAGCGTTTTGGTTAACAACCCGATTGTAAATACAAACCCAATTGAAGATGTATATGAGTTTGTTATGCGCGATTTGGAATTTTCCGCCAAATACCTTCCGGAAGAAGCCTCTCAAGCAGGAAGACTGACCAAGTACAGCGGTTACGCCATGCTCTCACGTATATACCTTTCCTATGCCGGATTAAGCGATAATCCAAATAGTGGTACACGCAATGCAGAGTATCTTGAATTGGCTAAAAAGGCAGCCGAAAAAGTAATTTTGGAAGGTCCTTATGCTTTGATGGAAAACTATGCCGATTTATTTACCATTGAAAACAACAATAATTCAGAATCTATTTTTGCCTTGCAATGGGTTCCCAATGGCGATTATGGTGTAACCAATACGCAACAGGCATATTTTGCAGCCGGCTCTGAAATTACCGGCGACGATGCTGCCTGGGGATATTGGACCAGAGCTTCAGTTGATGTTTTATTAGAATATGAATCGGACGATTTAAGACGTAAAGCAACCTGGATGGGGTATGGCGATTTTTATCCAGAAATAAACAAAGCTAATGGTGGCTATACCTATGATAAAACACAGGAGGCTTGTAATGTTAAAAAAGGAGTTGTTGGGTCAAAAGCAGACAATGCATCCATTTCGCGCATGAATTCAGCATTAAACTCTTACATGATACGTTTGGGAGAAGTTTATTTAAACTATGCCGAAGCGGTTTTAGGAAACAATGCTAGTACTTCAGATGCTAATGCATTATTATACTTTAATAGGTTACGTACCCGCGCCGGTTTAGACGAAAAGACCAGTATTACTTATGAAGATATTATTCACGAACGACGTGTAGAACTTTGTATGGAAGGTCAATATTGGTACGATTTGGTACGCCGTGCTTATTACCACCAACAAGAAGTTATTAATTACATAACTGGCCAGGAACGTGGAACCATTATTCCAATTCTTTACAATACCGAAACCAATACGGTAACTGAAGATACCGAACGCGACCGTTCAACCCGATCAGTTGGAAACGTTGATGAAAGTATTTTTCTTTTGCCTTATCCGGAATCGGAAGTGGTGCAAAATCCATTGCTAAAAGAAGCTCCCGTGCCCTATGAATTTTCAGAGGAAAGAATAAACGATTTATTCTAAATCTTTGTTTTTTAAAACCGAATTTAAAATTGATAAGAATGAAAAATAAGTTTAAAACCATAAATAAAACAGCATTCCATTTGATTATTGGCTTGCTTGTATTTACTACCCTGTTCTCATCGTGCAAAGATGAAGACGATGGAGGTGGCCCAATTACAATCAATAAAGTATATCTGGAAGATGTAAATTCAACAGTTCCTGACCGGGAAGTAACTTTTGCCCGACTGGGTCAGTTAATTCGTATTGAAGGTTCTGGTTTTACCGGACTCAAAAAAATATACATCAACGGATTTGCCACGTATTTTAATCCGGTATATGTATCCGACCAATCGCTATTGGTAACTGTTTCAAAAAACACACCTATTGTTGATGCTGACGCAACGGTTCGTAATACCATCAAGTTAACAAATGACAGCTACGAAGCTACTTTCAGTATTGAAATACGTGATGCTGCTCCAACCATAACTCAAATTTCGAATACCCTGCCATTAAGTGGTGAAGAAATCACAGTTTTTGGTTCGGGTCTGCTCGAAGTAAATAAAGTAGTTTTTCCTGGTAACATCGAAGTTACGAGTGGAATAACTTCAGATGTGGATGGTGAATTTTTTACAGTTACTGTACCTGAAGGTGTTTCAGCCGATGGTGGTTCAATTCTTATTGAGTGTGCCAATGGTGGGGCTTATTCTCCGGCATTCTTCAACTGTAAAAAAAGTGTTATACTCGATTTCGACGGTAATGGAACACAAGGCTTTTGGGGCGATGCCGTCAGTATGATTAAAGATACCGATTTGGAGTCCACCCCATTGGGAAGTGGTAATGTATCTCAAGGAAACTACGTTCCACATAGACCGGCACGAATCGATACAATAAAAGCGGCAACCAATCGATGTTCTGAAGTTTGGACAGCCGGAAATGATGTAGATGACTGGCGTGGACAACTTACTGATTTTATCCCCACAACTACGTCTGTAAACGATGTGGCTTTTCAATTCGACCTATTTGTCCCTGATGCCTGGGCAAATACCGGCTTCTTAAAAATATGCCTGGTAAATGCCTTTAATGGTGGTGAATGGAGCGGTCTATCCTACAATTTTGTTCCTTGGATCGTTGAAGGTGAAGTTGTTCCTTTTCAAACCAATGGCTGGACAACGGTTACTATTCCTTTTTCAAAATTCTATGCTTTTGCAGATGGTAATTTTACTTTTGAAGATATTTTAGTGAGTAGAGAAACTGCCAGTTATAAAAACTTTGGATTCTATTTTGAGAATTCCAATATTAAATTGAGCGATGTAACAGGAAATGACAGTGATATTGAATTTACTTCAAAAGATACTCAAATAAAAGTGTACACCGACAATTGGCGTATTGTTTCCTTAAATACACCTGTTTACAGCGATTTCCCTGAAGAAGAATAATATAGCAATAAATATTTAGGTATTAAAAACATGAAAACTATGAAAATAAAAAATATTATTCCTTTCGTTGGTCTGCTTGCCCTCATGTTTATCTCATGTGAGGAACAGATTATGGACTGGCACAAAGACCCCTCACATGGAGAGGTTACGGTATCGGAATTACCTTTGCCTTTGGCCGAAAAAATAACCCGCTACGATTTTCTAAAGAACTATACCGATTTTAAATTAGGTGTGGGGATTGGTCTCGATTTGTATATGAATGACGAAACATATCAAAAAATTGCTAATGAAAACTTTGATGATGTAACTGTGGGTTATGCCATGAAACACGGACCCATGGTAAATGCCAATGGCGAAATAAATTTCAATGCAGTAGATGCTTTTATTGCCAAAACCAAAGAAGCTGGATTAACCGTATTTGGTCATACCCTAATGTGGCATACCAACCAAAATGCCAGTTATTTAAATGGTTTAATTGCGCCAACAATAATTCCGGGTGCCGCTGGAACCAATCTACTCGATTTGTCAGGTTTAACGGATGGCAGTCTTACCGGTTGGGGTGCATGGAATAGTGGCGATGGTATAACTGTTGTTGAAAATTCGGGTCTTACCGATGGTAGCCAAGCGGTTAAACTAATTTCAGGTGCCGCTTCATCAGACCCTTGGAGTTTGCAGTTAATAACTCCTGAAATAATAGTTGAACCCACACATGCTCATGAGATATCTTTTTATATAAAATCAGATCAACCGGGTAAAGGTCGTATATCTTTTGCAGGATTAAGCAATAATTATCCTTGGATGGACTGGTTGGGAACCGGTAGTGCCACCGAAGCATTTGAAACTACCTCACAATGGCAACAGGTAAAATTTACTGTAAGTGACTTTACCGGAGATCCGTTTAAAGTTAGTTTCGACATGGGATATCTCCCGGCAGTAACTTATTACATCGATGTGGATAATATTTCAGTGGTTGACTTGGATGCCGAACCAACCTTTGTAAATATGATTACGAATGGAGACTTTGAAGATGGAACTCTTAATCCCTGGGGTGGTTGGGGTAACAGTTCGACCAGAGAAATCTCTGCAGACGGCCAGGGATATGGAGATGTCGGATATGCCATGGTGCTTACCAATCCTACCGCTGCTGAATACTATAGTGCGCAACAGGTTTATACCTTTAGCGAACCTTTGGTTGAAGGAAAAGAGTATAGTTTTTCATTTATGGTAAAAGCAAGTGCAACTGCCGATCTACAGGTTGAAATACAAAGTCCAGATTACAGCGCAAATTATTATGGAGGAATTACAGTAGGTACAACCTGGACCCAGGTCTCTGGAAAATTAACTCCTACTAGTGCTGATCGTGGAAAATTCATTTTTGACTTCGGTAAAACAGCAGCCACTTATTATATTGATGATGTTGTGTTTACCGATGGTTCAAATGTAAGCTCCGGACCTATTATCATTGAAAAAACCGACCAAGAAAAAACCCAGATAATTGGAGATGCCATGGAAGATTGGATTTCAAACATGGTTGGTCACTACAAAAACGACATTCAAGCCTGGGACGTAGTGAATGAACCCATGCGTGAAAATGGTGAAGTGCGCGATGGCAACGTATCAGACCCTGCCGACGATGAATTCTATTGGGTTAAATATTTGGGTAAAGATTACGCTGTTGATGCATTTAAACTGGCCCGACAATATGGAAATGCTACAGATATTCTATTCATTAACGATTACAACCTGGAATACAGCCTCGAAAAATGCCAGGGTTTGATTGATTATGTAACTTATATTGAAGGCAAAGGTGCACAGGTTGACGGAATTGGCACTCAAATGCATATTTCTATCGATTCTGACACATCAAAAATGATACAGATGTTCCAAAAACTGGCCTCTAGTGGTAAACTGATTAAAATATCAGAACTTGATGTGCGGTTGGGAACCAATGCTCCTACCGCTGCTCAACTTGAAGCACAATCTAACATGTATCAGTTTGTTATGGACATGTATATGAAATATATTCCTGAAAACCAACGCTTTGGTGTAACAATCTGGGGAATTTCAGATAACACGCAGGAACATGAATTCTGGTTGCCCGATGAATCACCAAACTTATGGGATGCGAACTATGAGCGCAAACATGCATACAAAGGTTGTGCTGATGGATTAGCTGGCCGCGATGTGAGTGAAGATTTTAGTGGTGAACTGGTTTATTAATTAAAATTTAAAAGCTGTTATTCCAATTGGAATAACAGCTTTTAAATACCTTATAAAAATAAATTTCATGCAAATGAAATATATTACTACATCGGTTCTGATGTATTTATTTTTTCTGTCCATTTTAAAACTTTGTGCTCAAAATAGTACTCCCTTCCTCACCAAAAAAGGAAACGCTACTCAATTAATGGTACACAACCAGCCCTTTCTGATTCGGGGTGGCGAACTGGGCAATTCCAGTGCATCGAGTGTGGCCTATATGAATCAGCATTGGCCTACCCTGGAACAATTGAACTTAAACACCCTGCTGGCTCCTGTTTATTGGGAACTGTTGGAACCCACCGAAGGAACTTTCGATTTTTCCCTTGTCGATTCCATGGTTCAACAGTCGCGTAAACGCGACATGAAGTTGATTCTTCTGTGGTTTGGCAGTTGGAAAAACAGCATGTCGTGTTACGTTCCCCAATGGGTAAAAACCGATACAGAACGCTTTCCCAGGGCCATAAACAAAAGCGGACAGCCTGTTGAGATACTCTCTCCCTTTAATAAAAATAACCTGGAAGCCGATAAAAAAGCATTTTGGAACTTAATGCAACATATAAAAAACATTGATTCAGAAGAAAATACCGTTATAATGATTCAGATTGAGAACGAAATAGGAATGCTCCCCGATGCCCGCGATTACTCATCTGAAGCTAACGAAAACTTCAAGCAACAGGTTCCATCGACTCTATTAAACTACCTGAAAAAAAATAAGAAACAACTTTTGCCCGAATTTAAACTGCTTTGGGACTCGGCAGGTAACAAAACACAAGGTACCTGGTCCGAAATGTTTGGCAATTCATCGGCTGGCGAAGAAATCTTTATGGCCTGGCATTTTGCCCAATTTACTGAAGAACTGGCTAAAACCGGTAAATCGGTTTATCCGCTACCCATGTTTATCAATGCTGCCCTGAACCGCGTGGGTTATGCTCCGGGCGAATACCCCAGCGCAGGGCCCCTGCCTCATTTAATGGATATCTGGCGGGCTGGAGCTCCATCTATCGATATGTTAACACCCGACATATATTTCCCCGATTTTGAACATTGGTGCCGACTATATCATCGGGGCGGAAATCCTTTGTTTATTCCTGAAGCGCGATTTGAACCATCAGTAGGCGCCAAAATGTTTTATGCCTTGGGTAATCATGATGCCATAGGATTTAGTCCTTTTTCAATCGAATCGACCGATAATCCGTCAGAAGAATCGATTGCAAAAAGTTATGCACTGATTAAACAACTTAGCCCCCAAATTCTGCAATACCAGGGAAGTAATCAAATGGCCGGATTCAGACTTAATAAAGAGCATAAGGCTGACACACTTGTTCTAGGCGGATACCAGTTGATAGTAAAACACGACTATACCCTGGGATGGAATCCTGAGTCCGTAAACAATACCTGGCCCGATGCCGGAGGACTGATTATTTGCACAGGTCCGGGTAAATATTGGGTAGCAGGTTCCGGACTGGTATTAACCTTTGGTTTGCCTGAGAATGTTGCGGGTCGGGCTGGAATTCTTTACATCGATGAAGGATCTTTTTCCACTGATTTTGAATGGATACCCAATCGTAGATTGAACGGAGACCAAAGTCATCAGGGAAGACACTTACGGATTCCCATGAACCATTACGGAATTCAAAAATTAGAATTATATACCTATTAATTAAGACAAAATATTCATTTTAAACACATTATTAATAATTAAATAACCAATATGAGCGCTTCTTCACAAAAGATTTCCGTGCTGGAAAAAATAGGATACAGTTTGGGCGATTTGTCGGCAAACCTCATCTTTCAAACCTTAATGACCTTTATTGCCTTCTTCTATACCGATGTGTATAAAATTCCACCGGCAACTGCCTCGGCCATAATTTTTGCCGGAGGAATGCTCGGGGCTTTTTTTAATCCGGTAATGGGCATAATTGCCGACCGTACCCAAACCCGTTGGGGAAAATTCCGTCCCTGGATACTATGGACTGCAGTGCCTTTTGGTGTTATTGCCTTGCTGGCGTTCAGTACTCCTGATTTTAGCCCTGAAGGAAAAGTAGTTTATGCATTGATTACTTACATTCTTCTGGTGGTAATCTATTCAGCAAACAACCTGCCTTACTCAGCATTAAGCGGCGTTATTACTGGCGATATGGCCGAACGCAACAGCCTTTCGTCGTACCGTTTTATTGCCGTTACCACAGCTCAGTTTATTGTTCAGGTTTTGCTTTTACCGCTGGTTCTTATTCTTGGTGATGGAGACCGAACGTTAGGATTTGAAAAAACCATGGGCATTTTTGCTGTGGTTGGTATTGTATTCTTCATAATTACTTTTTTAACCACAAAGGAACGCATTGTACCCCGTCCCGAACAACAATCGAGCGTTAAACAGGATTTAAGTGATTTATTTAAAAACCGCCCCTGGATTGTAATGCTAATCCTGACCATCTTTGTTTTTATCACCCTTTCGCTAAAAGGCGGTATGTATGTTTACTATTTCGAAAACTACATGAGTGAAGCACACCTGGCTCAATTCCTTGAAGACGTTGGCTTTAACGGATTTATTGCAGGCTTGAACAATTCATTAACCAGTATGGGACTGCACGGTTTTCAATGGCCCGAAGATGCCCCAACCTCAGCATTTAGCCTGTTTAATGCCGGCGGAATTATCTTTATGATGGTGGGCATAGGTCTATCGAAAAAACTGGCCGACAAATACGGCAAACGCGATGTTTTTGGTGCGGCACTATTTGTTTCAACCCTTTGTTTATTAGCCTTTTATTTTTACTCACCCCAATCGGTAGCTCTGGTTTTTATTAGTCAAATTCTCCATGGATTGTTTTACGGAATTACCATACCACTGCTGTGGGCTATGATTGCCGATGTGGCTGACTATTCCGAATGGAAAAATAACCGAAGAGCTACTGCTATTATTTTTTCTGCCATGATATTTGGTCTTAAAGCAGGTCTTAGTATTGGTGGTGCCTTGGTTGCCGGAATACTGGCCGGTTTTGGCTACGACGAGAGTTTTGTCACTCAATTACCGGGAACTATCAATGGAATTAAACTTGCCGTAAGCGTTTTCCCAACCCTCACTTTTATGGTTGGAGTTGTTAGTTTATTCTTTTACGACATTAACAAAAAGAAAGAAAGTCTGATTGAAAAAGAACTGCTCGAACGCAGGGGTTCTGTAAACTGATTGGATTAAATAACCTTAAAAAAATATACACAATGAAAACACTTGTAAAACAAACGAAAATATGGGCCACTCGGTCCATAGCGTTTATCGCACTGGTACTTATTGCCTGTAACCAAACCAACAATAAAAAGGAGACAAAACAAGACTCACTTAAACAGGCATTCGAAGGTAAATTTGTTATTGGAGCGGCCTTAAATACCATGCAGGTAAATGGCAGCGATCCAAAAGTTACTGAGCTTATTGAAAAACACTTCAATTCCATTGTGGCTGAAAATTGCATGAAAAGTGAATCCCTTCAGCCGGAACAAGGAGTTTTCAATTTTAAAGATGCCGATGATTTTGTGGCTTATGGCGAAAAACATCACATGTTTATCGTTGGCCATTGTTTGGTATGGCATTCGCAGGCTCCCAATTGGTTGTTTGTTGATGCACAAGGTAATGATGTGTCGCGCGATACACTAATTGCCCGAATGAAAAACCATATTCAAACTGTAGTTGGTCGATACAAAGGCAGAGTTCATGGCTGGGATGTGGTAAACGAAGCCATCAGCGACAGCGCGGGCTTACGCAATAGCAAATTTTTACAGATTATTGGCCCTGATTACATTGAACTCGCATTTCAATTTGCTCACGAAGCCGATCCGGATGCCGAATTGTATTATAACGACTATGCCATGAATAAAGCCAACAAACGCGCTGAAGCGCTGAAACTGGCACAAAACCTTATCGATAAAGGTATTCGTATCGACGGTATTGGCATGCAGGGACACTACGGATTAATGTACGATGTATTTGATGAAGTGGAACAAAGTATATTGGCCTATTCAGGTCTGGGTTTAAAAGTAATGATTACCGAACTCGATGTAACTGTGTTACCCAATCCAAACAAGGCTATAACTGCTGAAATTTCACAAAACCACGAGTTAAAGGCTGAATACAATCCTTATGAAAATGGACTGCCCGATTCAGTGGCACAAGAGCTTACCGATTATTACACCCGCTTGTTTACCATCTACCTTAAATACAGCGACAAAATCAGCCGGGTAACATTCTGGGGTGTTAACGACGGACAATCGTGGCGTAATTACTGGCCCATTCATGGCCGGGTGGATTATCCGCTGCCTTTCGACCGTAATTACGAACCCAAACCTATGGTAGAGAAAATCATTAAAGTGGCAACTGAAACCAAATAATAGGTTCATTCAAAAGTCGGGGAATAGACTTTATTTCCCGACTTTACAATAATTTATGCATGTGTAGACCTTACGTTTATTTCCTTGTTTTATTTGTTTTAATCCTGGGCAAATCACTACTTAGTGGTCCTACTTACGATTCCGGATTAACCTATTATCCGCTGGCGCTAGAAAAAGCCAAAGAAGTATGGATGACCAAACACCTGTGTTCCGATACCTCATGGAATACCGTACTTGACCATAACAGTTGCTCACAAAATTTCGACCTGTCAATTTACTATGCTCCTTTTCCCAACATGGTCAAATACATCACATTAAAAATAATAAATCTTGAGAAAGTTGATGTCGCTCCCGGTAAACAAAATTTGTTTTCTGTTTCAAGCGATGCCAACAAGGGAACAACCATTGTGAAAACCAAGGAAAAAAACGGAGTTTTTCTTATTCAGTTTCAAGCACTCAGGAAAAGTGTATGCCGGAAGATTAATCAAACAATAAGTTGCAAAACTCAGCAAAATAGCTGATAATGAATTAGAAGAAAAATTTTTCATTAAAACATTACAATTATGAGCAAGTCAAGGTATTTAGTTAATGATTTATACACAGCCGACCCTTCGGCTCACGTATTCAACGGAAAACTCTACATCTACCCCTCACACGATGTGGAATCTGGAATTCCTGAAAACGATAATGGTGACCATTTCGACATGCGCGATTACCATGTTTTTTCAATGGATGATATCAACGGCAGGGTTACCGATCATGGCGTAGCACTCGATGTAAAACAGGTTCCCTGGTCGGGTCGTCAGATGTGGGCTCCCGACGCAGCAGAAAAAGACGGAATGTATTATTTTTATTTTCCCTTAAAAGATAAAACCGATATTTTCCGCATTGGTGTTGCTGTGGGTAATTCACCAACGGGCCCCTTTAAAGCAGAAAGTCAACCCATTGACGGAAGCTACAGCATTGACCCCGCAGTTTTTAAAGATAACGATCACGATTACTACATGTATTTTGGGGGACTATGGGGCGGACAACTCCAACGGTATCGCAATAACAAAGCTCAGGAGTGTGGTAAAGAACCTGCCGATAATGAACCGGCACTTTGCCCAAAGGTAGTAAAAATGAATGATAGCATGCTCGGATTTGCCGAAGAACCCCGCGACCTGGTAATTCTCGATGAAAAAGGCCATGCCCTGCTCGCCGGCGACCACAAGCGGCGCTTTTTCGAAGCAGCCTGGATGCATAAGTACAACAACAAGTACTATTTTTCTTATTCAACCGGAAACACACACTTGCTTTGCTATGCTACCGGCGATAATCCTTACGGACCATTTACCTGGCAGGGGGTAATTTTAACCCCGGTTGTTGGCTGGACAACACACCACTCCATTTGTGAGTTTAAAGGAAAATGGTATCTTTTTCATCACGACAGTAAACCTTCGGGCGGAAAAACCTGGCTGCGTAGTATTAAAGTAACCGAAATTAACTACCGTCCTGATGGTACTATTGAGCCTATAGATGGATTAGCCGATTAGCGTTTTTTCTTAATTAATGGTTTTATTTAAAGCAAAGTGAAATGAAAAACCTGATTAGTTTGTTTTTTGTGGCCCTTTTATTAGGCCAGTGTTCAACATCGGTCAATAAGAACTCCACTGAGCCCGTGGCTTTAAAATCGGTTTATAACGATTATTTTACCCTGGGAATGGCTATAAACAATCGCTTACTCAACAGTGCCGACACAGTGCTGGTAAATTATCACTTCGGAAGCATTACCCCTGAAAACTGCATGAAGCCTGAATCGCTGCAACCCAGCGAAGGGGTCTGGAACTGGGAACAGGCCGATGCGCTGGTTGCCTATGCCAAAACAAACAACTTAAAAATTCACGGACATTGCCTGGTGTGGCACGAACAAACTCCCGATTGGTTTTTCATCGATGGCGATAAACCGGCCTCAAAAGAATTGTTGTTCAATCGGATGAAAAATCACATTACTACCGTTATGCATCGCTATAAAGGCGATGTGCAAAGTTGGGATGTGGTTAACGAAGCAGTTGCCGACGAGTCGACACGAATTTACCGCGAAAAAGATTCCCCATGGTATCAAATAACCGGAAGTGAATTTATCAGCAAAGCATTTGAGTTTGCACATGAAGCTGACCCCGATGCTTTGCTTTTTTATAACGATTACAACAGCGCCCGTCCTGAAAAAAGAGAACGCATATACACCTTGCTAAAAACGCTGGTCGATAGCGGTGTTCCTATTCATGGCATAGGTTTGCAGGGCCATTGGAGTATTTACGAACCCTCGGAAGAAAATCTTCGCAATGCCATCGAACAGTTTTCCTCATTGGGACTCCAGGTCCGGATTACAGAACTCGATATTTCGATGTATTTATGGGAAAAAGAACGACGCGAAGTACTTCCGGATGAAACCATTTCATACACTCCGAAATGGCAGCAAAAGCAAGACAAACAATACGAAATGATTTTCCGGGTTTGTCGCGAAAACAAAGAGGTGGTTACAGGTATAACCTTCTGGGGACTTGTTGATAACAACAGTTGGTTGAATAATTATCCGGCCAAAGGAAGAAAGAATTATCCGCTGCTATTCGACGAAAACCGTCAACCAAAATCATGCTTTTACAGCATTACTGAATTTAAAAATACTCCTTAAATTCTATTTAAAATGGTCATCCGATTTTATCAACTCGTTTTACTTAGTGCCGCCGTGGTATTTGTATCGTGCAAGTCTGATACAGGCAATTCACAACCAACCGATACGATTTATATTACAACCAACCCAGCATCAGGCGATTTTACCCTTTTCGACGCATCTGTTAGTTCACCAATTTGTTATAGTTCCAACGATTACAGTGGGGTTATAAAAATACTGCATCTGTTTGCCAACGATTTGGAGCTGGTTGGATCAAAAAAACCGAAATTACTGGCTGACACTTTATCCGGTAAAAATATAATCATTGTGGGAACACTGGGTAAAAATAAGCTCATTGACTCTCTGGCAGCACAAAACAAAATTGAAAAATCACTTCTTGAGAATAAATGGGAGGCATCACTGATTCAGGTCGTAAACAAACCTTTTAAAGGTATTGAAAAGGCTTTGGTTATTGCCGGAAGCGATAAACGGGGAACGATTTACGGCATGTTCGATGTATCTGAAAAAATAGGAGTTTCGCCATGGTATTGGTGGGCCGATGTTCCCATGGTAAAAAAAGAAAAATTGGCTGTAAAAAAAGGAACTTATACCCGGGGCGAACCCAAGGTCAAGTACCGGGGCATATTTATTAACGACGAAGCTCCTGCCCTTTCAGGCTGGGTTTATGAAAAATACGGTGAATTTAACAGCGAATTTTATGCCCAGGTTTTTGAGCTTATTCTTCGCTTAAAAGGAAATTACTTATGGCCTGCTATGTGGGGACGGGCATTTAGTGTTAACGATACCATGAACCCCATACTGGCCAACGAACTGGGTATTGTTGTAGGAACTTCACACCACGAACCCATGATGCGGGCTCATGCAGAATGGAGTATGTTTGGAAAGGGCGACTGGAATTACATTAAAAACAAACAGGTACTTGATGCGTTCTGGAAAAACGGCATAAAAAGAATGGGAACCAACGAAAGCATTGTAACCATAGGAATGCGCGGCGACGGTGACGAACCCATGAGCGAAGAGAATAACATAGCCTTGCTCGAACAAATTGTTGCCAATCAACGGCAAATAATCGAAGATGTTACCGGTAAATCTGCTTGCGAACAACCTCAGATTTGGGCTTTGTATAAAGAAGTTCAGGAGTATTACGACAAAGGCATGCGGGTTCCCGATGACGTGACGCTTTTGCTTTGCGACGACAACTGGGGTAACGTGCGTAAATTGCCCAATGCCGAGGAGCAAAAACATCAAGGTGGTTATGGCATGTATTATCATTTCGACTATGTGGGTGGCCCTCGTAACTATAAATGGATTAACACCAACCTGATTCCACGTATTTGGGAACAAATGGAACGAAGTTATGCCTATGGGGTTAATCAGATTTGGATTGTCAATGTGGGCGATATTAAGCCCATGGAATTACCTACTTCTTTCTTTCTCGATTATGCCTGGAATCCTGAAAACTGGCCACTGGAAAAACTGGACCAATACACTACGCAATGGGCAGCACAACAATTTGGATACGAATTCTCAAAACCTATTGCCAACTTATTAGATGCTTATACCAAGTATAATGCCCGCCGAAAACCTGAAATGCTTGACCCGGAAACTTATAGTATAACCCATTTCCGCGAATTTGAATCCGTAGTAAGCAATTACAGACAACTGGTCGAAAATGCTACTGAATTATCAAAAATTTTGGATACTGTTTATTATGATGCGTTTTACCAGTTAGTGCTATTCCCCATTATGGCCAGTGCCAACCTGAATGAATTATATTATGCTGTGGCAAAAAACCGGCTATATGCTGAACAGGGACGTTCACAAACCAATAAACTTGCCGATAGCGCCCGATTTTTTTTCGCAAAGGATTCGCTTTTAACGTTGTACCACAATACTATATTAGCCAATGGCAAATGGAACCACATGATGGACCAAACACATATTGGTTATACTAACTGGCAGCAACCCGATTTTAATTCCCTTCCGGAAGTAACTACTATTGAATTAGAAACGAAATCCCATATGGGAATGGCAGTTGAAGGAAACAGCAATTGGTGGCCCAATAATCCGGAACCTGCTATTCTTCCAGAATTTACCCCTTTTGGACCTGAATCATATTACGTTGAGATATTTAATCGGGGCTCTGAACCTTTTTCTGTTAAAGCAACATACAATTCCGATTTTTTGAAGCTCTCAACAAATGAAATTACTATTACCGATCAACACCGTTTTGAGCTGTCAATTGATTGGAACAAAACTCCTAAAGGAAAAAATACAACATCGGTGAAGTTTACCGCATCAACAGGCCAAGTCATGGAAGTATATATTAAAACATTGAATCCAGAAATCACCATTCAAACCCCACACATTATGAATAATGGATGTGTGGCTTTTGAGGCTACCGATTATGATGTAAAAGAAGAAAAATATCCCATACAATGGAAAATTATTCCTAATCTTGGAAAAACTGGATCTGCCATTACCACTTATCCATCGAATCAGCCAGCCAGCAGTTTGGATAATAATGCTCCCTACCTGGAGTATCGCTTTCATGCCTTCGATACCGGATGGGTGAATATCCACGTATTTCTATCGCCTACCTTAGATTTTTTAAATCAGGGTGGCTTGCGTTTTGGACTGGCTTTAAACAACGATGAATATTTCGAAATAAATATGCACACCCAGGCGATAACAAGAAATTGGGACCATTGGGTTGGCAATAATATTATTGAAACGCAAAGCAAGCACTACATTGCCTCAGCCGGCGAAAACACCCTGCGTTTTTACCGCATCGACGATGGTGTAATTCTTCAGCGCATAATAATAGCAAACAAACCACTACCATACAGTTATTTGGGCGCAGCAACAAGATAAAAAATAAAAGCCGGATTGTTACAAATAACAATCCGGCTTTTCATATTAATACTTCTTAAATATAGTTAGAAAACCCATTTGGCTCCAATTGTTGGGTTCACCATAAAACCCTCGTTCCCGCCAAAATTATTGCTCAATTCAATCTCACCACCAGCTGAAAAATGTTCGTTAATATTATACCACAACTGAGGCTCTGCTAAAAAAACAAACGATGCATCGGCATTCCCGTCGTAATCAAAATCGGAATCTTCTTTCCAAAAATCGGCAAAACCAGTAAACGACAGCTTCTTCTCGAACATATGCAAATACCATACTCCGGTTACCTGAAACGATGCATCATGCTTATCGGCAATGTATTTATACATTCCTTTCAATGAAAATCCCTTCGAAAAATCATTCGCATTCCACGAATAATCGACACCACCTAACCAGGCATCGTTAATTCGGTAAGCCAAATCTCCTGTGGGCGTATTAAAACGACCAAATCCGGCATCAAACTCAGCATGAATACCAATGGGCATTTTTTCGGTTTTAAACACCCGGGCAATTTCCCAATAGGCTAAGGAAACACCATCAACGCCTGAAGCCTTTCCACCGTAGTCCATATCGATAAAGAAAAAGGTATTACCGTAAGCATCAGGTTTAAACATTTCAACTGTTGTGGTAAACATTTGACGATCTTTTCCCAAATCGTAATGCAATTGTAAATTTTGAGCTTTAATAAGTCCCGCCGTGGCAACGAAAAAAAGCAATGATAAAAAAAGTTGTTTCATAAATAAATATTGAGATTATTATTCTTCAACGTTAAAAAAACTAATAGCTTCCTGTAATTGCGACACTTCCTCGACAAATTCCTGCGTAAGGTTCGAAATGTTGTCGGCTGCCGATGCATTGTCCTGCGATACTTTATCGAGTTCCATAATGGCTTTATTTACCTGACTTGCGCCTATATCCTGCTCGTTCGATGCGGCCGATATTTCGCGTACCAGACTAAAGGAATTCTGGATAACCGGAACCAATTCGGTAAATATTTTTCCTGCTCGTTCGGCTACTTCAACACTTTGGGTGGCCAAATCGTTAATCTCAACAGCCGATTCACGGCTTCGTTCAGCCAGTTTGCGAACCTCAGCTGCAACTACAGCAAAACCTTTACCGTGCTCACCGGCCCGCGCTGCCTCAACAGCGGCGTTTAGTGCCAAAATATTGGTTTGCATGGCAATTTCTTCAATAATGCGTACATTCTCGTTGATGTTTTTAATGGCTTCAACCGTTTTTCCCACAATATTACCACCATCTTCCGTGTCTTTTGATGCCTTATTCATAATACCTTCGGTTTGTTTGGCATTGGTAGCATTCTGGCTGATGTTGGCTCCCATTTGTTCCATCGACGCGGAAACTTCCTCAGTTGCTGCTGCCTGCTGATTGGCCCGGCTCGAAAGTTCCATCGAGGCCGATGTCAACACCTGACTTCCGTTCGATACAATTTCTGCCGATTTTTTTACCTGAACAATTATTCGGGATACCTGATTCTTCATTTCTTTAAATGCAATCGAAAGTTTTCCTATCTCGTCTTTTCTGCTTAATAAATCGTCGTCGATTGAAGGAACCAGATTACCCAGTGAAAACTCGTTAGCCACATAAGTAATACGCTTTAGCGGATTAACAATGCCACCTGATAGTATAAAGACCATTATCAGCGTTATCACAAAAAATACAATTCCCAAAATAATGGTATTGGTGCGAATGGGGTCGAGAATATCGGTCAATTCTTCGGTTGGAGCGCCTACCAAAATCATAAATTCGGTAGTTCCAATGCCCATCTTTGCAAATTCGAAAGCTTCTCCTTGCCACTGAATATTAGGAATTACCATTTTGTTGGTATTTCCCACAACTTTTCTGGTTAATTCATCGGGCAGTAGGGTATTAATGTTTTTTCCAATTTCGTCGGTATTAGCTGCAATCTGTATAATACCCTTGGTATCGACCAGCCATAACTGGCTTTTTTCGGTAAGCTTGCGCGACACAAACTCTTTGATAAAATTGTCGGGGTTCATACCTATTCCGGCTGTTCCCAGAGGCTTATCGGGCGTTCCCATAAGAATATTAAAGAAAAACAACGTTTGATTCAATTCCTGATTAAAATCGAAATTTAAAACCACTTTTTTTCCCATTTTAACAAAGTCGAAATACCAACTGTCGTCCGGATCAGTTGGCGAAAGGACGTCGAGCAGCTTATTGCCCTCGGCCCAATAGTTTTTGGTCAGTTCATTTACTGCAAATACCGTAAAATAATCGCCCTGATTACTTATGGTAGTTAATTTGCGCTTTGCCAGTTCACCCAAAACAGAATCCTGCTCTCCGCCGGAAAACCAATCGAGCAACATTGGATCTTCGGCTAATAAAAGTGAAGTTTCAATAGCTTTTTCAAGAGCCATTTGAATGTTACTTTGCGATGCTTCAGTAAACGAAAGCAACTGCTTTTCCCTAATGTCTTTGATCAGTGTTTTACGCACGGTAAAAAAATTGATTATACTAAGTGATAAAATGATTACCACTACCAGCGAACCAACCAATGCTAAGATTCTGTTTTGAAGATTTTTAAATTGTATCATATATCCAGAGTTTGATGATAAATACTTATGAAGGAATACTGCAAAATAAAAACGTTTATGTATTATAATTGTTTAATCAATCAGAGGTATATTTCTATAGTTAGGCTTTAACTGACAATTAATTACACTTACTCTTTTATCCACTTTCCTGTACTTTCAACTGGTTTTTTTTAATTCCCGCTTTTTAAGCTGCTTTGTGTTATAATACTTTTGACAAACCTGATTTACGGAGAAAGTCTATTGAAGTTACACACTTGGATAAAAAATGCGCATTTATTCTTTAGTTTTGATTTAATTATAACTGATATTCAGAACAGTTAACCAGATATAAAAAAGTATGATTTGCTTTTTTCTTTCCGGATAAAAAAAATCAAGAACCAAGCGCAACCTTACCAGAGGTAAATGAATCATTACATGTGTTTTAAAACCCATGTTGAATTACTAAAAATAAAAACTATGAACGACTTTGCACTCATTAAATCGAACCAAAAAGTATATGGTTTTATATATAATAACACCGAGCTTTTAGACAAAGCCAACGAGAAGAATCGGATTGATAGCGACTTGCAGGATTACTTGTTTGCCGATAACCGGGAAGTACAATTTGCCGATACCGCTTATAAAAACGATATTACCTATCTAAATACCATTGCCCAATTGTAAATGGGTAACAATTGTTAACGACGAATGGTATTTCTGAAAAAGGGCACCTTAGCCAAATAGTACAAGTATTCAAAAAGTAGGGTTTGGGTCATGCTCCAAGTGGTTTGCTCAACCGGAATACGCTGAAAATGAAAAGGAATTAATTCATTCTTAATGCCTGCAGTTCCAAAAGTTGCTCCTAAACCAGGGTAATTTGTTTTTAGCTGTTGAAAAAAACTTTTAGGCAATCCCGAATCGGTAAACGGAAAACTAAAAATACCGGTTTGAACTCCAATATGTTTCTTTACCCAATCAACACTTTGAATCAGTTGCCGAAGTTGCTCATCGGGTGATAATTGATTAAACAAGGGATGATCCATGCTGTGACCACCAATACTAACTCCCTGATTTGCTAGCGATTGAATTTCACTTAACGTTAAATAGGGCTGGTATGTTTTAAAATAGGAATCGAAATCAATTGAAAAAAAATCAGCAAAAAAATCCAATAATTCTTTTTTTGAGTAATCAATTCGATGTAAGAATTCAAATAAGCTTTTTTTATTTTTAACAGGGAACGATATCAAACAACTTAGCTTCTTATAATCAGGTTCCGTTTTAATTGACAACAAATGCTCAATCAATAAACTGGTTTTAAACCGGTAAAATACCTTTTGGTTGCCGGTAAAATCAGGATTTACAAATAAAGCTACCGGTAAATTCCCGGCTTTTAAAATGGGCCATGCAAATTCATCAAATTCCCGTAACCCATCATCGAAAGAAAGCAGAAAACTGTATTTAGGCAGATTTCCTATGCCCCGAATGTAGTTTATCAGCGTCTCGATAGAAATGGGCTCGTACAGTTGCAGTAAAACTTCCAGATCTTTACTGAATTGTTTTTGGGAGCGAATGACATACAAATGTTTCAGATGTGCAGGCGCTTGGTCAGAAACTGCATGATAAAAAGGCATTATAAGCTGTTTGCCTGTAACAAACGATAACACTTTTAGCCCAAATCTCATGGCAGAGATATTTTTTCTTTTTTAAACCAAATATTGGCGAACCAGTTTCTTTTTTTAAGGTAAGGATAACTAACAGGAATTGCTCCAAATCCTTTGGCAAACCGTTCGCTGTCTTCTTTTTCGTCATTGCCAAAATCAAGAGTCATGTTGCGTTCGGCATATTCTCTGATGTAACTATTTACAATGGCAACATCGGCACGAATTGCAAAACCATAATCGGAACAGGCGGCAAGTAACAAAATAGCCTTTTGATGCGATTTAATAAAAAATGCTGCTGCCACCAAATCGTTTTCGGCACTATAGGCTCCAAATACTTCACCCAGATTATAGCTGATGGTAAATGGAATGATGCGGCGTAACATATTCAGATTTTCAAAAGTTAACGGTGTTTTACCTGTATGTTTTTTCAGCAAAAGAAAATCCTTAAGATTAACCTGTTTAACTATCTGAATATTATTCGTTTTAGTCTGTTTTATGGCTTCTTTGGTTTCAAGGCTAAAACCCTGATAGATTTCTTTGTACGGTGTTATTAAATCGAGCTGATAAGTGAACTCATTTCTGATATGATATTTGGGGTGTACAACCTTATTAAATGCGTTAAAAGCCAATTCAATTTTTCTGAATTTTTCAGGAATAGCATTTAAAAATGTGCTTACCAATTTTTCGTCCAATAGTTTTGAGGTAAAAATGCCCAACTGCCAGGTAAAATTGGGTTGTTTTAACGATTGTATGGTGTAATTTTTTCGAACGGGCAAAGGCATTATCGCATCATAATCATCGAGCACCAAGGCTTCCCACTGGTAAGAAACAATGTCGAGATACCAGGAATAGGCATAAACTATCCCGTTAAACGAACGATTGATGCATTTATCCCATTTCAGTTTATCAATCTCATCATGTTTCAGGTACCTTATGCTCATAGCTTGCTCATTTTTTTATCATTAGCTCCTTAAATAAATCATACCAGCCTTTCCACTCATCCTGATTACCCAGCGACTCATTATGCCATAAAGTTACAAAAAGACCGTTTACCTGTTGCACTTGTTGTTTTAGTTCTTTATAAACCAGCCTAGCAGCATTTCCGGTTAAATGCTGGTATTTAACCAAGGTGCGATCCATAATGGCAAACGGATGAACTTTTAAAAAAGTTTTGGCTTCGTTTTTAATATCGTACCAGTAAAAAGGCCGTGATGTACCAGCTCTGAATCCGGGTTTATCAGCAAAGCCCATCGAAAAATCGTCAGTCATTCCAGCAGCAATCAGCATTTGGTAGTATTCGGGTAATTTAAACTTTAAAAAATGCTGACGACTTTGTGTAATCGGTTTATCAACTATTTTTGATAAAGCCTTGCTTTCACTTTTAAATAAGGAAAGATTCCCAGCTGCTTTATAGGAAGGATGCAAAGCTACCGGATAGATCGAATCGAGCTTTTTTACAAAACGACGAAAAATAAGATTATTACGGCTTACTGATTTGTCGAACTTACCGTAATGCCCTACGTGAATAAAATAATGCGGTTTAAGCTGATTATTGGCAAATAAACAGTTCACTTTATTGAACACAAACCAGGGATCAGGCTTTAAACGCATTAAAACCAAAAAACGCAAAAGTACTTTTTTGATGTCAACCTTTAATAAGTCGCGCGATAAGCCCAGCGTATTACGAATAAATCCTTTGTTCCGGTAACACCAGGGACTGTCTACATCGATGGTTGGAATTTGCTCAAAATGCTCTTCTTTATATTTCAATTGTTGATAATTTTTATTCAAAAAATCCTTAAAAAGCATAATCCAATTGTCGACTACCGGTTGGTTTAAGAAAATATGCTGAAATGCCAAACTTTCTTTTGCAGGAAACCGTCCGTGCAAATCGGAATCGAAAGGCTGGTACTCTTCGTATCGACTAATAAAATAAAAAACAGCCGAAAACAAATCAAAACCTAAACCGGATGAATTGCTAAAAATTACGGGAATACCTTTTTCATAAACCACTCCGGGTTTGCGTTTACGAATTTTTTTCTCAAAAAGCAATCCTTCGGGAGTTATGGAAGGAATACCCTCAAACAATTTTGTGGAATAGTTTAGTTTTTCAGCATCAGAATTTAGGAATTCATTGGCATTGGAGGTGAACTCGACATTTACTCCCAGCCTATCGATAAAAACATAATCGAAAGTGTAGGTCACACGTGGGGTGATATCTTTGCAAAAAATCAGCATGTTTCAAAAGCTTGTTTAATAATAGTTATAAATGCCGGTTTTTCGTGTTCCCAATTGAGTTCAGCTGCAGCTTTACGTGTATTCTCAACGTATTGTTTGTAACGTTCTGCATCAGCTGTCATGTTATTTACCAAATGAGTTAAACCTTGAGGTGTTCGTTCGGTCAATACTTCGCCTATACCATACTGTAAGGTTAAAGAGCTCATTTCTGGTAAATCAGCAACAATTACAGGAACCAGGGCTTGTACGTAATCAAAAACCTTATTGGGCAAGGCATAATAATAATTGAGACCCAGGTTTTCTTCAAGCGAAAAACCCAGTGTTGCCTGAATGGTTGCCTGGTACAATTGTTCCATCGAAAGTCGACCTAAAAAAACAACCTGTTTTTCCAGCCCCAAAATAAAAACCAATTCTTTAAGTTTTTCTTCAATATCCCCGGCTCCGGCTATCCAGAGTTTATAATCAGGCAAATAAGGCATGGTTTGAATCATCAATTCAATGCCACGCCCCATATTGAGCGCCCCCTGGTATATCAATACTTTTTGGCGCTTATTTTCGGGTATTTTGCTTTTAAATGGAAGATTTCTAACAACCTTAAAGTCTGTTCCGTATTTGTATTGGTAGGCCTTTGCAATTGATGGTGAAACGGTGAATGCATGTTTTAATTTGGGCAGCATAAGCTTTTCGAGCCAAAGCCAGGTGTTTTTTTGAAATTCCCGACCAAGAAGTTCCGGAACCTCGGTAAAATACTCGTGACTATCGTAAATAAGCACTTTATGCTTTATTTTAGCGGCTAAAAAACAGGCGGTAAGTGTATCCAAATCATTAGCCAGAACCGCATCGAATTTGTAACGCAGGAGGTATAAGAATAATCGCAGGTTGTAACAAGCATAAAAACGTGCTCCTTTTGTACACATCAGTTTGAACCGTTTTATTTTATACGGAAGTTTAACTTCCACACTATCTGCTAATTGTCGGCCTACCAGGGTAATCTGATAACCCGCCTCCACCAGTGTCTGTGAAACACGAAACACTCGTTGATCGGTTGCTAAATCGTTGGTTACAGCTATTATTATATGTTTGGCCATAGTAAGCAAACCTAATGTTTTTTTCTGTATTACAAAATGAATCTTGTGCGAACCGCAAATTTAAACGACTTGCCAATAAAACTCAATACCTGCAGCTTAAAAATACAGTTGTTTGTTGTATATACATGAACTAACGGTAAAAAAGCTTTTATGCGTATTGCAATTAAAAAAATTAAAAAATCTGGGTAAACAAAGCAAATGCCTTTAGCTATAAAATAACAAACAAAAAGAACTTCAATTTGTGTGCACTATCTGTGCATAGCCCTTATATTTGTAAAAAATAAACAAAATGACACCAACCATTTACCAAAACGTAAGTTTAAAACCATACAATACTTTTGGAATCGATGTAAAAGCCCGTTTCCTGTGCCTTTATGAAAAACCTTCCGATTTACACCATTTCATTACCGAAGGTCCGCTTTTGCGCGATGCTGAAATGATTATTCTGGGTGGAGGAAGCAACCAGCTTTTTACCCAGGATTTTGAGGGAGTAGTTATTCATCCGACAAATAAAAATATTGAAATTGTTTCAGAAGATACCGATTATGTGTGTGTAAAAGCCGGCGCCGGCGTAATTTGGGATAATTTAGTTGCTTACGCTGTTGATAACAACTGGGGAGGCATTGAAAACCTGTCAGACATTCCCGGAAACGTGGGAGCATCGGCTGTACAAAACATTGGCGCTTATGGAGTTGAAGTAAAAGATTGTATTTTTGAGGTTCATCTGGTTAGTTTTGCCGATGCTTCAACCCGCACCTTACTCAATGCCGAATGCCAATTTGATTACCGTACAAGCATCTTTAAAAACAAGTTAAAAAACCGCTATTTGATTGATTCGGTAACTTTTAAACTCACCAAAAAACACAAATTCATCACCCATTACGGATCGGTTTCAGAAGAACTAAAAAAATTCGATGCCATCAATCTTAAAAACATTCGGCAGGCAATAATAGCCATACGTTCTAGTAAACTTCCAAATCCAAATGAAATTGGTAATGGGGGCAGTTTCTTTAAAAATCCGCTGGTTCCTGAATATTTGCTTGAAAAACTTCGAAAAGATTATCCGGAAATTCCAAGTTATCAGGCAGCAAATAATATGGTAAAACTGGCCGCCGGATGGCTTATTGAGCAATGCGGTTTAAAAGGATATGTGAACGAAAAGCAAACGGCAGGTATTCACGATAAACAAGCGCTGGTAATAATAAATAAAGGAAATGCTACTGGAATGGATATATTAAATGTAGCCCGGATGGCACAAAATAAGGTTTTCGAAAAATTTGGCGTTTGCCTGGAGCCTGAAGTAATTATTAACTAGCGAAAACGAAACAGTATGGAAAATTCAAAAAATGAATCAGCAAAAAAATCGGTTAATAAGGATACAACGCCTAAAGTAACCGGAATTGGAGGCATCTTTTTTTTCTCTGATAATCCCGAAAAAACAAAGGATTGGTATGCCGAAAATCTGGGACTCGAAGTTAATGAATGGGGTTCGAGTTTCGAATTCAGGAACGCTAACCGTCCCGAAGAGATAAACTACCTGCAATGGAGTCCTTTTAAACAGGGAAGCACATATTTTGAACCCTCTAAAAAAGAATTTATGATTAATTACCGGGTACAAAATATCGAAGCATTGGTAAAAAAACTTCGATTGAATGGGGTAAGCATTCTCGACGAGATTGAAAGTTTTGATTATGGCAAATTTGTACACATTATGGATGCCGATGGCAATAAAATTGAACTGTGGGAACCTGTTGACAGTGTATTTACCCAAATGGGAGGAAAAACAACCAAATAGGCAATAAACTAAGGAATCACCATATGAAAGTTTTAGGAATAAACGGAAGTCCGAATAAAAATGGCAACACGTCGTTATTAATCAAAGAAGTATTTAAAGTACTGGAAAAACACGGCATTGAAACTGAATTTTTTCAATTGGGCGGAAAACAGGTTCATGGATGCACCGCTTGTGGTAAGTGTCGCGAACTGCTCGATGGCAAATGTCATATAAAAAACGATGCAATTAACCAGATTATGGAACGAATGCAACAGGCCGATGCCATTATACTGGGTTCACCTGTATATTTTTCCAATGTTACCACCGAAATAAAAGCGTTGATAGATTGTGCCGGGTATGCCCTGCGCGCCAATAAATCACTGATCAGGAAAGTGGGTGCGGGTGTTGTAGCCGTACGTCGTGCCGGAGAAATTTTTACTTTTGATGCATTGAACCATTTCTTTTTAATAAACCAAATGATAGTTCCCGGATCGAGCTACTGGAATGTAGGCATTGGCAAATTACCCGGCGATGTACTAAACGACGAAGAAGGCATGCAAACCATGCGCGATTTGGGAGAAAATATGGCCTGGTTGCTTAAAAAACTACACTGATTGTTTCTGCTAATTCATCAGATTTTTTGATGAGAACAATTAAAGCTCCTCCTCAAAAAAACGTTTTATGGCACCAATATAGTACTCGCGCCAGCCTTCGTTAATGTTTCCAAAAGCTTCTGCCGGCACATTAACATGTTTTACTTCGACATTGGTTCCCGTTTTGTGGGGATGTAGTTTAATTGTGGCAATTGAGGGTTCCGACAAATCGTCGAAGTACCATTCCTGAACCAGTTCTTTATTCGCAACAACTTTCAGGTTTCTACCACATATATCTCCATCCCAAAGTTCAAATTCGGTTCCTTCACGGGCATCCATTTTTGCCGGAGCATCGCTCCATAACTCAATGGTAAACGGATTGGTAAGTGCCAGAAAAATTTCTTCGGCCGTGGCTTCAATGTATTGATAAAACTTAATATCCATACGTGTTCAGATTGGTCATTAAATTAAAATACTGTTCGTTAATGCTTCGGAGCTGCTGTCCTACCTCGTCGATAAAAAAATAGGTAGCCCCCCAGCTGTGTTTTACTTTAAGATAAGTAGTTATTTTATTGTCGATATGCATAATTACCCGCGTGATTTGTTTGCCAGGCAATTCCTCCACTTCTATTGTTTTTTGATTCGGATATTTTTCTTTCAATTTTTGTTCTTCGCGGGCAATCCATTCCCTGGTAGGTTTTTCCTTGTTTACTTTTGTAGTTAATACCTTGGGTTTGGGATTAACTTCAGTTATTAGCTGTTTATTCAATGGTTCCACAGGTTTTATCGAATCTTCGGGATAAGGTTCCAATTCAGGAACGGGCTTTTTTATATTTGCTATTTCCGGTTTGGAGGTTTGCTGCAAACCCCCTTCAAGAACAGATTGCTCTTTTTGCTTCAACGTTCCAATTCCAGCTTCCCTGTCGGCTACAATTTGTGTAACTTCGGGTAATTCAAACTCGGGTTCTGATTCATTTTCAGCAATTTCGATTACAGAAATTTTTAAAGTTTCCAGTTCTTCACGGGCTTTTTCTGCATCTTCATTCATTTTTATGGTGGCTGTTTGTGCCGCTCTTTCCTCAGCCTGTTTAACCTCCAAATCAAGCTGTTTTTTCTGCTTACGCGATAGTTTCTTCACTACGGGCGCTTCAGTAAGTAACGAATCCAATTCATTTTCGATGTAAATGGTGCGAATGTCTTCAATTTTGTATTTGGGCAACAGCGCTTCCGGTTTTATCTTTTGTGCTTCGCGGTAAAACATCACCGACTGCGAATATTGCCTGGCTTCAAAGGCCGTTTTGGCATTTTGCATGGCCTGTTGGTATTGTTGTTCCACATCAAACTCCTGAGCGTTAATGGCACCAGCAATAAAAAAAACAATTAACGTACTGTATATAGATTTCAACATAATTTATCCAAACTTTTCAGTATAATTAACGGCACTAAGTTAATGTTTATTTAGGCAGACATTAAATTTATTTCATGGAACATTAACCAGAAAAGCTTGTTACTTTAGCAATCAACTTACTAAACCCAATTTATAATGGAAATTAAAGGCGTACAAGATTTTTATTCGGATGAATTTGCACATTGCTACGGTTGCGGTAGGCTTAACCACGAAGGTTTTCAAATTAAAACCCGATGGGAAGGCAATGAAACAGTAAGTGTTTATACACCGCGCAAATACCATACAGCTATGGAAGGTTTTGTTTACGGAGGATTGCTTGCTTCACTCATCGACTGCCACGGAACGGGTTCAGGAGCATTGGCTTACGCTCGTGAGCATGGAATTGAACTTACTGAATACAACGCACCACGATTTGTTACGGGCTCGCTAACGGTAAACTATAAAAAACCCACTCCTATTGATGGTCCCCTGGTAATTCGTGGAAAAATAAAAGAAATTAAAGGTCGAAAAGTTATCTCAGAAATAAACCTATGGGCCGGAGGTGAAATTTGCGTTACCGGTGAGGTGCTTGCAGTTTTAATTCCGGAAAATTTTGGAAAATGAACCCTGTATTTTATTATAATCGATAATTTTTTAACTGTTTTAAATAATAAAAGGCTGTTGCTTGAAAAATGCAACAGCCTTTCGCATTAAATATAAACAAATTAAAACCTATTGGGTAATTAGTTTTACCGCTTTCTTTGTCTTACCATCATTCACCTGCACAATCCAAAATCCTTTTTCCATCATAAAGGAGGTATCGTCTTGCACTTTAATCGATTTAACCAGCTTGCCACATACGTCGTAAACCTTTATGGTAGTCATTTGTTGAATACCAGTAACAAAAACCTGATTTTGATAAGCGTAAACATTAACCTTACTTTTTGCTATCACCTGGGGAATCGCATCGGTAATATCAGCAGCTACTAAAGCAGGTATTGGATCCCAGTTATCGGTTCCTTTTGTAAAATTAAACGTGGTAATTTCAGTGCCATCGGTTAACACAGGTTCACTTAATAAAGTAGCCCACGAAGCGCGACTGGCACTGTTATCCTCACCTGAGATTTCAATGGTTCCGTATTCATACATCTTTGACGATTCTCCACCCAGGGTATTCATCCAGCCTAAAGGCATTATAAGTGAATTGCCATCGTAACCTGCATAATTAGACGTATTGATGGTTGTATTGTAAAATACCACTTCGCTGGTAGTTGCCTGCCAGGGGCGGCCAAAATAACCTGGCTTAGCCAAATAAGCAGAGGCGGTTTCAACCTGAGGAATTGTTGATTTTACCTGACATTCGTACATTAGGTAACCACGACCACCGGATTGCTGGGCTGCGGTAAGATAAGACCTATCGTCGCTATTGTCGCTTACATTCATTACCAAATCCGATTTATAAAATACAGCCGTCATGCCGCCAAAAATATAATCTACAGCTCCCATCATGGCTCCTTTGTATACCACAACACGGGTATTCAAGCCGCCAAAGAAGGAATCCTGCCGACCAATAACCCTACATTTGTTCAAAATAACTTTATCGGTATTGTTGGTAATAGCTATGGCTGCAGCACGTTCAACAAAACTGCGATTCTGCACACTGGTATTTCCCGGATCAGTCGGACGTTCACCTTTATTTCCCGATTCCCAGAGTACAATCACATCTTCTGATTCTTTTTGTGAAATATACTGGTTAAATGAATTCTCGAAAATAATCTGATCGGCAATAAAACCATGACCTGATATTACTACTGTTGCATTCCAATACGATCCATTAGAAGTTCCCGCTCCTTTATTTTCGTAGGATAAATAACCATTCTCTTTGTTAACTCTTAATACATCGGCATTCCATTTCTGGTTGCTGTGCATACTATAATAATTATAGCCATGACCATAATACGAGGTTATTCGAACTGCTCCATCAACAATATCTACCCCTTTATTAAGAATCTCGATACTTGGGTTCGATGCAGCATTTTTTAAAGTTACGTTATCCATATCAATAACCAACATCTCTTCGTAGTTTCCCGGATCTATCATAACAGTAACCCGCTCATCGCTGGTACGTTTCATCTGACGAATGGCTGCCAATGCCTCGTTAATTGATGCAAAATCTTTACCGGCACCCACAGAAATCTCAGGGGTATAAGTAATTTGTTGTGCCCTTTCAATTTCGGTAATATAGGTAGTGCCTGCCGCTGAACCAATGGTAATGGTCACATAGCCATTGTCAGTTCCCGGATAATTGTATTCGGCATACTCCAGAGTACTTGTACTACCGCTCGAAGTTGAATAGGAATCGGTTGCATCAATAGTAAAATCGGCCGAATAATAATAAGTTATTTTTATTTTCTGACCAACATTTACCGGCACATTGATTGTAGCCTCTGGTTTGGCAGTTAAATGCCCTTTAGCCAATTCACTTCCCACATTTCCAGTAAATTTGAGTCCTTTGTAAACAGTGTCGCCGCTGGTAATGGGTTTGTCATCGAACGACCAGATATTAACAGGTACAAAACTCAAATCTTTTGATGCGGGAGCAGCATCAACAGCAAGGTTCGATGTCAACCCTAGAGCTAAAGGATAGGCATCTAAGCCAGAATAATCGATGCTATAAATTCCTGAACGCAATAAAATATTATCAATAGAATTGAAATTATATACATAACCTTCCTCATACAAATTGGTAAAACTTAGGCCGAGATGGGTTATTTGTTCCGTTGATAAATTAATAGCGTTAATGCTTACCTCATAAACGGGTTTGGCTACAAAAGTAATATCGGCTTGCGTATCGGCTTGGCCAATAGTGATGGAATTGTTTTCAATAGAAAAGTCGTTTACTCCCATTGCCGAAATGGTATATTCATACCCGGGCTCCAATTGCACGGAATAGGTGGCTGCCTGATAGTCAATTTCTACCTCGGGTATATAAATTAATTGGTCGGCTGGATTGGCCGTAAAAGCAAGTTCTAAATGAGCCAATTCATCGCCCAAGCCAAGTATTGAACCGCTTACAGTATACAAGTCAACTTTAACTATCGACACATCGTATTGCGTAGTTTGTTCGCTTACTTCAAGGGTTGATTCGTTACTAATTACATAACCGTTGGCGTTTAACAAACTTAGTTTATAGGTATAGCCTGCCGGAACGATAATACTGTAATTATTACCAGCCATTTTTGAAGTCCATGTTTTTCCGGCTTCGTTGGCAAATACCAGGGCATAATCTTCAGGAATACCCGAAGCCTGACTTAGATCAACAGCACCTGCAATGCTAATATAACTGGCATCTTTACGATAGATTCTATAATAACTCGGTTTTCCCTGGTTATCGAAAATATGGTAAGTACCGGCATTTTTTGCTACAAAATGCAATTCAGTTAAGCTGCTGGTTAAGGACACCTGATCAGTTTGCAATTCGGGATTAGCCACGTATTCAAAATTCAGGTTTCCTCCGGCATCGGTTTTAGTAATCAGGGTAACTTCATCGTCTTCGCTAAGCGTTAAACTCAAATATCGACCCGTATTGGCAGCTGAATTCACATAAACTCTTCCGGTATACCCTTCTACACCAGCGATATTTTCGTCGTAGCGGGTCAAATTGGTATTTGTGGTACGTAATCGGTCGTTTCCACCACCTATCCAACTTAAAACACCGGCACTGAATGAAGGCAAAACGTTACCACTGCTACCTACTGTTATAGATTCACTATACCAGGAATTAATAACCGCTTCGTTCAGATTGTTTTGATAGGTTTCGCCATCAAGTTGAACGGCCCCAAAATCCCAAACATCGATTTTTCCACTGGGGATTATTTCAGCTGCATTTTCTATAGTCAAACCATGAATATAAACTTCAGCTGTTGGAAACGATTCACTTTTTAAGGTAGCGGTTAAAATACCTTTTGTTCCTGTATAAGTAAAACTGTTGGTACCACATTGCGAGGTTCCTATATTATGCGATGGAGTTGACCCCAAAACATTCCCCCCCGCATCGGTAAACTCAAAAATACCGTCGGTGGCACTACCATACTGACAAGTACCAAAAGTAATGGTAGCATTTCCTGCTACTATAATATCGAATGAATTACCCGGAAACAAAACGGCTCCGTGTGATGAGTCGTGATAGCCGAATTTTAATGATTCAGTATCGGTATTGCTGTTAAGCGTAACAATTCCATCGCCGCTTACAAATGTATTATAGCGAAGTGAGCTGTAACTTATTTGGGGTAACTCGCTTCCGTCGGCAAAACTGTACGAATACGTAATTCCCGGCAAAGCTTCAGCCACGATGCTGTTATCGGCCACTGCAATTACATAGTTTTTGGGTAGTGTACTCTCACCAGCCAATGTAATTAACAAAGAGTCGTGCGACACATCGACCGATGCAATATCTCCGGAAAAGCTGGGCGTATAAGTTGACAAGGGGAATCCGTCCAGGTTAATTCGAATAGATGCTGATTCAGAAGTAGCACTTATTACAGAACCTTCGCTAACGGTAACCTGTGCATTATCGCTTGCGGTTTCGCCCGATGTATATGAAATAATTGTATTGCTAACCTGAATGGTTCCCGTTTTAACAATATATGTTTCCAAAGAAACATCATAAGGAATGGGTTCCATCGCTATATAGGGCAAATAGGTGGTACCCGTGAATTCAAAGACTACCGTTCCTTCGGTTCCAACATACATAAAATCGATGGTTGAACCATCTTCATGATAACATGCTGCAGTTTGTGAAGCTTGCGAATAAACTTCAAAGATTCCGGTTTCGCTCGCAGCGGCTATGGTACCATTGGAATACTGACATCCGCCAAACTTAATGAATGCATTACCTGCCACTTTCAATGTGATGTTATTCCCTGTTTTTACTATAGCTCCATGTGTACTTCCATTAAAACCATAGGCATTTGAAGCACCCGATTCAATTTTAAACAAGCCTTGTTCGATGGTATAATTCCCGTTTAAACTGGTTTCGTTGGGTATTATGCTGCCATCGCGTAAATCAAAATAATACACAATATTATTTGCGGCTGTGGTTAATGTACTCGCTCCACCATATTGGGCAGGTATTACTTCAATCTCCGGTAAATATAAGTCGTTACCGGAACCCGCTGCTAAAGTAAATATCAAGGTATCGGTTCCTCCGGAATAAACAAAATCATAAGTATCTATCAAATCGTTTATAACTTTCGTATCCTGCGAGCCAATATGGGTTCCTCCCTTGGAATTTCCTTCCATGATTAGGCCGGAATACTTAGATCCCAAAAAACGAACCGTTACAGATCCGGTAACCGCCAGTTTTATCTGACCATCAACTTTCATATTCAAACCATAGCTTGTTCCATGGTGACTGTAGTTTCCAGATAATTTTAGTGAACCATCTGGACTTTGGCCTGCACTTATAAGTGTTCCATCGCGAAAATCGTAGGAATAGGCCCCTGGTAATTGCCCCATTGCAGAACAAAGGCCTGTAAACAGAACAATTAAAAGCAGTAAAGTTTTTCTTTTCATAATGAATCTTTTTTAGGAATTGAACTGGTTAAAATTACCACACAAACGGTTTTAACAATGGGAATTTTTACCGGATAATATGGAATTATTGCCGAAAAAACTCTCTTTAAAACCTTTTTTTTAAATACCTAATTAGTGATTTTCAACTCCCTAAGTTACGGTAATAACTTAACCTAAATATCGCTTTTTGTGGATACACCTTTCAACATTTAACTTTTATAACTACTTTAGTTAAAAGAATTGTAAATCAATGAAAGCATTGCTACCCTTTTTACTTATCATCGGTTTTTTAACAAAAGCCGCAGATTCAGGGAATAATTTGATATTTGAACACCTTTCAACGGAGCACGGCCTTTCGCATGGCAGTGTTTCGGCCATGTTAAAAGATAAAACCGGGTTTATGTGGTTCGCCACCTGGGATGGTTTAAACCGCTTCGATGGACATTCTTTTAAAGTATATAAACATGCTACCGGCAATGGCATACCAGAAGCATCGAACCGAATTGAAACACTTAAACTAGATGCCAACGGAAATATCTGGATAATAACCTACGACAGTAAAGCTTTTTGCTTTAGCCCGCTCACTGAAACCTTTTTGCCTGTTCCCGACCCTAATCCAAAGAACCAAACTGCCATTGTTCTTGGTATTTTTCCACAAACCAATGGCGATGTTTGGGTGGCAACCAAAAATATGGGAGCTTTCAGGGTTTATACAGACACAAACACTCAGAGACTTACGATAAGTAACTACACTGAAAATACGACTATCCCGATAAAAGGAAACAATGTAAAAAGTATAAATTCAACTTCAAATGGGAATATTTGGGTAAATACCAACCGGGGTTTATCTATCCTTGCACCGGATAAAGACAATATTTTTAAACCTGTAAAGCTAAAACCTTCGGATGATAGTTTGTTTCAGGCTCACGAAATTACTACCCTATATAATCACAATGCAACACTGTTTTTAGGAACCCAAAGCGGTCAACTCATTATTTATAATCAGGATAGCCAATTAACCCCAATTACCGCACTGCCAAACCAGGCTCCAATAACTGACATAGCCATAGGTTCAGCCGGATTAATATATCTGAGTACACTGGGGAACGGTATCTTTGAATTTAATGCTGAAACCTTGCAAATGCTCCATCATTTTAAGCAGGGAATTATTTCATCGGTACTAAAAATGTATGCCGATTCCAATAATAAACTTTGGATTGAATCAACAAAAGCCGGAATTTCAAAAATTGACTTAAAAACCAAATCTGTTAAACATTATACCCAAAAACTCGATGTAGCTCCTGATATAAAGGCCACTGCCCAGTGCGGTATTATGGAAGACGAAAACCAGACCTTGTGGCTGACCTTAAAAGGCGGCGGTTTTGGTTATTATTGTAAAGAAACCGACCAGGTTGAATACTTTTACAATGAACCGGGAAATCAAAACAGCAAACTGTCAAATTTTGTAAAATGTTTTTACAAAGATGCATCGGGTATTCTTTGGGTAAGCACCTATTTTAAAGGTATTGAGAAAGTTACTTTTATCCGGAACAAGTTTCGTTTTGTGCAACCTGCACCTCAATACAACTTAAGTATTGCTAACGAAGTACGGGCTCTTTTGGCCGATTCAAAAGGGTATTTATGGGTGGCAACAAAAAAACAGGAAGTGTTTATTCTCGATTCGAACCTAAATGTAGTAAAAAAACTTGACTACCTGAATGGTTCTAAAATAGGTGTGATTTATGCATTTCTCGAAACAAAAAATGGTGATATTTTAATGGGTACCAAAGGGAATGGCTTATTCCGACTTACCCGAGGCACAGAACTTAACTTTAAAGCCAGTCATTTTGTGCATGATTCGCAAGTACCCACATCACTTTCAAATAACAATATATACACATTGCTTCAGGATACAAAAGGGCGTATTTGGATAGGAACCTATGGTGGAGGTTTAAATCTGTTTACACAAAATTCTTTCCTGAATGCTGGTAATGGCTTAAGCTCCTATCCGCTTGAAAAAGCAAATAAAGTAAGGCATCTGGCCGAAGATGCCAAAGGAAACCTCTGGCTCGCAAGCACCAACGGACTTATGTTAATTGATATCAATCATAGTAATCCGTCCGATTTTAACTATTCTTTATTTAATAAGGAAAATCGAAATGTTTCCGGATTAAAAAGCAACGATATTTTTTGGATATTATGCGATAAAAATAAGAACCTTTGGGTTGCTTCGCTGGGAAGTGGCTTATCGCTACTAACCGAATTCACACCGAAAAAACTCACCTTTTATACACAAACAAAAGACGATGGCTTACCCAGTGATGTAATTTTTACCATCAATGATGATAAAGATGGAAACTTATGGATGACCACCGAAAATGGGATCTCTTTTTATAATACGAACAATTGCACCTTTAAAAACTACAGTCTTTTCGAAGGCATAATTAATTCATTTTTTTCAGAAGCTGCTGTGTCCCGCCATTCAAACGGAAGTTTTAGTCTGGGTGCAAATAATGGCGTTTACCATTTTAATCCGGAAACTTTTGTTCCTGAACAAAATAGCATACCACTGGTTTTCACCGATTTTAATTTATTGGGAAAAAGAATTACACCGGGACCGGAATCGGTCTTAAAGCAAGCAATAAGTTATTCAAAAAAGATTGAATTAAAACACAACCAAAATGCCTTTGGACTAACATGGGCTGCACTGAATTACAAGATTCACGATAACATTCAATATGCATATAAACTGGAAGGCTATGATGAGCAATGGATTTTTGCCGGCTCACAAAATCAGATATCATACAATAAAATTCCTCCCGGTTCCTATACATTCATGGTTCAATTTGTCAATCCCGAACTGCAAAAACTAAATCAGCCTCAATCTTTGCAAATTGAAATACAACCTCCCATCTGGCGTACGTATTGGGCTTACGGACTTTACCTTTTAATATTTCTCATTATTGCTGAAATCAGTCGTCGGATTTTGATTACAATCATCCGCTTACGCAATACAGTGGTTATTGAAAAAAAACTAAGTGAAATTAAACTCAGTTTTTTCACCAATATATCGCACGAACTCCGTACACCACTTACACTCATTTTAG
>JBFWMB010000030.1:0-39286 GCA_050251815.1 Salinivirgaceae bacterium | reverse complement strand
TCTTCGAAAATTATCTTTTTGCGATTGCGAAAAGAATTTTTTTTTCACATCCACGCCATATTCATATTCGATGATTTCGATGGCTGTCTCAAGGATATCTCGCTCCATCTCAGCGCGTTCGAGCTTTTTCTTCAGCTCTTCGATTTCTTGTTTAGGTGATCGTCCGCCCATTTCACGTAATTTTCTGTCTAAGTTACCAAATTTTGTCATCCATTTTTGGATGGTGGAGCGCCCGATGCCATATTTTATGGATGCCTGGTTGATGGAAATCTGGCCATTTTCGATTTCCTCGATGATGCCAACTTTTAGTCCCCAACTAAATCCCTGGTAGGTAATTTTTCGGGCCTTGGGTTCGTCTTTTTCATACTTCATAGTCTACAGTTTTTGAGTAAAAACTGTCAAGCTATTTCAGGACAAGACACTTTTTCCGCTTGCACCCAACGGTAATAATAAGAGCAGTAGCGTACTTTAAAGCGGTTTCGTGTCAAGTTGTAAAGTAGCCAAAGCTGCACCTTATCTAAAGGGTCAAATCGGCAGATTTGGCGGGGTTGATTAGAACCACTACTGCCCGAATACCCACAGAAACCGCTATTGCTTATATTTAGCGGCTGGCATTGTTATATTGACTTATAACGTCTAAAATAGCTATATCTTTATGTTTTGTTGATAAAATATATTCTTTTAGTTTTTCATTGTCAGCTATAAACTCCGCAAATTCATTCTTTTGCTTTTTTAAAAAGAACGATTGATACTTTATGTTATCTTTAGACAATACGATTTCCTCGTTATAATGAACACCATAAGTTCCAAGATTTACTCTACTATAATATAAATATGCATTGATTTTACCTGTCAGAATAACCTTAGCAAAATCTTTAATACATATATCGGACATCGTATTCATTCCACATTCATATTTTATATTTGCGTTTTGAATAATCGCAAAACTATCTTTGTAAACAATAAATGAAGAAACTTCATTTGCTGTTAATTCTATTGGTTTAGAATCAATATCCTTTTTAAACTTAATATGACTTGGTTTTAGACCGGTAAATCCCGATAGTTTTCCTTCTTTAAATAAAATATAACCTTCAACTTTTTCACCGTCAGGTGTATAATAATATGATTTAACAAAATCTCTTTGATTATATTGGCAAAAAGCGGATAAAGAAAAAGTCATAATTGCAATAAGGATAATTCTAGTTTTCATGTTTATTATATTATTTAGTTTAATAAAATTTTATATAGTTTTTATGCTAGCCGCTAACGTTTCGCGGTTAGCGCTGTAAGGTTTTCAACGACCTGCGCTATCAACCGACAGTATGGAGCCTCACGAAGCGCAGCGGGTAAACCGCTACATTGTTTCTTAATTGCTTTAATGTTCGAATTTATCACAATACCCCGCATTACTTATATTTATTGGGGTTAGTTTTTCATTTTCACTCGGAAATTTACTATTCCTCGTTCATTATCTTTCTTATCAAAGGGTAATGCTAAAGTTTGACCAATAATCATTTCTGATTCTGTTATTTCTAATACCCGTAAATAAAATTCATTATTAGTCGCTGGATTTAGGATAATATACAATCCGTCTTTCGATAATTTCCATTTTCCTTTATCATAGGTTTTCTTTCCTTTAAATATTTTATAATCACCAGAGGCACCGAACATAAATGAAGTATTAAATGCCATGTATTTTAGAAAATTTGGATAGTTTTCAGAATGATGAATAATATTTGGCAGTATCTCAACTTTTGAACTGTCAAATAGGTAATACAATCCAAAATTTAAATCATGATAATAATCTTCACTGGGAGTTTTTTTAATGGACTTCCAGATTTCAGAACATAAAACTCCTTGTAGTTTAGAATATTCAGGTTCATTAAGTTTTTCCTCAGAATTAAAGCTAAATGATTGATTAGGATTCTTTGAATAAATATCATATTCGACTTTTCTTTCGGTAGCGTTAATTATATGATAAATATTGAAATTGTCATTGAGTGAAAATGCTAAAAACAGATTGTCATTGTATAAAAACGATAACCAATAGTCCACATACTGAAAAAATCCATTCTTATCTGACACTAAATATGTTTCCAACCTTTTAGGTAGAAAATCCGATGGTAAATAATTGACAAATTTGATATTCGTGAATGTTGTATCACTAAGTTTCCATGTTTTCTCGATTAACAAATCATCAAACTCCTTTTTTGATATTTTAGATTTGGAACTTTTCATTGGGTAATAAAGAATTGTTGTAGTGCTATCCCCAATAATCAAACTGTCACTATTTGCAAATTGAAAAAAAGTCGAGTTACTCACTTTTTCCAAGCTATCCAGTTCTGTATATGTTAGAAAAATAGTTGAGTCGTCCCAAAGTGAAAAATACTCAAGTCCTTGCTCATCAAAACTTAGTATTAGTCCGAATAAGGTTTCATTGTCTATTGTGTCGTTTTGCCGATACTCAACCGCAACCCAGTCTCCACGCAATAATGTTTTATCAACTTGTCCGACTGCAATTTGACTGATTAAAAATCCAAATAGTAATATGTGAAGTTTCATCCTTTTCCCTAATTAACCCCAACGTTGGCGCTAGACGTAGTTGCGCTTTTAATTTATGATTGTTGGTTTAAATTTACGCATAAGTTAATTTGAAAACAAAAACCCGCAAACCCTTGGCGCAATTACGTTTAAGCGCAGGTTAGGCAATGGCTTTTATTATTTCTATCATTTTTCGTCCTTCAATATTTATTGTAATCAAAGCTGCAATCGAATTTTGGCTCCAAGGATGTCTTATTACATTCCATTGAATTTCCTTTTTTTTAAATTTTATAGTCAACATATCCAAATTTGTTAAACCATTACGAAATGTTGCTTGTAAATATAAGTTATTGTCATAATCAATCTCCCAATTATTTGATATTAAAATTTTCTTTAGTTCAGTTTTAAAATCATCCAGATTTTTAGTCAACCTAATATTTTTAAACTTAAGTCGATTTAGCTGCAAATAATAAGTTGAAATTCCAAGTATAAGAAATGCAAAAAATCCAACCAGAATTAAATGGTTAATGGATTTAAAATCCGCTTTGAATAAAAAAACGCCATGAATAATACCAATAACAATAAATGCAGTGGGAAGTCCAAAAAAGTTAAGTCTTTCGAGTGAAAAATATTTAAATTTCAATCTGTCTTTTCTAATCCAGTCTTTCAATTTTTTTTTAACTAATTATTTGAATTACAAATTTTGCTGTGCAGCCCTAAGCTATTGCCTAACGGTAAGTGTCGAGTAGGCAAAGGGAATTGCACCCTAAGCCTCTCACAGAACCGTACGTGATAGTCTCCCATCATACGGCTCTTGTTATACAATCCGCTACAAGTTAATTAGAAAATCCTAATTGCCAATGGTAAAATAAGTAAGGATATTGTTTCCTTACCCTCGCTAACCATCTATAGGCTTTGGTTAAACTATGCCTGTAGCGTTTATACCGTTTACGCGCCCACCGAACTAAACGGCAACGTAGAAGATAGAATACTTTTGACAGTTTATATCCTCTGAATTTGCCGTAGTAGTTAATCCAACCCCGAATATATGGGTTCAGCTTTTGTGCTATTCCAACAATACTTTTAAAACTCATATTAATGATATCGAGTTCCTCCAGTTTATCTGCTAGCCGTTTGCGTGAACTAATACTTATGGCACAATCATAACCAAGGAACAATTTTCCTGTGTGCTTTGATTTTGCCGTTCGGGGTTGAAATGAGTATCCCAGAAAATCAAACTTAACTGTTTTGAATGTTCCTTGACGTTTAAAGTCACGACAATAAACCAGTTTGGTTTTCTCCGGGTGTAATTCCAGTTCGCATGCCTTCATTCTTTGATGCAACCGGCTTAATACTCTTTCTGCGTGTGCTTTGCATTTACAGTGAATTATGGCATCATCGGCATAACGCACATATTTTACTGTTGTCGCATTTAGTTCTAACCATTTATCGAATGCATAATGTAGAAATAGATTGGCTAACAAAGGGCTTATACACCTCCCTGAGGGGTACCTTTGCCTTGCTTTTCCTTTATGTTCCCATCTTTCATTTGCACCGGCATATTCAGCCACCTTTGAATGTACATGCACGCCCAGTTCTCTGGAACATGCTTATGTACTGCTTTCATAAGCTTATCATGACAGATGTTATCGAAGAAACCTTTAATATCCAAATCAATTACCCAGTCATACTTCCAACAGTTCTCTCTGACCGCGGTCAATGCCTGATGGGCATTCTTGTTTGGCCGGTAACCATAGGAATGTGTACTGAATATTGCTTCAAATCTTGGTTCCAGGTAGTCTTTAATTGCCATTTGAGCTACCCTGTCTGCAATAGTTGGAATCCCAAGTTTTCGGGTCTTGCCGTCTTTCTTAGGTATCTCCACCTCTTTTACAGGGGGTGGAAAATAACTGCCGGATGCCATTCGATTCCAAAGTTTGTACAGGTGATGACTACGATCTGCATCGAATGATTCCATACTTACTTCGTCTACTCCTGCACTGCCTTTGTTGGCTTTCACTTTCTTATAAGCCTGCCATATCATCTGCCGGCTTATCGGTATTGATTTTTGTCTCATTCCATAAATTCATCTCCGCCTCAGGCGGATTATTAAATGTTATGATACTGTATAACCTGACCCCTTTGCTCTACAGCCATTACAGCTATTTCATCACTACTACAGGTCAGTCCGTCTCTGTGCACCACTTTGCTATTTGGCCTCTAGCTTGATTCTATTGTGCCTTTCACTTTACATTGATGCACAGGTTCCCAAGTTCCTTAAATGAGCCTGTATAAAGTTCATGCCGCTTGAATGACGTCAGCCGTACAACCAGTAAACAGGTTTCCGTTGTACTTATCACCGCATTCATACCTCTACGGATTTTGACTGAAGATTCCACTTTCTCGACACCTCTTCAGCGGTTCACTTTCGTTCATCTCCTTTATACTTACCTGTATAGTCTCGTGGACTATACTTTTCCTAAACGCTCAGTACCTTGGCTTCCGCCAGTTGGCGGACACCTTTAGATGGTTTGAAGCCCCTTCCTGCAAAACGACTTCGGTGGGTCGGTTCCACCATCTCAATTAAAGCATGCAGTACTATTTATTGCCGTGGTACTGCTTCTTGGCACACATATGCAAAGTAGGCGATTGCGGGCTTCAAACCTATCGAACCGTTACAATTTTGAAGCGGGCTACAACCGTTGAATTTACTACTATCTCGCCTATTTTGTATATACATTGTTACCAACTGGGCTTTTTCACTTTTTAATTATTTCCTTTAAAATCATTACGATCCCTTTAACATCTGAATAATATTGTCCGATGTATCTATGACTAATATTATCTTGCTGACCATGAGCAATACTATTTCTATTAGAAATCAGTGAGTTTAATGATTCTAATTGTTGGTCTGAAACTTTATCAAGAAAAGTAGATTCCCAATCCTCATTAAATTTCTTAAGTAGTTTTGTCAGCTTTTCTTCTGAAAGATTTGTAACATTTTTCATTGTATTTTGAACATATGTCGAGACCGCTTGAGGAGATGTACCTTCTGAGTAATTTGCAACAAGACTCTTAATTACATTCTCCAAATAACCAGAAACTCGAACGCAAAAATATTTTGAAAGATGAGCTTTAATCTCATCATCCTGTGTACCATTTATTTGAATCAGGAGTGCGTCCAATTTACGCTCTTGCGAATCTAACCTTAATCTCATGGTTAATATTAGTTAAATGCATCAATTGAGATTCTCAATCTATCTTGAATGATTTTTTCATCTGATGTTCCACCTTTAACAGTTGCGATAAAATCAGGATTCTCAATTAGTTTTATATACTTCATTTGAAATTCTTCATCACTAATATTTTCGTTTCGTAACCTAACTGCTAGACCAATCATAACTCCTTCAAATACAGCAGCATTTATTGGTTTGCCAATTCTAAATGCTTTATTACCTAAAACTCTTGCAATAAGCTTTATATTATTTTCAAAAAGCTCAGTTAATTCCTTTGGAGAATACAATTCAAAATTCCTATTCCTTGACATAAATGCATTCATAAAGCCCTTTAAAGGTTTAACATAGCTATCTCTTTCATAAAACAAAGTGAAAAATCGGAGTATTAACTCTTGTTCTTTTAATCTTTCGTTTTCTTTTCCAAATACTAATCTCCAGTCATTTCCTTCTGTAAGCCCATTAAGTAATTCATTAAATTCCCCATAATAAATACATGCTCTAATTTCTTGGGCTGTAAGAGGTTTTCCGCCTGTATTTAAACGTTCAAAAATCATATAAATACTGCTTTCCTCATCATCAGGCTCATCTTGCCTAACAATTGTGGCATGTATTATTGAATCATCTAATCTAATCTTATCTGAAGGGGCTAATGTTTTTAAAGTACGACCATTTAAGTCGGATTGAATTCCAGTCAATTTAAATTCCTTTCCCTTAAAAACTCCATGATAAAAATTATATAAAGACATTAATCTTTGCTGACCGTCAACAATGAGCAATTTTCCTGTCTTTGGCTCTCTTGATAGAAATATGCCAGGTACTGGTAAACCAAGAATTAATGATTCAATAAATTTTGATGCTTGTGCAATATTCCATACAAATTTCCGCTGAAAAGTTGGAACATAAATTACTTCATCATCGATCCTTTTTACTACAGAATCTACAGGATAATCGGCACCATAACTTGTGATTTCATATCGATATGATAATTCTTCATTTTCGGTACCATCTTTAATTGTTACAATTTTTTCTGTCATTTCTATTTATGTTTTTTGCACTGTCGTTTCTTAGCCTTGTTGGTAACTACACGCTATCCTTTCCCCACCTCCCATTATCCACCCAACTTTGGGATGATAAACGATCCCAGGTGCGTTTATTTCTATTATAGGCGCTGTTTGGGTGCATGTTATTTTGCTTACCGTGTATCAAATATAAACTTTTTATTCAGAGAACAAGTCTATTGGAACGGCAAATTTAGTTAACGGGCCATAGCAAAGTACTGAGAAAAAAAAATGCGCCTTAGTCCTTAGCGCATTTTCGTTTCGTTTCCCGCTTAATGGTTTATTCTTCATCGGCATCCTCCGCTTCGTCAGTTTCATAGGCTCCCCGTAAATCAACAATTATCCGGGCAGCTTTATACTCATTGTAAAACACAGGCTCCTGATCCTTAATCACCAGCATCAGTTTGTCCATTTCATCACGCAACAACAAACCCACTTCCTTAAAAAGTTCATTTAGCCGTTGGGTAGCCGTGCTTCGGGCAACAATGGCGCTGCGTGGCTTGGCTATCAACGCGGCAAAATCATCAATCTCTTTCTGTAATCCGCTGATAGTCTCCGGAAGCAAGCCATAAGGAGCCACTGCTGCTGCATCCAGGCCACTGGCAATTTGGTGAATCCGCCTGCAGCGATTCAGTAAGTTGCTGTCACCCTGCCTTTTTAAGTACCAGGGCGAGACTTTTACCTCTTGTTGAAGTTCCAGATTCTTTTGATCCGCAGCATATACATAAATAGCCGCTGCAACGCGCAGGGTAATTTCTATCATTTCAGCTTCTTCCTTTTGCTTTTGCTGGGTAGTTCCGGTGGACTTTCCTTCCTGAATTAGCTGAACTTCCTTTATTTCTTCCAGCAGTGCCATAAATCGGCTTACAACAGCTGCCAGCGCCGGCACTTTGGCCAGCTTTGCATCGTATTTAGTCAATACAATAGCCAGGGCTAAATACGATGACAATTGATTGCTTTGTTTTCGTTTCATTGGGTAAGATTTTAGTTATGGACTAAATTGGTCAAGGAAACGCTTACTAAATTAAACCAATTCATGCAAAAATACAAGAGGCAAAAACATGTTTCTGATCACATATAAGCCTGACTGTTAAATCACTAACCAAGGCACAATCCGGTTTGCATCCTGCAACCCTCCCTTTTTCCTTCCGTCAAAACGGCATTAAATTACCTACCAGGGGAAGCTTTGTGATAAGCTGTGGCAGATAAAAATAATAGTCAGTAACCAACCAGACTATCCCTGGCTTTCAGCTCAGCCTTCCGTGTTTCATATCCCGAACGTGCCAAATGCACTAATTTACCGTCTGATTCCATTCCCATTTGCGATAGACACATTAGGCATTCGCTATCCCGGCTCTTGTGTCTTAAATCTTGAGTCTTAAGTCTTGAGTCTTAAGTCTTGAGTCTTAAGTCTTGAGTCTTAAGTCTTGAGTCTTGATTCTTGCGTCAAAATTCAATCCATCGGGTTTTTCGCTGATTACACCGGAGCTCGCGCTGCATCCCGCTCAATTTGCGGTTTAGGTAGATCGATATGCGCTACCTGCCGAAGCGTTCGCGCTACATTCCGTTCAATTTGCGCAATATTCCCTGGGGTTCGCGCTACATACACTGTGGTTCGCGCTGAATTCCCTTCAATTTGCGCTACATACCGTACGATTCGCGCCTCAAACCGGAGGATTTGCGCAGCATACCGGGTTGTTTGCGCTACATTCTGTTCAATTTGCGCTAAATACCGTGGAGTTCGCGCAGCATCAATTGCCATGCGCGATAAGCTTCTTTGCGTTTGGGTTGCATACCGCGAAGTTCGCGCTACCCTTAATGCAATTTGCGGTCCCCGGCCCTGGGCCTTACCTGCCGGCAAACAGCCCTCAGCCTCCGGTACGCAGTCGGCAGCCAAATAGCAATTGTCAATGTGCAATTAACAATGAATAATTAACAAAAAACCAGAAAACGGCAACCCGTCTTTGGTCTTAAGTCTAAGTTCTAGTTTCTAATAATCTAAATTCCAGTATCCAGTAACAAGAAACCAACAAACAGGCCTGGGTTCAACAATTGCGCTCCTGCGTCTTTGCGGTCTAATTTCTATCCAGCATCCAGAAACAAGAAACCAGCAACCCGTCGCCAGTCCACAGCCCGCAGTGGCAGTAAGCAGCCAAATAGCAATTGTCAATGGGCAATTAACAATGAATAATTAACAAAAAACCAGAAAACGGCAACCCGTCTTTGGTCTTAAGTCTAAGTTCTAGTTTCTAATAATCTAAATTCCAGTATCCAGTAACAAGAAACCAGCAAACAGGCCTGGGTTCAACAATTGCGCCCCTGCGTCTTTGCGGTCTAATTTCTATCCAGCATCCAGAAACAAGAAACCAGCAACCCGTCGCCAGTCCACAGCCCCCAGTGGCAGTAAGCAGCCAGCAATAGAACAATAGAGCAATAGATCAACCCGCTTAAACATTTTGCCCCGGTCCTTGTTTTTCTGTTCAAATACCCAAATCATGCAGAAGCCAGGTAATTTATTAAAAAACTCCTTTGTCGTTTTATCGATTGTAATTTTAAGTACCCCAGCTATGAGTCAGGATAAAGTCTACCGTAAATTAACTCCCGAAGAAACCCGGGTTATCATTCATAAAGGAACCGAGATGCCTTTTACCGGTGAATATTACGCCACCAAAGAACCCGGAACCTACGTTTGCAGGCAATGCCAGGCAAAGCTGTACAAATCCAACGATAAGTTCGACAGTCATTGTGGCTGGCCCAGTTTCGACGATGAAATTCCGGGAGCAGTTACCCGGGTTCCCGATGCCGACGGCCGGCGTACCGAGATTATTTGCACCAACTGCAAAGGCCATCTGGGACATGTTTTTTTAGGCGAAGGTTTTACATCGAAAGATACCCGGCATTGTGTTAATTCCATCTCCCTGCTTTTTATTCCCGACAGCGTTCAAACCAATAAAAACAAGTAGTTAAAGTGCGTTAAACCGCACATTTTATCGCTTATATTTTATTTTTTGCAAAAGATTAAACACTTTTGCATCATAAATCATTGATATACTATGGCTATTATAATAAAAACTCCAGAACAAATTGAAGGGATCAGACAGAGTTCAAAACTGGCTGGCGAAACCTTAAATTATATTGCCCCCTATGTGGTACCCGGAGTGAACACCGAATACCTCGACAATTTGATAGAGCAATACATTCGCGACCATAAGGCCATTCCGGCCACCCTGAATTACAACGGATACACCAAATCGTCGTGTATTTCGCCCAATAATGTGGTTTGCCATGGAATTCCTTCGAAAGAAGTAATTCTGCGCGAAGGTGATATTGTAAACATTGACATTACCACCATACTCGATGGTTATTTTGGCGATACCAGCCGTATGTTTTCGCTGGGTGAAATCTCGAAAGAAGCCCAGGATTTGCTTGACACCACCAAACATTGCCTGAATTTAGGCATTCAACAGGTTAAACCCGGAAACGCCTTTGGAAACATCGGCTATTTTATCAGCCGCTATGCCCAGGCCAAAGGCTATAGTGTGGTTTATGAGTTTTGCGGTCATGGTGTAGGTATTGAATTTCACGAAGATCCCCAGGTGGATCATGTGGGACGAAAAAACTCGGGCCCGCTAATGAAACCCGGTATGATTTTTACCATTGAACCCATGATAAACATGGGAAAACCCCGGGTTACCGTCGACCGTATCGATGGCTGGACAGCCCGCACCATCGATAACAAACTTTCGGCCCAATACGAGCATACGGTTTTAGTTACCGAAACAGGTGTTGAGGTGTTAACCGATGTAAATGGGGAATATTAAACTAAGCGTGGGCCGACAAATAATCCTGAACCAAATCATTAAAGGTCTTAATTACTTGCCGCAAAACCGCATTCGATGTATTTAATGCAATTCCATCGACTTGTTTAAGTGGCAATACGCCCGGCGATGTTCCACAGATAAAAGCCGCATCGAAATTTTCTAAATCATTAACGCAAACCGCTTTTTCAATTAGTGAAATATTTAAACGCTTAAGGGCTTCAATCACATAATTGCGGGTAATGCCCATCAGCACCATTGATTCAGGTGCAGTAAAAACCTGATTACCGCGGATAAAAAAGACATTGCTGCGGCTTCCTTCAGTAATTTGCTTGTTGGAATTAACCAAGAGCACCTCGAATACCGGATGCGCTGCCAAATAAGCATTGGCCTGTTTACGGGTTTCGGTATGTTTAACTTTAGCGTTCGGATTAGTTCGCTCACTTCTAAGGGTAGCCGTTGCAACGCCATGCATGTAATCGAGTGGCTCGGGGTAATGATGCGCAATAAAACCCAATTGACTGATGCATTTAATGCCAGGGCAACTAATACGCAGCTCTATATTGCCAAAAAACTTTTGATTTGATTCGCAGAGGGTTTTAATCCGGGCCCGGTAAATATCGGCTGGTTCAGCCGGTGCTGTAAATCCGGACAGACTCATGGAACGAACCAGGCGATGGTAATGATCTTCAAAAAAAAGTGGAATACCCGCTACAATTTTAATCACCTCGTACACCGACGGAAGATTTCCGTCGTTTTCAGTATTCGCAGCTGTTTTACACAATGCTGTACCGGAATAATAATAGGTATCAGTAAAACCTGCACCCATAGTAATTGCTATTAATTAAAGCAAATTGGAAATTTGTCCCACTAAAATATCCCAATTTTCTGTTAAACGCTTCCAAACCGGATTGTTTTTTCGCTTATAGATAAACGCACGCCAGCGGGCATAGGTTTTTTTAAACCAAACGTAGTATTCATAGCTGAACAAACCCAACAGGTAAATACCCAAAAAGGCAAGCAACGCATAATAAAAAGGTTCAACCAGTAACAAAAGGGCAATTAAATAGCCCAGGTAAAACAGCGTGAAAGTTATTATTGATACGGCAAAGCGAATGGAACTTACAAACTGGGGATCTTTAATTCGATGTGCAGCCAATACAGGTAGGTAAAAAGGCGGAAAATTAAAGATAAAACCTACGACAAACAACGGGAAAAGCACCAATTGGAGCAGCGTGTTAATCAAAGTCCAAACAATAGGAAAATATCCTTTGGCTGGAACCCAAAAACGTAAATTAAGCGATTTTAAATCGTTCAGAACCTGCTTACCCCGGGCTTCCATGGTTTCAAACTTTTCGGGATTCTCTGCTTTAAAAGCAATCAGCGCATCAGAAATTTCCTGCGATTTGTCGCGCACTTTTGTGTGTCGGGTATCGAGTCCTTTCCGGTAGAGCAGGTGATTTATGTAAATATCTTTAAGGTATTGAATCGATTCATAATGTTCCTCATCGTTAATATGGAGCATTTGCGGTAGCATACGGTTTCGCAATTCTTCCATAAAAACATTCATCCCCTTTTGCGGATTCTCAAGATAAATATCTTTAAACTGATTTACCGAAAAAGGTTTGCCAAAATGCACCAGCAAATCCGATCCAAAATTAATGTAGTTCGAATAATCGAGGCCCACAGGAACTACCTGGATATCCAGTTCAAAATTACTGCGTTCTTCGGCCTGAAAAGCAATGCGGGCAATACCCTTTTTTAACACACGCAAACGTCGCTGCCCAAAGTGGTTCCCTTCTGGCAGAATGGCCAGACGTTTTTTATTAAGCAATACCCCCACGGCCTCTTCAAAAACTGCATCGTTATTCTGCAGGCTTTTAATGCCATCGCGAATGCGAAAAATGGGAAGGATTTTAAATGAGCGCAAAATTTTTGCGGCCACCGGATTCTTAAATATATCGGCCCGGGCCATAAAAACCGGCTGACTTTTAAGCACACACAGTACAGTAAGTGCATCCATCAGGGCATTTTGGTGGTTAATGGCAATAATTACCGGTTTGTTTTCAGGGATGTTATTTTTTCCTACAACAGTTATCCGGTTATAGAATGAGTACAAATAAATATCCACATACGATCGTAAAAATCCGTGCCAAAAGCTGTGTTGATGTATAGGTTTCTTCATGTAGTTCCGTTTTCCTTATCTAATTATACTGCTTTGTTGGCTAATACCTCTAAAGGGTTTGCATTTCTTCGGCCGGTAATTTCCGAACCGACCAAACACTCGATACAACCAATCCCGATAAAATATGCCATACTCCCCACCAAGCAGCAATTATGGCCATTCCTCCGGTTCCTAGTTCGGGTGGAAATATTTTGGGATTAAAAATAAGCACCAAAGCCAGACCGCTGTTCTGAATTCCGGTTTCAATGGAAATGGTGCGACGATTCTGCCGACCCACTTTAAAAAGGCTTCCTAGCGTAAATCCAGTAGAAAGGGCCAGAAAATTGTGAATTAAAACCAGTAAGAATACATATTTGATGTATTTCAAAAAGTGATCAACATTTCCGGCAAAGGCAATTACAACATAAGCCAGAAAAATAATAATTGACAGAATTTTAATTGGTTTCTTTATCTTTTGGGTAAGTTCAGGGAATTTGCTATTGAAAAGCATACCCAGAATTATCGGCAATCCCAGCAATAACAATACGGTCTGAAACATTTGCATCGGATCAATCTCAATAGGTACCAATAAGGGGTTTTTATTACTGTACAAACCACCCCAGAACGAGAAGTTTAAAGGGGTTAACACAATGGCAGAAAGGGTTGCAATGGCAGTTAAACTAACCGATAAGGCAGCATTCCCGTTGGCATGAGTCGACATAAAGTTCGAAATATTCCCTCCGGGGCACGAAGCTACCAGAATCATTCCCATCGCCACTCCTGCCGTTATATTACCATTTAAGAGCCAGACAAACAAAAACGTAACAGCCGGTAAGGCTATAAACTGACTAATGATACCTATAACGGCAGCTTTGGGTTTATAAAAAACCTGCTTTATGTGATTTAACTTTATCTCGAGGGCAACCCCAAACATGATGAAAAAGAGCGTAAAATTCAAGGCCAACAAGCCCCCTTGCGAAAAGTTTAACTTGATGTTATCTAATAATTCTAATCCTTCAAACATAATTTCCTGCTTTAGGAGCGCAAAAATAATATTTTATGCCCCTATTTGAGGTGGTGAAAATACTACTTTTCCACTATTTATTGCTTGTTGTACTATAAAACTCAAACAAATCAACATTAAATATTCACTGCATATAAATAAATATATTAAGCTGTATTTAAACCGGTTCTGCAAATAAATCGTATTCGTCGGCATCAATAATCCGTACTTGCCTGAAAGTACCAATTTGCAAACGTTTGGTTGTTTTTATTAAAATTTCATTATCCACTTCGGGGCTGTCGTACTCCGACCGGCCAATATAATAGTCTCCCTCACGCCTGTCTATTAGAACCTTTACCATAGTGCCTATTCGTTCCAGGTTCATCTCCAGCGATATTTGTTGCTGAATTTCCATTATTTCATCGGCACGCTGTTGTTTTACTTCATCGTGAATGCTATCCTCATAATGGTTCCAGGCATAAGTATTTTCTTCGTGCGAATAAGGAAATACTCCCAGTCGCTCAAACCGAATATCGCGTACAAACTGTTTGAGTTCTTCAAAATCAGCTTCGGTTTCTCCCGGATGCCCAACCAATAGTGTGGTCCTAAGTGCTATTCCGGGTACTTCCTTGCGAAAGCGCTGAATCAATTCATAGGTTTCCTTCTTGCTTACCTTGCGACGCATTAATTTCAACATGTTATCACTGATGTGTTGCAAGGCAATATCCATGTAGTTACAAATGTTAGGGTATTTGGCCATTACAGGCAATATATCCATCGGAAATTGCGCCGGATAGGTATAATGAATACGTAGCCACTCCAGCCCCTTAATTTGTGCTAATTGTTCCATTAACGGGGCCAACATGGGTTTGCGGTACAAATCCCTTCCATAATACGATAAATCCTGGGCAATAAGAATTACTTCCTTTACCCCTTGTTCAACCAGACTCTTAGCTTCATCGACCAACGATTCCAGGGTTCGCGACTTGTGACCGCCGGTGATGACCGGAATAGCACAGTACGAACAACTTCTGTTGCATCCTTCCGATATTTTTAAAAAAGCATAATGCGAGGGAGTAGACAGTATACGACTCGGTCTAAGGTCTTCATATGCTTTGGCCTTTAGCGCCTCTAACATGGACTGCAATTCAAATTTGCCAAACCAGCCATCTACTTCAGGTATTTCCTTTTTAAGCTCCTGGCTGTAGCGCTCCGATAAACAACCAAAAACCAGAATCTTTTCAACCAAACCATCCTCCTTAGCCTGTGCGTAGCTTAAAATGGTTTCGATGCTTTCTTCCTTGGCATCGCCAATAAAACCACAGGTATTTATCAATACATATTCGGCTTTCTCTTTATCTGATTCGTGGGTTACTTTATAACCATTGGCACTGAGTTGCTTCATCAACACTTCAGAATCAACCCGGTTTTTGGAACAACCTAAAGTGATTATATTAATATGCTTTTGCTTCATAACAAAAAAAGGTCACCGCGAACCTTACCGTTACTGTTTAAATAATGAATCGACAAACTCGAGTCGGTTAAAAACCTGTAAATCATCAATTCCTTCGCCAATACCAATGTATTTAACCGGAATCTTAAACTGATCGGAAATACCGATTACTACACCGCCTTTTGCCGTACCATCGAGTTTGGTTAAAGCCAAAGCACTCACTTCTGTAGCTTTGGTAAATTGCCTGGCTTGTTCAAAGGCATTTTGTCCGGTAGAACCGTCGAGTACCAACAACACTTCATTGGGTGCATTGGGAGCCAGCTTTTGCATCACTTTTTTTACTTTTGACAGCTCATTCATCAGGTTAATTTTATTATGCAACCTACCTGCTGTATCAATCAGCACCACATCGGCTTTTGCATTTACGGCTGACTGCACCGTATCAAAAGCTACAGATGCCGGATCGGAGCCCATTTTTTGTTTTATAATAGGTACATCAACCCGCTGAGCCCAGATTTCCAACTGATCGATAGCTGCTGCTCGAAAGGTATCGGCTGCACCAATTACAACTGATTTACCCGCTTTTTTAAACTGATGGGCTAATTTTCCTATGGTGGTAGTTTTTCCCACACCATTTACACCCACTACCATAATTACATACGGCAATCCATCGCTGGTCTGTGGAACTTCAAATTCAATCACATCACGGGTATTGTTTTCCTGAAGCAAAGCAGCGATCTCTTCCTTTAAAAGTGTGTGCAATTCGTCGGTTCCCAAATACTTATCACGGGCAGTACGTTTTTCAATCCGTTCAATAATCCGTAAGGTTGTTTCTACCCCCACATCTGAAGTTATCAGTACTTCTTCAAGGTTATCTAACACTTCATCGTCGACAGTGGATTTACCCACAACCACTCTTGAGAGCTTTTTAAAGACGCTCTCCTTGGTTTTTGCCAAACCTTTATCGAGGTTTTCTTTTTTTGTTTTTGAAAAAAGACCCATGTCCAATTGAATTTAAAATCGGTTCAAAATATATAAAATCGGTCAGTAAACAAAAAAAGCCTTCTCCAACCGGAAGAAAGCTTTTTCTGTTATAATGTTTTGAAATTTATTTTTTGAAGAAATCAGCCACGTGATCAGCGTTTACTACTTCTTCTTTAAACTGATAAGAACCAGTTTTTGGCGATTTTACCATCTTAATTACTTTCGCATAAGATTTGGCATCGCCTGTTTTTAATGTTGCAACAACCTTCTTAGCCATGACTTACTTATTTAATTTCTTTATGTACAGTTACTTTTTTAAGAATGGGGTTGTATTTTTTCAACTCCATACGCTCCGGGGTGTTTTTCTTGTTCTTTTTGGTAATATATCTTGAAGTACCCGGCATTCCACTTTCTTTATGTTCAGTACATTCTAAAATTACCTGAACCCTATTACCTTTTGCCTTTTTAGCCATCTCTTAATTCCTTTTTTAGTACTGATTAATAAAACCTTGGGCCTTTGCCTTTTTCAATACGTTATTCAAACCGTTTTTGTTGATGGTACGAATACCAGCAGCTGATACTTTTAAGGTAACCCAACGGTCTTCCTCTGGTAAATAAAACTTTTTTGTAAATAAATTGGGGTAAAACCGTCTCTTTGTTTTTACGTTTGAGTGGCTTACATTATTACCCACCATCATTTTTTTCCCTGTAACTTGACAAATTCTTGACATCACTATATCATTTAAGATTCTTCATTTCAAAATTCGGTTCGCAAAATACGTGTTTTTTCTTCAATTAATCAAATAATTACCGCGCTTTTTCACAAAAAAAATGAATTTTTGATTTAAATTTTTGATGCATAGCCGGTTCTCAAAACTAAAGATACTTTTAATGTCTTGTTTTTCTGATTTTTACAAGTCGTTTATTAAGGTCTTGCGAAGCAGGTTTAAACCTGCAAACGATGCCCTTGTAATGTTTATATCGCGCTCATTTCCGAATTTAAACAGCTTTGAAACCACATTTTTATCATCAGCAACAGCAATCCAAACCGTACCCACCGGTTTTTCTTTGCTTCCTCCTTCGGGTCCAGCAATACCCGAAGTGGCAATGGCATAATGGGTATTCATAAGTATCCGTACCGACATTGCCATTTGTTCAACCACTTGCTGGCTAACTGTACCATATGTTTCAATAAGTTCTGGGTTAATACCCAATACCTGAGTTTTGATTTCATTGGCATAAGCAATCACAGAGCCCTTAAAATAAGCCGAAGAACCCGGCACTGAAGTTATCAGTCGGGCCATATTTCCTCCCGTACAACTTTCAGCAGTTGACAATGTTTTATTATTGTCAATTAATAAGTTACCTATTACTACCGGTAGTGATTCTTCATTCAGCGAAACAATGTGTTTGGGTATATATTGCTTTAATTTTTGTAGCTCCGCATCCAATTTATCTTTTGTTTCCTGTTTATTAACAGCCGTCATTCCCAAACGTAATCGTACCATACCCGGCGAAGGCAAATAAGCCAGTTTCATGCCCTGCGGTAAATTGTTTTCCCAGTCTTCAATTTTAAGGGCCAATTGCGATTCCCCTATTTCAGTTATCATGGCCGTTTGATAAACCACCGCCGGCAAATTAAAAAACTCCTGCACTTTGGGAAGCACTTCTGTTTTCATCAAAGCTTTCATCTCGTAAGGAACTCCAGGCAGGCTAACCACAATTTTTCCATCCTCCTCGAACCAAATGCCCGGCGCTGTGCCGTTGAGGTTACGGAGTAGCTTTGCTTTTTCCGGAAACAAAGCCTGATCGCGATTCAGGGTATTCATTTGAGAGCCACGCCGCTCAATAAAACTGACCACGTCGTTATAAACTTCCTCATTAATAACCAAAGAGCTTTCGAAGAATTTTGCCAGGGTATTCTTTGTAATATCGTCTTTTGTAGGTCCCAGCCCACCGGTAATAATTACCAGTTCGGCATCGGCTAGCGCGTCGCGCAGGGTATTTTCAATGGCCCAGGCATCGTCTGAAACTGAACGCACCTGTTTTACCGTAATGCCAATTTGAGTTAGTTCAGAAGCAATCCAGGCCGAATTGGTATCTACAATCTGACCTATCAATATTTCGTCACCTATAGTTATTATATATGCATTCATTTAACGAATGATTTTTTAGTTGCCCATAAAAAATATACTTAAACCAACTTTAGTAAGCATTGTCGTACCAACTTCGGTTTTTATTGTATTTTAAATCCTGCAATACAGATGCCTTAACTCCAATGGCAAAATTATAGCTCTGGCGTGGCCCAAAAGGGATTAGACTAAGTGTAGCCACCCAACAATGCAAATCGCGACTTAAATTAAAGCTGGTATATGAAAATTCTTTAGCTTCAAAATCCCAGCCCGAGCGAAAACCAATTTTCCACAGGGGTGTGAGGCTAAAATCACCGGAAAAACTCATGGTTTGTGTAATTTCAGCCGTTTTCTTCGGTTTTGAATAACTTAGCGAATAATCGACACGCAGGTTCCAGGGAATCTTAAAATAATCGTAAGCATAATATTCCGAATGATTGTGCGGATGTTCATTTGGATTCCCTGTCATTGGTAAATCGTTTATCTCATCCGCAGGACCTCCCATACTGGCGTCAGTATCTTTACCCTTGTCTTTTCCAAACAGGGTGTTTGAATTAAAGGTAAGCCCCGTACTTGCGCGGGCTGAAGTTATTCGAAACAGCTGCCCCGGATTGTGCTTGAAATGAAAGGTGTTTATGGGATTACCCGTAGAATCGTCCAATGCATAAAAGTTTCCGGTAGCCGACATGTTAATGCTCAATACTTTAAATAGTGTGGTACGGGCCGAAATGTTCAAAGGCGCCCAGTTAAACTCTTCGGCCAGCATGTTGTACGAGGTGGAAAAGTTTAAGGACTCCAGAATCTTAACTTTGGAATCCGTTCCGGTGGTATCTTTTTTATTGGCCACTTTCATTTCCACATTATTATTCAGCGAAAAACTAACAGAACCTGATTTTCCAGCCCCGGGTATGCCCCCAATATTATCGCTAAAGGGTGAATAATAAACCATACGCGTGGTATCGGTATTACTCGGGTCCAATTCATAATAGCCCCATTTTGCCTCCTGAAAATCGGGTCTGAAATTCATCGAAACAGAAGGAGTAGCTACATGACGAATGGCTTTCAGGTATTTGTTTTTAAACTGAAACATCCCGTAAAGGGTTGTTCCCAAACCTAAACTGTAGCCGTAATCATAAATATTGTAAAAGCCTTTTTCTTCACGGATTAGAACCGTATCGAGCTTGCCTTCATCATCATAAACGGCATCCTTGTATTTGGCATTAAAATACATCCGATCGGTAAAATTAATACTTGGCGAAAGGTTAAAGTATTTTAAAACTTTTAACGACGTGCTCAGCGGAATGGAATGTTTAATACCATTTTTAAGATAATCTCTCACCTGAGGGGTAAATATCACAGAATCGTGAGCCGTTACCCGGTTTTCGAAGTTTCCTGTGTAGGTAATACCAATATTCTCGTACCATTTGGCTTTACCGCTACTGTTTTTACTGCGAAACGGGAAAATACGGTTCATATTTACCGTCATTTGTGGAAGTGTCAGATTAACGATGCTATCGCGTGTATTTTGTGAATGCCGCAAACTCATCGACATACTGAAAGGGGTATTGGCAAAGGTTTTTCGGTACGAGATGCTGGAGCTTGTGGTATTGGTCAGGTAATCCTCTGAGGTATTGGAATTGTATTTTTGATTTCCCATGGAACTAAAGTTCACACTGGCACTAAAGTTACTGTTGGGCCGTGCCTTAGCATCCTGAGCATGAGTCCATTGAATACGGTATTCACTCGATTCATGGTAATTCAGCAATTCAGGTTCACCCACAACCACTTTACTAAAGGCCAGATTTACACTACCATTAAACTTGTAACGGAGTTTGTATTTCGATTGTGCCCCAATCAACCAGGTACCTTTAGAGTAAACATCGCCTTTTAAAGCCAAATCGAAATAGTCGTTAAAGGCAAAATAATAACCACCCTCGCGCAGGAAAAACCCCCGCGAGTTTTCCTCACCAAATTTAGGTATCAGAAAACCGGAAGCTTTTTCTTTGGTTGACGGAAAAAAACCAAAAGGTACCATTATAGGGTAAAGCGGAATATCTTCGATAACCAAAAATGAAAAACTGGCAACAATAGCTTTATCGGGAATTACTTTTCCTTTTGAAAGCCACAAATAAAAGTGTGGATCTTCCAGTTCGCAGGTTGAGTATTTTCCACGGTATAAATTAATGGCATTGGTGGGATCTTTTTTTGTTTCCTGGCTATGCAGGTAACCTTCTTCCTGTTCGGTATAAAGTCCTTTAATAAATCCTTTTTCAGTTTTTACGTTGTAGGTAAGCGATTTGGCCTGCATGGTTTCGTTGCCCTGGGTAAAAACCGGTTGCCCCTGCAAAACACCGGCTGAATCGGCTACGCCTTCGGCATACAAGATGTTTTGTTCCATGTCAACCTCAATATAAGCTGCTTTTAGCTCAATATCCTCATATTGAATGGATGCATCACCAAACAAAAACACCTTTTTTCCATCAAGTGAATAAAGGGTTGAATCTATGGCATTATAAATAATTTTATCTTTAAAAACCGGACTTAGGCGCTTGGGTGGTTTATTTTTATTGCGATCGATACCAAATGCCGGATTACTTAATTCGTATTCAGCATCAAGCGTATCAATCTCCTGTTTTTCAACGGGAGCCGGCTGCTTACTTGCCACACTGTCGGGTGTATGAACAACATGAATTGAATCGGGTTTATGTAATTCGTATTCAGTTATTTGTCCATGTAGTATTGAACTATATATTAAAAGCAGTAGGATTGCTATGAATAGGCTTTTTGTTTTCAAATCAGATATAATATGCTATTTTTGTACAATAATTATAGAAATTGAAAAATGCGCACCAAAACTAATGAATTTTTAAGCTTTTCAGGTACTATAAAAAGAAAAATTCTTTTAGTTGTTTTGCTTACTGCAGGCATTCCGTACTTTCAGGGAAATGGTTCGGAACCCGCAACAAAAAAGAAAATAGTTGTACTCGATGCAGGACATGGAGGACAAGACACTGGGGCTCTGGGTAAAAAGTCGAAAGAAAAAGACATTGTTTTAGCCATTACATTAAAAGTTGGTTCGTATATTGAAAAAAACATACCTCAAGTTGAAGTAATTTATACCCGGAAAACAGATGTTTTTATTCCTCTGCACGAACGGGCAATGATTGCAAACAAGAATAATGCCGATATTTTTGTTTCTATCCACGCCAACTCGAATCCAAGTAGCAAACCATCTGGAACAGAAACATTTGCTATGGGTTTACATAAAACCCAGGGTAACCTCGAGGTAGCCAAAAAGGAGAATGCGGTAATTGTTTATGAGGAAGATTACAACGTAAAATACGAAGGCTTCGATCCCAAATCGGCCGAGTCGTACATCATTTTCTCGTTGATGCAAAACACTTACCTCGATCAAAGCTTACTTCTGGCCTCCTATGTACAGGATGAATTCAGGGAAAAGGCCCAGCGCAAAGACCGTGGCGTAAAACAAGCCGGTTTTTTGGTACTTTGGAACACTTCGATGCCAAGTATTTTAGTTGAAACAGGCTTTATTTCACACGAATCGGAAGAAATCTACCTGATGTCCGATGTCGGGCAGGAATATCTTGCATCAGCTATCTACAGAGCTATTAAGCGTTATATTCTGGAATTGGAAGCGGATGAAAAAGCTATGGATGCTATAGCAAGCCCTAAAAAAACAGAAACAAAAACCAATAGCGAAGTCGAATTTCGCGTACAGATAACCTCCTCGTCGAAGCAATTATCTATTGAACATCCCGTATTTGTTGGGTATTCAAATATATTTGAATATTTTGAAAATGGTTTGTATAAATACGCTGTTGGAAAATTCAGCGATTACGAATCGGTAAAAAAATACCAGCAAGAGTTAAAACAAAGCTTTCCGGGTGCTTTTATTGTTGCTTTTCAAAACAATCAAAAAGTAGATCTAAAAAAAATCACAGCAAACTAAAAAAATTATAACCTTGAAACGGAGTACATATATTAAAATAGGTATCGTAATAAGTTTATCGATAATTGCACTTATTTGGGGATTGAATTTCCTTAAAGGTAAAGGTGCTTTTACCAACGACCAGCAATTTCATGTAGTTTACGATCGCATTGATGGACTTGAAATAACCAATCCGGTGCTAATAAACGGTTATAAGATAGGCCAGGTTCGTGACATTCATTTTTTACCCAATTTATCAGGTAAGCTGGTTGTGGTGATTGCCATTAAACCTGACATTAAACTTCCCAAAGGAACCATTGCCCGGATTTATTCCAGCGATTTGATGGGAACTAAAGCTATTGAACTCATTTTAGGGAAAGATGCAAAACTATTGCAGGTTCCTGGTGATACACTCATCGCCGATTTTGAAGGAAGTTTGCAGGAAATGGTCAGCATTCAGATGCTTCCGCTTAAAAACAAAGCCGAAAACCTGATGAAGGAAATGGAAGATGCCATTGAAATAGTAAAATATATTTTTAATGAAGATACCCGAAACGACATTACCAGTAGTTTTAAAAATATAAAATCGACCTTTGCCAATCTCGAAAAATCATCCTCAAACCTCGACTCCATTGTTTCTGATGGAAAAACCCGAATTGATAATATCTTAATTTATACCGAGTCTATTACAAAAAACCTGGAAGCTCACAATAAGGATTTAGCAAACGCTATGCACAACATATCAAACATTAGTGATTCGTTGGCACAGGCAAATCTGAAGCAAACTTTATTGGCAACGCAAAGTGTAATAAACCAATTGGATGAAATTACCCAAAAAATAAACAGCCGCGAAGGAACCCTGGGCTTATTGCTGAACAACGACACATTGTACCAGAACCTTGAAGATGTGTCGTACAATTTAAATCGTCTGGTTGAAGATTTACGTCTGAATCCCAAACGCTATGTGCAATTTTCGGCCTTCAATCTGGGAAAGACCGTTTATGTTGATCAAGACCAAAGCGATACCCGGGGTAAAAAAGAAAAAATTGTTTATAAAATACAAATTCACAGCTCCACCGAACCAATTGCACTCAAAGCTGATAATTTTAAAGGTTATAAAAATGTGGACGAAGTTTTGGTTGATGGCACTTATATTTACTTATTAGGAAATAAAAAGAACCTGGAAAGTGCTCGTCATTTTTTAAAAGAAGTTGCCAGCGACTTTCCTGACGCATTCATTGTTGAAATAAAGGAACGAAGCTACACTCCGGTTAATTAACATTTTTCTTAACAATAAAATCATATACACTTTGTTAACTCATAGTAAGTTAACATTCAGTTATTTGGAGTGTTTTTTGTTTTATACAATTGATTATCAGCATTATAAAAAAAATAAAAATATTTTTTTTTCTAATAAATTGAAAGAGAAACCCGTATAAAACTTTTTAGAAAGTCAATAGCAATTTGATTTTTTTTTTACTTTTTTTTTCACAAAATTGCTTTCCGATTTAGGGGAATCAAAAAAAATAACATTTAACCAATGAATAAAGATTACCACCAGGTTTGGAGCAATTGTTTACGCGTTATTAAAGACAATGTTCCAGCAATAAGCTTTCGAACATGGTTTGAGCCCATTGTTCCTATTCGAGTTGACAAAAATGTGCTAACCATTCAAGTACCAAGCCCGTTTTTTTACGAATACCTTGAAGAGCAATACATTGACATCTTGAGACGAACCCTTCGTAATGAATTGGGTGAAAATGCCAAATTGGAGTACAGTGTTATTATGGAGAATAACGTGTACTCAAACAATACACCATATACGGTAAAATTACCTACAAACGATCGCAGGGAATTAAGCAACAAACCCCTATCCTTGCCTCTCGACGAACAAAAAACGATAAAGAATCCTTTTATTATTCCCGGTATTCAAAAATTGCATATCGATCCGCAATTAAATCCATCGAATAACTTTAATAATTTTGTTGAAGGGGAATGCAACCGACTTGCCCGTTCAGCCGGTTATGCTGTAGCCAACAATCCCGGAAAAACCGCTTTTAATCCATTATTTTTATATGGATCATCAGGATTGGGCAAATCTCATCTGGCACAAGCCATCGGAATCGAAGTAAAAGAAAAATATCCCGAGAAAGTTGTACTTTATGTAAATGGGAATAAATTCCATACCCAATTTGTAGAGGCAATACTAAACAATAATCGAAACGATTTTGTGCATTTCTATCAGATGATTGATGTATTAATTATTGATGATGTACATGAATTTGCCGGAAAAGAAAAAACTCAGGACATTTTCTTCCATATATTTAACCACCTGCATCAGAACAGCAAACAGTTGATTCTTACTTCCGACAAATCACCTGTCGATTTGCAGGGAATGGAACAACGCTTGTTATCGCGCTTTAAATGGGGGCTTTCAGCCGATTTACAAATACCTGATTATGAAACAAGAATTGCCATTTTAAAACAAAAAGTTTACAACGACGGTATTGAACTCACCGATGAAGTAGTTGAATACATTTCGTCGCACATAACCACAAACATTCGTGAGCTTGAAGGCGCACTGATTTCGTTGCTGGCTCAGAGTACCCTGAATAAAAAAGAAATTACCATCGATTTAGCCCGGAAGATGATTGATCGCCTGGTGAAAAACACCAAACGCGAAATCTCTATCGACTACATTCAAAAAGTAGTTTGCGACTATTTTAATATGCCACCAGAGGTTATTAACTCCAAAACCCGCAAACGTGAAATTGTACAGGCCCGGCAAATTGCCATGTTTTTTGCTAAAAACCTGACCAAATCATCGCTGGCAACCATTGGCAGTCAAATTGGAGGAAAAGATCACGCTACAGTCCTTCATGCCTGTAAGACGGTGAATAACCTGATAGATACAGACAAACGTTTCAGAGGGTTTATTGATGAAATAGAAAAGAAATTAAAAATATAAACTGCATTTAGTAAAAAAGCTGCCTTTTAAAAAAGCAGCTTTTTTTGATTTTGTTTTTCCCCTTTTTTCTGAGCATTGAATTTACTACTTTTGCTACCTGTGTTTAGCTTTTGGCTCAAAGACCAAAACTTTTATCCATTTTTGATTATTTTAACAGCCACATATTTTTATACTAACTGCTTAAATAAATCGTAATCGTTTAGTAGAAATTAATTGTAGAAAACAGATACATGAAAGCAATACTCGCCTTATTGATAATATTATTTAGTTTTGGAGTGCTTCAGCAAACTTTTTCACAGGATGTTCAGGTTAATCGCTCAAACAATAAAGTAAGTCTTGGCGGAAAACCTTATTATATACACATTGTGCGTAAAGGAGAAACGTTATTTGCCATAAGTCAAGCCTACCAGGTTCCCATTGATTCCTTAAAAAAAGACAACCCACAACTTACCAGTGAACTTAAAGTAAATCAATACATTAAAATAAGGATTCCGGAAGCAAAACAAGCGCCAGAGCAATCTTTTACCTATCACAAAGTTGCAAAAGGAGATACTCCTTTTAATATTAGCAGAAAATACCAACTTTCTATCGATAAACTCTACCAGTACAATCCAGATGCAAAACTTGGAATTCATATTGGTGAATTACTTAAAATACCTGTAAATCAAGCTGTATCTGTTGTTAACGATACACTGGATAGTGAACCTGCAGTAAGTATTCAAGCCTTTTCAAACGACACTTCGTTTTTAACGCATGTGGTAAAACGAAAACAAACCAAATTTGGCATTTCGGCCAGTTATAGAATTAGCATTGAGGAACTTGAATCGGCAAACCCAGGATTAAAAGACCGGATGATTCAACCGGGAGAATTATTAAAAATTCCACAAACAAAAAATGAACTACTTGAAAATGAGGATTTTGTTTATCACAAGGTAACAAAACAGGAAACTCTTTATGGACTGGCTAAAAAGTACGACCTAAAAGAACGTTATTTAATAAAGATAAATCCTTTTCTTAAAGAACGAGGTTTGCAGGAAGGCGACTTACTTAAAATTGAACGAAATCCAAAGACCGATTCTTTATCTATAGCCTCGTTTACACCAGACACCATGGTTCAGGAAATACCAAGACCACAAGTACCGCTTATTCAAAAAGACAGCCTAATCAGACCAATTTGTCCAATTCCGGAACCCGATACGCTGACTACCTATAAAGTAGCTTTATTTTTACCACTGTACCTGAATATTAATGACACGCTCGGAAAATTTGTCGATATTATAACTAAAGATGTCGATGGTAATGAAATACTTGAGTCGGTAATGCGAAACGGAAAAATTGAAGATAAAATCTATCCCCGCTCAAAAATATTTATTGAATTTTATCAGGGTGCTTTGTTGGCTTTAAAAGATCTAAAAGAACTTGGCATTTCACTTGAGGTACATGTTGTCGACACCCGGAATGATAGTCTTTATATGTCCGAATTGCTTAAAACGCGTGATTACAGCGACTTTAATCTGTTTATAGGACCCGTATTTGGAGAGTTATTAAGTTTAGTTGGCGATTATGCCTGGGAGCATCAAATAAATATTGTTTCTCCACTTTCCATAAAGAGTGGTTTTATCGATCATAATCCCTACGCTTTCCAGGTTTCCCCCCCATTCAATGTGCAAATGCAACATGCATCAGAGTTTTTAAATAATTTTGATGTGAAAAACTATATTGTAATACACGACGGAAATAACCTGGATCAGGAATATATATCCTATTTCAAAGAACAGTTATTTTCACAAATGAACGAATCAAATATCGATCAAATTAAGTACAACGAGGTTTTCTATTACGACGCCCAGGATAGCGTTCTAAAATCGGTATTTACACCCGGAATGGAAAACATTGTTATTGTACCCTCAAGCAGTCAGGCTTTTGTAACCGATGTGATGGGGAAACTGAATGGTTATTCGTACGAATTTAATATTACAACCTTTGGACAACCCCGGTGGGTTCGGTTTGAAAATATTGAACTCGATAACTTTCATAATACACATACCCACATTTTCTCCAATTCGTATATTGATTATGGAAAACAAAATGTCATAAATTTTGTAACCGAATACCGAAAACAATTTAGTGCTGAACCTGATAAATATGCTTTTCAAGGCTATGATATCACCAAATATTTTTGTCAGGCTTTAAACCTTTACGGACAGGATTTCAGAAAATGCATTCATCAATACCGTCCTGAGCTCTTGCAGACCCGTTTGTATTTTGTTCCATATTCAGAACAAGGAGGGTATCAAAACACGGCCATATACATCTTAGCTTACACAAAAGATTACCGGTTGATAAAGGCAGCTTCCTATCCTTCAGGTTTTTAGTAGAAAATGAACCTCCCCACCGCAAGTAGACGGGGTACCTACAAAAAAAATTCTTATTATCTCCTCAAGAGGCGGGGTATTTACCCTCGTTCCCGCTTTCCGTCCCTTCATAAGTCGGGATTCGACTAGAAAATTTTATTTCGCAAACTCATGAAATTTAAGTCTCACAAATAAACTTCGTTTAAGTGATTCGTTTTGTTGAATGTCAGTATCACGCTGATTCAATAATTCTGTAGTGAAGTATTCTCTACATTAAAAATCCTTTATAAAAAACTAATATATAAGTATTTAGTCCGATATTACAGTTGGGAGAAGCTGCTAATTGTAAAAAGATGGACTCCGGCCTGCAATTATTGCAGTAAAATTAGTTTTACAAAGCAGTATTTCTAAAAAAGGCGTAAGGCAAATAATGGCATATAGAAAAAGGATAATAAAATAGACAAGGATCGAATAAACAGAGTATATTACATGTGTAAACATATGGAGTTTTGATAAAAATCACATTTGTAACCTTAAAATTGGTTACTTTTGTAACTCCTTATTAAGTCGTTTATTAATCCTCTTAGCTATTCCCGGACCTTCGTAAATGAATCCTGTATAAACCTGTACCAGACTAGCGCCTGCTTTTAATTTATCAAGCGCATCTTCAGGAGTAAAAATACCACCTGTACCAATAATGGGGAGATTTCCCTGGGTTTTTTCGTAAATATAAGCTATTAGCTCAGTAGTGCGCGCTGCAATTGGTTTTCCACTTAAGCCGCCGTTAGCAATCCGGATAATCGCATCCTTCGGAGTACTTAATCCCTGTCGCGTAGTACTTGTATTGCTTACCACAACACCATCAATACCGAGTCGTTTAACAACATCCAGAGTTTCATCCAACTGATATTGGTTTAAATCGGGTGATATTTTTAAAAACACCGGTTTTTTAACAGGCTGGTTAGCCCGCCAATTCATTAAATCACTTAATAACAACTCCAGTTCTTCCTGGTCCTGCAATTTATGTAAATCGGTAATGTTGGGACAGCTTACATTAACTACCAGATAATCAACATAAGGATAAAGACCAACAAAGCAGGTCCTGTAATCATTTAATGCCTCCTGGTTGGGTGTTAAGCTGTTTTTTCCAATATTTCCACCAATTATTAAGCTGGGATTCCGTTTTTTAAGTTGTTTAACAGCGTGTTCCAAGCCCTTATTATTAAATCCCATCCGGTTTATTAAAGCTTTGTCGGCAGGCAGACGAAACAGTCTTGGTTTTGGATTTCCTTTTTGGGCAAGGGGGGTTACTGTACCAATTTCAACATGACCAAAACCAAAACTTTCCAATACATCATAAACTTCAGCATTTTTATCGAAACCTGCTGCGATGCCCACTTTATTTGGAAATCTTATTCCGCAAACTTCTGTTTCCATTTGTAAACAATCGCAATTATACACAGCAGAAACCAGTCTTTTTAAGTGTAAAAACCGTATTATCCGAAAGAAAAAGAAAACAATAGCATGTGCTGTTTCGGGGGCAAACTTGAAGAATAACGGACGAAGAAGGGATTTATACATGAATGTTACATTTTTTTGCTGCAAATATAGCATAATTAGGTGTAATCTATATTCAAATCCAGGGGCATTTTATCTTGCTAATTGTTTGGTAGGTATGCGCTGAATGTGCCGTCGGTATAAATAATTAACACTTTTTCAATTGCTTTATCCGATTTTATAATTTCATGGTCCTTTCCATAGGGATTTAAAGCTTCATCACTTAAAATATTAGCGTCGGGAGTAACAATATTATCTTCCTCGGATTGAACGTTCTTGCCCATTGTTTCTTCTTCTGATGTTTTATCTGCTGGTACATCAAATAAAGAGGACTGTTTTGGCGCTTTATACACCTGGCCTGTTCCCATAACCAACCATTCGGCATTGTATTTAGGATAGGCACTTAAAATCTTCTCCAAAAAGTCTAAACTGGGCTTATTCCTACCCGAAAGTATATGTGATATACTAGAGCGCTGCACACCTATCTTGTCAGCAAATAGTGAGGCATTCAATCCCTCGGAATTCATAATGCGTACTAAACGTTCTTTTATGCTCATGTCACTTTTGTTGTAAAGTAATGATTACAAATGTACATATTTGTTTCAAATGTAAGTTCACATATGGTAATCTAATAATGTTACACATGTAACTCTTTTTGAAATCACTTCGTGCTTTAGGATTAATTCTTTAATTAAAATAAATTATATATATTGTTGATATATAGTTTATTATTATAGTATTTACTGTGAATATTTACTTTTATATTAAATTTAGTGAAATTTAATTAATATTAAAGTTCAAATAAGGATTGTATAATACTGTTAATATGACTATTACAACTAAATAAATGTAGTGTTTAATAATGTGAAAACACTTATTTTTGTGGTAATTCAATTTTTTGTTGGAAATAATATTTTTTGAAATGAGACTTCGGCAAGTCAATTTTTTTTTATTCTTCCAGTACTGCTCTCCTACTTTTACGATTTCATCATATTATTTTGAGGATTCCCTTCGGAGCATCACTTGTTTTACATTAGTTGGTAAGGATGCAAATAAATATTCAAATCTCAATGAGTTAAGATGCGTAAAAAACAATTGTAAATATCTGGTAATTAATAAAAAAACTTAGATTTGATTGTGTATGATTTTTAATCAAACTATAGAAAAATGGTACTAATGGGGAAAACTGAAAGATTTTCATCCAATTTGCATGCGGGAATTATATAAGATTACGGAAAACTACAAGAACGCTAATGAGCTTTGTATAATTTTTGCTAACATTCGGGCTGCATCAGCCAACCATAATCGGGCGTTTAGCAGGGCAGCGGTTTTACTAACAGGGCGCTTGCTTATAGGAATTAATGCGGTAAATAATTCGTACAAGTCTTCCGGTATTTCATCTGAAAAATTACCTGCCAATAAATATACAGGTTTTCCATTATTGTTTGCCATGTTTGCAACTCCAACAGGCGTTTTCCCATAAGCCGATTGATGATCGAAGGTTCCTTCGGCAGTAATAATAATATCGTGTTTACTGATTTGTTTCTCCAAATCAACCCACGCTGAAATTATCTCAAATCCAGATTTTATTGATGCCCCTAAAAAACAAACCAAACCTGCTCCCAATCCACCAGCAGCTCCTCCTCCTACTAGGTTTGAGGCATCCAGATTCAAATCCTTCTTAATTTGCTTCGATAAAATATCCAGCTGCTTATCCAACTTTTCTACCATAGACTTATCTGCACCTTTTTGGTGAGCATAAATAAACGAAGCACCTTGCGGGCCAATCAGGGTATTAGTCACATCAGATGCAACCGTTATTTTTACCGTGGAAATACGTTTATCAATATCCGAAGTGTCAATTCGATACAACTGATCAAAAACCCCGGGACCGTCGCCAATATCTTTTCCCTGATTGTCCAGAAACTTTACCCCAAGGGCTTTTGCCATTCCTACACCTCCATCGTTGGTAGCACTTCCGCCAATTCCAATAATCAACTCGTCACATCCCAAATCAAGGGCTTTTTTAATTAAAAGTCCGGTACCGTAAGTTGATGCAATCCAGGGATTCAGTTCCTCCGGTTGATGAAGTTCCAATCCATTAGCAGCAGCCATCTCAATAATTGCCGTTTTTTTTGTGGGCAAAACGCCCAGAAAAGCCTTATGCGGACGTAAAAAAGAATCAACAACTTCTACAGCAACGCGTTCACCTCCTTGCGCTGATAATATAGCTTCTACGGTTCCTTCGCCTCCATCGGCCATTGGAATTACAGAAACAACCGAATCAGGGAAAACTTTTAGAATGCCTTGCTGTATAGCTCTTCCAACTTGTTTTGCGGGAAGACAGTTTTTAAAAGAATCGGGTACTATTAAAAAGCGTGGGCTTATCATGAAAACTTTGTTTGCTACAGATTAATTACCAAGTTCCATTTTCCAGATTCGACGCAAGCAATAGAACTGCAATATAAAAATTACCAATGCGTTTTAATAGACTTTCTTCTCGTTCTCTTTTTTAACCAGCGAAACAAATTCCTCACCAATATCAGGAAGGGAGCTAAAAACTCTTTTCCAGCTGGGCAGTCCTGGTACCATGTTTGGATTACTCAAGAAATTGACTCCTGCCTGGTAAACATTTCGAGATAACAAATCAACCAGTCGTTCTTCTTTAAACCTATCAAAAACATACCCGTTCATTATGGCATCGTTATGGTACTGTTCCAGAATTTCAAAAGCAATGGATTGATAAGTAGCCTTTATGCTGCGAAAAAGTCCTTCGTTAAAAACACATCCTTCTGAAGCCAGTTTCGAAAATATAATCCGGGCAATATCGATACTCATTTTAGACAAACCTTTTTCAGGATTATCAAACGATTCGGTATGGTGCTTGTGATCGTAACGATCGGCAATTTCAACCTGGCAAATCCGATTTAAAGTATAATTTTTATAAACTTCGGCTAACATGCCCAGTTCAAGCCCCCAATCGTTTGGAATACGTATGGAATTCAATACATCGGCTTGCATGGCACACTCACCTGAAAGCGTATAGCGAAAACCATCGAGGTACTCGAGATACTCCAAGGGTCCTAAAAGCTTTTTCAAGGCCCGAAGCAGCGGTGTAACCAGCAACCTAACCATGCGTCCGTTGATTTTTGTATCGTCGGCTCTGAAATAATATCCCTTACAAAAGCGATAATTAAAACCCGAAGCAGCAACCGGATAAACTAAACGAGCCAAAAATTCCCTGCTGTAAGTAAGAATATCGGCACCATGCATGGCTACAACATCAGCTTTTTGTGAAGCCAGCGCATATCCAAAACAAAACCACAGGTTTTTGCCCAAATTGGAGTTGCCCAACTGAATATTGGCTTCGTTTATCCTGAACTGAAGATTTTTCATTCCGGGTCCCTCATTCCAGATTATTTGATGGTGCTGCGGAAGTGCTGAAAAAATTTCACGGGCCTGATTAAAATCAGCAGCATTGGCTGCCTCAAGTCCAATCAATACCTGATTCAAATAAGGAATATCCTTAATTATCTGTACCATATTTTTTAATGCCGGACGACTAAGATCGCTACCAGGCATGGGTATAATTAAACTTATTGGATGCAAATTGTTACACTGCACCAGCTCTTGTTCCATATCGGCTATTGGCCGGTGCTTAAAATTATGAAAAGTCGTAACACAGGAATTCTGATAAAAATCGCCCATAATACAAAATATTTAAAATATATGCCTAAAGTTAAGTAAATTCATCTGAATTTTAATCGCATTATCGGTGTGGTTTTTTTCAATTACGAAAAACAATTGTTCTTATATAAAAAACAGAACCATGAATAAAATTTTGATGTTGCTAATTACAGGAAGTTTAATGAGTTCATTTATAAGCTGTTCAAATTCAATGAAAACAAAAGTTGAGCATCAAAAAAATGAAAATACTTACCTGGCTTTTAAAGCTCAAACTCCTCCTGAAATCGACGGCTTATTAAATGAAGACTGCTGGAAATCAGCTATATGGTATACGCTCAATCAGGTCTGGTTGGGAACAGCTTTTAGTCCCGACGATTTTCAAGGGCGTTACTGCATAGCCTGGGACGATAGCTTGTTGTATCTTTTTTTAGAAATAATTGACGACTCACTGACTAACTTTTACAGCAATCCTTTAATCCAGTATTGGGACGATGATTGTGTTGAAGTTTTTATTGATGAAGACCATTCCGGAGGCAATCACCAATTCAATCATCAGGCTTTTGCTTACCATATAAGTCCCATAATGGACGCTATCGACATTGGGCCTGATAAACAAGCCCATTATTACAATCACCATATTAAAGGTGCCATCAAACAAAATAAAACAAAATATTCATGGGAACTGGCCATCCGGATTTTTGGAAACGAATATTCTGATTCAACAGACGATAATCGGCTTTTAACCCTAACAAACAATAAAATCATGGGATTCAGCCTGGCTTATTGTGATAATGACAGCTCGGAATTTCGTGAGAATTTTATTGGCTCAGTAAATAGTCCGGGGCATTATAAAAACGATGGATGGATTGATGCAAGCTGTTTTGGTAAATTAGTTTTAGTGAAATAATTTTCAACTATCCAACCAGCCACAAGGTAAAATAAGCCCATACGGCATAACGAACAGCTTTTCCAATCAACATTCCGATGCCTACCCGCAATGGCGATACATGTAATAAGCCCAGTGCAACTGCAATTACGTCGCCTACCAAAGGTAACCAACAAAAAAATGCTATCCAGGCTTCTTTACCCAAAATAAATTCTTTAAACTGCTCGATTTTTGTTTTACTAATTCTCAGGTATCTTTCTATCCAAACTTCCTTTCCCAAATATCCCAGATAAAACGAGCTAAGGCCCCCAAGCCAATTTCCTACGGTAGCAAGCACCAGACTTGGAAATGCAGCATAGCCGGCTGCCAACATTCCCGACAAAATAACTTCGGAACTAAAAGGCACCACTGTTGCAGCCAAAAAGCTGGCTATAAAAATTCCTACATATCCTAATTCAAACATCTTTGCTATTTACCGGTCTCACTTATCAGAAAATTATGCTACAGTAATATTAAATTATTGCCAGCGGGCTCAAAAATAGGAAAAGAAAACAAAGAAATGTATCAGAATTCATTTCTGCATAATAATTACTTTAGCTGAAGCAATTATTTTCTACTTTAATTCCAACTCACACGAAGAGCATTTCATATGCAAATATGTTTTCAAGCGCTTGATTATTTCTTTTGTATAAGCACATTTTTAACTTCTTTTGTGAAAAAAATATAACCATGGCATTTCTTACCCTTTTTATTATTGCTGTCGGACTGGCAATGGATAGTGTAACGGTTTCTATTTCGTGTGGATTAATTCTCTATAAATTCAATTTAAGAAACAGCTTTCGTATTGCTCTGTTTATGGGAGTTTTTCAAGGAACAATGCCGCTTATTGGCTGGCTTTTAGGCAATACCTTTAACCAATATGTTATTTCCGTTGACCATTGGATTGCTTTTGCCATTCTTGTGTTTTTGGGAATTCGCATGATTTATGAGCATATTACTACACGCGATGATTTTAAATGCTTCGATCCCACCAGCAATAAGGTATTAACCGGTTTGGCCATAGCAACCAGTATTGATGCCCTGGCAGTTGGAATTACCTTTAGTTTAATTGAAATTTCAATCCTGTATGCCGGATTTATAATTGGATGTACCTCGTTTATACTTTCATTTGTTGCCGTTTATCTGGGCAGTAAGTTCAAACAAAAAATGAAGGTCCCCTTTGAATTAATTGGGGGTATAATACTGCTTTTAATTGGAACCAAAATTCTTGTTGAACACTTATCGACCCATTAAAATTATAGATTCATACACAAACTTTAAATCGAAACTTTTGTTTAACTAAACTTGATACAATGAAAAAATTAGTAGTTATGATAACAATTGCAGGAATGCTGGCAACAGCTTGCCAGAATACTTCAGAGGAACCTGAAAACAAAAACAGTTTCAATTATCTGGTCGAACAGTTTGCCGATCTGAAAATTATGCGTTACCAGGTTCCGGGCTTTGACTCCCTGACGCTAAAACAAAAGGAATTGGTTTATTATTTAAGTCAGGCTGCTTTATGCGGGCGAGATATACTGTACGATCAATTTTATGCACACAACCTGACGGTACGTAAAACCAACGAAGCCATTATTGAAAGTTTTGCAGGTAACAGACATACTGAGTCTTTCAACAATTTTCTTACCTATGCCAAACGCGTATGGTTTAGTAATGGCATTCACCACCATTACAGTACCGATAAATTTTTCCCTGAAATTGAACCCTCTTATTTTGCTGAATTGATTAAGCAAAGTAATCTGGAATTGTTTCCATTAAAAAATGGGGAATCGATTGACGAATTTATTCAACGACTTACTCCGATTATTTTTGATAAAGAGTTGGATGCCAAACGTATTGTTCTCGACAGTTCAAAAGACATTGTTAAGGCATCGGCATCAAATTTTTATAAAAACGTATCGCAAGTCGAAGTCGAGGCTTTCAATGCTTCAATTAAACAACCCAATTCTGATAAACCACTTTCTGTTGGACTGAATAGTCAATTGGTAAAAGAAAATGGTCAGGTTAAAGAGCGCGTTTACAAAGCCGACGGCTTATATGGAGCTGCCATACAACAAATTATTTATTGGCTCGAAAAAGCCAAATTGGTTGCCGAAAACCATATGCAGGAAAAAACCCTGGAGTTACTTATCTCCTATTATCAAACAGGTGATTTAAAAACATGGGACGATTTAAACGTAATATGGGTCGAAGATTCCTTATCGAGTATCGATTTTGTAAATGGTTTTATCGAAAACTATGGCGATCCGATGGGAATGAAAGCAACCTGGGAAAGTGTGGTAAATTTTAAAGATGTGGAAGCCACCAAACGAACCGAAATAATTAGTTCAAACGCTCAGTGGTTCGAGGATAATGCACCTATCGATCCGCGTTTTAAAAAGGCTGAGGTAAAAGGTGTTTCGGCCAAAGTAATTACTGTTGCCCAACTGGGCGGCGACTGTTACCCTTCAACTCCCATCGGAATAAACCTGCCCAATGCCGACTGGATTCGTCGCGATCATGGTTCCAAATCAGTAACTATGGAAAACATAACCTATGCTTACGATAAAGCCGCTGAAGGAAATGGATTCTTAGAAGAATTCGCTGCATCGACCGAAGAAATATCGCTAGCAAAAACCTACGGCCCAAAAGCCGGAAACCTTCATACCGACTTGCACGAATGCCTGGGTCATGGGTCAGGTCAATTACTGCCCGGAACCAGTTCTGAAGCCTTAAAAAACTACAGTTCAGCGTTGGAAGAAGCCCGTGCCGATCTATTTGCACTATATTATCTGGGTGATAAAAAGATGATTGAACTGGGATTAATAGAATCGTTCGATGTAGCTAAAACTGAATACAACAGCTATTTACGAAACGGACTTATGACTCAGCTTACCCGCATTCAACCCGGAAAAAACATTGAGCAGGCACACATGCGAAATCGTCAGCTTATTTCCAGTTGGTGCCTTGAAAAGGGAGCAACCGACAAAGTTGTTGAAATGATAAAGAAAGAAGGCAAAACCTATGTGGTAATAAACGATTACAATAAACTGCGTAGTTTATTTGGTGAATTATTAGCCGAAATTCAACGCATAAAATCGGAAGGCGATTTCGAGGCTGGCAAACATTTGGTTGAAACCTATGGTGTTAATGTTGATCCCGAGCTACATGCCGAAGTTTTGGAACGCTACAAAAAACTTAATATTGCTCCTTACGGAGGATTTGTTAATCCGGTATTTACTCCGGTTTACCAAGATGAACAACTGATTGATATTAAAGTAGCTTACAGTGAAGGATATACTGAACAAATGCTTCGCTACAGCAAAGAATTTTCGTTTTTACCTGTCGAAAATTAAGGTGGGTGGAAAGTAACCTGCCCTATAACGGTAAAATGCAGCTAAACAAAAGAGAGCTACTTTTTTTAGACAGCACAGCATTTTACCGTTGTTTTTTAAAAAAAAATAGCTTCTTTTGAATTTATAAACCCACAAAATTATAAACAATGATTGCTATTGGAATTATTCTGGCTATTATCGGACTGGTAATGCTGTTGTTGCGTCCCCACCTCTCGGAGCAAAATGTTTTTGAAGGAGATAAAAAAATCCGTTCAAAGGCTCCTTCATTTCTGTTAATGTTCACGAAAAGTTCGTCATTAACTTTATTAATGTCTGGCTTATTTGTTGCACTAATACCTTATCTTTTCTTCTTTGCTGAGCGAGGATATACCTATTTGCTGGTTTATCCATCAGGAAAACTTAATGCCATAATGGAACAGGGTATTAAATGGCGTGGATTAGCAAAAATTGACGAATGGCAAAAGTATATTGATGTAAAAGTAGTCGGTGAAGGTATTGAATCAGATCGCAAAGAACTTGAAGGGGTAATGAAACCTGTACCCATCCGTTTTATCGATCAGGTTACAGCTAACGGATACGTAAGCCTTCGTTTTGAATTACCCCACGATAAAGAATCATTTATCCACCTGGCCATTAAATTTCGTACCATGAGTAACCTGGTAAACAATACCATAATACCTACCGTACGAGAACAATTAATTAATACAGGCTATATGTTTGCTGCCCAGAATTACATCTCGGGTGAAGCACAAAGTTTCAGGCAAACCTTTGAAGAACAATTAAAAACCGGGACCTATGCCGTTAAAAAAATTGAGCACAAAGACACTATTTATACTGAAATTCAAGACGAAAGACAACGCCGAATCAAAGAAATTCAAACCCGGTACGAAGTAATTAAAATTACCGAAAATGGTGTTCCCAAACGTTTACCCCACGAACTGTCTGAAAACAATGTTTTGGTATCACAAGTTATAATTGATAAAATTGATTTGGAACCCACTTTTAAACAGCGACTCGAAGCACAACGCGACGAATCGGCCAAACGACAGTTGGAACAACAAAAAATTGAAACAGCTAAAGCAGCCCAACAGCGAATTGTTGCCGAAGGAGAGCGTGATAAAGCGGCCGAACGTGTTGCCCAGGAAAAAGAACAGGTAAAACAATTGATTGCCATTGAAACCAAGTTAAAACAAGAACGAACCAACAAGGAACTGGCAGCCATAGCCCTTGAGACAGAAAGGCTTAATGCCCAAAAGAAGAAAGTAGCAGCTGATGCTCAATTTTATGAAAACGCCAAGCTGGTTCAGGCGGGTTTAACGCCCCAGGAACGGGCCGAATGGGAATACAAAACGGCAGTTGGTGTAGCTGCTGAGCTATCTAAATTAAAATTCCCCGAAACAATGATTACAGCATCTGATAAAGGTGGAACTCCGCTTGAATCACTTATTGGAGCTGCCATGGCCAAACAATTGACCGGTTCAAAAAAATAAAACTTTAAAATATAAGTTAATGATTAAGTCCGGAATAATCCGGACTTTTTTTGTTCCATCCCAATTCATTGGTTTGTCCGGGTTTAATTCCATTTGCTTACAATTTCTCCCAATTCACCAATAAGACCTTTTTATCTTATTTTAATTCAAAAGAATTGCTAATTTTGCGCCAAATTTTAGAAAACAATGAGCGAGACATATTATCACAACATGCACAAAGTGTTACATGTTCAACAGTTAACTGAACATACTTTTGTGGTACAATTTGAACGCAAAGAGATGCCGTTTATACCTGGCCAGCATCTGGTTGTGGGTAAAAAGGGAGATAAGGAATTCAGGCAATATTCCATTTACAGCGGTATTAACGATCCGTACCTCGAAATTTTAGTACGCGAAGTGGAAACTGGCCTGGTAACCCCAAAGCTGAAAAAACTAAAACCTGGCGATGAATTGGAAATTAATGGTCCCATGGGTTATTTTACAGTTAGCGAACAACGGCGCCTTACGCATCCCATAGTAATGATAGCAACAGGTACAGGAATAGCTCCTTTTAACAGCTGGGTAAAATCGTATCCCGATATGAATTACAAAATGATTCATGGCGTACGCAA
>JBFWMB010000029.1:0-39304 GCA_050251815.1 Salinivirgaceae bacterium | reverse complement strand
TGATTGTTGGGAAGTAATCGTTTTAAACCGTACTTTTGATCGTGTTGTCATATCCACCCTCAAGATCGTAATTTTTGAGGAGACAACAAATTAAAAAGGCTGTCCTTTTACTTTTTGGACAGCCTCTATATTAATTAAAAATATTTTGGTAGCGGATAATTTCAAAATCGTCGAAATAAGCCGCTTTTTTTGCCGGATTGTGCAAATACAAAACCAATTCGTTGCCGGCATAATTGTCGCTTATATAGACCGTTAATTCCAGCAGCTCCCATCCTTGTTCATTGCTTTGGAGCACCTTATAATTTGATAAGGTATAATCGGCTATTGAAGCCAGTAAATGTCCTTCTGCTTCCGGAAGGTTTTTACGCCAAACCCTTAATTTAAAGGTTTCTCCTTTTTGTACATCGGTAAACCGTAAAGTCATGCCGTAAGGAAAATCAGTGTTTAATTTACAGCTGTATGTTCCGCTCCTTACATAATCAGTACTTTGCGTAGTGCCATATTCGAATAATACCGAATCGTAGACGAAATATTTTCTATCATCCGTAGTGTTTTCTGCATCGCAAAAAAAGACATTTTTGGCTATAAGATGGGGCAACACAAAATTGGTGTCGGCCGAGCGCAGTTTAAAAACATACACCTCGTGGTAAGTTCCGAGGGTATCGAAACAAAAGTTGTTTAAATACGGTTTTTCGTACAATTGATCTATTCCATTTAACACCAAAAATTTTGCTCCATTTGCTTTTGATTTTGCCAGGCTTAAACTATCGCTATTATAATGGAAAGTTTCGTCGGCATTAAATTTATTATCTACATATTCGGTCCAGCCTTTTTGGTTCATCAAATAAAGAGTTGCATGGCTGTTATCGGGAATTGATATGATGGTATCGGCGGGTGTTACGCCCATTTGCCGCAACCAGGGCTGAAGGGTATACAAATCGGCAAATTTATCCTTGTCGTTCCACGAGCCATGATAACGCTTAAAAATTTCCCCTTTGGCAAAATACACATTGAATACCAGCAAAATAAAAACACTTAGTTTCATTATTTTGGATGCGAAAACCCGGGGATATAAGGATTTCAACACATAAGATGCTGCTACTGTTAAAATTATGGGTAGTATATAAAATCCAATGGTGTAATAATCGTGATCGCCAAAGGTCCAGAATTGCAATAAAACAAATAAAACTACCTGGACCAACAGTAGTAACAGAATCCATTTTAGTATGTCAGGAATTTTTTTAAAATGCACCGCCACAAAAACCAAAACAACAAGCATAAAAGCCCATACCGATTGATGAAAATACTGATTAAACCAGACCAATCTGATTTTAGTGAATACCTCTTGAATTCCTGCTTTATCTAAATCCCAGATTGGAAAAGTAACGGTGGAAAAGTAGTAGCATTCGTTCCGGGTATTTTGGATGTGTGCAAATATTATCCAGGCTAAAACCACAGAAACTGCAAAAAACATTATGCTAAAAGTTTTTACCGGTTGGGTAAACAGCTTTTTATTACCACCAAACTTTTGCAAACCCATCCATTCTGCTAAAAATATAGCACCAAGGGCAAACAAACTTAGTAATCCGGTAATTTTAAACGATGCCGCAAAAAAGAAAATAATCAGCGCGGTGTAAAGACTCCCCGACTTTTTAGTAAACAAAAAATTAGTAAAATAATACCACCCAATCAGCGTAAAAGCCAATTCGGTTGAATTGGTCAGGAAATTGTTTCCGTAGTAAACCAAAACCGGCGAGGTAAAAAAAAGCAGGGAAAGAAGAATACTCCAAACCCCATCGTTGGTAACTAAAAGGATTAAGCGAAACAAATAAAAAATACCAATCAAAAAAATCAGGGTATTCAGTATGCGGTAATTATAATCGTGAGGTCCAAGTGCCTTGTATATTAATGCCACTCCATAGTAAAGCAAGGGTATTTCGCTGGTATAGGCCAAACCACTGGTACCGCCATGTGATGTTAAATTATGCGCTTCGGGTTTAAAAAACTTCATTCCTCCCTGGTAATAGTTCAGGGCCAGCGAAGCGCAATCGGATTGTCGCCATTTATGCACCGATTGTGGCTGATAAAAAACAATGCTTTGATAATTGTATAAACCTGCTACAAATACCAATAGAAAAATAAACAGAAGATTGTTTTTATGATTTATCCACTTTTTCATACCTTGGTTTGGGGTTTGTTAAACATAGTAAACTTAGCCAGTCCCAACTTTTGCAAGCGATAGCTTAGCGAAACCCACAAAACCCCCAAACCATAAATGGCACTTCGGCGCAGGTTGATGGACGAAGCCTGGTCGAAGTATTTGGTAGGACAGGTTATTTCAGCAACATCAAAACCCTTAAAACATATCTGTGCCAGCATCTGATTATCGAATACAAAATCGTTGGAGTTCTCGTTATAGTTTATGGCCTGCAATACTTCTTTTGAAAAAGCCCGGTAACCGGTATGGTATTCCGATAGTTTTTGTTGCATCAATATATTCTGAAACAGGGTTAACAATCGGTTGGCTATGTATTTATACCAGGGCATTCCACCACGTAAAGCGCCATTTCCAAGAATGCGGCTACCCAAAACCACCGGATAAACTCCATTTGCTATCAGGTAAGCCATGGAATGAATCAGTTTTGGGGTATACTGATAGTCGGGATGTAACATGATTACAATGTCGGAACCAATTTCAAGCGCTTTGTTGTAACAGCTTTTTTGGTTTCCGCCATAACCCAGGTTTTGTTCGTGGATAATTAGGTGTTTTATTCCAAGATTTTTTGCCAATTCAATGGTAGCATCACTACTCCGGTCGTCCACAAGAATTACTTCGTCTACAATATCGAAAGGTATTTCGTTGTATGTTTGTTCCAACGTAGCTGCTGCGTTATAGGCCGGTAAAACAACCGCAATTTTTTTGTTATGAATCATTGTTTGTTGAATTATGGATACCGGATAGCCAAAACAAATCCGTTCTTTTCGTCAAGTTTTCTAAAATCTTTAAAAGTATTAAAAAAAGTGGCTGCTTTGGTATTTTTTAGGATGCAATACACCGATTTATCAATTTCGCCACTAAGTAACCATTGTTTATTGTAAGCCAGACTATTTTCAGCGGGTTTTACTTCAGCATAAAAATACGGAACATAGCTCTTATAGCCATAGCTAAAAACATAAGCATTTTCGGTGTGAATGCTTTTCATAAATTCAACAGCTGCACGTTGCGAATAGGCTTCGATGCGGGGAACCACCAGCATCATGGTAAGGAAAACAAAAAACAAACTGCCCGCTAAAGCGGATATATATACCTTCAGGCTTTCCTTTTTCCGGTTATAAACATACACTCCGGCCACACTGATAAGAAGGGCGAAGGAAGCCGTCAGAATCCATGGTGTCCAGTGTACCTGCGCCTGCAAGTTAGCCCGGGCAAATTCATCGTTAATCCAACCGGCTTCAATAATCTGTTCTTTTAGTGGATTGGTAAAAAGAAGCAAGGTGGGCAAAAGCATAAATACCGCAGCTAAGAAATAAAAGTTTCCAAGAACAAAGGGAGAAACCTTTTGTCGGCTTAAACTCCTGTAATAGATTACCCAAGCGGCAATAAACGAAACCGGGAAATACGCCAGGGAGGAATAATGAACGATTTTGGTATTCACCACAGTAAAGATAATAAGTACCACCCAAAGCAATATTTCCATCAATCGCAACAAGTCGCCCGAGGGTATTCCCGACTTACTTTTGGCAAAAGCCGGTAAGGCAAATATGGATGCAGGAAACATGCCGGCAAATACCACTACAAAATGATACAAAAGAAATCCACCATGACCGGCATCTTCGGTAAGGAACAAACGCAACTGATAAACCAAAAAAGCTTTGATAAGCGAATAATTTCCGACAAGTATCTGAAGGAAAAACCAGAACCCTCCTACCACTATCAAAACCACAAAAAAGAGTACGGCATGACTCCATTTAAAGCTTAGTTTGGAACGTTTCTGTAAATAAAATACGGCCAACGCCAATGTCATCAGCAAAATAGCCACAGGACCTTTGGTCAACACAGCCAAACCCAAAGCCAATGCTGAAAGCAAGGCATTTAAAACACTTGCCGAACGCACCAGATAAGCATAAGCAAAATACAATCCGGCAAAAATAAACAGGTTGAACCACGGGTCGATAATGGCCGATTTAAAGTAAAAGAAAGGCAGCAGCGAACCGACATACGAAATTACCCACAATATACCCAGACGCCTGTTGAGTTCACGCTTGCCCACGAAATATAAGAACAGAAGTGTGAACACCCCACACAGCGCATTGGGGAAACGTGCCGCAAATTCATTTACACCAAACAGATGCATTGAAAGCGCCTGCATCCAGATAAACAAGGGAGGTTTTTCCCAAAATGGCTGGTAATTGATTTGAACGGTAAGGTAATCGCCAGTAACCAGCATTTCGCGTGCCGATTCGGCAAAATTAATCTCGTCCCAATCGAATAAATGTACGCTGCCCAAAAAAGGCAGGAACAACGCCAGTGCCGCAATAGCAATCAGCAGGGGGATGTATTTAATAGTCCGGTTCATTGCAAGGGTTTAAACACAAAAATAGTAGGATTATTGTATGAATGGCCCTTAGTGAATTATTTTTGAACCGAAAATATGTGGAAGACCTAAATTTGGACGAAGAAAATGTGACTTCAATGATTCAATCTTTCCACCGAAGAAATACTTTGATCTATTGAGAGACACGAAGATCTTTTCCAGCATCAACATCCCCAGGATCCTAAACCCTTAATAAACCCCGAAACCCGCGTGCTGCATAATACGATTCGGCACCGTTGTGGTAAACAAAAACAGTTTGGTAGCGGTAATCGCAAAAAAGGGCTCCGCCCAGCTTTCTTATTTTGTCTGGTGTTTTAATCCAACTGGAAGTTTTGGTATCGAAGGGCCCGTGATTTTGCAGTTCACGGTATTGGGCTTCGTTTAAGAGTTCTATACCCATGGAAGCAGCCCTATCCAAAGCACTGTTTTGAGGTTTGTGTTCCTTTCTCGATTCCAGTGCCTGGCGGTCGTAACATAAGCTCCGGCGACCTTTTGGACTTTCGGTTGAACAATCGTAGAAAAGGTAGGCATTGGTTTGGGCATCGTAAGCCAAAACATTTGGTTCGCCTCCTGTTTCTTCCATTTGCCAGAGCGATCCTAGTTTCTCGGGATGGCTCTCAAGTTTAACCTGAATTTTAGTCCAATCCAATTCTTGAGTTCGGTTCCTGTTTTTCTCAAAACGGGTTTTTAACACATCCAGCAGTTTTTCACTTTGTTCTGCTGTTAACTCTTTTACTGAAGCCCGGGTTTTGTTATTCATGGCATTACTTCTTAGATTCTTAACTAAGGATTCATTTGGGAACAGGTTGAATTAATCAATTTTGTTTCTTTACTCTATACTGAAATCAATTGTTGTATATAACAATACAGCTAAAAGAAATGTTTGGTTCGCACATGAGGGGAATGCCACCTAAATGCAAAGTTCTTATTGCTGTTTTTTCTTTCGATTAACGATTACGTTCCATGAGGACTTCATCGTTAGGGATGCCTGCCTTTAGTCAGACAGGTTCGATTGCTGATTTCAGTTGATTTTTAAGCTGCAAACATAGTTTTTACTTATTGTAGAACCGGACCCGAACCGGAATTAGCCAGATCCTGATTGTATTCCCAATGTTCCGTAATTTCATCGCCATTGATTTCCAAAAGAGTAATCGAAACAGGACTCAGGCTTTGGGTGTAAATACTATCGTTAGCGGTAAACTGCCATTTCACCAAAGCCGGGCTTTCCTGTTTGTTTATAAAGCTTAGAAAAACCTGATTGGTTTCATCGTTTTGGGTAGCATATACGGCCACCTCATCCAGATTGTGTTGCACACCAAGGCTCTGATTCCCGCTAAGGGTGCTTATTAATTTAAGTGCATGATAGGTTGGCCGGGGTTCTCTTGATTCTCCATCGATAAAACCGAGGGTCCAGCCTTCCGATATGCTCCAGAACGACAAGTTCCAAAGCCCTTCTTCCCAACCCACTCCAATTACGTCGGCTACCCATAATGCGGCCCAAAAACTTGCAGGCGAGGCATTATGATACATATATTGCGGATTGCCATCGTACGACACGTGGGTTTCGGTAATGGCAAGCGGAAAATTGTTGCCCATGCCCAGGTTTTTCATATAGTTTCGAATCATACGTAAGTCGCTGCGGAATTTTTCAGCATCGGCTTTAACATTTTCAATAGTACAATCATCCGGTGCAAAAGGGTAACGATGCAGGGTAATGACATCGAGTTTGTCTTTGCTGGCCAATAAAAAAGGTTGCAGCCAATTGTTGTCGGGATAATATTTCCAGGCCAAATCGGGTCCCATTACCTGGTATTCGGGATCGATGGCCTTAATGGAATCGCTGAAAACATTGAACTGAGCGGTCAAATCATTAACGGTATAACTGGTTTTCATTCCCTGCTCTACATAAATATCGGGTTCGTTACCAATGGCAAAATACCGGATGGGATATTCCATCTCGCGCACATAACGTACAATATCCATGGCTTTTTCAACCGTTATGGGTTCAGCATTGTAATCGTTCAGCAAGGGAATTTGCAGCATTACTTCGGCTCCAATATGGTTGGCATAGGCCATGGCCTCGTCAATTTTTGCGTAATCAAAAGCTTCCGGAAAATTACGATCGGGTTCTGAACCACCCAGTCGTAAAAGGTTCAGGCCCACTGCCTGCATTAGTTCTTGGGTGCCATTTACCTGAGCGCCCCATTCACTTACCCACGACCAATAATTCTGTCCGAAAAACATGGGACTGATCGCTACTTTGGCCGACAAATCGATTTTTACATCGGCTACAAGTTCTTCGTCAATGGGATCAGGGTTTTCATCACCATTGTCAGGAAGGGGGTCTTCGCCCGTTTCACAGGCAAATAAAATAAGCACTGAAGCAAAAAACAAGGTGACCTTTTTTAATCCGAAACCGGAGAAATAACTGGAACATTTCATAATTATCTGCATTTAAGGTTAACTAATTACTCCCCGTTTGAATCGGGATAATGCATAAAATAACACCGATTTAAAAAAAAGGTTCAAACCCGTAATTAGTTGCCTACTATCTGTATACCGGTTTTTCTACTGAAAAATAAGGGCAGGTCATTTACACCAAACCCATTTGCCACATTGAACTATTTAAGATGGAAACACAAAGTCGCAAAAAAAGGTACACGGACTGACGAAAAAAAACTGATAGTCTGCAATTATATATCGTTTTTAAAACCCATAACAACAGCCAAGAAATAGTACACAGTTTAAAGTATTATTAAAAATAATGGTAGCCGATTTAGCATCACCCTGAAAATTAGTAAAATCTGCACGACGATTAGATGGGGTAACAGAAGAAAAAGACCATCCCACAATTTCATTTGAGATGGTCTCTTTTTATTTCTACATCAAAAACTTTGATTCATTTAAAAACCAACAAATTAAAATCTTTTTTGTCGGTTTTTAAATTGAACCAACCAGCTAATTTAATTATTCAACAAGTAATTTGATTGCCAACATTTGAGATCCAACTGTAACCTTAAGTAGGTAATGGCCGGCCGGGAGTTTGCTCACATCAATTTCTTTCTGGATTTTAAGTTCTTTATCCGGTTCAGATTCAAAAACTTTACGGCCTTGCATATTATATAATATAAAACTTACATATTCTGCCTTACTGTTAGCAAAAGTAAGTTTTACATTTTCGGATGCGGGATTTGGAAATACCGAAAGCCGATTATTCCATAGCAGGGACTCATTAATAGCGCTGGTATTCACCGTAACAGAAACTACTTCAGATAAGGCTGATTCATTTGAAGTCTCACCAAAATATGCTGAGATTTGATAGTCGTATGAACCATCAGCTAACGAAGAATCAACATATGCTAGTACCTCTGGATCACCAACCTCAGCAATTAATGCTTCGTTGCGTAATAGTTTATAACCTGAATTTTGTGTACCCACAAAAACATCATCTATCATTAATTGATACCCATCGTTGTACTCATAAACAAATGCTACTCGAACCGTATTTCCTACAAAATCTGAAAGTGAAAACTCTTCCATGCTTTCAAATTCATTATTAGGTGAATCCTCACCATATGATTTTAAAAGGAACCAATCAGATTGGTTGCCAACTAAAACATGCAATTTAGTAATGTAATTGGATTGGGCATCAGAATAGTACCAAACCCAATATTGTAGAATTGTAGAAAGATCGACCGTAAATAATGGACTAATAAGCCAATTAAAATCAGAAGCGGTATATTCAATGGCAGCTGAATAAGAACCATTATGAATAAATTCAGGGTGAGGACCTCCGGAATACGTGTCTTCGTCACAGCGAAACCAGGAATCACCCACAACACCAGTATGTTCACCATGGAGCGTTAAAGAATGATCCAGATACCAGTTGTTTGGAGGCCATACTGCAGATTCAAAACCTTCAGCAATAAGTGTTTCTTTATTCGGCTTATCCCAGGTTAAAAAAACATGACTACCTTCAGCTGTTGCGTTTAAATTTGCAGGAGTCAATAAATCCGGGGCATTCTCGATAGTAATGTAATCAGAGTGGGTAAATGTATCACTTCCGGCACTATTGGTTGCGGTAAGTGTTACATCATAAGTCCCCGTTTCAGTATAAGTAACCACGGGGTTTTGCTCGGTAGAATTATTTGGTGTTCCTCCCTCAAAGGTCCAGCTCCAGCTTGTGGGTAAATTCTTAGTACTATCAACAAAAGTAATTGCATGGTTCACATAAGCCCGGGTAACATTCGATGAAAAACCAGCCAAGGGTACTAAGGTCGGATAAACCTGAATATACGCTGATTTTGTCTGCGTATCTGCACCGCCGCTGTTGGTTACTGTTAATGTTACATCAAAATCACCTGCATCAGGATAAGTTACTGTGGGATTTTTCTCTGTTGAACTTGCCGGAACCCCACCTGGAAAACTCCAACTCCATGCTGTTGGTCCTTTATCTGATAAATCGAAAAAATTAATCGTCTGCCCCTGTTGAATGTAGTTTTCAGATACCGTGAAATCAGCAACTGGAGGGGAAACTTCAAAAACAGACAAATCGCTTTCCCAAAAACCCCTGCCAAAAGTAGCAGCGCGCAATCTGCTGTTCTCAGGAACCAAATTATCGTAATAAATATCCAGTTCGGTTACTACAACATTAGGCAATCCGTTTGAAAAAAACTGCCAATTATCCGTTCCATTTTTAAAATAAACCCCCACATCGGTTCCCACATACAGGTGATTAACCGACTCCGATAATTTATTTTGCACAATACTCATTACAGGCAGATTGGGCAAACCAGTGGAAATATTTGTCCATGTAGTGCCACCATCGGTACTTTCAAAAACCCGCTGGGTATCGTAACCTCCCATTGTAACCCACAGGGTATTTTCGTCGCTGGCTTTTACAGCAATATAGGTTATATTGTTTGATAAAACAGGAAGCGAACCGGTAATATCGGTCCAGGTTGTTCCTCCATTGGTTGTTTTCCATATATTACTAAAATCAGCGACATACAAATACTGAGAATTTGAAGGAGCAATAGCCATTGACCTCAGTAAATCGGCGGTATTCATGGTTGAAATTTTGGTAAACGAGGTACCTTTATCGGTAGTTTTCCAAACATCGGCATAACCCACATAAAGTGTGCTGTTATTATTCGGGTCGATAATATACGGAGTTACCCAGGCACCCTTAATTTCATCGTTAATGTTATCAGAAATGGTAACCACACTATTCCAAAGGTTCGTTGTCCGATAAATTTCACCATTAACATAGGTAGCATATTGTGTATTTAAATCGGTATAATCCACAATGCACTCCATGCCATCTCCACCGGTTACATCGTACCATGAACTTCCATAGAATAACTTGGAACCATTATCCTGTAATCCGGTCAAAGTAACATTACCATCGGTTTGCGAGACCCCAAGACGGTATATTTGGCTAATCATTAAACCATTACTTTTATCAACCCAGGTTACTCCGTTATCGGTTGACAAATAAATACCTCCGTCGTTTCCTTCAAAAAGAGTTCCATCGGACCGGAAAGCATGAACATGTTTGTCGGCATGAGCAACCGGGGCTCCGGAAAAATTATAGCTTGAATGTGATGTCCACATATTACAGATAGTCCAGGTTGCTCCACCGTCGGTTGATTTCCATGAATTTATCCCTCCAATGATAACCCAATTTTTATTGGTCGGAGAAACCGCTATGGATAAATCATAACTTCCCTGTCCATTGTTTTCACCAGAACCATCGCTATAGTACCCTAAAAACGATTTGTTGTTATCATTTCCATTTACTAGCTGGGCAAAGTTAGCTCCGCCATCAATCGATCGGTAGATACCTGTAAGTCCACTGTTGCGATTTGCCACTATGGCATATATGTAATTGGCATCGTGAGGGGTAACCGCAATTTCGACCCGGTAATCGGTAGTCAGAAAACTATGTGAAGTAATCCAGGTGGCTCCTCCGTTTTCAGATTTCAGGATTACCGTATTACCCCAATAATCCATATTTGAGGCATAAATTACATCGGGATTCCCTGGCTTAAATTCCATATCAATAATATAATCACCTGAATAAACTGAAGTCCAGGTTGAACCACTATCGGTCGATTTGCTTATTCCATCACTTGTTCCGGCTAATAAAACGGACGGATCATCAGGATGAATCAATAACCTGCCAACTTTTTTATTTTGAGAAACAGCATAAGTTAAGCCGGTACTATTCCAGGTAAGTCCGCCATCAGTTGATTTTAGTACGCCAACAGAATTATTATCACTTGACGCGCCACCACCCAGGGACCAAACACTTCCCCCATCGCGATCTCCTGTAGCAATATAAAGCGTATTGCTGGTTTCATAATCCAAAGGAATGGCAATATCGCTAACTCCCAACACTGCATTTTGGTCGGTTAATGTTATCCAGGTGGCTCCTCCATCAGTAGTTTTCCACAAACCACCGGAAGGTGTTCCAATCCAAAAGGTATTGTTGTCGACAGGGTGAAAAGCCACACAATTTACCCTTCCCACTCCGGCATATCCCCCCGTTGATGTGGTCGGTCCAACAGCCATCCAGTTTCCGGAGGCACTCTTGGGTGTTGGGTTGTTTTTTACATATTGTGCAAACTCATCGGTAGCGCTGGTTTCCGGGAACTCCCCAGTGACAGGATTTACCCGTGACTCCCAGTACCACTCCCATCGCTTAAATTGCTTCCATCCGGGAACTTTAACTTGTATACCGTCTATTTCTTTTTTTCCGGCAACTATTCGTTGTTGTTGCACATATTCATTAAACATTTTTTGAATCTCAGGCAGGGTTAAGCTACCTTCCTCCATTTTGTTCTTAGGCAAGTTCTGTCCCCACTCCTGTCCAAACAATCCAAGCGTGACACCAGCCAATACGAGTACTAATAAAAATTTCATGTCAAAATCATTTCGTTAATAAACTAAAATAATTCACGGGTTTAAAATCGGATACAAGGTAAAAAATGAATTTCACTATTTACATCATGTTTTGACAAACAGCACAAAATTTTAGGCTTTAAAATCAAAAAGAATCGGTTTGGAATCGAAAAAATCGAAATATCTTCCCACTAAAAATTAATTTAAGCGTTTTTTAAGAACCATAAAACTTTGTATCTTGACATCCCTAAATCAAACACTGCATTATGAAAAAAAGAATACATCTTATCTTTCTCATTTTATCGTTAAATCTGTACATTTTAGCTTTGGGTCAGGACAAACCCGATTGGCAGGGTGGCGTTCCCGAAGGGTGTACTTCGGTGACCGTTGGTAAACTGGCTTCGGTTGATGGTTCAGTAATGACTTCGCATACCGATGATAGCCATCGTACCCGCTCCTGGATGGATATTATTCCGGCAAAAGATCATAAACCCGGAAGCACTGTTACCATGTTCAAACGCACACCTTTTGATTCGCTGGCCATGCCCAGTTACAAACATACGCCCATTGGAACCATTCCACAAATTGCACATACTTTTGCCTATGTTAATACAGCTTATCCCAGCTTAAACGAAAAACAACTTGGTGTTGGGGAATCAACTTTTGGCGGGCGCTCCGAACTCCGTTCAGATGAAGGTTTGATTGATTGCCAGCGCTTGTGCCAGTTGATGCTTGAACGATGCGAAACCGCCCGTGATGCCATTAAAATGGCCGACCAGCTTACCAAACAATACGGTTGGAATGACGATGGCGAATGCCTGACCATTGCAGATAAGAAAGAAGTGTGGCATTTTGAAATTGTAGGCCCCGGAAAAGGAAAAACCGGTGCGGTATGGGTTGCCCAGCGGGTTCCAGATGAGCATATATCAGTTAATGCCAATGCCAGCACCATTAAAGAAATTGATTTAAACAATCCGGATTATTATATGGCATCGGAAAACATTTTTTCGGTTGCTAAAGAATACGGATGGTGGAATGAGAATCAAACCTTTAGTTTTTGTCATGTTTATGCGCCCGAAAGCCGGGAATCAATTGCCGCCCGTCGTCGTGAATGGAGGGTATTTGATTTGGTTGCTCCATCGCTAAAGCTCGATCCGAATGATAAAGATTATCCTTTTTCGGTTAAACCCGATGAAAAAATAAGCCTGGAAACCATGGTAACTATCTTTAAGGATTATTACGAGGGAACACCTTACGATATGACCCGCAACATTAAAACCACCGACAAAGACGGCAAAACCATTGTTTCCCCATTGGCTAATCCGTTTATGCCTTACGATCAATTGGAATTGCAAAATGTACAAGGTGGTTGGTACCATGTGGATAAAAAAACGGGTAAAATCGACTTTTTGGGCGAACGTACCATTGCACGCTGGTACACCATGTATGGCACGATAATTCAATGCCGCGACTGGCTGCCCGACGATGTTGGTGGTGTGCTTTGGTTAGCACAGGACAATATTGCCACCTCGGTTTACATTCCGGTTTATGCCGGAACCACTGATTTGCCCCAGTCGTACAAAACTCCCGGACGGGTGAATGGCTTTACCAACAAATCGGCCTGGTGGGCTTTTAACCGCATGAGTACCCTGGCAGCTCAACGCTGGGGCGATATCAGACACGATGTAGATGCCGTTTTTGTTCCCATGCAGCAGGAATTATTTAAAAACCAGGCCTCGTTTGAAAAAGAAGTTCTTAATGTATCGAATCCAAAAAAACGAAAAAAAATACTTACGGAATATACCCTTGAGCACGCCGACAAAGCAGTTAACGAAGCCTGGAAACTTGGTGATGCCATTTGGACAAAATATGATGAGTTATTTTAAAAAATCGGAAACACAACAAATAGTATTGAAATTTAAATTATTAAACGTATGAAAGTTACAGTAATTGGAGCCGGAAATGTTGGTGCTACCTGCGCCAACGAAATCATCAATAAAGATTTGGTGAATGAGCTGGTATTGGTTGACATTAAAGATGGCGTAGTACAGGGAAAAGCCCTCGACCTATGGCAAACTTCATCTATTTTACAATTCGATACCCGGGTAAAAGGTGTGGTTGATGATTATGAAGCAACCGCCGGATCGGACATCATAGTAATTACTTCAGGACTTCCCCGCAAACCGGGAATGAGCCGCGACGACCTCATTGAAACCAATGCAAAAATTGTAAAAGATGTAACCAAAAAGGCCATTGTTCACTCTCCACAAGCAAAAATTATTGTGGTTTCGAATCCACTCGATGTGATGACTTACGCCGCTTACCTGGCTGCCAACGAAGTGGTTCCCAAACGTTCGAGCGAAGTATTTGGAATGGCCGGAATTCTTGACACTGCACGTTACAAAGCATTCCTTGCCGAAGCATTGAACCTTTCGCCCAAAAGTATCCATGCCATTTTAATGGGTGGCCACGGCGACACCATGGTTCCACTTCCACGTTACACTACGGTTTCGTCGATTCCGGTACGTGAACTTATTGACGAGCCTACCTTGCAGGCAATTATTGAACGCACCAAAACCGGTGGCGGCGAGATTGTTAAGCTTATGGGAACTTCGGCCTGGTATGCACCAGGTGCAGCGGCTGCCCAAATGGTTGAAGCCATTATTAAAGATTCAAAACGTATTTTCCCGGTATGTGCCAGCCTGAATGGCGAATACGGGCTCGACGACATTTACCTGGGTGTTCCGGTGGTATTGGGTCGCGAAGGAATTGAAAAAGTTATCGAACTGGAACTTATGCCCGACGAAAAGAAATTGCTTTATCAATCGGCAAAATCGGTTAAAGAAGTTATGGTGGCTTTGGACAATATGGATTTATTTGAGCAAAAATACGGACACCTGAACCCGGTGCCTGAAGTATAAAATTATATAGCTTTTCGCTAAACAGAGATGCAGTTTTTGTATCTCTGTTTTTTTTATGGATATTGTCGCCACAATTAATTGAATAACAACATGGCAAAATCGACCCGAATACCCCTGCAACTTATTGAATTGGAAGATTCCAGCTTTCATATAATGATAGAGGCCCGATTTAATCGCACAAAAGGAAACTTTATTATCGATACCGGCGCATCAAAAACGGTACTCGATTATACATTTGGAAAGAAAATAGCCTCGTCGGTGAAGAAAATTAAAGAACAGAACTCTTCGGGCATTAATGCCATGATTACCGATTCGCATCTGGCAAACATACCGTCGCTTGCTTTGGGAAGATTAAAAATTGAAAACTATTCGTGTGTTTTACTCGACCTATCGCATGTAAATGCACTTTATCAAAGGTACTGCGACAAAAGCATTGCCGGACTCATTGGCAGTGATTTTCTGGTTCAATACCAGGCCATTATTGATTACGGAAAAAGAAGCATGAAACTTATTTTGCCTGAAACTAAGGTGTTGACTGAGTAAAGTATGAGTTTCTAAAATCAAGCAGGGCCTGTCGAAACTCTTGAACGGTTTGGTAGCGATTTGCAATAGCTTCAGATAACTTCTGGTAAACTTCTTTTTTGGGATAGTGATTGGGTGGTTTTTTAAAATGATGTTTCGAAGCTGCTTTTGACAAAACATCCATCAGGGGTTTGGGTATAACTTTACGTTCCGGTAAGGGAAATGAGGTTTGCAGGTTCATTATCATAACCGATAAACGGCTAACGTAGGGAGGTTCTTTGGTTATCATTTCATGAATAAGCAACGCAACGTGGTATAAATCGGAATGATAACCCTCCAAATCGTCAAACCCCAATACTTTCTCAGGGGGTGAATACACCAAAACAAAAGGGCGGCGTGTACGCTCATTTAAGGACTGAGGGAGCTCGCCACATTTGTGTGTCATGCCAAAATCGAGTAGCTGAAAGTGAGGATGTTTTAAATTAATGAAACGCATGCGCCGGGTTAGCAATAACACATTGGCCGGCTTGATATCGCCGTGTAAATAACCCAAATCATGAATTGCCTCGAGCGCATCGAGTAGTTGAAGCCCGCAGGTAATGGCCAATTTAATACGTGTTTTTTTTAATGTTCGCACATAACGCAGATAAAAACCCAAATCGATGCTTCTTACATATTCAGCAATTAAAAAATGGCGTCCGTCCTGAAAGATATATTCAAAAGGAGCCAAAAGATTGGGATGCAGACCGTACCAATTGATTTCGTTACGAAACTGTTGAACGGTTGTGGTGTTTTTACTTAAATCGGAAGGCAGCATTTTAATAACTACGGGACTTCCATCGGACGACTGGCCTTTGTATACCCGACTAAACCTGGATACTTTGCGCAACTGCGATTTGGCTGAATGGGGATTAAAAAGGTAATCGGCATTTTGCCCGTGAAGTATTATGGTCTGATGCCTTTTACTCATGGGATGCCTGGCCTGGATTTAAAACGATGTACAAGTTACGCATAGTGCAGGGGCTTAAGACAATATATTCAAAGTGCAATAAATTAACCTGGCTACAAGTTACAACTTATATGGTGATAATTACACTTTATACGATGTAAAAAATTTCGAAAACGCGGTCAATTAGTTAATTTAAAATACCTCAGCATTACCTGCATCGGGGTTTGTTTTAGGCACAAGGGCGTTTGAGAAAAGTTAAGCAGTCATCAATCAACCGCTTTTTGCCTTTGCTTTGTAATACATCTACAATACCTTACTGGCAGCGGCTTGCAGCAAACCAAATTTTCGTATAGACGAAAATTTATTTTCATCTATACGGTTTTAAAAAATCGTCTATACGAAAATTTATAACGATCGGGACGAAAATATTAAACCGATTGGTGTAAGATAAAATTCCATTTCATCGGGATTTAGTTGGCACATTTAGTACCGAATATAGCGGGTGGAATTGTAGAGTTTAGACTTTAGACTAGAGACATTCGCTCCTATAATTGGCCAAATTATTCGCTTTAAACTATTCACTGTTCATTACCCATTGTTCATTGTTTTGGTTGTGTACTGGAAAGACCAACCCGCAGGATTGAATTACAATAGCCGTAGGTGCAACCTACGGATTAATGCACCGGCCTGACCTGGAACCCTGACAGGGTTCAATCAATTCAAAGTGGTTTGGTATCTTCGTAGCGCTTTCTGTGAACTGCCCACCGATGATTGCTGTTTATTACTGAAGGCTGCTATCAGCCTGCCGCCTATTGCGATGCATGGTACGAATGTTTACTTGGCAAGCCACTGCTTGCATCGCTTTATCTTTGGAAAAAACCAAACCCCGGGTTCCACCCGGGGCTATTATAGTGACACCCCTATCGGGGTTTGACGCTGATAGAATGCGCATAGGCTACCAGACTTAAGCCCCTCGGGGCTTGTTGCTAAGCTAAATCTGCCAGTTCGTAAGCTGAGAACTGCTTACTAATTCAAAGTTTATTCACTGTTCTTTGTATTGGCTGTGAACTGCCTGGTGGCTTGCTTTTTATGCTTAAATTACAAACGTGCACTGACCACACACACTTTTCTGAACTGGTGTATGGTTCCTTCCAAATCGAACACTTCGATATAAATAATATAAATGCCCACCGGGGCTTTATGCCGGTCATCGGTTAAGCCGTCCCAGGAAATGATGCCTGACTGCGAAAGCAACTCGCTTTTTACCAGGCGTCTTACGCTACGCCCGGCTCCGTCAAAAATAATAACATGGGCTGTAAAACCTGGTTTATCGAACGCGTAGTGTAAATTAAGGACATCATTATGGCCATCGTTGTCGGGCGAAAAAGCTTCGGGTTCTACCATTATTTCATCTTTGTACGGTGGGGTTTGACTAAACACTGAATTCCGGTAAGCGGGAGTTGCCCAACCCACATTCTCCGCTGCCGAATGCCAATTGGTTCTATCGGAAGCGGAACGGTTTGGGTCGATGCGCTCCAAACTGACGCCTTTGGTTGATGCTAACAAGCCAAACTGCATTTTATCGGTATAAGCAAACTCATCGATCAGCAATCCGGTGGTGTCCAATAGCACTACCACACCAGCATCGTTCGGATACGAGGGCAATGCGTTCATTTGGTAAAATCCCTGTCTGTTTTGAGTGTAATAGTAATTCAACACCTTATCGTTATTCACCGAAAGCAATACATAATCATCAGGAAAAATCAGCATTCCGTCATCGGTAATTAAACTTAACTGACGCAAATTATTACCGTCATCGCGCGATGCCAGGTAAAACTGCTTCAGATTAACCACGTTTGAACTCCGGTTATATAACTCAACAAAGTCGGTTCCACCGGAAAGGGGATTGTACAACACCTCGTTAATTACCACATCGTTTGGCAGGGCCTTTAATGCCAACGCAAATCGCGCACTATTCAAGTACAAATTATTTCCCGACAAATCGCTAAGCGTTTGGTGCAGGTTTAGCTGATATTCCACCCCCAATTGCAAGCTTTTATTCAGCACTGCATCGACGCAGTTAAGATGGGGTGTAGTAAAAATAAGGGTTTTAAATAAATCGGGTTCCTTAGTAACCTCAAAAGCTTCGAGCGAAAAGGTAGTCCAATCCATGGATTCCGAAAATGTTACCCGGATAAGGGTATCGTTAATTGGGAAAGCGCGGAGCAAATCGGGAGCGGTTTGGTCGGGATTTGGCCGGTAAACCGAATTGCGCTTGCCCGGTGTTCCTCCGGTTACCGCCTCGGTTTCGTGCCAGTTTGATGCCGATTCATCGGGATTGTTTTCGTCAATACGTTCGAGACTGTATCCGCCATTGGCTTTAAAGGCACTGGTAAACCCATCGGACGACCAATGGGTTGAAGTTATAAATTCACCGGTATTCCTAAACAGGGAAACACTTCCCGAACCTGGAAGCAGCGGAAAATTTTCAACCTCAACCACCTGACCGTATGGACTTAATAAAGAACCGTTGCCCAAACGGGAAACAATTACATAAGCCTGAGCCGGAAAAACAAAAAAAGGCATTACCCTTGTCGAATTCCCCACTGTAATTTGCCATTGATGCGCATAAATGTCGTGACCGGAGCGGTTGTATAATTCAAGAAATTCAGCTTCGGGAAGGCCTGCCGCTGGAGTTGGCGATGCAAATACTTCGTTAATTACCACATCGTACAAAGCAGGTGGATAATAAGTAATAGTTACAGAAGTGTCTGTCAAATAATTTTCACAATTATCAAAAAGGCCCTTTATGGTTAATTCATAGGTTCTCTGTGGTTCAAAGGCTTCACTAAATTCGAGGTGCACTGCGAAAGTATCCAGAGAATCTATCTGCAAATAATCAGGTCTTCCTAACCCTGAAAGGTTATAATGATTGCGGTTCAACAAAACGAACTCCGGTATTTGTTCCGAAAAGTTAAGGCTTACTTTATGTTCCGATACCGCGAATGCATGCATTAAGCGGGGAACCAGTGTGTCGATATGGACCGCATTAACAGAATTCGTTGTGCCGGGAGTTCCTCCACGAGGATTAACCGAAGCTTTCCAATTGCTTTTACCACTGCATGTATTGTTTGGATCTATAACTTCCAGCGACCAACCGCCCTTATCCTTTTCATTGTTGTTATACCAGCTATTGCAGTAATTTAATTCGGTAATGATTTGCTGAAGCGTATCGCGCAAGCATAAACCTGCCGAAGTATTTGACAGGGATGCAAACCCCTCGATAGGTAACACAATACCATAAAACGCCAACGCTTCGGCTGCCTTTTCATGGCAAAGAATCACATACTGGTGCGAGCGCAATTCAAAGCGGGGTAAGGTTTTTACGTTTCCGCTAACTTCCAGTTCCCACTTTTCCAGTTGAATGTTTTTTGCACTCCTGTTGTACAGTTCAATATATTCATATTCAGGCAATGCAACGGCTGGCGATTCATCAATCATCAGCTCACTGAAAACTATATCGTTGGGTTCCATATCATTAAATATGAAGGAAATCAAGGTGTCTCGCATAGAGTTCCCGCATAAATCCTCTATTTGCCAAACCTTTAGGGTGTAATTGTTTCCCGGAATCAATGCATGTGACAATTCCAGTTCAACAGCAGCTGGTTCACTGGTAATCATGGAAACAGGTAACAGGGTTCCATGTAAAACATAGTGACTTTTATTACTTAAAACTTCCGCTGGAATGGGTTCAGTAAATTCAAGATACAGACGGTTTTTATCCAACACTTTCATAAACTGTATGGCAGGTGCCAGGGTATCCGGATTTGAAGCAAACACGGAGTTCACTAATCCGGGAGTTCCCCCGGTAACCGATATACTGGCCCTCCAATTGTAAGCGGCACTGCATAAATTATCGGTATCGATGCGCTCCAGCGACCATCCTCCTTCCTCTTTCTCGGCATCGCGATACCAGCTTTTGCTGTAATCAACCGCATCGATAACCTTTCCTGTCGTATCTTTTAACTGCAACAGTCTCCCGGTACTTGTTAAAGTGGTACTACTCATAACATCAAGTGTTGGACCATAGTTTTCAAAATAAGCTGCCGTACCCACCGGACTTAGTATTAGGTAGCTGTTGCCTGGCAAAACATAATCGCTTAATTCGCGATACCAGGTTCCGTATTCCAATTTCCAGTTTTCCAACTGGATGGGCCAGTTGCTCCTGTTATAAATTTCGAGATAAGTATACGCAGGCAAACCCACCACCGGATTGGGATCGGCCATAAGTTCGTTTATAATTACATCATAAACTTCGGGAACATGGTAAATAAAGGAAATCGTTGTATCATTAATCGTGTTTCCACACAAATCGTTGATGTTACTTAACGACAATTCAAAAATGGTGTCCTGAGGAATAGAACGATTGAGGTAGGCATTATACTTATTATTATCGCTCGCTATGGTAACTGAGTCCACTTTCAGAGAATCGGAAGAAATTTTAATATAGCCACCGATGTTTTTATCATTAAATAATACCTCTTCAGAGAATGTCAAAGAAAATGTTTTATCAGCTAGGAGCTTAAACCTGCTCAGTTTAGGAGCCACCGTATCGCAATTCGTTGTGAAAACCGAATTAACCCTTCCCGGCGTTCCTCCTTTTTCATCAATCGATACGGCCCAGTTCCCCGATGCTCCGCAAAGATTTTGCGGATCGATTCGCTCCAGCGACCAGCCTCCGTCGCGTTTGTTTTCATCGTTTATCCATGCCGGCTGGTAAAAAACGCTGTCAATTAATGCACCTTCGGATGAATATAACTTAATGGGCTTTCCGGTATTAGTCAACATAGTTGTAGTAATTGCTGACAGGCAATTGCCATAATTACGGTACCACTCAAGTGCTGCACTGCTGGTAATAATTACATATTCGTTTGGTTTTATAATGGTGTCGGGCAAAACCCGCACAGCGCCATCAATTTCAAGCTTCCAGTTTCCCAAATAAAAGGGGTCTTGCGCCTGATTGTAAATTTCAATGTAATCGTAATCGGGCAATTCCACTACAGGATAGGAATCGAAGAGTATTTCGTTTATTACCACCTCGCCCCGTGAGGCAGGAACCCGATAAGCAAATTCTATTTTCTGTAAACTCATGGGTAAGGATTCCGTGTCGGCAAGCCCAACAACGCTTACCTGGTATGAGGCGGTACGTAGGTTACTTACAAAAAGCTGAACAATGTTCGCTTGTTCCTGATGAAACACTACCGAATCAATAAGAATTGAAGGCAATAAAGTAGAACTCACCTGATAATTGTTTAAATCAACAACAAAATCGGGATGCAAAGCCTCTGAAAAAGTTAACTCAATACAATTATTTGTAATTCCCTTAGCAGCAAATAGAATCGGTGGCGAATTTAACTGAGAAAAAGTCAAATCGTCGGCCCAGAGCATCCCAGCACGGGTAGCACTATATTGAAAAACCAGCCCATGATAGGGTAAATCATAAAATAGCGTATCGGATACAGAAGAAGCTTGAGTTATGCCTGAAAATTCAGTTCCCCTAACAAAGCCCAAATGCCAAATACCAGGAACATCGCGGATAACTTCAATAGCAATGGTGTCGTCGGGTTCCCAGTTTAAATCTGCTTGAACAAGCAATTGTTTGTTTCCAGTGGAATCCAATCGCCACAACGAAAGACTGTCGCTACTTCCGGTAAAATTGACGCCAACTGCGTAGCCTGCATTCCCGGGTGAAATCAGGTTTGAATCCTGAGCCATCAGAAAATACCAAAAACGATTGGAACTACTTGGATCAAAGGCTCCGTTTCGTAATACCAATCGCCAAACCGTGCGCCCGTTGTTAAATCCATTGCGCAAATATGGCGCAGAAATGTAACTGAGTCCATCGGGATTTGCCACAGCATGTTTTAACGATAAACTACCTTCCAACGGTTCCATAGAATTTAGCTCCCAATCACTTTGGTTTAACCATTGGTTTGATAAAGGTTGCTCAAAACTGTCTGAGAAAAAAGGATGGCCAACCAATAAAGCATGGTAAGCAGGTTTCAGCTTATCGGCCTGAACGGATAGCAGCACCGTATCGGTAGCCGTGTATTTTAAATCATTAAAAGTTATCATGCCCTGCTTAAAATTACGGTTCAAAGCTCCGTAGCTTTGCAGTTCTCCCGCATCGGCCAAAGCGGAAATATTTACAGCTGATTCCCAGTCTAAATCAATGGAGCCCAAAGCGTCGCTTACTGAAAGTTTGATCGTAAAAAGCGAATCTTTAAAAACCACTCCATCGGGAAATTGAGCATTGAGGTGGGTTCCTATTACTTCAATCTGTAACTTGTCCTGAGCGGATGTAACCATTCCGTAACTTAGTTGAGAACCCAGGGGACTGCAAAAAATATTTGAAGCATCGGTAAATATACCCAGGTGTTTTCCATCAGTCGAATCTAAGGGTGATTTTAAGGAAATAAATAAACTTAATATCCTGCTGTTTTGTGGTCCTTCGCTTATTATTATTGGATTTATTGGTATAAAGCGGATGCTTTGGGCAAGCACTTCGCCGGTTAAATTAATGGTGCCATCGGCACTTTTAAGCTGTGCCCTGTCAATCACGGTAGGCCAATCGGTAAACTGGTTGCTTGCATTTGATCTGAAATAAATACTGTCGACAAGGGTAGGTTTGTTATCGCCCGAAGCGGAATCGGTAAACTGCAGTTCCATAATTTTAAGCAGGGAATCGCCGGCCATTAAAGATGAAACAATAGTTGGAATTACCAGGTTGCCAGCCGAAAGGGTACTTGTTGAATCCATGGGAGGAAGTTCGGTTACCAGGCCATTAATAATTAAATTATCGATACGTAAGGTTCCTGAACCAGTGGTTTCACGCGAGCCATTGGACCAGGCTGCAATTTTCAGCGTTATGGAAGTCTGCGCTTCCATTTCGGGAATGGTTTGACTGACTGACACAAGCGAACTGTTCGGAAGCGAAAGTGTTTCCAATTCAAGGGTGTCGAGCAAAAGGGTAAGTGCCGAAGGACCGGAACTGGTGGCATAACTATCGAGCAAAATTTCGGTACAGGTAAACTGATATCCCTGCAGGGCCTGAATGGTGAGGTGAAAATACTTGGCCTGAGCCATGGAAGTGCTTCCCCAGCCGCCGGTTTCTTCGATGTAGGGCTCGTCGGCAAAATAAGTACCCGTGCTAATGTTGGTTTCGATGGTTCCACTGCTTAGCAGAAGGGGAGAAACCATAAGTTGAGCATGGATGCCTGATGCCATTACATAAGGTTCGGCATTAAAATTGAACGAAATCAGTTGTGAAAACGAACAATTAAAAGCAAAAACACCAATTATGGATAAAAATGTAATTTTTTTCATAATGGTTGTATGATAATCACAGAAAGCTACTAATTTTGGAAAGTTATTAAAAAAAATCGTTGTAAACGTATTATAAACAGTTTGATTTTATGAGAATTGCCATTGTAGGAGTCAGCGGAGCCGTTGGCCAGGAGTTTTTAAGCATTTTGGGTGAACGCAGTTTACCCATTGATGAATTGGTATTGTTTGGTTCGGCACGCAGCGCCGGAAAAGTTTACAATTATAAAGGCAAGCAACTCACGGTAAAGGAATTGAAACACAACGATGATTTTAAAGGTATTGACATTGCCCTGGTTTCAGCCGGCGGTAGTACCTCGCTTGAATTTGCCCCTACCATAACCAAATACGGCGCTTTGATGATTGATAATTCGAGTGCTTTCCGTATGGATGCCGATGTGCCTTTGGTGGTTCCCGAAGTAAATGCCGAAGACGCCCTGCATACCCCACGAAATATTATTGCCAATCCGAATTGCACGACCATTCAGATGGTGGTGGCTTTACAAGCGCTTGAAAGCCTTTCGCATGTGAAACGGGTTCATGTATCGGCTTACCAGTCGGCCAGTGGTGCCGGAGCCATGGGCATGGCCGAGCTGGAAAAGCAGGTAAAGCAATACGTGGTCGGCGATGCGCTTAGCATCGAAAAGTTTGCCCATCAATTGCTTTTTAATGTGATTCCCCATATTGATGTGTTTACCGAAAACGGCTACACCAAGGAAGAAATGAAGATGTATAATGAAACACGCAAGATTATGCACTCCGATGTACAGGTAAGTGCTACCTGTGTGCGTGTACCGGTAATGCGTGCACATTCCGAGTCGGTTTGGGCCGAAACGGAGGAAGTTGTTTCGCCGGAAGCTTTTCGGGCGGCCTGTGAAAAAACCAAAGGTATTACTGTTGTAGATAATCCCGGAAACAATGAGTACCCCATGCCTTGGGATATTGCCGGCAAAGACGATGTTTATGTGGGGCGCATCCGTAAGGATTTGAGTAATGAGAAAGGTATTAGTTTTTGGTGTGTAAGCGACCAGATTCGTAAAGGAGCCGCGCTAAATGCGGTACAAATTGCCGAATACCTGATAGAAAAGAAATTCAACCAGCGTTAGTACAAATAGGGATAAAGCGCAAGGCATGGATTTGCTTTGCGCTTTTTGCTTTTATAAAACCCTCCTTTTTTTATTCCATTTTACCCCTATTATTTTGTACATTTAGCCTTATTATAGACTATAAAAAATTAAAATCCTGATTATTATGAAAAAAAACAAAGTACTGATTTTTGCCTTAGTGGGTGCTGTTATTGGCGTAGCCGTGGTTCGTATGTTTTTTCTAAACTCGCTGCAGATTATGGGCTGGAAACTGTTTTGGAATAACCTGGCGTCGTTAAATTTCGAAATGTTTAAAAATGCCTTTGAGTCGGCCACGTTTGGGAATAGTGTTTTAGGTTTTCTGATTGGTGGATTTTTGGGGATTCTTAGTTCCAGATTGCTCAAGTAAGCACTTAAACACAATTCATTTTTTCCATCAAAAACCTAATCCTTCTTGATTTATTGGCGTCTGGAAGGATTTTTTTCTGGTTGTTTTGCTTTTATAAAGGAATATTCACTTTAATTACTACATTTGGCCCACCAAACAAACGGATGTATATTACAATGAAAAATCAGAAAAAAATCCTGGTGCTTATGCCCATGCTGCTGCTTACAGCACTTTTGTTAATTAGTTGGGGCGGAACCGGACATTACCACATTGGCTCTAATGCAGCTTTATCGTTTAACCAGGAGATGCAGCAATTCAACGATTGGATGGACTACATTGCCGAACACAGTTCTGATGCCGATTACCGCAAATCGGACGATCCCAACGAAGGGGAACGCCATTACATTGATATCGACAATTATCCAGAGTTTATAAAAGACGGGGCCATTTCCCAGTCATTGGACGAATTAATTGCTTATCACGATCACAATTTTGTGTACGATAACGGGGTGTTACCCTGGGCCACACTTAACAGCTACGACTCGCTGGTTTCGTGTATGCGGCGCGCCGACTGGGAAAAAGCAAAATATTTTGCTGCCGATTTATCGCACTACGTGGCCGATGGACACATGCCGCTCCATCTAACAAAAAACTATGATGGACAATACACCGGAAACAGGGGTATTCATTCCCGTTTTGAATCGACGATGATAAATGCACACATTAACGAAATCACGTTCTCGGGAAAACAAATAGCACCCATCAACAATGTAAGCGATTATGTTTTTAATTACATCTATGCCAATTACGCTTATTTGGAGCTGATTCTTGACGCTGACGATTATGCCAAAACTTTTTCGACCGATTATAGCTCATCAGCTTATAAAGATGCGCTTTGGGAAAAGTCGGAAGTCATGGCATCCGAAATGTTGAATAATGCCGCACATGCTTTGGCTGAGCTAATGTATAACGCATGGATTGAAGCCAGCAGAACATCAATAAATTCAGCAGAAAAAGAATTGCCGGTTATTATTGCTCCAAATCCAAGCCGGGGAACAACCACTATGCGTTTTGAATTATCGAATCCAATGCAGGTTAGCGTTAAGGTTTACCGTATTGACGGAAAGTACATCGCCACCCTGACCAACGAATTTTTAACCGCCGAAAGCCACTCCGTTGAATGGAACACTCAGAATTTAACGGCTGGAGTTTATCTGGTTAACTTTGAAACACCTCAATCAAAAACGGTTAAAAAGGTATTGGTAAACTAAAGAAAAACTGCAATTCTTCCAAAGTTTTATTTTTCGGGCGTATTCACCATCCAGTTCGAAAAATCGTGCAGGTACTTCCAGTAGGCCAGAACCAGGTGTTCGGGAACTTCCAGTTTTTCGAGCAGTACTTTGTAGCATTCGAGCCAAACCATGCGGGCTGCAGGAGTAATTTTAAAAGGCAAATGCCGGTTTGCCAACATGGGTCGCCCCCGGTTTTGATTAAAGTATTCGGGTCCGCCCAATTTTTGAATAAAAAAATCGGACGAACGTTTTTTTGCCAGTTCCAGGGCCATTCCTTCAGGCGGAAACAAATGTTTTATCTCACTGCTTACCAATAAATCGTAATGGTCCGATACCAATTTGCGTACCCCTTCTTCACCCAGGTAATTATATATCTCGTTGTCGGGTCCATTGGTTTCGGGACGCAACCCAAAAGGCAGTTTTTCTATTTTAAGTTCCATGTATTTTCAATTGTACTAATTAGTGTTCCTATTAATCTACTACGTACTGAGCCCAACAACAACTCAGAATTCATGTTAAATACAATCTGTGGTCAAAATTGTTAACCCACAAACTGAAGTTCGCTCAGGTTTTTATATACACCCTGCTCCAATTGTATCAATTCCTGATGATTTCCTGATTCTACTACCTGTCCGTTTTCGAATACCAGAATCCGGTCGGCTTTACGTACGGTAGCCAACCTGTGGGCAATTACTATCGAGGTTCGTCCTTGCATCAGTTTATCCAGGGCATCCTGCACCAGGCGCTCCGATTCGGCATCGAGTGATGATGTAGCCTCGTCAAGTATCAATATTTTCGGATTTTTTAATACCGCACGGGCAATGGCAATTCGCTGACGTTGTCCGCCTGAGAGTTGCGTTCCGCGTTCACCCACGAGTGTTTCAAATTTTTCGTCGAAACGCTCAATAAATTCCAAAGCATTTGCTTTTTTCGCTGCCTGATAAATTTCTTCGTCACTTGCGTCGGTTTTGCCGTAAGCAATATTCTCACGGATGGTTCCGCCAAAAAGGAAAATATCCTGCGGAACCAGGGCTATCTGATGCCGGATTACCGAAAGTGGTAACGTATTTCCGGAACGACCGTCGAAAAGAACCTGACCGCTAACCGGCTGATAAAATTGCAATAACAACGAGGCCAGGGTTGATTTTCCGGCGCCACTGGCTCCAACAATGGCTACCTGCTGATTGCTCGAAATGGTGAAATTCAAATCTTTTAACACCAATTCGTTCGGTCGGTTGGGATAGGCAAATGAAACCTGCTGAAAGGCTATTTCCCCTTTTAATAACTGTTCATCAGGAATATGGTTTACTGATTCCAGGGTTTCTTCCTGTTCATCAAATAATTCAAATAACGCTTCGGTGGCTCCGATAAATTTTTGAATGTTGGCAAAAACTGAAGCCAGTCCCCCTATAGTTCCTCCCACAAAAACCGAATAAATAACAAACGAAAACAAATCGCCGGCAATCATCTCTCCCTGAGCCATTAAAACCGAACCACGCCAGATAACGGCAATAATGGCTCCGAACATGCCAAAAATAATGAAGGACGAAAATGCGCCCCGGTACTTTCCACTTTTCATTCCAATGCGTGCAATAACCTCGGTCTTTTTAAAATAGCGGTGCATCTCGAACCATTCGTTGGTATAGGCTTTTACACTTTGAATACCCTGCAGGGTCTCTTCTACCACTGTATTTGAATCGGCCACCTCCTGTTGCACCTGTTTTGAAAACTTTCGGATGTACTTCCCGAAAAGCCGGGCTGCAATCATAACGCCGGGCAAAATGGCCAACATAAATAAGGTAAGTTTGATGGATGTTACCGCCAATAAAGTAATTCCGCCAATAATTATTACCACCTGACGTACAAATTCTGCCAGTGTGGTTGTCAGTGTTTCCTGAAGCAAAGCTACATCGCTCGAAATACGGCTGTTTAATTCCCCTACCCGATGGTTTTCAAAAAAACGAATTGGTAATTTAATCAGGTGGTTGTATGTATCGCGACGGAGTAATGCCAGTGCTTTTTCAGTTACATTTACAAAAAGTACGATACGGAAATATGAAAAAGTGGCTTGAACTAAAAGCAAAACTCCAAGTATTACAGCAATACGGTTGATACTTTCGGCTAAAACTCCGGCATTTCCGGCATTCACCAAATCGCCCAAAAGTTTAGGGAAAGCCAGATTTGCCAGACTCGATCCCAATAGAAAGAACATACCTACCAGGTATTCCCTTTTAAACGGTGCCAGGTATCGAAATAATTTAAAGGTGTTTTTTAGCCCCTGCCGGGTTATTTTTGTTTTACGCGCTGCTTCCATTTTTTGCTTTCAAGTTAGGTAAACCATAACAGTTAAGGCCTGCAATGGTTCATTCGCTATATGCATATAACTGAAGTAACCTTTCAATGGTTTGTGCGACTTATGCCTAATTATTTATAATTCATTGATTATCGAAAAAACTGCATACCAAACATAATTTTTAAAGTTTAATTTAACCAAGGTTTATTAATTTAGTGTTTTTGTTAACTAATCTCAAAATCCTTAAAACTATGAGAAAGCAACTAAGCTTACTTGCAATCAGCGCCTTTCTGCTAATTGCCCATTCCACACTAGCCCAATCGGATGCTGGTTGGCTGCGCTATCCGGCCATTTCGCCTGATGGAACAACCATTCTTTTTAATTACAAAGGTGACATTTACAAAGTTCCCGCAATTGGTGGAACAGCCATTCCGCTTACTTTAAGCGACAGTTACGAATACGCTGCGGTTTGGAGTAACGATGGTAAACAAATTGCTTTTGCATCGGATCGCTATGGAAATTTTGATATCTATGTAATGTCGGCCGAGGGTGGAAATGCCCAACGTCTTACTTTTCATTCCAACAGCGAAAAACCCAGCAGTTTTACCCCCGATAATCAAAACATAGTTTTTAGTGGGCAGCGTCAGGATTTACATACCAACGTTCAATTTCCATCGGGTGTAATGGCCGAGCTTTACAGCGTTCCTGTAAACGGAGGCCGGGTAACACAAATAATTACCAGCCCGGCTCACGATGCAACCTTTAGTTCCGATGGAAAAAAACTGATTTTTCACGATCGCAAAGGTTATGAAGACGAGTGGCGAAAACATCACACCTCAGCAGTTACCCGCGACATTTGGGTTTACGACATGGTATCTAAAAATTACCAGCAATTGTCGCAGTTTAAAGGTGAAAACAGGAATCCCGTATTCGACAAAAACAACGACGACTTTTACTACCTAAGCGAAGAAAGTGGATCCTTTAATGTGCATCGGAGCTCGCTAAGCAAACCAACCGAAAATACGCAAATAACCCATTTTAAGAAACATCCCGTACGTTTTCTAACCCGTGCCAGCAACAACACCCTTTGTTTTAGTTTCGACGGAGCGGTTTATACCTTGGTACCAAACGGCCAACCACAAAAAGTGAACATTCAGGTAAACTACGATGGACGCGAAACCCTGGAGGCAATTGTCCCGGTAAATAAGAATTTTACCGAACTCTGTTTGTCTCCCAATGGAAAGGAATTTGCCTACGTTTTCCGGGGCGAGATTTTTGTTAGCAGCGTTGAATACGGAACCACCAAACGCATTACCAACACACCCTGGCAGGAACGAAGTGTTAGTTTCAGCCCCGACGGCAAATCGCTGGTTTATGCAACCGAAAAGGACAACAGCTGGGACATCTACAAAACATCCATCGTACGTAACGAAGAAGCCTATTTTTATTTAGCCACACTGCTTAAAGAAGAAACTGTGGTTGCTACAACAGCCGAAGAATTTCAACCTGCTTTTTCGCCCGACGGAAAAGAAGTTGCCTACCTTGAAAACCGCACCACACTTAAAGTAATTAACCTGGAGAGCAAAAAGTCGCGTACCGTAATGTCTGGTGAGCACAATTACTCTTATGCTGATGGGGATCAATGGTACCAGTGGTCGCCCGACAGCAAATGGTTTCTGGTTCGCTTTGGCCCTAAGGAAGATATATTCCAAAGCGAAGTAGGATTAATTGAAGCTTCAGGAACCGGCACCCTGCGTAACCTTACAAAAAGTGGCTACGACGATTATGCTCCCAAATGGGCCATGGATGGCAAAGTTGTAATCTGGGGCTCAACCCGCGAAGGCACAAAGGCCGAAGCAAATTACCATACCAATCTCGATGTATACGCCCTGTTCTTTACCCAGGAAGCGTTCGATAAGTTTAATTTATCGAAAGAAGCTTATGAATTGCTGAAAGAGAATGAAGAAAAGGCCAAAAAGGAAAAAGAAAAAGAAGAAAAAGATAAAAACGACAAAAAATCGAAGAAAGACGATAAGGAAACCAAAAAAATTGAGGACCTGAAATTCGACTGGACCAACCTGTCGGAACGAAAAACAAAACTAACAGTACACACATCATCGGTAAACGACTGGCTTTTATCAAAAGAAGGCGATAAACTCTATTACCTGACCCGCTTCGAAGGAAAAGACAACATCTGGATAACCGATTTACGAACCAAAGAAACCAAGGAATTTGCCAAAATAAACGCCCGTAGAACAGGCATGGAACTATCGGCCGATGGCACATTTATTCTGGTTCTTGCCGATGGCAAACCCATTAAAGTGGAAACCAAAGACGGCAAAACCACGCCCATCAAAGCAAAAGGCGAAATGGTGTTAAAACAGGAAGCTGAAAGGGAATATATTTTTAACCACAGCTGGCGCCAGGTTCGTGAAAAATTCTATGTAGAAGATCTTCAGGGTACCGATTGGGATTTCTACTATACTGAATACAAGAAATTCCTTCCACACATAAACAACAATTACGATTTCACCGAGATGCTTAGCGAAATGCTGGGTGAATTAAATGCATCACATACGGGAAGCGGTTACCGGGCTCCTAACGAAAATGGGGATGCCACAGCTTCGTTGGGTTTACTCTACGATTACACGCACACCGGCGATGGGTTAAAAATTGCTGAAGTGTTACTGGGTGGGCCACTCGATAAAGCCAAGTCTAAAGTAAAACCCGGCCAAATCATCGAAAAAATAAATGGAACGGCCCTTACCACTCAAATCGATTTTTATCAGTTGTTAAATCGGGTAAAAGGCCAAAACACCCTGTTATCAATGTACAATCCCGACACCAAGGAACGCTGGGACGAAGTTGCCATTCCCATCTCGCTGGGCGAAGAAAATCAATTGCTTTACAAGCGCTGGGTAAAAACACGCCACGATGAGGTTGCCCGTCTTTCAAACAACAAACTGGGTTATGTTCACGTGCGTGGAATGAACGATGCCAGCATGCGGGTGGTTTATGAAGAAGCGCTGGGAAAATATGTGGGAGCCGAAGCACTTATTGTTGACACCCGTTTCAATGGCGGTGGTAACCTGCACGATGTACTTTCAGACTTTTTGAACGGAAAAAAATACATGGATATTATTCCCCACGGACAATACATTGGCTCACAACCCTCGAACCGATGGACCAAACCATCGATTGTGATAATGAGCGAAAGCAACTACTCCGACGCACACCTGTTCCCGGTGGCTTATAAAATTAAAGGTATTGGAAAAACGCTGGGCATGCCCGTGCCCGGAACCGGAACCTTTGTGTGGTGGGAAACTCAAATCGATCCGACCATTTACTTTGGAATTCCCATGGGTGGATGGAAACCGCTGGACGGACCATTTTTGGAAAACAACCAGCTGGAACCCGATATCAGAGTACCCAACGAACCGGCCGTAATGGCTGGCGGTCGCGACCAGCAACTGGAAGAAGCCGTTAAAGAATTATTGAAATAGAATTTCACTCACTCCGTTACTAAACCGATGAATAAACCGCGCGTTATTCATCGGTTTTCTTTTATCACTGCTCCATTTCAGATAATCTCAATTTAATTCATGTATTTGATTATTTTTGCGCCCTGAATTTAAGATTGAGTTATGATTTCTGTTGATGGATTGACTGTTGAGTTTGGAGGAACCACCCTGTTTAAAGATATTTCGTTTGTAATTAACGACACCGATCGCATTGCTTTAATGGGGAAAAACGGTGCCGGAAAATCAACTTTATTAAAACTGATCGCCGGTGACAAAACCGCTACCAAGGGACGTATCTCGGCACCCAAAGATGCTGTTATTGCCTACCTTCCCCAGCATTTAATGACCGAAAACAACCGCACGGTATTTGAAGAAGCCTCACAGGCTTTTGTTCAAACCCTGGCCATGCAGACTCAAATGGAAGAGCTCAACCATCAGCTCACGGTCCGAACCGATTATGAATCGCCTGAATACTACGAAATCATTGAACAGGTTACCTCCTTAAGCGAAAAGCTTTACAGTCACGGTGAAATTAATTTTGATGCCGAAGTGGAAAAGATTCTGCTCGGCTTAGGATTTGAACGTTCCGATTTCACCCGACCAACCAGCGAATTCAGCGGGGGATGGCGCATGCGCATTGAACTGGCAAAAATTCTACTGCAAAACCCCGATCTTATTCTGCTCGACGAACCCACCAACCACCTCGACATTGAAAGCGTACAATGGCTCGAACAGTTTTTAATAAACAGCGCCAAGGCTGTTATGGTTATATCGCACGACCGCACCTTTGTCGATAACATTACCAACCGCACCATCGAGGTAACCATGGGCCGCATTTACGATTATAAAGTTAACTACTCGCGCTACCTGGAACTTCGCAAAGAACGTCGCGAACAGCAACAAAAAGCCTACAATGAGCAGCAAAAAATGATAGCCGAGAATCAGGAATTTATTGAACGCTTTAAAGGGACTTATTCAAAAACCCTACAAGTACAGTCGCGGGTAAAAATGCTCGAAAAATTGGAAATACTCGAGGTAGATAAAATCGACACCTCGCACCTGCGCCTGCGTTTTCCTCCCTCGCCCCGCTCGGGAAATTATCCGGTAATTGCCGAAGGGCTTGGAAAAAGTTATGACGATAAACAGGTGTTTTCCAAGGCATCGTTTACCATTGAGCGTGGCGAAAAAGTAGCCTTTGTGGGACGAAACGGTGAAGGAAAATCGACTCTGGTAAAAGCCCTGATGGGTGAGATTGATTATGAGGGAAAGCTAACGCTGGGCCACAACACGCTGATAGGTTATTTTGCACAAAACGAAGCCTCGTTACTCGACGAAAACCTGACCGTTTTTCAAACCATCGACGATATTGCCAAGGGCGAAGTTCGCACAAAAATTAAAGATTTTCTGGGCGCTTTTATGTTTGGTGGCGACGACTGGGATAAAAAAGTAAAACTACTCTCAGGCGGTGAGCGCACGCGTCTGGCCATGATAAAACTGCTGTTGGAACCGGTAAACCTGCTAATTCTCGACGAGCCTACCAATCACCTCGACATGCGCACCAAAGACATCTTAAAACAAGCATTAATGGAATTCGACGGCACGCTGATCCTGGTTTCGCACGACCGCGATTTTCTGGATGGTTTGGTAAGTAAAGTTTATGAATTTGGAAACCAAAAGGTAAAAGAGCATCTGGAAGGAATCCGTGAATTTTTGGAACGTAAAAAGATGGAGCACCTGAAAGAATTGGAAGTAAAAAAATAATTCCTTTGATGGCTTGTTGTATTAAGAGTGAGAAACACGCTACCTAATTAATGCACCTATTAACAGATTAGAGCCTTCTACTCAATAAATCAGCTGTTTTAGGAAATAAGTTTACGGTGTAATTTAAGGTTAAAACAATATATGTACTAAGCAGTAAAAGCTGCGGTAAAGAATAATACTTAATTAGTAAAAACATCAACATCCTATATCCGATTATGCAGTAATTTGCTCTCAATAATTTGTTTATTAGCAATCTATAATTTAATATTTTATATCGCGATACGCAATAAATTAATTTAAAATAGGTTTTCTAGACAAAATATTTCGTATATTGCAAATCGCAATACGCGATATCTGAAAAAGAAATGAAGGAACAACAAGTAAATATGAAGCCTCAGGACATCTTGCTTTTATTAAAGCTTATTTGTCTTGATGATAGTACCTGGCACCAGAAACCGGTTGCCGAAGCTTTAGGTATGAGCCAGTCGGAAGTTAGTGAGGCGGTTGCCCGTATGAAATATGCCGGGTTACTCGATACCAAGGGAAAAAAAGTAATGCGACTGGCCTTTATGGAATTTTTACAATATGGCGTACGTTATGCGTTCCCGCAAAGGCCGGGTGCTATGGTGCGCGGCGTTCCTACCTCGCATTCGGCAGCGCCTTTACAAAATCAGATTCAGAGTAGTGAACCCTATGTGTGGAAATTTGGGAAAGGAACGGTCCGAGGACAAAGTATTGTTCCATTGTATCCATCAGCGGTAGAGGCTGCCCTGAAAGATGTTGCATTGCACGAATTGCTGGCTTTGGTTGATGCCCTGCGTGTTGGAAGGGTTCGCGAACGCGAATTGGCTTTGAAATATTTGCAGGAAAGAATACTGAACCAGCCGAATGATAAAAACGAGGAAGTAAACTAAATGGAAAACAGAACCATCAATATAGCTGCTATTGCTGAAGTTGCAGCTGCTCTAAAAGAACTCAAGGAGCAAATGGTATTTGTTGGAGGTGCAGTGGTGAGTCTTTATGCCGACGATCCGGCAGCCAATGAAATTCGCCCCACACAGGATATTGATATGACAGTAAAGCTGTTTAATTTCAGCAAGTGGGCCAATTTGCAGGAGCAACTGGCTCAACATGGTTTTCACCCCGATCCATTTGGCCATGCCATATGCAGCTATAGGTATAATGATATTCCGATAGATATAATGGCTGCTGCCGATGGCCCTTTAGGACCTTCAAACAGATGGTATAAACTGGGCTTCGATAAGCTGCAAACGGTCGAGGTGAAAGGCGAAACCATACAGATACTTCCGGCTCCCTGTTATCTGGCAACAAAATTTGAAGCTTTTAACCATAGAGGTCGCGATTATAGAACCAGTCACGATATAGAAGATGTGATTTATGTGATTGATAACAGAATGGATATTGTGCAGGAGGTACAAGAAATTATACCGGAAATTAGAATATTTATCCAACATGAGTTACAAAAAATAATCGACCAGAACATGCTCGATGAAGTACTTACAGCACATATTCATCCTATTATGCTGGATATGCGTTTGCCAATTGTAGAGGAAAAAATACAGGACATTTTATCATTATAACTTTGGCTTACTAAGAATTAAATGCAGTAGATCACTACATTATTCACCAATTAAGTAGAGTGAATTTAAATGCACATCAAACGGCAGAATCAAAGCCTGCCTATGGAGCAACCTGGCAATATTAAAATATTGAGCAATTAAAACGAGGTGTAAACCAGGTGCTGGTCGAATCAGAGCTATTTTAAGTACTGGATATTAAACACTGAGTGAATTGCCACTGGACAACCAGGGTATCGGCATTGGCCTGCCACTGGGTGGCTTATTTCTCGTAATCGGTACGGGCATCTTTCATGCCTTGGTATTCCTGAATCAGCTTGCCAATATCGACATATACCGATTGTTGATTATAACTGGTAGCCTCTTAAACCTATAAAGCCGGTAATTAAAATGATATTTACTAAGGTTTGTTTTTGCATTTTGCTTTTTATTTTTGTTTTTTACTTTTCTATTTTTAATATTTATTCTTTCTTTATACATACCACACGAAAGGATTCGTCCGGCAGCAGGGGTGTTTTCATGTCATTTAATTGAATTATAATTTGAACTGTCAACAAAAAAGGGTTTATCATCACTATAAAATTTCATAAATAAAACTGTATCTAAATCTTCTCTCCACACTTTTACAAACAAATTTCCTTTTTCTTTAATAACTGAATCATTAATTTGCAAATAATTATACAAGTCGCCCAATTCCCACTCAATAACTACACTTTTTGCTCCTCCACTATTAGAAATTAAAATTGTTTTATAATTGTGATTTTGTTTATCTTGATATTTGTTAACTATTACACCATAAAATGATTTATTCCTATATGAATCTATAACCAATTGATAAGATTTGTCACTATCCTGCAACTTGTTTACTACAATAGCTATGCTGATTATAATTATAAAAATCCAAAACCAAAAATTCTTAAGCATTAATAATATTTTGAAACATTTGAATGATACCGCTTTACGTTTGTTACTTTACCTTTGTATTTTTGACTATTTAAAATCGAATCAAAATCAGCCCATTTTATAGACATATGCTTATTTAATTGAAAAAATTTATAAACACATATAATCAATATTACAACCGCTATACTTATTATAAGTTTACTTTTTCAACAATATCATATGTTTTTCTCTATATTTGCAATCCTATATTTCTAGATAATAAGTAATAATTACAACAAGATATTCTTAATTAGTTGGCAATTTTTTCCATCCCATTGGTGGAATAAAAATCCTATCCTTACCTTTTTATTTAAAAGAATAGATGAATTTGGGTCTTCCCTTTCTTCATCTTTTTCAGCGAACTGCCCTTGATAACTAAAACGGTAGTTATTAAGGGTATAATTTCTACCCGGCATGGTCATACCAAAGGGGTAATAGTCAGTGGCGGTTAGCAACCGGGTGGTGTTATCGGCTACGCTTTTACCCAGGGTAGCTCGTACGTTACCCAAATGGTAGGTTAACTCGTAGGTACAGCTGCTAATTTCCCGGGTTGTATTGCAGTTGGCTATATCCAGGTGGCTACTGCCATACACTGGTACCTCGGCCCAGTTTTCTTTTGACCCTCTTATCATAATAAGAAAAGGATTTATAGTTTGCAGCTTAACAGTTTTCCAAGCACTAAAATATCTTTAGTAAGCATTATAGTCATGTTTTTGTTTGAAAGATATAAATTTTGCACCATTTTTTTAAACACGGGCTGATTTTTAGATACACCTGTGATATAAATCCAAGTGCTATTTATTTGGAATAATGCCTATTATGAAGTTTTTGTCTTTAAAGAAGTTTATCGCAGTCAATACCTGGAGCCTCTCATGGGACTTATTTTAACATCTATATTTCAATCTTTTATGAGTTTATATTATTGATTTGCACCTATTTTTGCAAACTATAAATATTTTTATATTTTTGCGCACCTAAGTAAACAACAATATACTTTTACATATTTCAAATCAATTTATAAGACTTTTATGGATTTAGATAGCATTTCCAAAATTAGTTGGCTATTATTAGCAATTATTACTCCAGCAATATTCTACTTTTTTCGGTTTGAATATTTATATAAAATAGGGTTCTTGAATAAGAAAAGAATTGCTTTTTGGGAGCTTCAATCACTTTTAATAAAAAACAGCAGAAAGCAAAATAAAATACCCGCCCAAATTCTCCATGAGTTTTTTTCAGAAAAAATAGAAATCAATGATTTACATCATTACAATGCAATAGATTTCTGGCATGAAGTTTTTTTGATTGGTCAAGACGAACTAATTGACTCTTTACTTAATTCGAAATTTTCAAAGGCCTTGTTACTAAAATTTCAAGAATTGGTTTTCAATTCAACCCAAATTCAGTATCATAATATTTCTGAAGAAGATACTAAACTAGAAAATATTCCTAAACCAAAACTATCGGAAAAAGAATTAAAAGATAGACTGGTTAAAAAAGGTGTAGAGTTAGTAGAAAATGCAATAAATGGAAGTAAAACTGCTCAATTATTCAAACGTTTTGGATATTTTGCCATAGCATTAGGGGCAGTAAAGGCATCTCCAAAATCCCAAAAGGAAAAATTAAAGGCATGGAAGGAAGAAGTTGGTAAAGTTATAGATATTCCTGAAAACTTTGCAAATGATCCAAGATTAATGGACCATCCTTTTAAAATTACAATAAATTGGACCGCCGAATCAATAGCCTCAGATGCTGAAATAATTTATAAGTTTTTTAAAAATATCGAATGGAAAGAAGCATTAATTCTTTTAAAAACAGAAATTGATTTAAATAGAGGCATTGCTTCTAAAGTCAATCCAAAGATAATCAAAGATCTAAGAAACAATTATACAAATTAAACTACCTTGCCTCAGAACTGACGAGGTATCAATAAAGAGATTTCTTTTCTTTCGATGCAAGCATCGGAGTACCTGCCAATTGAAAGGCAAGCAGGGTGAACTCATGTATCCCAATACGCTCCCGACCTATGATGCGGAACAGATTCACTAACAGGATTATTCGCTTCGCTCATGAGAATAGTTATTCGCTTCGCTCATGAAAAAGGTTCATTCAACTTATAGTTTCACTTCGCTTACACTTGTGAATATTTAGATTCATGAAAAAATTACATCCAATGTGTAACTAGCTGAATATATTTGTTTTAGATTCAATTATTTTTAGGAAACTTTTGAAATAAAATTAAACAAATACTTAACTAACTATATATCAATTGATTGAAAGCAATAAAATTCAATCACTGAATTCCACTGAAAGTCACTTAAACTCACAGACCACTATTTTCAACATCATACCTTAGCTGGCATAATCGTCGACGATAATTAACTAAAATTTAAATTGTAAATTATGAAAGCAAAGAAAAACTCAAACACGCTAGGTAACTTTCTTACTATAGAGGAAGTCACCCAGATACTAAATGTTAGTAAAGGTACAATCTACAATCTGATCAACACTGGAAAAATAAAAAAGTACAAGTTGACTGCTAAATCTACCCGGCTCAAAGCCTCTGAGATAATAGATTACATTGATAGTAGAGCTTGTTAATACACTAATAGCCAGTGTTCTCAGAAAACACTGGCTATTTCTTTAAATTTTATAATCTTATAATACTTATGTGCAAATTTAAGAAAATTAGTCATTTAAAATGGCGTATTATGCAATTTCTATCGAACGTATTTCACCTCAGAGTCTACTCTATAGTATTCTTATTAAACTTTAAAACAATACACTATGGAAAATACTAGAAAGGAACCAACTATAAATAAGGACAAGTTAAAACTACTGAGAATAGAGAATTCAGATAGTTTTTTTTCATCAGAGCCGCTACTAAATAATATCATAAATGCACAACAAACCCCAACACCTAGTAAATTATTTGGAGACCTCTGGTTTGAAGACGAGCTATGCATACTTTTTGGTGATACTGGCTGTGGAAAATCAATATTAGGTATGCAATTAGCAACAAATTTGGCAAGTAATAATCCAGGAATTTTAGGATTAGTAAAAACTTGTTCTAGAAAACGGGTACTATACCTTGATTTTGAGCTGAGCCCAAAGCAACGGGAAATGAGACTTTCCGGTTTAGTCAATG
>JBFWMB010000028.1:0-39968 GCA_050251815.1 Salinivirgaceae bacterium | reverse complement strand
TTGTAAACCTCGCAAAAACCCCAGACAGCTATGAGAATGAAGGTATAAATGAGTACCTTTTTCATGGATACTACAATTAACTGTTCAAACAGATTGGCATTGTTTAAAAATAGTTCCTGCCGAAGATACTAATTTTTAAAGTTTACCTTATCAAGGATGCCGAATTTTTATATGAGGTTGCCCTAATTTTTGCTAAAGCCAAATCATGTATAAATATTTTGAACGGACGAAAGGGTTTTTCGCTGATAAAATTTGTATTTTTATCAGGATTAAAAATTCAGGGATATAGATATACCTAACTAAACTAGCACAATTATGAAATGGTTAAGATGTACTGGCTTACTGTTGATGGGATCAGTTTTTTCAATGGCGCAGGATGCACACGATTGGTATGCATCAAAAAGCGGAAAAATAAAATACCAGTACGAGTATGCCGGAATGCTCACCGAATACACCATAATTTTTGACGATTATGGAAAGAAACAGGTATTCGATCTAAAGGGGAAAACAGGAGGCCTTTCTGATCATTCGCGCACCATTATTACACCTGAATCAATGTTTATTGTGAATTACGAAGAAAAACAAATTATTAAATTTCCGTTGGAAGCCGATCGGGAATCGGTTGATGAGTTTGGAGGAAATTCTGCCGGTGGAATCGATTTGCAGGAGATGGTTGCCGAAGTAAAACAGGGAAGCCAGGGGAAGAAAGGTACCGAAGTGGTACTGGGCAAAACTTGCGAGGTTTATGAGTATGCTGAACCCATGGGCGAATACAAAGGCAAATACTGGATTTGGGAAGGTTATTTAATGCGTGCCGAGTTTATTGATGCCAGTGGGGAACACACCTTTATGAAAGTGCTTGAAATTGCCATTGATACCCCGGTTTCAGCCAAAGAATTTGAAGTTCCCTCAGGTTTTGAAGTGACTGACATGACTGAGATGATGGAACAAATGAAACAGTTGCAGGAAATGTATGGCGTTCCCGACGAGGAGGAGGAATAAAATATGTAAAGCCAAATTGTTCCTTATTTTGCTGTCGGTTTAAACCGTTTAATCAAACCCAGGTGTTTAATTATCAGCGTCATTCCCATGCTGTAATCCACATCGCCGCTGTTTAAATCGATGTAAGTATCGCCCATAAATCCCAGGTAAATGCTTTTGTGAATCGACTTGGAGTAAAACAAATGAAAACTCAATAATTCGCGTTGTGCCTGATGAAAACCTTCACCTTTTTCGGAATAACTTTGATACATGGGATGCCCCATGAGTGACAAAAACTGATTAGAACGCCAATAGGACATCCTGAAAAAATTGTCGTGGTATCCCAGGCTTACCTGGTTTATCCAGCCAGCACCTTTGTTGTAAAGACTTTCAACTGTAGGTGAATTATCAGTGAACCCTATTGCCTGCGTTTCAAAGCTTACCTTATCTAAAAAACGGTATTTCAGTTTCTTTTGCAGAACGAACCCCATTCCGTAATTCATCACTGTTTTCATATTTGCCGACGAAGTATCAATTTGTCCTCCGCGATGCCCGGTAAGCAACCACACAGGAGTGCTCATTTCCCAGTTGTCGTTTTTTATCAACCAGGGCCGGGCCGATAATCCGGCCACCAGTTCTTCCTGATTATTATCCATCGGAAAAATAAAACTTTGCCAGTCGAGCCAAAGATCAAGCTGGAGTTTTTCTTTATTCAGGAGGTATTGTACCCCATTTTCGAGGTGATTGGTAAAGTAACGTTCACTAAAAAGTATGGGCTCAGGCAGTCGGTGGTTAATGGTTCCTTTTATTTTGCCCATTATCAGGGCAAAATCGTTGTGGGTATAAATGGCCGAATAAGTGGGAACTATCTGGCTAAAATCCTTTAGCCCGGTATATTTTAACAGATGCAGGCCACCCTGAATTTTTATGTTGGGCGAAATGTGGTATTGAAATTCGGGAGTTAAAAAGTAGCCTATCAGGGTATAACCATTAACTATATCGTTAAAGAACTCATTATTCCATAAAAAGTTAGCATTGTAAAAATTAAAATACAAGGCGTTGGAATCTTTAATATAGGTATTATTCAGTAGCGGATGATATACCGGAAAAGTAAAAGCCTGCACTTTTACTGCCAGAAAAACGAACAAAACCAGGTAAGCAAAACGTTTAGTCATGGCTCAAATGTAATTAAAACCAATTGAAATTTGCAAATGGTGCCGGAGCGTGAAAGGAATTAATATCCGTATTTTTTCTTCCACCAGCTTACCAGTCTTGTCCTTATGGTTTCTTCCTGCGGGTTTTTCTGGGGCTCGTAGAATTTTTGGTTCCTTATTTTTTTTGGAAGGAAATCCTGTTCGGCAAAATTTCCCTCGTAGCTGTGGGCGTATTTATAATCGTTTCCATAACCCAATTGTTTCATCAGTTTGGTGGGCGCATTGCGCAGGTGCAGTGGAACGGGTAAATCGCCCAATTCTCTTGCCTGCGAAATGGCAGCGCCAATGGCCTCGTAAGCCGAATTGCTTTTGGGGCTGGTAGCCAGATAAATGCAACATTCCGATAAAATAATGCGGGCTTCGGGCATTCCTATTTTATGGATGGCGTCGAAACAGGTATTGGCCATCAGCAAGGCATTGGGATTTGCCAGACCTACGTCTTCAGCTGCCAGAATTACCAGCCGGCGGGCAATAAACTTAATGTCTTCGCCACCCTCGAGCATGCGGGCCAGCCAGTAAACGGCACCGTTGGGGTCGCCTCCACGAATCGATTTTATAAAAGCCGAAATAATGTCGTAGTGCATTTCGCCCTGTTTGTCGTAAAGGGCAATATTCTCCTGCAATATTTCTTCAACCCGCTTATTGGTTATGGTAATAGAGGAGCTGTTGGCGGCATTGGTTACCAGTTCGATAATGTTTAATAATTTGCGGGCATCGCCTCCCGAAAAACGAAACATAGCTTCGGTTTCCTGAATGTCGTAGGTCTTTTCTTTTAGTTCGATGTCGGTGTTTATGGCGCGGTTGAGCAATTCCTCCAAATCTTCTTTTTCGAGCGATTTAAGCACGTAGACCTGGCAGCGCGAAAGTAGTGGCGAAATAACTTCGAACGAAGGGTTTTCGGTAGTGGCACCAATCAGGGTAATAATGCCCTGTTCTACGGCTCCCAATAACGAGTCTTGTTGAGCCTTGCTAAAACGGTGAATTTCATCGATAAACAGTATGGCATTGGGTTGGTCAAAAAAACGTCCGCGTTTGGCTTTGTCGATGGTTTCACGAACATCTTTTACTCCGCTACTGATGGCACTTAAACTATAAAATGCGCGGTTCTGCTGGCGCGAAATGATATGTGCCAGGGTAGTTTTTCCCACCCCGGGCGGACCCCAAAGTATCATGGAAGGAATACGACCCGATTCGATACTCTGCCGCAGTATGGCACTAGGGCCAACCAGGTGTTTTTGACCGATATAATTGTCCAGTGAATTGGGACGGAGCCGCTCAGCTAAAGGTTGTAATGCCATTCCTATAAAAATTTTAACAAATATATAATAATTGGATTGAATATGAGGGCGGGGTTAATTTTACGTACGGCTAAATAGGCATTTTAACGCATTTGTTTTCAGTAGATATGCCAAAAAGATAAATCTATTATTTCTATTAATTTGTTTCTCGTTTTCAATCTAAATCAATTATTATGGTTTCACCTTTATTCAGTCATTTATTGATACCCTATATTATTGCCATGTTTTTAGCCGTAAATATGGGAGGGAGCGGAACAGCTCCGTCGTTTTCGGCGGCTTATGGGGCCAATGTGGTTCGTAAAAGCCTGATTCCCGGTTTGTTTGGTATAATGGTTTTTCTGGGGGCAATACTTGCCGGAAAGGGCACCGCCACAACTATGGGAAAAGGATTATTAAATCCCGATTTAATGTCGTTTGTTTTGGTATCTATCATCCTGTTTTCGGTTGCAATTTCCTTATTTGTGGCCAATATGTTTGGCATTCCCCAATCAACCAGCCAATCAACGGTGCTGGCAGTTAGCGCTCCTGCAATTATCTTTGAGCAGTTTAACAGCCATAAGCTCTTTGTTGAGATTATTCCAACCTGGTTAGTCTTGCCACTTATTTCGTTTATTATTTGCTATTTAATCGGACGTTTTATTTACAGACCGTTGCGCAAGCGAGGCTACACCATGAGCAAGCAATTGAACGAGAGTAAAATACTCAAGGGTCTAATTCTGCTTATGTCGCTTTATGTGGCTTTTTCTATTGGTTCAAACAATGTGGCCAATGCTGCCGGACCCATTGCCAGCATGACACTTAATGAACTGGCCTTGCCCGATGGCAGCCATTTTGTATTAATCATGATACTATCAACCCTGATAATTGCACCCAGTTTTGGCATCGGAGCTTCGCTTTTTGGCCATAAGGTAGTCAGAAATACGGGCAAAGAGATAGTTTTGTTTGGCAAGATTGAGGCGGTAATTATAGCTTTTGTATCGGCCAGTTTATTGTTGTCGGCGTCTTTGTTTAAAGGCATTCCAACCTCGCTGGTACAGCTTAATGTGGCGGCCATACTGGGTATTGGGGTAAGCAAACTGGGCTTTAAAAATATATTTAGAAAAACCGAAGTAAATAAGTTTTTTGTTATGTGGTTGGTGGCTCCGGCTATAGCTTTTGGTTTGTCACTGTTATTTACGTATATAGCTTTGAAAACTGGCCTGCTCTAAAAACCTAACTGGCGCATCAGGGAATCCAGTTCACACCAGCTTTTTCCTTTACTGAACCCTGCGGCTTCTTCGGGTTTTAATTGTTGTATTAAAACCTGATACATGCCCAGGCGTTTGATGCGCTTTTTCAGGATGGCACCGTCCTTGTTTTCTTCGGCCACCATTCCTGCATAAAGCACGGTGAGCCAAAGTGCAGTTTTTTCCCAATGATGCGGCATATATCCAGGGGATAAGTTATCGATAAGGGCAAGTACTTGCTTGTCGATAGTAGCGGTGGTTTTTTGGTAAATACTTACAAAGTCGTTATATACTTTGTTTTCGGGATAGCTGATGGCAATTTTTTGAAGTTCGGTAAAATATTCAAGGTCTTTGGGAGCGTAGCGCTGGCCGTTGGATTCAATCACGTAAACGCACCAGGAATCAAATCTTCCAGTATCGAAAACTACTTTTTGTCGGTTTGGCAGCAGTTTTATCAGGCGTTCCATGCTTAGTAACGGTAATTGGTTATCAACAATTCGTTTAGTTCGCCACGTTTACTGGCAACAGAATTTATTGCCCGGCGGGCTTTAACCCGTTCAATGTGGTAATCGGCATATAAGTCATCAAAAAAATGTGATGCGTTTTCAGTAGTTTTCACATCCGAATTGCTTAGCATCCATTGATGGCCTTTTGCATGAATCTTGTCACAAAAAATTTTCAAGCGGGTTTGTTCTTCATCGTCAAAACCATTGCTGGCGTAAGCATTAAAACTCGAAGTTACATTAAGTGGTTTATAAGGAGGGTCGAAATAAAAAAAGGTCGACTTATCGGCATAATTAAGTGTTTCTTCAAAGTCACCATTCAGAATTTTTACCTTTTCGAGCGCTTTGTTCACCAATCTTAAATTGGCCTCATCGCAAATGGTGGGTTTTTTATAACTACCCATGGGCACGTTGAACTGGTTATGTCGGTTTACCCGATACAAGCCATTAAAGCAAGTGCGGTTTAAAAAGATAAACAAGGCGGCATGGGTAATACCGTCGGCGCTACGCTCGTTAAAAAAAGCTCTTTTCTCATAATAGTAAGTTTGTTTGGCTGCGTGGTCGCTGGCTAAGCCATGAAATTCCTTTTCCCAGTGTTTTAGCACCCAAACCAAATCGTCAACGGCCAGAGCAACAGCTTTATAGGTATTAATTAAGTCAGTGTTCAGGTCATTAATTATCACCCGTTCCACAAGAGGGAAATGTTCAAGCACCCAAAACAATACGGCACCGCTGCCTATAAAAGGCTCAATAAAGGTAAACGGTTCATCCTTTTTGTAGGGAAAACAACGGGCAATTTGCGGCAACAGTTGATTTTTGCCTCCAGCCCATTTTAAAAATGGTTTGACTGTTTTTTTTTCATGTGTCATTATGCAAAACTAAGCGATTTATACAAGCGATCAAGTGAATGTGTATTCTTTCTTAACAGAAAAAGTTTATGAAACGTATGCACCTGTCAATACAAGTAAGCAAGGGGTTTTAACAAACAGGCAAGCCTTTATTTTTCCCGATTTCAAATCCATGTTATATAAATAGTATTTCTTAGCCTTTTTTCATTAATTTTGCGCCAAAATATAAACCTAATTGTGAGATGGAAAATAATCGTTTTGAGCTAAATGCTCAGCTTGCACAGATGTTAAAAGGAGGGGTAATTATGGATGTTACTAATCCGGAGCAAGCAAAAATAGCCGAGGAGGCAGGTGCTGTGGCAGTGATGGCCCTGGAACGTGTTCCGGCCGATATTCGTGCCAACGGTGGTGTTGCCCGTATGTCGGACCCTGAAATGATTGCAGAAATTCAAGCAGCGGTTTCAATTCCGGTGATGGCCAAAGCCCGTATCGGGCATTTTGTTGAGGCCCAGATATTAGAAGCATTAAAAGTAGATTATATCGATGAAAGTGAAGTGTTGACTCCTGCCGATGAGGAAAATCATATCGATAAAACTGCCTTTAATGTACCGTTTGTTTGCGGAGCTCGTAACCTGGGCGAAGCAGCACGCCGTATTGCCGAAGGTGCAGCCATGATTCGTACCAAAGGTGAAGCCGGAACCGGAGATGTTGTGGAGGCGGTACGTCACATGCGTCAGATGAATAAAGATATTAAAGTACTTTGTGGTTTAGACCAGGCTGAAGTAATGCCTTTCTGTAAAGAAAACGGTATTCCTTATCACATTGCTCAGCAGGTACGCGAGTTAGGACGCCTTCCGGTGGTGAATTTTGCTGCGGGCGGAATTGCTACTCCTGCCGATGCAGCTTTAATGATGCAATTGGGTTGCGACGGTGTATTTGTAGGTTCAGGTATTTTTAAATCAGGCGATCCGGCATCACGTGCACGGGCTATCGTAAAAGCAACGGCTTATTTTAACGATCCGGTTAAAGTAATGGAAGCCTCCAAAGGATTAGGCGAACCTATGGTTGGTATTGGTATATCGACCATGAAAGAAGAAGATAAAATTGCCAGTCGCGGCTGGTAACAAGACTTGTATTCGATTAATAAAATATAGTTAAACCTGCAGAGGAAGAAATTCCGTTGCAGGTTTTTATAATTAAAACAAAATGGCAACACGAAATAAAATAGGGGTTTTGGATTTGCAAGGCGGGGTTCATGAACATGTATATCACCTGCAGGCCTTGGGAATAGAACCGGTGAGGGTAAAAGATGCTGATCAGTTTAACGATTTGGCCGGAATTATTTTGCCGGGTGGCGAAAGCACCTGTTTAATTCGTTTGTTGAATATATTTGAGCTGGCACCCCAGTTAAAGGCCGCTCATGCCGACGGGATGAAAATTTGGGGAACCTGTGCCGGCGCCATTCTTATTGCCCACGAAATTACCAACGATAAACCCCAGCTCGATTTAATGGATATTACCGTTGAACGGAATGCCTTTGGTTACCAACTGGACAGTTTTAATGCAAAAGTTGAGGTGCCAAAAGTTGCCGATGGCCCAATAGATTTAACTTTTATCCGTGCTCCAAAAATTGTGCGGATGGGAGAAGGTGTAACTCCACTTTTACAAATTGACGACTATGTGGCCGCTGCCGAAAGCGAGCACTGCCTGGCAACTGTTTTTCATCCGGAATTAACTCCTTCGCTGGCTTTTCATAAATACTTTGCCGAGAAATGTGGAATTAAAATTACCACCGAAACCATGGAACGCCCCGTGCGCACCAGTTGGATGAAGCTGGCTCGGATTATTCAACCGGTTAAAAAGTAATTAATTTTCAAAGTTCCAAATCCCAGGAGCTAAAATACGTTTACTTCCCATTTTCACTATAAAGCGCCTGTGCTTTAATGTTTTTATACATCAAAGGCATAGGGACTGCTGATAGAATTCCTTGTTTTTTAAACAAATAAACATTTTTGAATTCGGAACATCGCCATTTATGCCATAGTTGAGGCTTTTGAAGTTATGGGTTACTCATCCTTTTTTTATGTCTCATATCACGATACTTTGGGTTAAAAAGTGGTGCAAATAATCAAATAATTATTTAAGAAAAAATTCCCAGTTATAATAAAATTACACAAAACGTTAGCTTTATAAGAGATTCAAAAGATTAGACCTCTTGATTCCTCGTTTCATCAGTAATAAGTAAAGTAACAACTTACTTATATTATCAGGTTGTGGGTTTGTAGCGTATGAAGCATACGTTTATAATGCTTTATTTTAATGTTATATAATAGATAGAACAGAAAATAAATTTTTTTAAAATTTTCAAATCTTTAAGTGCTTGCTAAACAGAAAGAAGTGTATAAATCTATATTATAAAAAGGTTACTATTAAATAACCTGTTAGGTATCAAATGCTTTTTTTATTATTATATTTGAAACAGTAATATTAAAAATCACTCTTAATTTAAAGAACTATGGTAATTTATCAAACTTCAACAGTAACGGTAGAAATTGAAGAAAAAACTAAGGTGATGACTCAAAAATGGAACGGTTACTCATCTTCCCAGGTTTTTCGTGAGGCCATTGACAAATCTTTGGATGCAGTAAAGAAACATGGCGTAAAAGCTATTTTGAATGATACTCTGGAGCAGGCCGTGGTAAAACCCGAAGATAGCCAGTATGCTGCATCAGTAATGCCAAAACTTTTTATGAGTGGCTTAAAAGCTATGGCTATCGTGCTTCCTAAAAGTGTTTTCACCCAAATGTCGATTAAAAAATTTCAGGAAGAAACCAAAGGCGCCAATGTTAAACCGTTTTCCAGCACTGCGGATGCCAGTGAATGGATTGCTAGTAATCTGTAGGTCAGCCTCAAAGCTTTTAAAGCAGCACCTTTCAAAACAACACAAAAGAAGAAATGCTTTGGTGTTGTTTTTCTTTTTGGATTTCCGGCAGCAGTTGTACGCTACCTAAAGGTTTGTTTCCTTGTTTATTGGTTTTATTTTTTTAAAATTTCTTGTTTTGAAATCATTTGCAATTCCCAGTGTTTATGAGGCATTAAACCTTGTAATGAAGTACTATCCTGATAATTTTAACGAGAAGGCCCGGGTTGAAATTGAAACGCTTTTTGCTCATTGCCTGGAAGGACTTTCTGATGATTCTGAAAAATTTCTTTCCTCGCTTTTCATAAAATCCTTGAAGAACCACATTTCGTTTACTTCCATAAACGAAAACATCTATCTAAAAAAATATGAAGTTTCTCAGATTGAGCTTTTTGATATGCTCATTAAGAAGTTTCCTTTTGTAACCATTAGCCAGCAAATTGTAAACGGTGCCATATTAAATGAAATGCAGGATTGCAGCGAAGTTACCATTATTGACATTGGCATCGGACAGGGCACTCAAATGGCAAATCTTATTGAATTGGCTACTGATTTACCCGTTCTTAAAAAATTGCATGTGGTGGGTATTGAACCTTCTGCCGATGCCTTGGCAAATGCTGAAAACAACCTTAAATTATTGGGAGAAAGCGCGCCGTTTACCATTCACTTTTATGGAGTGAACGCTTTTGCCGAAAATTTTGATTTTAAAATTCCTGCTCCTGAAGGTGATAAAATAATTGTGAATGCCTCATTGGCATTGCATCATATACAAACGTCCGAAAACCGGTTTGCCACCTTACAAAAAATAAAAAATCTGAAGCCCGATGCTTTTTTTCTTATCGAACCAAATGTTGATCATTTTGAGCCGAATTTTTACAGGCGTTTTCAAAACTGCTACCAGCATTTCTACAGTATTTTTCAGGTGATCGATAAATTGGACTTAAAACCCGATTATAAGAATGCATTCAAACTATTTTATGGACGCGAAATTGAGGATATTATTGGCAAGCAGGATAGTAGCCGTTTTGAAAAACATGAACCGGCTTTTCGTTGGATTGAGAAGCTGAATCAGGCTGGTTTTAAGCTCAACACCAATTATTTTGATTTTCCGGTTGAAACACCCATTGGATTAAAAATAGCGATGCACCCCGAAGGGTTTTTAGGTTTTACTTATGGAACCGAAACGGTTTTAGCCATTATGTATGCAAAATAAAAACCATGAGTAGTTCATTATTTAGTTCCAAACTTCGAAAAACGAGTAGTTACTCAACTAATTTGAAGACACTACTTAATAAAAATGAACAAAGCTGCGACACTTCGCCCAAAGTTAAACGTGCAGTACTTGAGTCTCTAAAAAGCCGCTCCTGGAATCGATACCCCGAGGCAGAAAGCTCTTTGCTTAACGAACTTGTTGCAGCTTATGCCGGAGTAGCTGCCGACCAGATAGCCCTGGGAGCAGGTGCAGCCAGCTTACTGGGCAACCTGTTGAATTACTTTGCAATTAATGGCTGGCAAATAGTATTTCCGGAACCCTCGTATGCTTTTTTTAATCATCACTGTAAGGCATATAATATTCCTTATATCTCCTGGGTTTTAAACCACGAGCTGCAATACGATATAGAAAACCTGCCGGAGTTAACTGAAAAAACAGTGTTGTTTATTGTATCGCCCAATAACCCGGTTGGTAATACCATTCCGGAAGATAAGCTCAGATTTTTACTTAAGAAGTATCCAAAAACCAGAATAATTTTGGATGCCGTATATCAGGAGTATGGGAAAAACAATTTCACCCCACTAATTAACGAATATGAAGACTTATTGGTGTTGCGTTCTTTTTCCAAAGCCTTTCCTGCAGCCGGGTTAAGGCTGGGTTATTTATGCGGTCAGGCCCGGGTAATATCGCAATATAAAAAACTGGTATTGCCATATTCCATAAATCACTTTTCACAAAGCTATGCCAAAAAGCTCCTGAGTACGCCCGATTTGCTTAAAACTGAATTATTAAATATTGAGAAAACCCTGAACTTAAGAAAACAGATTTATGAGAAACTTTTAAACGAGTTCGACGCCTCTCAACTACGCGTTTTTCCTTCCGAAGGAAATTTTTTGCTCCTGCAATTTACATCGGCAGCAGCTTTTAACAAGGCTGTTTTGGAGTTAAACTCCTGTAATGTTGAAGTTTTAAATACATCAAATCATAAAGAGCTGGAATACTCAATCCGGGTAAGCATTGGTAGCGAGAACGAAATGAAGTTATTTTACCAATGTATAAAGCAAACTTTTAAAAATGGAACAAATGATGATCATTAAAAAGAATAATACCGTGAGAAATTCAGAGATTATTTTTCAACACAAAAACATAACCATTAAGTATTTTCCGGTTCAACGCTTAATCGTTCAATCGTGGTTTGATTTTGTTGCTTCCAACGATTTTAGAAAAGCCATTGATTTTACTCTTGAGTTTGCTGAAAAGAATCCGGTTCATTTTATTGTTTCTGATGCACTTAAACAAGCAGCCATTAGTCCAACCGATTCGAGCTATGCCGCAGCGGTGATGCCGCAACTGGTGGCCGCGGGTTTAAAAGCCTTTGCTTTTGTTATTCCCGAGGATATTTTTACCAAAATTTCGCTTAAAAAATTCAGCGATTTGGAGCAAACCCACCAGGTGCAGTATTTCTATGATTTTGACGAAGCCATAAACTGGATTAAGGAAATTGAACAAAAATAGATTCAATTGATTCCTCGGAAAGGTAATCGATTAATAGTTAGCGCGATTTTCCAGAGGCTTTCCACTTAAAAAACGCCGAACGCTACTAAATTTTAGCAACGAACGGCGTTATAGATTTCTTAAAATTTTAGTTTATTAAAAGGGTATCAAAGCAAGTCCTCAACAAATTATTATAGATAATATTGCCATATTTGTTTGGTAATAAAATTTAGCTAATGAAAGCGTATGCAAGCAACGCTTGATTAGAGGCTAAGTGTTAGGCACAGTCATTTGTATTTTTATTTTGTCTCCAAATAACCTTTTAAATCTATAAGTAGAACTCATAGATTTTAGAATAATCTTTCTTAATGACCAAGAATAATCTTTTAGGGCCAAGGGATAATTTCCTAGGCTGCCAAAAAATAAAGTAGAAATCGTTTGTCTTATAAAAATACTTCCTTAAGTCTGTAACCTGATCAATTTGGTTATACATTGGGTTGGACTGAACAATGTTTTTCAGATTCGCACACTCTTCCTCGTTATCAATTGCAAAGACTTCGGAAATAGAAATATTATTGGTGCCAGATGTAATACGTTTTTCTTCATAGTTAATATCAGTAAGAAACAACTCTATCGATAGTTTTGATAGATTGGTCTCTGTAGGAAATGGACAAGCAGAGTCATCCAATATTTGAGCTCTTAGTTGGAAAACATTTATAATAAGCAACGATAGAATTAAGCATTTCACTTTAATTTCTGTTAATATATTTTTCATATTTTTGATTTTTTAATCTATTAATAACCACCCCGAGAATAATGCTTGTCATTTTCTTCTCCAAGTTTACGCGTATATACAGTGATGTTTGAACCATCGATTACGCAATGAAAAATTACCAACTTATTCACCACTACCAAATTAAACTAATTATGCATTGAATCTCTATATTTGCTATACCTAAGTAGACAATACACGAAAATATAACTTTTGAATAAACATAGCTTATCAGATAAACTAATAGAAGAAATAAAGGCTGCCTTCTTTGCGACAGCCTCTTTAAATAAGTCAAAACTATATATAAAACTCCCTAACCACATTAAAGTGCTTATCAACAACAATAAAAATCCTTTTTGGGCCAGTTCTTGGAACATTATCTGCATGTGTCCAAAAAATATAATAAAAGCTATTTGTTTGATAATAAAATTTAGCTAATGATGTTGTGTTGTTTATTTCTTTATATTTTAAGTTAGAGTTAATCAACAGTGCCAATTGCTTACAAATAGTTAAGTCTTCAACATGTTTAATTTCAGTTATAGGGATATTATCTACACCTGCACTTATTCTTTTTGTTTTTAATTCGGGAGCTGTCAAAAAAATCTGCATGGTAAAAACTGCACGATCGTGTTCCTGTGTACAATCAAATTCAGGCAAATCTTGAGCAAATGTAAGATTAGTTAAAAATAGCGCAATCAATATAGTTAAATAAGTTCTTTTTTTCATTTTATTTGATTTTTAATTGTTTAATAACCACAACGGTCAATATGTTCTACATTGTTTACCGATACAGATTTCCAGTTATATTTACTTATTCTATTTCCATCTATGATGTATCCAGACAAACTAAAGTTGGCTGTTACTCGAGAAATTTCGGCCATAGTCCATTTATCATCAGTACTTGGACCTCCTGTGAAAGATTCTTCCCCTAAATCTCCACAAACTGGGCGTGTATCTTCACCACTATAAAATGGATGAGAATGTACCACTCCAACTAAATTGTTGGGAATGTCGTTGGTCCAATTGGCAGGTGGGTCTATGCCACAAGGGGTCCTTATCCAGGTATTTGGAAAAGGTAAAAATGAGTATACACCGTTGGTTAAAACAATCCATCCACCTTGTTCCAATCGGTCTCCCATGGGCGTATTGGAGTCCAATGCATTGCTTGCAGCCCAGGTAGTATTAAAACCAGCTTGTATGTTTGCATTGTCTAATATAGGGTCTCCTGTTTCACAAGGCTCTATTAATTTAACACATTCGCCTTTATGATTAAGGGTGTACCCCACGCCGCAATCTTCAATGGAATTATCTTCATCGGGGGGATTGTCTTCATGATTTCCGGGGTCGCCACCTGGTAATGGTTCATAGTTATAACAAGTGGTGCAGGGAGTGCCACCACCACCATTACCTCCACACAGCCCAAAATTTACTTCGGTATAATTGTAGCGACAGGTCCAGGTATTTCCTCCATCAATAGAACTACAAGTGTACCAATTGGTTACCGTTTCGCAATATTCAAACTGCTTAAGACGAACCGTTGATTCTTCTTTCATTTGCCGATTTCCGTTTGAATGAACAATTGTTTTTTTCCGTTTCCCGTTCCAGTCTTCAACCAATACGGCACCCGAAAAATATTTGGGCATGCTATCAGCCATCAAGTAGCTGGAATCAGGAAACGTGGTGACCACCTCAAGGCTTTTCTTTCCCTTTTCTTCTTCAAAAATGAGGGCGTAACTTAATTGATTTAAGGTAAGGGATGTCCAAGATGACATAAGGGCAAAATCCTCAGAATAATGAATAGGTACATAAACACCGGTTTGTCCGTCATGCAATGTCTTGGTATAAGCTTTGCCCCAGTCTAAGGTTTTTTTAAGCTCATGCCGTTTCGAATGGTTTAGGCTTTGTTCATAGCCCTCTTTTTTTTGAACCAACTTCAATTGATTTTCAAAAAAGTACTTCGCTTCATCAATAGCTTGTTTGTTGTTTGCTTCAATACTAGCCATTTGCTCTTTTTCACAGGAAGTTAAAATCCCCCCCCCCTGCAATAATGGTGCAAAAAAGCACATAAAATATTTGATTTTTTATAGTTAATAAACGATTCATTGTGCTTTCGTTTAAGGTTTTTAAAATAACAGTATCTGCTTGTATTAAACAAGTCTTTTGCTCCTTGCAGGATATACCCACTACTATTTAATTTAACCGGAAGCGTTAAATTATACAGATTTATTCTTTCACAGGCTTTTGGTTTTAATGTTATACACTATACATTTATTCCAAAAACACGAAAACATAATCGCTGTGTTTTACTCTAAGGATGAAAAAAACATTGTATGTTTCAGCATATCAGCAAGAAAAAAATTTTAAAAAAAATTGCGTTCTTTTTAATTATGTTAAAAAATAATTGGTGTTAAGTGTTTTATTGAGTAAACAAAAACGGCCTTCTAAGAGAGCTTTTTAATTTCGTTTTATTCCAAGGAAGGGTAGGAGCATTTAAAAATATAAAACGCCGAACGATGCTAAATATTAGCACCGAACGGCGTTGTTATTTTTTGTTTTACTATTGCTTTTAGCTGTTCTCCGGGCGCAGCTTGCGAACGGTTTGTCCGGCCTGCCACATTTCCGATTCACGCAGTTCTTTCAGTTCTGCTTCGAGTTTTACCCGGTAATCGTTTTTGCTGTTCGAATCGATGGAACGCTGGGCTTCGTTCCCAGCGGCAACTTCTTTGTACAATTCTTCGAACACCGGTTTACTGGCATCGCGGAATTTTTTCCACCAGTCTAAAGCACCACGCTGTGCAGTGGTTGAGCAGTTGGCATACATCCAGTCCATACCGTTTTCGGCCACCAAAGGCATTAAGCTTTGGGTGAGCTCTTCCACCGTTTCGTTAAACGCTTCCGATGGGGTATGTCCGTTGGCGCGTAATACATCGTATTGGGCAGCAAAAATTCCCTGAATGGCTCCCATCAGTGTTCCGCGTTCGCCGGTAAGGTCGCTGTAAACTTCGCGTTTAAAGGTGGTTTCGAACAGGTAACCTGAACCCACACCAATTCCCAGCGCAATAACCCGGTCTTTGGCCTTTCCGGTGGCATCCTGAAATATAGCATAACTGGAATTCAGGCCACGACCCTGCAGAAACATTCGGCGTAAGCTGGTGCCGCTTCCCTTGGGAGCCACCAAAATTACATCCACATCTTTCGGTGGAATAATCCCGGTACGTTCGTGGTAGGTTACGCCAAAACCATGCGAAAAATACAAGGCTTTTCCCGGGCTCAGGTATTTTTTTATAGTGGGCCAAACAGCAATTTGTCCGGCATCAGACAATAAATATTGTATAATAGTAGCTTTTTGGCAGGCTTCTTCAATATCGAACAAGTCTTTTCCTTCAACCCAGCCATCGGCTTTGGCTTTTTCCCATGAGGCACCGCCCTTACGCTGGCCAATAATTACGTTATAACCATTATCTTTTAGGTTAAGCGACTGGCCTGGACCTTGTACTCCATAACCAATAACCGCTATGGTTTCGTTTTTTAATGTTTCTAAAGCTTTTTCTAAAGGAAACTCTTCGCGGGTAACCACATTTTCGCTTACGCCTCCAAAATTTAATTGCGCCATTTTTTTAGTTTTTTAATTTATTATAGATTATTTTTTAAATATACCAGGTTAAACTGCCGGGTGATGTTCACGTTCCAGCTTTTCAAGGTAATTGCTTAAAAGTTCTTTCTTTAAGCGGGTTATTGCCACACGTCCCGAGCGAACAAACTGCATCACGCCATAAGGCTTCAGCTTTTCAAATAGCTCCTGGGTCTCTGCTTTGTGTCCGGTTTTTTCAATTACTGTATATTCGCGGGTCATCTCCAGAATCCGGGCATTGTATTGCCTGATAATACCTTCAATTCTATTGGTGTCGAGCAACGATGCGGTTTCAATTTTATACATGGCAATTTCCTGATGCAGGATTTCATCCTGTGTTAAATAGAAAGCCCGCAATACATCAATCTGTTTTTCGATTTGCTTAATCAGGTTTTCTGCTGTATGCTGGTTGCAAATTACCACAATGGTGAATTTAAATACCCCTTTTATGGCCGATTCAGATACGGTAAGGCTCTCAATATTCAGTTTTCGTTTCGTAAAATTTATGGTAATTCGGTTCAATAAACCGATGCTGTTTTCTGAGAATATGGTAAGGGTATATTCCTGGTAATTTGTGAATTCAATATTAGTCATAATGCACTTGGTTTTAATGGTTACTTTATTGTTTGTTCATCACCAAAAAGAACTTCGTTTACTGCTGCTCCCTGTGGAATCATAGGAAATACATTGCCTTTATTTACCACTTTAACCTCGAGCAGATAGGGTCCGTCGAAATCTAACATGCGTTGAATGGCAGCCTGTAATCCGGTTCGTTCTTTTACCATTTCGCCGCCAATACCATACGAAGAAGCCAGCATGGGAAAGATGGGGCTGCTGATTGGGGTGGCTGAATAACGTTCATCAAAAAATAGTTCCTGCCATTGGCGTACCATTCCCAAATAATTGTTATTTAATACAATCATTTTTACGGGTAAACGGTTGAATGCTATGGTACCCAGCTCCTGGAGTGTCATTTGGAACCCACCATCACCAGCCACCATAATTACTGTTTTGTCGGGAGCTCCAAATTGAGCGCCCATAGCGGCAGGTAAGCCAAAGCCCATGGTTCCCAAGCCTCCGGAAGTTACCCAACTACGGGTGTTTTTAAAATCAAAATATCTCGAAGCCATCATCTGATGTTGACCCACATCGGTAACTAAAATGGCATTGCCATTTACTTTTTCATTAATGATGCGCAGGACTTCTCCCATTGAAATTTTATTTCCTTCAGGGTTTATCTCTTTTTGGATAATACGCCTTTCTTCGTCGCGACGAATTAACTTAAATTCATCAATCCAGGATTGGTGCTTGTTTTTTGCAATTTTAGCCGTCACAGCGGGCAATGTTTCTTTTACATTGCCATTTACATAAGCATCGACTTTGATTATTTTGTTTATTTCTGCTTTGTCTAATTCAAAATGAACGATTTTTGCCTGTTTGGCATATTTTGAAACCTTGCCGGTTACCCTATCGTCGAAACGCATGCCAATACCAATCAATAAATCACATTCGTTGGTTTTTATATTTGGAGCAGCATGTCCATGCATACCCAGCATTCCCATATGCTGGGGGTGGTTGTTGGGGATTGCTCCCAGACCCAATAAAGTACAAGCGAAAGGCATTCCTGTTTTTTCTAAGAATGCGAGCAGTTCTTTTTCAGCTCCTCCCAAAATAACCCCCTGTCCGATTAAAGCAAAGGGTTTTTTAGCTTCATTAATTAGCTGTGCTGCCTGGTTTAATTGTTCTTCTTTTATTAGGGGTCGGGGTATGTAGCTTCGAATGTAATTGCAAGGCTTGTAGGCAAAATCAAAATCCTGAAGCATGGCATCTTTGGTAATATCGATTAGAACCGGGCCCGGACGTCCCGATTTGGCGATGTAAAATGCTTTAGCTATGGCTTCGGGAATTTCTTCGGCGCGGGTTACCTGATAGTTCCATTTGGTAACCGGCATCGAAATGCCCACGACATCGGTTTCCTGAAAAGCATCACTACCAATCAGATGCGAACCTACCTGTCCGGTAATGCAAACAATAGGCGTGGAATCCATAAATGCATCGGCAATACCGGTAACCAGATTGGTTGCCCCAGGGCCAGAAGTGGCAAAGCAAACGCCGGTTTTTCCCGATACGCGAGCAAATCCTTGTGCAGCATGAACCGCTCCTTGTTCGTGGCGGGTCAATATGTGTTTTAACTGTTTTTTGTAATCCATTAGTTTGTCGTAGATGGGCATGATGGCTCCACCGGGATATCCGAAAATGGTAGTTACCTTTTCTTCAATCAGCGATAACAACAGGGCATCAGAACCTGAAACCCGCAGGGTTTTTTGTTTTTGAATGCTTTCTGTTTCCTTGATTAAGGTTTCCATAACGATGGTTTTTAATTGTTCAGGATGTATTGAATTAATTAATCGATTATTCTTACTGCGCCTTTATCGGCGCTGCTAACCAAAAGGGCATAGGCTTTTAGTGCTTTTGATACCTGGCGTTTCCGTTTGGGTTTGAAAGCACGTTCTCTTTTGGATTCTTCCATTTTTCTTCGTTCAGCCAGTTCTGTTTCGCTGAGAAGCAAAGCAATGCGTCGTTCAGGAATGTTAATTTCAATGGGGTCACCATCGTGAACCAGGGCAATGGTTCCTCCGGCTGCTGCTTCGGGCGAAACGTGTCCGACAGATAAACCGGATGTTCCACCGGAAAAACGTCCGTCGGTTAGCAGGGCACAGGCTTTTCCCAGGCCTTTCGATTTCAGGTACGAAGTGGGGTACAACATTTCCTGCATGCCAGGGCCACCTTTGGGCCCCTCGTAACGAATCACGACCACATCGCCGGCTTTTATCTCGTTGCTTAAAATACCACTGACGGCATCATCCTGCGAATCAAAAACTTTGGCAGTTCCTGTAAATTTAAGAATGGATTCGTCAACACCTGCAGTTTTTACAATGCAACCGTCTTCAGCCAGATTACCGAACAAAACAGCCAGTCCGCCATCTTTGGAATAAGCGTGTTCATAATTACGAATACAACCCTGACTACGATCGGTGTCCAAGGTTTTAAAGCGGGCTGTTTGCGAACCCATAACCAGATTTTTCCCGTTATGTGCCGGAGCCGAACCATAAACATGTAAGGCCTCAGCCGAAGGATTGGCTTTGGTTATATTGTAAACATCAAGGGCTTCTTTTAACGAGTAGCCATCAACGCGGTTCACATCCAGGTTAAGCATTCCGGCTTTACCCATTTCGTTCATAATGCCCAGCACGCCACCGGCCCGGTTTACATCTTCGATATGATAGCTAGAGTTGGGCGATACTTTACATAAATTAGGAATTTTGCGCGAAAGGTTATCAATATCTTTCATGGTAAAATCCACTTCAGCTTCGTGGGCAATAGCCAGTAAGTGTAAAACGGTGTTGGATGATCCACCCATGGCAATATCCAGACTCATGGCATTTTGAAATACCTCACGGGTGGCAATGTTACGTGGCAATAACGAATTGTCGCCTTGTTCGTAATACCGGCGTGTAAGTTCTACTACCTGCTGGGCCGCTTGCTTAAATAAATCGATTCGTGTAGCATGCGTAGCTACAATGGTTCCATTTCCGGGAAGAGCCAGGCCTAAAGCTTCGTTCAGGCAATTCATGGAATTGGCCGTAAACATTCCCGAACAGGAACCGCATGTGGGACAGGCATTTTTTTCTATGCCTTCCAGCTCTTCGGCTGAAGTTGTTTCGTCGGCACCTTTAACAATGGCATCAACCAGGTCGTATTTTTTCTTGTTGAAAATCCCGGCTTCCATAGGGCCGCCCGAAACAAAAACGGTGGGAATATTCAGTCGCATGGCAGCCATTAGCATACCTGGCGTAATTTTATCGCAGTTGCTAATGCAAATCATGGCATCGGCTTTATGTCCGTTAACCATGTATTCTACGCTGTCGGCAATTACTTCACGCGATGGGAGTGAGTACAACATACCGTCGTGGCCCATGGCAATTCCATCGTCGATGGCAATGGTGTTGAATTCGGCAGCAAAACAGCCCTCGGCTTCAATCCATTGTTTTACCTGTTGGCCAATATCTTTTAAATGGGCATGCCCAGGCACAAACTGGGTAAATGAGTTTACAACGGCAATTACCGGAGCTTTGAACTGGTTTTCCTGCATGCCATTGGCTCTCCATAATGCACGGGCCCCGGCCATTTTGGGACCCAGTTTGGTTATATTGCTTCGTAAGGGATGTGATATCTTTTCCATAAACTGTTTAAAAAAAGCCCTTCCGGTTTATCAGAAGGGCCAAACGCTACAACTACTTAATTACATACGCTTATAGGCCCCGGGTTTGTCCAATGACCACCAGAATTACAACAAGTACTATAAGCCTTTTATATTTCATAATAATCAAAATGTTATTTTAAAGCCAATAAAACTGACAAAGTATAAGTATTAAACGCAACAAACCTAAAAATAAAAATCATTAGATGCGAATAAAAAATGATTTGTCAATACAACAGTCACAGGAAGCTTCTGTCAATAATTGTATTTGTAAGCCATTGACAGTTAAACAAAAAGATTAGTCTGGAACTACAATGCCCAAGTTTAAAGCGGACGATGTATTTTATTCCAAAGGGAAGTGGTTAATGGTGAATTTCTGTCCTTCGCTAAAGGTGGACAGGCTGCCGCAATACGATTATAAGTGAATTGGGGGCGGCAATCTTCTACTTTCGTGAAAATTAGCGTCATCAGTGATTGTGTTTTCCTTTTCCAATCTTTCTCAAAAAAACTGTTTTAATGTTACGTACAATTGCTATTTTTGCAAACTATTTAATTTACAAGACGTTCAAATTTTAAGTATATCTAACAATTGCATTTACAAACAATGAGTAAACCAGAAATCGCAACCAAGTATAATCCTGCCAGTGCAGAAGACAAATGGTATCAGTATTGGATGGAGAATGAATTTTTCAAGTCGGTGCCCGATGAGCGGGAGCCTTATACCATTGTTATTCCGCCACCCAACGTCACCGGAGTGTTGCACATGGGACACATGCTTAACAATACCATTCAGGATATTCTGGTACGCCGTGCGCGGATGCAGGGGAAAAATGCCTGCTGGGTTCCTGGAACAGATCACGCCAGCATTGCTACCGAAGCTAAAGTGGTGGCCAAACTCAAAACTGAGGGAATCGACAAAGCACAGTTAAGCCGCGAAGAGTTTATGACTCACGCCTGGGAATGGAAGGAAAAACACGGCGGAATTATTCTGGAACAGCTAAAAAAACTGGGAGCTTCGTGCGATTGGGATCGTACCCGCTTTACTATGGACGAGGCTTACTACGAAAGTGTGATTGATACTTTTATTGATCTTTACAACAAAGGATTGATTTATCGTGGCGTTCGCATGGTAAACTGGGATCCCGAAGCCATGACAGCCGTTTCGGACGAGGAAGTTATTTATACCGAGGAACAATCGAAACTCTATTACTTACGATACAAAATTGAGGGCGAGGAAGGCTATGTAACCATTGCCACTACCCGTCCGGAAACTATTTTAGGCGATACCGCGGTTTGTGTGAACCCCAACGACGAACGCTTTAGGCATCTGAAAGGAAAACGGGTTTTGGTTCCTTTAATTAACCGTTCCATTCCCATTATTGAAGACGATTATGTGGATATGGAGTTTGGTACCGGCTGCCTGAAAATTACTCCGGCACACGATATTAACGACTACGAGATTGGAAACCGTCACAACCTGGAAAGCATCGATATTTTTAACGATAACGGAACCTTGAGTCCGGCTGCTCAAATGTTTGTGGGACAGGATCGTTTTGAGGTTCGTAAACTGATTATTCCTGAATTGGAGAGAGCAGGAAATATTGCCAAGATAGAAGATTATACCAATAAAATCGGACGCTCGGAACGTACCCATGCGGTTATTGAACCCAAGTTATCTATGCAGTGGTTTTTAACCATGCAGGGTCTGGCCAAACCGGCGCTCGAAAATGTATTGAACGATACCGTTCAGTTCCATCCTGCTAAATTCAAGAATGTATACAAACACTGGATGGAAAACATCCAGGACTGGTGCATCAGCCGTCAATTGTGGTGGGGGCAACGAATTCCGGCTTATTACATTGGCGCAACCAACGATTTTGTGGTAGCCAAAACTGCTGAAGAAGCTTTGAAACTGGCTCAGGAAAAAACCGGAAATGCCCATTTAACCCTTGCCGATTTGCGTCAGGACGAAGACGTAATGGATACCTGGTTTAGCAGCTGGTTATGGCCAATTGCCGTGTTCGACGGAGTTCGGAATCCAAACAATAAGGAAGTAAACTATTACAATCCTACCAACGATTTGGTAACCGGGCACGATATTATTTTCTTCTGGGTAGCCCGTATGGTTATGACCAATTACGAATACCGCAATTCACAACCATTTAATAACGTGTATTTTACCGGTATGGTTCGCGACAAGCAGGGACGTAAAATGAGTAAACAACTGGGTAATTCGCCTGACCCCATTGAGTTGATGAAAAAATATGGTGCCGACGGCGTTCGCGTGGGCATGTTGCTTTGTTCACCGGCAGGAGGCGATTTATTGTTCGACGAATCGTTAACCGAACAAGGACGAAACTTTGCCAATAAAATCTGGAATGCGTTTCGACTGGTTACTACCTGGGAAGTAGATGCAAGCATTCCACAGCCCGAGTCGGCCAAGGTTTCTATCGATTGGTTCAACCATAAAATGAATCAGGCATTGGAGCAAATGGACGATCATTTCAGTAAGTTCCGCTTATCAGATGCCTTGATGACTGTTTATCGGTTGTTCTGGGACGATTTCTCCTCTTGGTATCTGGAAATGGTGAAACCAGCTTACCAGAAACCTTGCGATAAGGTTACGTTTGATGCCACCCAAACCATTCTCGAAAAATTATTGAAGTTGTTGCATCCGTTTATGCCTTTTATTACCGAAGAAATTTGGCAGCTAATGACAAAACGCGGCAATAAAGAAAGCATTATGGTAGCCGAATGGCCAAAAGCTGCTAAATATAATCAGCCCTTTATAAATCAGTTTGAAGATGCCAAAGCGGTAATTACCGAGATTCGTAGTGTAAGAAAAAACCGCAACATTTCGTATAAAGAAACCCTCGATTTGATGGTAAACCCCGGACAAGACGGCTATCAGGCTAATTTTGATGCGGTAATTATTAAAATGGGAAGTTTAAACGCAATAGCACAGGTTAGCAATAAGGTGGAAAACGCCGTGGCATTTATGGTCAAAACCAGCGAATACTTTGTACCGCTTGGCGAGAGTCTGGATGTGGAAGCTGAGATTAAAAAGCTGAATGAAGATTTGAACTACCAGCAAGGTTTTTTGAAATCGGTTATGGGCAAGTTGAGTAACGAAAAATTTGTGAGCGGTGCTCCTGAAAAAGTAGTTGAAATGGAGCGTAAAAAACTAGCCGACGCGGAATCTAAAATAAAAGCCATTGAAGAGCAAATTGCTGCTTTAAAGAGGTAATAAGTGAATTTTTAATATAGAAAGAAGTGACTGTCCAGATGAAAAGACTCTGTGTTTCTTAGCGAACTAATTGTTGCACAGAGATTTTTTAGACAGTCTCTTCTTTATTGCAAATGGTTTATTATCAATTTTGCCTAAATGGCAACTTCCTTTGGTTTTTCAGTGCTTTTTGTATGCACGTTTACAGCCCGACCCGAAGGTTCGTTCCTGTTTTGGAACGAGGCATCCCAGGCCAGCGCATCGGGAGTGCTGCATGCTACAGAAGGAACCGAAGAAACGCTTAATGCGGCTGCATCTGAAGGGAAGTGTTCAGAGAAAATGCTGCGGTAAAAGTACTCTTCCTTGGAGCTTGGTGTTTGCACCGGGAACTTATATTTGGCGTTGGCCAATTGTTCGTCGCTAACCTGTTCTTCAACCATGGTTTTCAAGGTGTCAATCCAGCTGTAACCCACACCATCAGAGAATTGCTCTTTTTGTCGCCAGGCCACTTCATGCGGAATATAATCTTCAAAAGCTTTGCGAACCAGCCATTTTTCCATTCGTTCCGCTGTAATCATCTTATCTTTTGGGTTTAGCCGCATGGCCACATCCATAAATTCTTTATCAAGAAAAGGAACGCGCCCTTCGATGCCCCAGGCCGCCAGCGATTTATTTGCACGCAGGCAATCGTACTGGTGTAGTTTGTTTAATTTGCGCACGGTTTCCTTATGGAATTCCTCGGCATTGGGTGCTTTGTGAAAGTACAAATACCCGCCAAACAATTCATCAGCCCCTTCGCCACTAAGTACCATTTTTATTCCCATGGCTTTTATGGCACGGGCCATTAAATACATGGGAGTAGATGCTCGCACGGTTGTAATATCGTAGGTTTCCAATTGGTAAATCACATCGCGTAAAGCATCAAGACCTTCCTGGATGGTAAATACAATTTCGTGATGGACGGTTCCAATATATTCGGCCACTTTTTTAGCTGCGGCTAAATCGGGCGAGCCTTTTAGTCCCACGGCAAATGAGTGTAGCTGGGGCCACCAGGCGGTAGCCTGATCGTCGGTTTCGATACGTTTTTGTGCATATTTTTTTGCCAATGCAGAAGTAACCGACGAATCCAATCCGCCTGAAAGCAAAACGCCATACGGAACATCGGACATTAGCTGGCGTTTAACCGCTGCATCCAATGCATCGTGTAACTCTTTTATCGAGGTTGTATTGTTTTTTACCGCCTCAAATTCAGTCCATTCGCGTTGGTACCATTTCACCAGTTTGCCATCGGCACTCGATAAATAGTGGCCGGGAGGAAACAGCTCAATAGTGGTGCAAATTCCTTCGAGCGCTTTAAGTTCTGAGGCAACAAAGAAGGTTCCGTTTTCGTCGCGGCCCATGTATAAGGGAATGATTCCCATGTGATCGCGGGCAATCAGGTATTCATCTTTTGCTGAATCGTAAAGGGCAAATCCAAAAATGCCATTCAAATCATCTAAAAAGTTGGTACCTTTATCGCGATACAGCGCAAGAATTACTTCACAGTCAGATTCTGTTTTAAAATTATAGCTTCCTTCAAAGGTTTTTCTTAAAGTTCGATGATTATATATTTCACCATTTACCGCTAAAAAAACCTTACCGTCCTCACTCAATAAAGGTTGTTTGCCTGAAGTTGGGTCCACAATGGCCAGGCGCTCGTGAGCTAAAATGGCTCTATCTTCGCAATGAATACCACTCCAGTCGGGTCCGCGATGACGAACCTTTTTTGCCATTTTTAAAATCCTGGGCCTAAGGTCTTCGGCTTTCTGTTTTAATTCAAATGCACATACAATTCCGCACATATATAATACTATTATAGTTAACGAATGAGTTTTACTATTAAATGATATCAGAATGTGTTTAATAGTTATAAATCGGCACTAAAATAGATATAATAGTTTTTAATTAAAAGCAAAACACCAAAAAATATTAATATATGTTTTATTTTGGCAGTTTTTTGTGCAAAAATAAAAGGGTTCATTTAAAAAATTGTTATAAACGAACCCTTTGATCTGAATACTTTTACCGGTTTAGCAGATATCGCCCAGGCAGGTGCCCACATCACGGGCGCTGTCAATCCAGGGATGATTGAGAGGAACCAGTTTGGTTTTTCCGGCCACCTGATCCAGGGGAACAGCCTCGGTTCCATCGCCCCGGGCGGCAACCATAACTCCAAACTGTTCATTTTTTATGTAATCGGCACAAGCAGTACCCAGTCGGGTAGCCAGTAAGCGATCAGCAGCTGAGGGTGTTCCACCCCGCTGCAGGTGTCCCAAAATGGTAACCCGTGCCTCAAGCCGTGTTAAAGTTTCGAGTTGTTGAGCCAAATCCATGGTTCTGCGTGTGGCCTCTTTTTTTAATGCTTTTAATTCGGTTTTTATTTCTTGTTTCTTTTCCTTGATTTCTTCGTTGTTGAGTTTTGCTGCCAATAATTCAATTTTATCGGCCGATTCCCGGGTCATAGCTCCTTCGGCTACAGCTACAATGCTGAAAGGAGAACCATTTCGGGCACGGCGTAGGATTGATTCGGCCACAACTTCAATATGGTAGGGAATCTCAGGAATAAGTATTACATCAGCTCCACCGGCCACACCGGCTCCCAGAGCCAGCCATCCGGCACGGTTGCCCATAATTTCAACCACAATAATGCGGTGATGACTGTGTGCTGTGCTGTGCAAACGGTCGATGGCATCAACGGCAACGCCCAATGCCGTGTCGAATCCAAAAGTCATATCGGTTAAAACTACATCGTTATCGATGGTTTTGGGCAGGGTGATGATATTCAGTCCTTTTTTCACCAGTTCGTAGGCGTTTTTTTGAGTTCCACCGCCACCCAGACAAACCAGACAATCGAGGTGTTGTTTGTAATAGTTCTCGGCAATTACATCGGTCATATCCATTATTTGTCCACCAATAGGCATTTTATGGGGTTTGTCGCGACTGGTTCCCAGTATGGTTCCGCCTAGCGTTAAGATTCCGGAAAGTATTTTTTGGTCAAGACGCATGATACGGTTTTCCATCAGCCCGCGAAATCCGTCTTTAAAACCAATAACCTGCATATCGTATTTTCGGATGGCCGTTTTCCCAATTCCACGCAGCGCTGCGTTTAATCCCGGCGTATCGCCCCCCGATGTTAGTAAGCCAATGTGATTTGCCATGATGTGTTTTTCAGTTTTGGTTTTCTTGTTTAACAATTCAAAAAACCATAGAGTTTAAGAATAATGTTAAAAGGTGTATCCAATGGTAAAATATGAGGTAATATTTGTCCGGTCGGGGAGTAATTCGTTTTTATTTAAGATTGAAGCACCAATTTTTTGGGTAAATCCTATTTGAATGAATTTGATATCCATACCCAGTCCCCAGTTTATTCCCCATAATTCATTGGCAAAAAGGTCGTTAAACGACCAGAGGTCCGATTCAATTTTACCTGCAAAGATTTTTGAGTAATATCCACCCAGCAACAGATAGCCTCGTACATCCTGATTTGGAACAGAATTGGTGGTTATTAAACAATTCAAATCGCCGGTAATTGCCTGACTGTTGTAGTTTCCAAGCGAGCTTGGAGCATTTTTATTTTCATAGGTAATTTCGGGTTGTAAGGTAAAGCGTTTATTTAAACGCAGTTGACTATAAAAGCCGGCAGCAAAGGCAAATGAAACTTTGCTCTGGTAAAACGCGTTGGTGTAATCATCGTAGTTTGAACCCATATTTAAACGAAGTCCTGCTCTGAATTTCTTTTCTTTATTGGTTTGCACTGCCGAAGGCTCCAAATTAGCCAGTAAAGGTTCTGATTGGTTTGCCTGTTTTGTTACAAAATCGGTGAGAAAAGAAGCAATAACTGCCATTCCATCGTAATCGAGCAAGTGGGCATCATCTTCGGGTTTATGATAGGGCGAAAGGGTTCCGGTAGTTACATGAACAACCGGAATTCCTATTTGTCCAAAAGGGCGGGTGTCGGTTCGTGACGGAACCCTGTCGTTAATTTTATTTAATTTTATTCCATAGAAATCGGCCATTTGGCGGGCCGATGTTTCACCTTCCTTTAAGGTTCCCAGTCCAAGCAAATCTATTCCGTTGGCTTTACTTAACATGCCCACCATGTCGATGCTATAGGCAAGTTTTATTTGCGAAGGATTGATCAGGCTGTCGGCTACAAATTGGGTTGACCCTTTTAAGCCACTCTCTTCAGCATCCCAGGCGGCAATAATGATACTGCGTTTTAATGAGTTGTTTTGTTTTAACTGTCGGGCAATTTCAATGATTGTTGCTACTCCCGAAGCATTGTCGTCGGCACCGTTGAATACAACTTTTTGTTTTTTGTTTTGATTATCAAAATAATATCCCATATGGTCATAATGGGCTCCCAGTATTATGTATTCGTATTTTAAAAGCGGATCGCTTCCCTCAATAACCCCCAAAATATTTTTGGCTTCAATGCTGTTTGCTCCCGTACGATACATAAAATGATGAAAAAAATCATCTTCTAAGGGTTTGATGCCCAGATTTATAAATTCTTTGACAATATAATTTGCCGCCATCAGGCAACCTTTTGTGCCCGGACTGCGTCCTTCAAGCGTGTCGCTGGCTAAAAAGTAAACGTGTTTGCTTAGCGAATCGGCCGAAATTGTTGTCTGTGCTATGGTTGAGGCTGACCAGGCAATAGCTGCGAGAATAATAAGGTGTTTTTTCATAGATAATTTATTATGTGTAACCAAAGGAACAATTTTTTTTTATTTGAAGCTACTTCCGGTGCGATTAATTGAATTCATCGGGGCTTCATTTTTTACTATTTCTTTTAACTGAATTTTTTTGAATTATAAACCTGTAAAAACTAAAGAATTATGAAACTGAAGATAAAATTAGGAATGTTTGTGTTGGCATCGCTTGTTTTTATGGTGGCTTGTTCCTCATCGGACGATACAGAAAACTACTGGTACAGTTATGGAACCTATCTGGATTCTGATTTATCGGATGAGGGATTTATCATGAAAATGGATAATGGAGATACCCTGATACCTGTTAGTGTTGATTATATTCAAGAAGGTATTGTCGATGGAAGCCGGGTAATTCCCATTTATAGTATTGTTAGCGAAGAGGGGAATAGAATAAATGTTAAAATAAGTAAAATTGAAGCGATTCTTACCAAGTCAATCATCCAGCTTACTGAAGAAATTGCCGACAGCATCGGTAATGATCCGGTTACGGTTTGGGATGGCAATGTTTGGTTCTCAGAAAATCACCTGAATGTGATATTTTCTTATTTGGGATCAAATAAAGTTCACTCCATTAATCTGGTAAAACCTATTGGAGCGCAGTTTGACGAAGAGGGCCGTCAGATTTTGGAATTAAGACATAACGATAACGGCGATTACAACAACATTCAATACACAGGAATTGTATCGTTCGATATGTCGAGCCTTTATCAGGATGGAATGGATACGCTGGCGGTGTTGTTTAAAAGTCACGATTATTATGCTGAGGATTTCACCTGGGAAGGAACCTTTGTTTTTAACCCTGAAGATTTTACCGGTAGAGCTGCTGAACCTGGAGAACCTATTCAATTTGTTAAAAACATCAAGTAATTTAAGCACACCAGAGGGTTTTCCCTTTATTTAAAAAAAGCGGCCTTTGATTTTTTAAAGGCCGCTTTTAATTATTATGGATTATAACAACACGTATTAATAGTTGGCTCCTTCAATCTCAAAATGTGATTGCGGATGTTGGCATGCCGGACAATTTTGCGGGGCGCTCTTGCCTTCGTGAACATAGCCACAGTTTCGGCAAACCCAACGTTCTTTTTCTTCACGTTTAAATACCTCGTCTTTTTCAATATTCTCAAGCAATTTGCGGTAGCGTTTTTCGTGTTCTGCTTCTACTTTGGCAATGAGTTTAAATGCAGTGGCAATTTCTTTAAAACCTTCTTCGGTAGCTATTTCGGCAAATTTAGGATATAATTCGGTCCACTCCTCGTTTTCGCCCATGGCAGCTGCGGCCAGGTTTTCCATGGTGTTACCAATTTTTCCGGCTGGATACGTAGCTGTGATTTCTACGTCACCCCCATCGAGAAACTCAAAAAAACGTTTGGCATGAGCCTGTTCTTGTTTGGCTGTAGTTAAAAACAAATCGGCAATTTGTTCATAGCCCTCTTTTTTTGCCACCTTTGCAAAAAATTCATAGCGGTTTTTAGCCTGTGATTCGCCCGCAAACGATTTGAGAAGGTTTTTTTCAGTTTGTGTTCCTCTTATGTTCATAATTTCATCGATTTAAATTTATCCCATAAAAATATAAAAAGCCGGGGCTATTAACTAATATAAGGAGTAAAACCCAAGGCAAAACCTTCAATTTAGAATGATTCTTTTTTTAAATTATAAATTACCCTTTGCGTAAGATGACTAAGCAGAAGCATAAGAAAAGGCTGTAAACAAAGCAGCAGCCAGTTGCTGAGCTGGGTGATGAACATGTTTGTATGACTGAGTAATTTATAGGTAATGGACAGATACAAAAGTGAAACGTACCAGTATTTTCCCAACAACACAAAACCACTCAGGATTATTTTTCCCCAATTGAAATTTTCGAGATAAATAAGTACAAAAATATAAACAAAAGCCAAAAGGATAGTCACAGCCAAGGCATCAATCAGATAAAATATTTGGCCAAATCTCCAGTGCATAATTAACTGGTAAGCACCAAAAAAGGTGAGTAATACCCACAACACGATTAAAGCGATGCTAAGTTTAAACATCCGTTTGAGCTCAGTATAAAAGAACGGATAATGAAGTAAAACTTTTGCTTTACCAACACTGTAACCCAGAAACAACAGCGAAATACCATAGAACCAGTTAAATAAATGATCGGGATTAAAAAACAGGCGGACGTCAGTAATAAAAAGTAGAATTGGTTTTTGCATGCTGGCCAAAGCATAAAATGCGCCTTTTTGAAGTTCCGGAATTCCCCAAAATCCCGCTGTAAAGAGTGCTAAAAGCAGCGAAGTTGCTGCAAGGGTAAATAATTGAACACTGTGCAAGAGCCGGATGTACGATAAAAGTACCCCCACTAATAATAATGGCAGTACTCCCCAGAATACTGGCTGAAATAATCCGGAAAGTGTAAGCACAAATAGGGGAAGTATGCTCCGCATAAATTTATATTTGGAAAAAATATTGTTTGTTGCACAAAAAAAGGCATGCAAGCCGAATACAAAAGAGGCTAAAGTAAAGGCTTTAAACGAAACAAACTGCCGGAAAAGATATTTTGGAAATAAGTTCGATAGAGCAGACGCAGGGTAATCCATATTTTGACGGTAAAAATTCCAAAGTATAAATGAAGTAAGAATCAGAATTAAACCAATAAGGGCCTGGTAAACCGGTATTTTTTCTTGTTTATGGAGGTATGACATTATGCCTGCTGGAATTTATTGTTCTTTTATTATTACTGTTCCAATGGAACCGTTGATATCCAGTTCTAAGCAGTGTTTTGTTTTACCCAGATTGGGGTTGGAATAAACCCTGTTTTTTTTCTGGTAACCCGGTGTTTCCACACTTCCCCAAAAACCACTGACAATAAGTTTTACCCCCATATCTTTGGGAACAATAATGATTATTTGTCCAATACCGGCGTTAATTTTTGCCTTTAGATCGTTTTTCCACTTTCCCGAAAGGTTTACGGTAGCTTCTCCAATTCCGGCATCAATTTTTAGGGTAGGAATTGAGGTATTGGCCAAATTTATGGTAAAAGCTCCTACACCCAGTCTGAAGAGCGCTTTGTCAATAGATAAATCCTGCAAGTTGAATTCTGACTCACCCACTCCCATGGCAACGCCCAACGAATAGGTAAGCTTATTGTTTAAAGCAATCTGGCATACGTTTGCTTCGTCAATGTGTTGTTCTTTGTGGTTTGATAAAGCGGTAATGGTAAGTTTTCCTTCTTTTTCGTTTTCGGTGAACGAAACAGTCGGATTCCAGTCACTTTTAAAATAACTCAGGTTAACTTCAGCCAATTCCTTTGATTGCCCTGTTACCTTTAGTTTACCGCCCGATACTTTTATCAGTGTTTTTATGTGACTCGACTTTCCCGGTTTAATAATTTGGTTTAATGATGCTTTTGAATCCTGTGCAGTACAAAGTGAATTGAAGCCCGCAAGAATTAGTAAGATGCTGATAATTTTTTTCATTCCATTCAAAAGATAAGTTGATGTAAGTATTAGCACTATTCCGGAGTTTGAAATAAAAACCTCGCTCTTTAATGTTTTACTGGTTCTATGAAGCCAATGCAAGCTAATAAAAATTGTTTAAGATTGGGTTTTTCTCCAAACCTAAGTTCAGTTGTTATTTTCTTCTTTTTCTTTTAGAATTTGTTTTAAGTTCGACTCAAAAACCGGCAATTTTAGCGACGGGTTGAACTTGGGGTTTTTGTAGAACTGATGATGACAAGCGTCGATATAGCCTTTGACAAAATGAGGAGCCAGGCAATAAACCAATTCATCTTCGGGTCCCATAAAAGGCGGTTTTATTGACAAGACCTCCGAAAAGTGATGGTTTTTCTTGCGAATTTTTGCGGCATAATCTTCAATAATGGCTTTACTAATTTGGATAATTACGGTAAAATTTCCGTATGCTTGCCTCACAATGGTAAAATACTTAATGGTAACCGGATCTTTGGCCGAAACCACATCGGTAGTATAATCGAGGTGACTTTGGAACTCAAATCCATGGGCCATTATTTTTTTCACAACTGATGCGGAATGGGTATTATGCAAAAATGTAACCACATCGTTATCGTTATGGATTACTTTTTCGAGCAATTGTAAATAAGCTTCTTCCATTTTTTACCTTATGGGTCAGCATTTCATTACTTTACTGATTCAAACAGTACTTTTTTCATTCCGTCGAATTCCTCGCGATTAAATAAGCGGGTGAGGTAAATTATTTTGCCTTGCTCGTCGATAATTACATTGCGGGTAATGCCTGCATTCTTCAGGGCATATTTTTCAAATATAGTTCCACCTGGGTCAAGTCCAAGAGGATAGGTAATATTGGTTTGTTTAGCAAACTCATTCACTTTTTCAAGGGGTTCATCGCGATCGACGCCAATTAAAACAAAATTTTTGCTTTTTAATTCCTGCCATATTTCTGATTCAATAAAAGGCATTTCTTTTCGGCAAACGCCGCACCAACTGGCTGTGAATTGAAGCATAACTATTTTTCCCCGGTGGTCTGATAATTTGAATTTTTCACCATTGTTTAGTGTGGTTTCAAAATCGGGAGCCATATCGCCTAAAGCAACCAGGTAACCTCTGGAATTATCTTCAGCCTGAGCCTTAAGGGTTCCACAACAGATTGTGAGAAACACGAAGGTAGTTAAGACCGTTTTAAGTAATGATTTCACGAAAATAAGTATTAATTAGACATTAGTTTTCAGCCGCTTTCATCCTATTAATGAAGAAATGAAACCTCATTTTTTTTCATTTTTCCTGACGAACAAAAAAGTAAGTGTTTCATCTGGATTTTTAAGCGATACAAGATAATCATTTTTGTTTTATCGATCTAACTACGGGATAAAACCCAAAAATAAAAAATGCCTGCAATTATAAAAAACTGCAGGCATCCAATTAAAACCCCTCGCTTACTCAAGAATAAGCTTTTTCATGGAAACTCCACGATCAGTGCTTACTTTGATAAAATAAATACCTGTATTGGCGGCTTTTAAATCAATCGGGATTACGGCTTCGGCAAAATAATTTTCCGATTGTAAGAATACTGTTTTTCCAGCAAGGTCTATTACCTCAATGTTCAGGACACCCGTGTAATCTGCGAGTTTCAGGTATGCCATTCCATTGTTTGGATTAGGATAAACCGTGAAAACTGCATTATTGACAACATCATTTATTCCTACCGGATTAACAGAGATGTAGTCGGTGAAAGTAATGCCGTTTTCCTCAGTGCTGGTTGCTACCTTAAGTTTGACTGAAAACGTACCAGGAGATGTATAAGTGTAAGTTGGGTTTTGTTGGTATGAATCATAGGTTCCGTCGTTATCGAAATCCCAGGCCCAGGCTGTTGGCTTACCAGTCGACAGGTCGGTGAACACAACAGTAAGCGGTGCGATTCCTTCGGTTACATCTGCCGTAAAGTTGGCAGATAAACCATCAGCTTCCGGGTAATTATGAGGCTTAGCTCCATTTTGGAATCGCAAGAAAGGATAGGTTTCATTGCTTAGCTGATCCCAAATGGTGGTAAAGTTCCAACTGGCAAACAATGTATTGGTTAACATTTCAGCCGTTGTAAGTCCAGTTCCGCCATTTGATTCGGTTTTACCACTGGTTTGGGTATTCCAGAAACAATTGGTAATGGTGGCGAAATTGGTACCGGCAAAACCTCCTGAAGCGTAAGTGCTTGAGTTTACTTCACCAATGCTGTAGCAGTTTTCAATAACGCTGGTGTTATCGTTGTATCCTACAAAACCACCAAATGATGAAACGCCATTAGAACTCGTTACCATACCCGTAGCATAGCTGTTCGAAATATCAGATGAAGCATTCCCCCCAATAAATCCCCCAAGTTTTTGTTTTCCACTAACATCAGCCGTGCTGTAACACTGGTCAATTACTGAATTGGTATAGTTCCGGCCTATCAGTCCGCCACCTTCTTCTGTGGTGCAGTTAACCGTACCTGCCGAAAAGCAATGGGTATAGGTAGATTCGTTGTTATTACCAACCAGGGCTCCCACATAATAGGCTCCACTTACTGTTGCTTCTGCTGAACAGTTTGTTATTGTAGTTTGGAAATTATAACCTGCCAGACCACCTACATTGGCCATATAGTCGCCGCTTGCAGTAACCACCGCATTTATCTGGCAGTTTGTTATGTTTGCACCAGAACTCCATCCAACCAAAGCACCGATATAGCTGTTTCCGGCAATTTGAGCTCCGGTTATAACCATATTTTTAATTTCGGCATTTTCAATCATTCCGAATAAGCCCTGATTGTCAACGCCCGGGCGATTTGCATACAATTCGCTAATGGTGAATCCGTCTCCGTTATAATGGCCGTGGAAATAGTTTCCATATCCTGAACCTATCGGTTCCCAACCTTCGCCGGCATTCCATGGGCTTACATTTAAATCGATATCGGCAATCTGAATAAAATACTTATCGTTGTGCGTATTCCCCAAATATTTTTTAACATTAACCAAATGCTCTACAGTGGCAATCTGCCAGGGATCGGCTTCGGTTCCTGAGCCACCGGCAAAATCAGATTTGGTTACAACACTTATTGATATGCCATCGAGATAAACATTCCACATATTGGCATCGCTATAACATTTCCATCCAAAATGATAACTTCCTGAACTTTCAATGGTCACATCATACGAAGCGCTTGTATAATCGGTATTGGTTATCTGGCCTAAATCCAAAACAAGATCCATTGATTCGTCGGCTGTAGAACCAAATCCTAGGGCAAGTTTTTCTGGAAAAGTACTACCTGCAACAGCATATGAAAAGCTAATGCGGTATTTTTTTTCGGCTTCCATATCGAAACAGGGGGTGAATAACCAGTCGTTGGCAGCATTAACATCGTTATAACTATAAATGGCACAGGCCGTTCCATCAATACCTTTGTCGCTGCTAATGCCCCAAAAATCACCGTCGGCGTTACCATCGAGATAACTCCATACCGATAAGTCTTCATCGGTCTCAAAGTTCATGGTGTAATTGTCCGGATTTAAACAACCAGCAGATTCATTCACTACAATGTAATCGGTTTTAAGCTCAACATCGGAACCATCAGCATTGGTAACCGTAAGTTTTACGGAATAGGTTCCTACACTGGTATAGGTGAATGATGGGTTTTGTGTTGTTGCATCTTCGGTTCCATCGTTGTTGAAATCCCAACTCCAACTGGTCGGATTTCCGCTTGATGCATCGGTAAACTGTACGATTAGAGGAGCGGATCCTGTGGTAATATCTGCTGAAAAAGCTGCAACCGGAGGAGTGGCTCCATTGGAGATGCTAATTTCATCCAAACCAATATCATCTGCGGCCCAATCAGAGGTAGCTTCAAATTTTATTGCGCCCTGTGGGCTGGTTAAATTTCCTAAATTTATGGATTGTTTTGTCCAGGTTTCAGAAACAGCCAGATCAATAAGTTGGGTTTCATAAGTTGCACCTCCGTCGGCTGATACACTTACCCTCAGCCAGTCGGTTCCTGACGGATTAATATAGTAAAAGGAGAGTTCTTTTTCACCCACTTGGGTTGAGAAATCAATAAATAGTTCAAGTATACCTTTTGTTCCGGCATTTGCATTATACGTATGGAAACGTGCTGAGTAATTCGTGGAATTGGCTCCTGTCGGGCTGTAGGCTCCGGAGTCAAAATTCCAGGCACCTGAGGCTGTTCCGTCATCGAATCGACGCCAGGAATTGTTTCCTGTGGCCGGGGTGTTTTTCCAGTAAATTGAAGGTACATCACGCGTGTCGTCTTTATCTATCCAGGTACCGTCAAAGCTTTCGTTAACCGGAAGTGATGCGTATTCCTGAGTGCTGACTTCTTGCAGTGTGGTAAAGTTAATTTCATTTCCATAAGCCGTTCCCTCACTATTTGTAGCATAAGCACGCACATAATAGGTGGTATTGGCTGTTAAACCGCTAAGGCTGCTTGTGTATTCACCTGTTCCGGTTCCATCGGAAGTTATACTGTTAGCAATTGTAGGATTGGCAGTAGTGTTCCAGCATATACCACGAGCAGTTACTTCTGCTCCACCATCGCTAATTACATTACCACCACTGGTTGCCGTGGTTTGAGCAATAGCCGAAATGGCAGTGGTTGTTACTGTGGGTAATGTGGCTGTTACTACTAAATCCTGTTCAAGCACTGAGCATCCCGTTGTTGTGGCAAACCAAACATTGGCATTTTTATCACCATAAATACTTTTTATAGAATTACCAACCAGAGAACTATTATCAATAGTATAGTTTTCGAATGCGTTTCCGTTTAAACGAGATGCGCCTGAACTGGTTCCTATCCATAAATAGCCATTGGCATCTACACCAAGTGCTTCAACAGATGTTGATGGTAAGCCGTCGGTATAGGTTTTGGTAACAAAATTGGTTCCGTCGAACGAAGTTAAACCGCTTGATGAACCAAAATAAACCAGGTCGTTAGCAAAGGCAATGGATTCAATATAGTCTGTTGGCAAGCCATCGGTGGTTGTATAAATCATAAAGGTTTCACCAACCATTTTGGTAACCCCACCACCGGCTATCCATACTTCATTTCCATTAATGGCAATATATGTAGGGGTATTGCTGGCCAGCCCGTCGGTTTGTTTATAAACCGTAAAGGTGCTTCCATCGTATTTGGCTACTCCTCCACCCGAAGTGGCAATCCAGATATTTCCTGCATCATCTCCTGTAATATAATTGATATCATTATCGGGAAAACCATCAGTAGTCGTTATATTGGTGTAGTTTGTTCCGTCGTATTTAACAATGCCCGACGAACTGGTTCCAATCCACACATCATTATTTGATGCCACATATACACTATTAATCCAGTTTCCCGGGAGCTTATTGTTTTGGGTTCCGGCAGATTCCCAGGTTGTTCCGTTAAAAACCGAGGTTCCAAATTGATAAGTTCCAAAAGCTATCATGCCATTTTGGTTTCCATGAACCGCTAACAGATAATTGCTTACAAGACCGTCGGCGGTATTAATCGTGCTCCAAACGCCGCCATTAAAAGTAGAAATTCCATATTCTGTACCGAAAACAATAGAAGTAGCTGACTCTATTAGGAGGGTATTTGTTGAATTGTTGGCAAGTCCGTCGGTACTTGAATAGTTGGTAAAAGTGGTACCATTGTATTTACCCACTCCGTTAAAAGTTGCAATCCAAAGATTTCCTGCAGCGTCAAAGGCCAAATCTTTTATTCCGTCGTCTACCAGGTTATCTGATTCGGTATAGGTGGTAAAAGTGCTTCCGTCGTATTTAACAAGACCAGACCAACCGGTACCAATCCATATATTATCCGATGCATCAATAGCTAACGAGGTAGTATAGTTGTTGGGTAACCCTTCGGTAGTTGTAAAAGTAGTAATTGTTGTTCCATCGTATTTTGACAGGCCATTGGCTCCTGATATCCAGAGGTTATCGCCAGAATCAAAAGCTAAGTCGTATCCTGAACTTGAGGGTAATCCGCTTAAAGAGCTAAACCAGGAAGTTCCATCAAAAAAACTGACTCCGCTGATGGTTCCTACCCAAATGGTATTATCGGCAGCCTCAATAATACTTTTCACAGAGTTATTTGCTAAACCCTGTGAGGTAGTATAGGTGGTAATAACACCGCCCGATAATTTTGATATGCCACCATATTCAGTTCCTATCCAGATTGTGCCATCAGCAGCTTCGAGCAAAGCACTTATGGTATTTCTTCCCAATCCGTCGTCCCTGGTGAGGGTTGTCCATAGGTCGCCATCTTTTATGCTAAGTCCTTCATCAGTTCCATAATAATATTTATTATCGCTGCTTTTTAAGATTGCATTGATTCTATTATCGATTAAACTATTGGTACCCGTATTGGTAGTCAAATAGGTAACCCAGGTATCAGCTTTGGTTGCTTTGGTATTATTTTGTCCATGAACCATCATTATGGTGCAGGTAATCAACCAAAAAGCTGTTGTGATTTTGAGTAAGCGTGTTTTCATAATATTGCAGTTTTAATTCAACAATTGCCATTTTACTGCAATAAAGGTAGGGATGCATTTACCGAATACAGGGGCAAACTATTAAATGCCCCTGTTGAATTATTATTTGTTGTAAAGTGCTTATTATAGCTTTACTTTTTCGTATTTACCCTGGAAACAGTGCTTTTAAAGCCCGGCGTAGCGGCTTAATAACTGATGTAATTCAAAAAACCTGCTCAGGGGAGTATTTGCCGGAGTGTCGTTCAGGTTATGATATTCGCGGCATTCGGGTCCCCGGGTAAAAATGAACAGTGCGGGAACACCAGCTTTATGAAAGTGGCAATGGTCGCTGTTGCACGATTCTTTTCCAATGCGGATATCCGTAAAATACTTATACGCTTCATTCAGTTTTTCAATTTTAGCGCATAACTCCGGATTAGCTTCTCCATTTATTAAGGCAATGCCTTCGCTTCCTGAACCTACCATGTCGAGATTAATAAGTGATTTTATCTGATTTAAAGGAAATACCGGATTTTCAACATACGCTTTACTTCCGAGTAATCCGGATTCCTCGGCGGCAAAAAGCATAAATCCAATGCTGTATTTGGGACGGTTTTCGTCTTTACTGAAATATTTGGCCAATGATAACACCATGGCTGTTCCACTTGCGTTGTCGTTAGCTCCCCAAAAAATATTATTGGCACCCATCATGCCTAAATGGTCGTAGTGCGCAGTAAAAACCACAAAACTATCGGGCACCTGGGACCCTTTTATGTAGGCCAATACATTTTGAGTTGGGTACTTTTTAATGAATTTGTTCTCAAAATTAAGGCTCAGTTCTGAAGGGTTATCCTTTAAAAGCGTATCAATGATATGAAAAACAGGAATATCGGCCAGCATGTGTGCATTCGATGCCCACCAATAGACATTTTTTTTCGGTACAAGAATTCCGGCAGCTTTAAAGGGAACCTCGTTCCTGAAATTTATTTTTTTAAATGGAGCTACAAGAAATTTACCGGAGTAATCAGTTTGTTTTAGACTGTCAAGCATTGCTGGAACGGTATCAGCAGCTTCGGGCAAATAAACCAGCGGAAAATTACCTTTTGTACTTTTACTGTTGGGTGAAATTACGTAATCAGCTACAGGCTTTAATTCTTTGTTGTTGAGAGCCAAATACATTTTTCCCGGAAAGGTGTTCATGGGAAAACTAAAGTTTTGATAATAGCCTTTTACCAAGGGTTCAATTCCCAGTTGCTTAAATTCCCGAACAATAAATTGGGAGGCGCTTTTATCTCCCATATTTACATAGCCTCTGCCGTGCATTTCGGGACCCGCCAGCTTATTTATAAGTTGTCGCGCGTAGGCGGTATCCTGCCCCAAAGCAGAAGAAACTGTTATGAAAGCTATTAATACTCCAAAGCAAATTCGTATCATTGGATAAGATGTTAGTTATGGGGTAAAAATAAAAAATCCGCACAAATGATCATTGTGCGGACATGGGTTATTAATCAAGCTGGGCGCTTAACCTTAAAAAAAATTAAATGATTAGTCATTATTATACCAGTAATTATCAGACATAGCAATGGCAAGTCTGTCAAAAACCTTATCACCAAAGTATCTACGGTTTAATTTGTAGCAAAATTCATCCAAATAGGATTGAAGATAT
>JBFWMB010000027.1:0-41965 GCA_050251815.1 Salinivirgaceae bacterium | reverse complement strand
ACACCTTGGTTAATCCCCAATACAACACACAGAAATAAATTATGAGTTTATCATCAACCAGTATACAACGACCTGTATTAGCCACCGTTTTTTCGTTGGTTATATTACTTTTTGGAGCTATTGGAATGACCTACCTGGGTGTTAGGGAATTTCCAAGTGTCGATCCACCCATTATTTCAGTGAGCACTTCGTATCCGGGAGCAAACTCTGACGTTATTGAAACACAAATTACCGAACCTCTGGAGCAATCAATAAACGGTATTCAGGGTATTCGAACGTTGACCAGCAGCAGTTGGCAAGGGCGTAGTAATATTACAGTAGAGTTTGAACTTAGTGTTGACATGGAATCAGCAGCCAATGATGTGCGCGATAAAGTGTCGCAGGCTCAACGGTTTTTACCGCGTGATTGCGACCCGCCAACAGTTTCAAAAGCGGATGCCGATGCCAGTCCCATCATGATGATTGCCGTAAAAAGCCCTCAACGCTCGTTATTGGAGATATCGGAAATTGCCGAACTTACTTTTAAGGAACAGTTACAAACCATTTCGGGAGTAAGTGCCGTACAAATTTGGGGCGAAAAACGCTATGCCATGCGTATCTGGCTCGACCCCGCTAAAATGGCCGGATACCAACTCACACCACTCGATGTACGAAATGCACTTATGCGTGAAAACATTGAACTTCCGGCCGGAAGTATCGAAGGAACAAATACCGAACTTACCATACGTGCTTTAGGTTTAATGACCACCCCCCAGGAATTTAACAATTTAATTCTTCGTCAAACCGGCGATCAGATTGTTCGGGTCAGTGACATTGGTCGTGCCGAACTGGGTCCTGAAGATTTGCGGGGAATTCTAAAAATGAATGGCATACCTATGGTAGCCACAGTAATTGTTCCACAACCCGGAGCAAACCATATTGAAATTGTTGATGAAGTTTATAAACGTCTGGAATTCATAAAGAAAAACCTGCCCGACGATGTGGCGTATGAAATTGGTTTCGACAATACAAAATACATCCGCTCGTCGATAAAAGAAGTACAACAGACCATTTACCTTGCCTTCTTTTTAGTGGTGGTCATCATTTTTCTTTTCCTGCGTGACTGGCGAACCACCATTATTCCCATCCTGGTAATACCCGTTTCATTGGTAGGTTCCTTTTTTGTTATGTATATTTCCGGTTTTACCATTAATGTACTCACGCTGCTTGCCATTGTGCTTTCCATTGGTCTGGTTGTTGACGATGCCATTGTTATGATGGAAAATATATATGTGAAAATTGAACAAGGCATGACTCCTTTCGAAGCCGGAATAAAAGGTGCCAACGAAATATTTTTTGCTATAATTTCTACAACCATTACCCTGGTTGCCGTTTTTATTCCCATTGTTTTTTTAGAGGGAATGACCGGCCGTCTGTTTCGGGAATTTAGTCTGGTAATTGCCGGTTCTGTGGCTATATCGTCGTTTGTAGCACTTACGTTAACACCCATGTTGTCGACCAAACTGCTGAAAACAAGACACAAACGAAGCAAAGCCTACCATTTTACGGAAAAATACTTTGTTAAACTGAATACGTTTTACCAAAATTCGCTGGATGCTTTTCTTAACCGTAAATACCTTTCACTAATAATTCTTCCCATTGCATTTGTATTGATATTCGTATTATGGAAAACCATTCCGGCTGAGATGGCTCCTACTGAAGACCGCTCGCAACTGGTACTACGCGTTAATTCACAGGAAGGATCCACATATGAATTCAATCTGAGCTATATTGAGGAAATCTTTGAAATGGTAAAAGATAAGGTTCCCGAATATGAAAATATTATAGGCCGGGCATGGACTGGTGGTGGTTTTACACGTATCTCGCTGGTAGAACCCAATGAAAGGAAAAGAACCCAACAGGAAATTGCTGCAGAAGTAAGCGGTGAACTAAGAAAAATGACCCGTTCACGGGCCAATGTCATTCAACAGTCTACTTTTGGTGGAAGACGGGCCGGATTACCCATTCAATATGTACTTCAGGCTCCCAGCATCGATAAGCTACGTGAGATATTGCCCGCATTCATGAACGAGGTTTATAACAGTCCTGTTTTTGAGATGGCCGATGTGAACCTGAAGTTTACCAAACCCGAATTGCAGATTGAGATCAATCGCGATAAAGCCAACCTGCTGGGGGTATCAACCCAGAATATCGGACAAACCCTTCAATTAGCCTTGAGTGGGCAACGTTTCGGCTATTTTATTATGAATGGTAAACAATATCAAATACTGGGAGAATTTGCCCGAACCGATCGCAACAAACCACTCGACCTGAAATCATTGTATGTGAAAAACGATAAAGGACACATGGTGCAACTCGATAACTTTGTCACGCTGCAGGAATCAACAGCTCCTCCCCAACTATATCGCTACAATCGTTTTGTGGCAGCTACCATTTCTTCAGGACTGGCCGAAGGAAAAACCATTGGTCAGGGCATTGAGGAAATGGACCGCATAGCTAAAAAAGTTCTCGACGATTCGTTTCGAACAGCCCTTTCAGGCGACTCAAAAGATTTTATGGAGAGTTCTTCCAGTTTAATGTTCGCCTTTTTATTGGCTATTGTACTTATTTTCCTGGTTCTTTCGGCACAGTTCGAAAGCTTTAAAGATCCGCTCATTGTAATGATGTCGGTTCCTTTGGCCTTAACCGGAGCCTTACTTTTTATGTGGTATTTTAACATAACCATGAATATTTTCAGCCAAATTGGAATCATCATGCTTATTGGGCTGGTTTCAAAAAATGGTATTCTAATTGTTGAATTTGCCAATCAGCGTAAATTGGCCGGCATGAGCAAATCAGAAGCCATTCGATACGCATCTGCAGCGCGATTCCGCCCCATTCTGATGACCAGTTTATCAACCATTTTAGGAATCCTTCCGCTGGCTCTGGGCTGGGGTGAAGGAGCTCAAAGCAGGGTTGCCATGGGGGTTGCAGTGGTTGGTGGTTTAACCATTTCAACCCTGTTAACGCTTTATGTGGTACCTGCTATTTATTTATTTATTTCCAGTGAATCAAAAAACAGTAAGAATGAATCAAATACTGCCGAACCCATTGAAATGGCATAAAAATTTAAAAACCAGGTTGCTTTTGTTCCTCTTGGTATTTGTGCTTAACAACGCAAAAGCCCAGGATTTATTCGATTTAAACCGCTGCATAAAAACGGGTTTAGAACAAAACTTTTCGCTTCAGGTGGAACGGAACCGGGAATCGATTGAGGCTAATAATTATACTTTGGGTAATGCCGGAATGCTTCCAAAAATTACAAACACCAATCGTTTGGGAGGCTCCCTAAATAATGTGGAACAGAATTTTAGCGATGGTACTGATGCTTCGGCATCGGGAATTCACAATACTTCGGGTTCCGCATCAATCGATCTTGGAATGACCATTTTTAGAGGATTCCAGGTTAAAAACACCTATAAAAAATTGGGGCAGCAAAGCGAACTGGGCGGACTTAAAACCCAAATGGCCGTTGAAAATCTGGTTGCACAAATAGTTTCGGAATACCATTACTATGTGCAGCAATTAATTCTCTACAAAAATATGGCTTATGCTGTTTCGCTTTCGCGCGAACGTGTTCGAATCGACGAGCAACGCTATCTATTAGGAGGTGCTTCTAAAATGCAATTATTGCAATCGATGGTTTACTTAAATGCCGACAGTTCGCGTTATGCCCGCCAAAAAGAAGTACTTCATACCTCGCAGATAAAACTCAATGAGTTAATGGTGTCTGAAGATTTAGGCCGTGTTATAATTATTAAAGACACCGTGATTCCTATCAACGAAAATTTATTGTTCGAACAGCTTTTATCGCAAACCCTCGAAAACAACACCGAACTTCAGATAGCAACAAAAAACCAGCAAATATCAGCTTACGATTATAAAATAATTGCATCGCGGGCCTATCCTTACCTCAACCTGAACACCAGTTATGGTTACAATTTTAATAGTTATGGTGCTGGCGATTTAAGCAGCCAGCAAACAGCAGGCTTAAACTATGGCGTAACTTTTGGAATTGATATATTTGACGGATTCAACCGCAAAAGGGAAAGAAGTAACGCCCGCATTGAACTCGAAAACAAACAAATTCAGTTCAACGAAATTGAACAAGCAGTAAAAGCCGATTTACTTACCCTGTATTATGCCTACGAAAACAACCTGCGCCTTTTGCGTCTCGAAGAACAAAACCTGGAGGTTGCCCGAGAGAACCTTGAAATTGCGCTGGAACAATATAAACTGGGAAGTTTGGCCGGTCTCGAATTGCGCGAAGTACAAAAAAGTATGCTCGATGCTGAAGAACGCCTGATTTCTGTAAAATTTATGACCAAACTGGCTGAAATATCCTTACACCAGATATCAGGCAAAATAATGGATTACCTTTAGCCAAAGTTAAAAAGGCTGGTGGGATTAAAAAATACAGTTCTACCGGCCTTTTTACCAAATTCAAATACTAATTTCTTGTCAATTCCGTTTGTTCTTTATCTTTACAAAAAACAAAAGAATTGAAAAAACAGCTTATTTTTCTGATAGTATTGCTTCCCTTATTTACCCTGGGTCAATTGGGAGGTGATTACGTTTACAACTTTCTTTCGGTCCCGCTTTCACCTCGTGCTGCGGCTTTGGGAGGTTCTGCCATAGCAATTAATGATGGCGACATTAGCCTGGCAAACGATAATCCATCGTTACTAAGTGCTCAAACCGATGGTAAAATTTCGCTCGAATACAACAAATACATCAGCGATATTCATTTAGGTTATGCATCGTATGCAAAGCATTACCAAAATCTGGGAACTTTTTCTGTAGGGCTCCAATACCTGAATGGCGGTGAATTTACCGAAGCGGATGAAAACGGTTATACGTACGGAACTTTTGGTGTTTCGGAACTGGCTTTAAACCTCTCGTATGCAAAACAATTCGACAGTTCGCTAGTTATTGGTGCCACTCTAAAGCCGGTTTATTCGCACTTTTATAAGTACAATTCACTGGGTCTGGTAATGGATGTGGGCGCATCATACACGCTTAACAACGGATTATTTACTGCTGCGGTTTTATTTAAAAATATGGGAGCCCAAATCACAAAGTATTACGACGAAACAGGACCGGTTCCCTTCGATATTCAGGTGGGAATTGCAACAAAACTGGCCCACGCTCCCTTCCGTTTTTCCATTGTGGCGCATCATCTGAACAAACCCGACTTATCGTATCAATATTACAATCAATCGGACATTACCAATATTGAACCTACGCCAGAAGAAGTTCAGAATACCGCATTTTTTGAGCATCTGCTAAATCACATGATTTTTGGTGTAGAATTTACGCCTACCAAAAGTTTCTTTTTACGGGCCGGATACAACTACTTGCGCCGACAGGAACTTAAGCTTGACGACAGACCGGGAATGATTGGTTTTTCGTGGGGTTTTGGACTACGAATTGCAAAAGTGCACATAAGCTATGCCAATGTACGCTACCATTTTGCCGGCACATCGAACCAGTTTGCTCTTACAACCAACCTCAACGATTTCTTTAAATAATCCAATTTTTTGGGGGTTTACCGGGTACCCGACTGCTCAAAAAGTTGCCTCCTTAAATAAAAAGCCAGAAGCAACAAAAAACTTACTTTAATGAGTTCGGCGGCAATATAAAAAAAGTGAATTGCCGATTTCCCGACTTCAACTCCCGCCATAATCTGATTGGCTCTTTCGACCAAAACGGGCAGCCAGTAAAAGGTTTGAAGAAGCAAAATAAGCAGCAAAGATCCGGAAACCAGCAAAAACACAGGCTGCTTTTTAGTGAACAAACTTAAGGTGCTAACTAAAAACAACAAAAACAAAACCCACTCAACCCGGTTTAAGGCAGTAAAAATTAAACTGCCAATGCTCAATCCAACCGAAAGGCTTACGCCAGGAGCACGAAACTTTAACCAGGCTTCCATAAAACTTATGGCACTAACAAAACCAGCCCAAAACAATAAAATCAGGATAGCATAAAACACCGAATTTCTCACTTTTCGAAAATTAAAAACAACATGGTCCTACTACAATATTGAGAGCATATTGTTTTGTAAACTATTCTGGGAAGGAAAAAATCGTTATGGTTCAATCAAGCACTAAAAGTCCTTTTGGCTCATATTACAACAACAGAATTGTCGCCATCGATATTGTTGGGTACGTATTTATCTGCCTGGTCGTCGTTCACCCAGGTATTTCCGTCAATAAGATACTTGAATTGAAACTCCTTATCAATAGGTAAATTAAGAGCAACTGAAAAATCGCCCCCTTTCAATTTTTTCATCGGGGTCGCTTTGGGATCCCAGTTGTTAAAATCGCCCACTAAAGCAACTTTAGTGGCTTCTCCGGTAAGATTTCCCGATAGTCTAAATGTAACCTTACATATCGGCTTCGTTTTTAAATAATCTTTTTTAGTCATGTCAATTAGGTTTAGTCTGCTTAATAAAACAATTCTTTTTTGGGAGATAATTGGATGACCGAAATTAACCAATTTTTACAATTCCATCAAATATTTCGGTTTAACTATTTATTTAAAAAGCAAGCAAATTGTATTACACACTTTGATTCTTTGATCTGCATTTGTCAATCCGATAAATATGTCGGCTAACACCACCCTAAAACCTAAAAAAAAATCAAATATGGCGGTAAGCCTGTTCCAAAAAACTAAATTTGTAAAAAATCACAGTTATGAAATATTTAGTTATATCGCTCTTTGTATTAATCCTAACCTTGCCTGTCTTTGCACAACAAGACCATGCTGAATTTATTGAAGGACCCTTTGAAAGCCCACAGGAAATTACAGAAACTTGTCTGGCTTGCCACGAAGGAGTTGATCAGGATATTATGAAAACCCGCCACTGGAACTGGATGGGTGAAAGTTTTACGGATGCCAGTGGTAAAAAAACCAAATTGGGAAAACAAAACCTGATAAATAATTTCTGCATTGCCGTACCATCAAACTGGCCCCGCTGCACAAGTTGCCACATTAGTTATGGCTGGAAAGACCAATCGTTCGATTTTAAAGATGGCCGAAATATTGATTGTTTAGTTTGTCACGACCAGACCGGAACTTACAAAAAAACACCCACCGGTGCAGGAATGCCCGATCCATCGGTAAATTTGGTAAAAGTTGCCCAAAGTGTTGGCCCAACAAAAAATGAACATTGCAGCGCCTGCCACTTTAATGGAGGCGGTGGTACCGGTGTTAAACATGGCGATATGGATGCAAGCATGATTCACCCAACGGCTGAATTGGATGTACATATGGGCGCAAATGGCTTTGGCTGTACCGATTGCCACGCGGGAAAAAATCACCAAATATTAGGCGCAAGTCATGGTTCCATAGCGGCCAACAAAAACCATATTGCCTGTGTCGATTGCCACAGCGAAGAGCCTCATCAGCGTAAATTATTAAACTCCCATGGAAGTGCAGTAGCTTGTGAAACCTGTCACATTCCGACCTATGCCCGCGAAGAAGCCACCAAAACCTGGTGGGATTGGTCAACAGCCGGTCAGGATAAACCCGTAGAAAAAGATGAATTCGGATTGCCCGCTTACGACAAAAAGAAGGGTGATTTTACCTGGGAAAAAAATGTGGTTCCTGAGTATCGCTGGCACAATGGTAAAGCAGATTACTACCGCTTTGGCGACAAAATTGATCCTTCGCAACCGGTTGAATTAAACAGACTTGCCGGATCAATAAAAGACCCTAAATCAAAGATTACCCCGTTTAAAGTAATGCGCGGGAAACAAATCTACGATGCTAAAAACAACTATTTAATTGTTCCCAAACTTTTTGGAAAAGGCGGCTATTGGTCAACATTTGACTGGAACAAGTCCTCAGTTCTGGGTATGAATTCAATAAGCCTTGCTTATTCCGGCTCCTACGATTTTGTTGAAACTGAAATGTACTGGCCCATTAACCACATGGTTCCTCCGGCTAAAAACGCGTTACGGTGCACCAGTTGCCACTCAAGTCATGGAAATAAGCTGCTGAACTGGGAAGAACTTGGATACGAGGGTGACCCTGTTACTAAAGGAAGTCGATTCAAATAATTTAATTCACTTGATACATGCGACAAGAGGTACCCCAATCGGGTACCTTTTTTTATTTATTGCGACAACCATCAATAAAAATCCGACATAAAAGTTCAATTCGCAATTTTTTGCCACAACTTCTGCAATTATTTTCTTCAAAAAAAAGGATTAAGCCTATATTTACTTTTTATTTAAAAAATGCTGAGCACATGCACCAGAATTATATTTTTAGCGGATTTGGTTTTGTAACCGGAACCTATCCGGTAACCAATGCCGACATTGAAAAAGCAATTAAAGACGGTTTTTTTGAAGGCCTCGACGAAGAACGCATCCGACATTCCGAAAAATTTCAATCGCTGCATCAGGAAAATCCAAATTTAACACCCTTTGAATACATGGCTGAACACATGATGGGTTTCCGGCGCCGCTTTCATGTGGTTCCCTTTCCTCCGCGCGAAGAAAGTTATAAGGTTGCACAAAACACCCTTGATTTATTGGTCGAAGCCATCCAACAGGCACTCGACGACTCCGGGGTTCACCCTGATGACATTGGTGCCTGGATGGTAAGTTCGGCAACACCTCATGAAATGGCACCAGGAACCGCTGAAACAGCCAAATGCTTTTTTACCCGCCTCGACAACCACACCGAAACCATGACTACTACCTCAGCTTGTGTAGGATTCAATATTAATGTGGAACGAGCTGTTAATTTTTTAAACAATCACCCGGAATTCGATCACGTACTGGTGGCGCATACCGAGGTAATGAGCGCTTTGCTTCTCGAAGAACGCGACTTTGTTCCTTTCACTACCTTTGGCGATGGAGCCGCTGCAACCATTATCAGCCGGCATCAATCGGAACAAAAAGAAGGTATTTTAAATGTGGTAAATTATGAAGACCTGGCAATGATTGACTTTTTAGGAGCCGACCGCGATGGGAACCTGATTATGGACCCCCGACGGGTAAAAAACCGTGCGGTGCCCAATATTGTAAGAGCGGCTTCAGAACTCATGGAAAAAGAAAACTGGACCACTGAAACTACCGATTTGTTTATCCCCCACCAAACCGGCAATGCAATTGTGCATGAAGCTGGTGGACTTTTAAAATTCGACAAAAGAAAGGTGTTTCAGGAAATTCAGCTCGACTACGGTAACCTTTCAGGAGGTTCTGTTCCTGCCAGCCTGGCTTATTTGAAACAAAAACGGAGATTAAATCCCGGGGATAAGATTATTACCTCAGTAACTGGATTGGGAGGTGAGTTAGGTGGATTCTCCTATATTGTTCCCTGTTTCAATGGATTTACACCGAAAAACGACGACTTAAAAGGAAAAACGGCTTTAGTTACCGGATGTACCGGCGGTTTAGGCGGCGAAATAGCTCGTCAACTGGCTCAAAATGGCTGTCGCGTTTTGTTGCATTACAATTCCAATCAGGAAAAAGCCGAATGGGTAAAACAATCGCTCGACAATCCTTTGCTTTTTCACCAGATTATTCAGGCTGATTTTTCCAAAAGTGAAGCCATTGACAGGTTGGTGAAAACTATAAAAGACCTGGTTCCCGAGCTAAATTATTTGGTACACACTGTGGCCATTACCGGAAGTTTAAGTAAGGGTTCTGAAGTATCAGATGAGGAAATAAAACGGGTCGATAAGGTAAACTTTACCCATACGGCTAAATTAACCGAGGAACTGGCTCCCATCATTAGCGAAACGGTACTATTTACTGGTTCAATAGCCCAGGATGCGCAGTTCAGCGGTTCGTCGTCGTATGTTTCGTCGAAGCGCGGATTGTATGGTTTTGCTGCCGCTTTTGCCCGCTTGCAGCATCCGCGGATTAAAACCGTGTTTTATATTCCCGGAACCATTGATGGTGGAATGACAGAAATACTAAACCAGGCGCAAATTAATGCCTCGATGTTTGCCGTAGGACAAAAAAAACTTATCCCGTTAAAAGACATTGCCCATCGTATGGTAAAATCGCTGTACATTCCTAAGGTAGCCAATGTGCGCAGCGAATACGACGGCGTGTTAATGGTACGAAAAGATGGATATACCAAATACTAAAAGGTGCTTTCGGCTGTGAATTTTGAAATAAAAAATTGATTGCAGATAGATGTTTAACAAACTAAGATTGCAGAATTAAAGAAACATCTGAAATCATAAATCGAATATCGTTGATCGCAAATGATTACTATAACAGATTTAATATTGCAGAAATAAACACAAAGACATGAACAGTTACATATTTTCAGGAATCGGACACGCAGCGGGTAAATTCAGTATCAGCAACGAATTTATTGCCGATGCTTTACGCAAAGGTTTTTTACGTGGGTTCGACGAAAATCGAATGGCTAAAAACAAAGATTATCAGTCTTATCAGGTGCAAAATCCCGGCATCGGTCCGTTCGACTATTTTGTACGTGAAAAAATGGGATTCAAAAACCGCTGGCATGTAACTCCTTTCCCGCCAACGGTTAAAAAGCTTTATTATGCCGAGACCTCTTTGGAATTAGGCGTTCAGGCAGTTGAAAATGCGCTTAAAGACAGCGGCATTTATCCCAATCAAATTGATGCCTGGTTTGTAAGTACGGTTTCGCCCAATCAAAAAGCCCCGGGATTGGCTGCATCCATTAAGTCGCACTTTGTGGGATTTCAGAACTTCACCCCGGCATTCTCGCTTACCAGCGGTTGTGCTGGTTTTAACATTAACCTGGAACGGGCCATTGAATACTTTAAAGCGCATCCCGAAGCCAAACATCTGGTGGTGGCTCATGCTGAAACCATGTCGTCATTTTTAACACAGCGGGTAAAATTTGTTCCCTTCGTTACCTTTGCCGACGGTGCGGCTGCCGTGGTTCTTTCACGTATCGAAACGGAACAACCTTGCGGTGTTCTTGATGTAAACAATTTTCAGGACATGCAGATGATTGATTTTGTGGGTGTCGATAAATACTGGAACCTGTATATGGACGATTCACTGATTAAGGATCGGGCTGCGGCAAATATTCCTGAGGCATCGGTAAAAGCACTGAAAAAAACCGGATGGAAAACCAAAGATATCGACCTGTGTATTCCTCATCAAACCGGCAATGCCATTCTATATCCGGCAGCCAAAAACCTGGGTCTTCCCCTGGAGAAACTTTACCTGGAAGCCCAACATGAATTTGGAAATGTGTCGGGTGCCACGGTGCCCATTGCTTTCTCCTTGTTGCATGAGCAAAATCGCCTAAAACCCGGAATGAAACTGCTCAGTCCAATGGCCGGCGTAGGTGGAAACTATGGCGCTTTTACCTATTTGGTTCCCGATGAAAAATATAAACTGCCAAAAACCGACTACCTGTTTAAAGACGATTTAAAAGGCGCCAACACCTTGCTTTTAGGGGCCAGTGGAACACTTGGCTCGGCCATTGCTGCCGACTTGATTAAGCGGGGTTCAAACCTGATTTTACATTACAACCGTAACCAGGCCGCTGTGGATGCTTTAAAATCCCAAGCCGAAGCACAAGGTTTGCAGGTTACTTTACTAAAGGCCGACTTTAACAATCGCGATGAGGTAGAGGAAATGGCTGGCTTTTTAGCGAGTAAGGGAAAAAGCTATCAGCACTTTGTAAATGCCGCCGGAGTATTAATGAGTTTAAAACCAGGAAAAGTAGGACAGGTAAACCACTACGCTCCGCTTCAGCTTTTCAAAGCCATATTCCCTTATTTTAAAGGTTCGGCAGTATTTATCGGGGCTGCAGCCGAAGACGTTAATGTTCCCGACATTCATCCATTTATTTCGGCTAAACGAAGCCTGCACGGCGTTATGTCCAGCATGTCGGGCGAAATTCTTAAAGCCAAAAACTACCTGGTTTGGTATCAACCCGGAATTTTAAACGGGGGAATGCTTCGCAACATCGACCCCAAAGCCTTGTACCAATTTGCTGTGGAAATAGGTCAGGAAAAACCCCTGGAAATTGACAAAACAGCAGAACGGATTGTAAGTTCGCTTTATATTCCCAAAATTGAAGGCGCCCGACACACCTATGAGAACGCCATGGTTGTGCGTCGCGATGGCTACCTGTTGGAAGTGGATATTTAAACCGGAAGGAGGCTCACTTAAAACTTGCACTAACCGCGCGATTGGCCTGGTGAAGCCAGGCGTGAATTAATTTTTTGCCGATGCAAGAGGTAAACATCCTTACCCTAGGCCACATTTGCCCAAAACCATTGGTATGATCCAAATTTCCATGGTAGTTTTTGCTTAGCCATTTGGTTTGAGCTCTGTTCCCCAGGTAACAATGGTTTTGTCAATTGGTTTAAGCTCTGTTACCGTGGGGACAATTGCTATGTCAAGTGGTTTGAGCTCTGTTCCCCGGGCGACAAGTACTTTTTCAATTGGTTTAGGCTTTGTTTCGTTGCAGACAGAGCTTTTTCCATTGGTTTGAGCGCTGTTCTCTTGCTCACAGATGCTTCTGCAGTTGGTTTGAGCGCTGTGAGCAAAAAGATAAACCATTTGCAGTTGGTTTGAGCGCTGTTAGTAAGAGAACAGAACTTTTGCCATTGATTTAAGCGCTGTGAGCAAAAAGACAGCGCTTAGGCAATTGGTTTGAGCGCTGTTAACAAAAGGACATCATTCCTGAAATCACAGTTTCACTGATTCAAAACAACCAGGGCTTTCTCAATACGCATAACCGTCTCCTTTTGGCCGATAAGCTCAATAATTTCGAATAAATCGGGGCCCATACCTGCACCCACCAAACATAAGCGCAGACTATTCATTATAACACCAAAACCCCAACCATTAGCTTCAATGTGAGCTGAAACCGCAGCTTTTGCATTTGCTGCCGAAAAGTTGGCTACCCCTGCAATTACATCTTTAATTATTGCAATTTGCCCGGGAACCTCGTTCTTCCAGCGTTTTTTTACCACCTGTTCATCATAGCTTTCGGGTGCCTGAAAAAAGAAGAAAGCTTGCTCCCAAAAATCTTTCACGAAATTAGCCCGCTCTTTAATTAAAGCTACAATTCGAATCAATTTTTCCGCATCAGTCTCAAATCCCTTTTTCTTTAAAATGGGTTGAAACAGTTCAGACAGTTCAGCATCAGACTTCATCATCATGTATTGATGATTAAACCATTCGGCTTTTTTAGGGTCGAATTTTGACCCCGATTTGGTTACGCGCTCCAGCGAAAACAATTGGATCAGTTCGTCCATGGTAAATATTTCCTGTTCCGTTCCCGGATTCCAGCCCAGCAAAGCCAAAAGATTTACAAAAGCGTCAGCAAAATAACCCTCTTCGCGGTAACCCGATGCGGTTTCTCCCTCGGCCGATTTCCAAAAGAGTGGAAACACCGGGAAACCCATTTTATCGCCATCGCGTTTGCTCAGCTTACCGTTTCCGGTGGGTTTTAACAAAAGGGGTAAATGGGCAAATTCAGGCATGGTTTCGTCCCAGCCAAAGGCCTTATAGAGTAACACATGCAAGGGCAGTGAGGGCAGCCACTCCTCGCCCCGGATAACATGCGAAATTTCCATTAAATGATCGTCGACAATATTGGCCAGATGATAGGTCGGCAGCCCATCGGATTTGAATAATACTTTATCGTCAAGCGTGTCGGTGTTTACCCGAACTTCGCCCCGGATTATATCGGTCATCACCACCTCATAATTTACCGGCATCTTAAAACGAATCACGTAGTTTTCGCCCGAGGCAATTTTTTGTTCAACCTCAGATTTCGACAGTCGCAGGGAATTGTTTAGTTCGTTTCGGGTGGCGGCATTGTAGGTAAAGGTTTCCTTGTTGGCTTCGGCATTTTTTCGAAGTTCATCGAGCGCTTCGGGCGTATCGAAGGCATAATAAGCATTACCGCTGGCAATCAATTGGTCGGCAAATTTTTTATAAATCGCCCGGCGCTCCGATTGACGGTAAGGTCCATATTTTCCGCCTTCGCGGATACCTTCGTCCACTTTTATGCCACACCATTCAAGGCTTTCCATAATATATTCCTCGGCTCCCGGCACAAAACGGGTTTGGTCAGTATCTTCGATGCGAAGCAGGAAATCACCGCCATGCTTTTTTGCAAACAAATAATTAAACAAAGCGGTTCTTACTCCACCCATATGCAATGGCCCGGTCGGGCTCGGCGCAAAACGCACGCGTACTCGTCTGTCGTTCATTTTAATTAATTTTTGGCAAAGATAAGCGGAATTTTGGCTTTTTCAACCCGGCAAAAACAATCAAAAGCATCAGTATTCAAACCCGGATTATTCAAGTTTCTGCTAATAGAAGTCAGATATAACACTTACAACCGAAGACTGAATACTGTGGGCTGAGGACTGGTTACTGAATAACCCTTTTATACAGTTCATAGCGACGTATAACATCCTTTACATAATTGTAAGGTTCCTCGCCCCGGCAATAACCGTATTTTACTAATTCACTATTGTAATATTCCGGATTCGATTTATTTAGGAGGAATTCGTCCACCTGATTGTCCCAGATATTCGGGTTTCCACCATATGCCTGGGTGAGTCTCCGCGCATCAAGCACATGCCCCAACCCCACATTGTACGAAGCCAGAATAAACTTTATCCGCTCGTCGGTATCGGGAATGGAATCGATCAGTTGATTGTCGATCCACTTAATAAACTTTACCCCGGCTTTGATATGTTCTTCAGGCGAACTGCTGTGTGATGCCCCAAACCGACGCGCTGTAGTAGGCATGAGTTGCATTAAACCAAAAGCGCCTGCCCAGGAAGTAACCTGGGGATTGAAACGGGATTCCTGGTAAATTAACGAAGCCAACAGGCGCCAATCCCAATCAATATATTTGCTGTGTTTTTTAATGTACCTGTCGTATTCCGAAATCTGTCCTTTATTTAACGACAGGTATGGACTCACGCTGCGGTTGCGCGCTTTCATGTCTTTAAAATACTTATTGTAAATAACGGCATGCAAAGCGCTTCCATTGGTTTGCTCAATCCAGGTATTCAATTCATCGAGCCATAACAGTGAACTTTTATTTACCGCCCAGGCTTGATTTTGAGGAAAAGAGATTGCAGTAGACACGTCAATATTCGGATAGTAGGTTTGATTCAACAGTGCTACATTTTCGTCAGCAACAGTATATTCAATTTCGCCTTTTGCCACTTTGGCAATTAATTGTTCCACTTCAAGCTTTTCACTTTCCACAATATGAATGGTGTCGCCCATTTCGTCCGACAGGTTTTTTAAGCGTTCGGCAAAAGCAGAGTTGGCCATAACATGCACGGTTTTGCCCAATAAATCCAATTGATTCCGGATTAGTTCCTTGTCGAGATTGTAATCGGCCATTAATTTCCAATTGTCAGGTTTGCGTTGTACCAAAACCTGGCGTGTTTGTCCGATTGGTCGGGTAAAATTTACTTTTTGCTGACGCTCTTTGGTCACATTCAGACTCATGGCTATCAGGTCGCATTCATTTTGCTGCAACATCTCAAAAGCCTTGTCAAGATTATTTTCAACAATTATCTCCAAATCCAAATCAAGGTGCCTGGCCAGCAATTCCAACATATCGTATTGGTAGCCCATGGGTGCTCCCCGGTAAATAAAATAACTAGATGAATTATAATCGGTTACAGCAATAAGTTTACCGCGAGCCATTATGTCAGGTAAATCGTGAGGTAGTGCTGTTTTTTTTGTCCGGCTCTGATTGCAAGCATTATAACCCAACAAAATAAGGGACGTTAATACGGCCAGACGTATCACTCTTAAAATTTGCTTCATGTTTATTCCTTAAGGTTTGCAAAGCTATTGGGTAAAATATTAATAGTAATTGCTTTACCCTGCTTTTTAACTTGGGGCATGTTTATATCAAAAATTATACCCAAAAACTTCTTACGCATAAAAACATATTAGGTTTTAAGCTGTTGGGTAAGCATTAAGTAAAAAAAACCGGCTAATTCCTTAAAATAACAAGTAAAGCGGGAATACAGGTTTCGAAAAAAAACGGACAATACGCAAACCTAACCTATATGTACCAAGATAAATTGTTGTTTAACCCCAGAAAGAACTTCTTCGTAAAAATTAACCGAACAGTAGAAAAAAAAGATGCGCTGAATAAAGTTTGATGTTCCTGTTAATTTAATTGACCAAATAACACCAGACTTGCAGACCATTTTTATACTTTTACCACAAAAGTTCTAAAGCTTGAGAAACTGCGCATTCATACTATTCTTATTCACACTGCTTGAGCTAATTGTTCTGGAAGGGAAGGCACAAACAGCACCAAAATATTCCAACGAATTTTTAGCCATTGGGGTTGGGGCAAGGGCTTTTGCCATGGGAAACAGTGTGGTTGCAAGTGCAAAAGACATTACCTCGGTATATTGGAATCCGGCAGGGCTTACGGCCCTTGAAAACCCAATCAACATCGGACTCATGCACTCGGAATATTTTTCGGGTCTGGCTCAATACGATTTTGGAGCTCTCGCGTTCAAAACCGACGAAACGAATGCCTTTGCCGTTTCATTCATCCGATTTGGAGTAGACAACATTCCCAATACCCTGGAACTAATCGATCAGGATGGAAATATACGATTCGACCGGATACAGTCGTTCTCGGTGGCCGATTATGCCATAACCTTTTCTTATGCAAAGCGCTTGCAAATTGAAGGATTAACGGTTGGCGGCAACCTAAAAATTATTCGGCGTATAGGTGGTTCTTTTGCTAGTGCCTGGGGCTTTGGTATTGATTTGGCAACACAATACCATTGGAAAAAATGGCACTTTGCACTTATGGCCCGTGATATTACAACCACTTACAATGCATGGAGTTTCAATACGGAAGAATTGGCCGAGGTTTTTACACTTACCGGAAACGCTATCCCTGAAAACAGTAGCGAAATTACCCTGCCCCGCTTTGTTTTGGGTGCTGCAAGGGAATTCAAACTTAGCCCAAAGTTTGGCTTGCTTGCCGAGGCTAACCTTGATGTAACCACAGATGGTAAAAGAAATGCATTACTTAAAAGTAATCTGTTAAGTGTTGACCCGCATCTGGGTGTTGAAGCACATTACCAACACATGATCTTTTTACGGGCGGGCATAAATAACATTCAAAAAGAATACGATGGTGGTGAACACACCACCCTTCAACCGAATATTGGAATAGGCTTTAGGTATAAAAAACTAGGCATTGATTATGCGCTTACCAACGTTGGAAATGTTTCCATTACCGGGTATTCGCATGTATTTAGCATCAGCATTGCTCTAGATAAGAACCAGATAAATATTAATAAACCATGATAAATAAGGGATGGCATCGGGCTAAGATAATTTGGTTTTTAACATTGCTTATCCTGCTTTTACAAGGCAGGCTCAGCGCTCAGAACTACAGCAACCACTGGATTAATCCAAACCAAACCTATTATCGCTTCAGCATTCCCGAAACGGGTATTTACCGAATAACTGCTCAGGAATTACAGCAAGCAGGAATAAGTGGAAGTTTTAACCCGCAAAACATTCAGCTTTTTTACAACGGACAAGAAATCCCTTGCTACATAAAAGGCGAAAACCTGGGATTGACTGAATACATTGAATTTTATGCTGAAAAAAACAGTGGTTGGTTCGATGTTGAAATGCATGACAATCCCCAAAACCAGGCCAACCCCTATTACAGTTTAATTACCGACACTGCAGCTGTTTTTCTAACCTGGAACAACAGTTTTTCCAACAAACGCTATACGGTGGAAACCGATGTGAATTATACGGGTTACACCCCTGAAACCTATGCGTACTATCATAGTCTGGTTCAATACACCAATGGATTTCACCATTCTTGGCCCGGAAGCAGGTACCTTGAAGGCGAGGGTTATGCCGATGCCAGTTATTTGGCTCTGGGAGCCAGTATCGTTCGCAAAGTTGCCACACCCAATTTTGTCGCGAACGGAGAACCAACTACCGTAAGCTGGTCGATGCTCAGTAAATCGGTTTACGGCCATCACCTGCAGGTTACTGGTCCGGGAATTGCTTTCGACACCATTTATTACCAGTATAAAACCGTAAAAGGCTTCCACAAAATTACGGGGCAGGAATTACCCAACGAAACGATTTTAACATTTTCCAGTGTTAACGACCTAAGTGCACCTACTGATTTTTCAGCACTCAGCTACATCCGGATTTCCTATCCAAGGAGCTTTCATGTAGAGGGACTAAACACCTATCCCTTTACGTTACCGGCAACCGGAACCAAAAAAGCTTACCTGGAATTTACCGGTTTAGATGCCTCGGCCAGTTATGTGTTATACGATATTTCGAGAGGAATAAAAATTCCAGTTCGCGTCGAAAACAGCTTGCTCAAAGCATTGGTTCCGGCATCTTCAGCTTCCGTTGAATTGCTATTAACCAAAGAAAACAGCATACTTAAAATCACCAACATTTCGCAAAGCAAAATGCTGAACCATGCCAATATTAATAAGGAGCGGCTTGTAATTTCTCACCCGAAACTGTGGAATGCTGCCCAAACATATGCTGCTTACCGCGAAGCATACCTGGTTAATGTGGAGGAACTTTACAATCAGTTTGGTTATGGTATCCGAAAACACCCTATGGCTATACGAAACTTTTTAAAATACGTTTTCGAAACCTGGGAAACCCAGCCTTCCGGATTGTTTATAATTGGCGATGGAATTGCCGCTTTAAATTTCCGGAAAAATACCACCTACTATCAACAATGCCTGATACCCCCCATGGGTAACCCCGCCTCCGACGAACTGTTTGGATCACGATTCGACGGAAGTACCGTGGCTTCAGTTATTCCTGTTTCTCGTCTGGCAGCAACAACCGAAACAGAAGTGCTTGATTACTTAGACAAGGTGAAAGCCATGGAACAAAATGTGCCCGGAGCCTGGATGAAGCAAATTTGTCATTTTGGAGGAGGTTCCAACAGCATTGAACAAACCCGGTTTAAGAACTTTTTAAAAAGCTACGAACAAACCATCATTGACACCTCTTTTGGTGGTTTTGTATCCACCTTTCTGAAGAATTCATCCGACCCTATAACCATTTCAAGAACCGACAGCATTACCAACCTTATAAATAATGGTGTAAGCTTAATGACCTTTTTTGGACATGGTACGTCCACCGGTTTTGATCAGAATATTGATGAACCCATCGTTTATAACAATCAGAATCGTTACCCCTTACTGTTTGCCAACTCATGCTATTCAGGAAATATTTTTTTAGCCGGCTTACAAAGCGCCAGCGATCGCTGGGTTTTAATTCCCAACAAGGGAGCCATTGGTTTTTTGGCTATGGTAAATGATGGTGTTGATTCCTACCTCAATTTATTTGCCACCGAGTTTTACAAACAACTGACCTACAAATCGTATGGCAGCGATTTGGGAACCCTGATTAACCGAAGTAAAAAAGCTATTCAAACCACCAGTAACCCGGGATATTACCTAAGTAGTACCATCGAAGAGTTTACTTTACATGGCGATCTTTGGGTAATTTTAAATAGTTTTGAAAAGCCCGACCTTAGCATCGACAGCAAAGATGTGTTTTTTACCCCCGCCACGTTAACCACTGAAATTGATTCGTTTTTTATGCATGTGGCTCCTACCAATCTGGCAAAAGCTACAAGCCAGACCTTTCTGGTTGAAGTTACCCGCTGGTTTCAGGATGGAACTTATGAAGTTTATCAGAAAATGACTGGCGGCCTTAATTTTAAAGACACACTAACCTTTAAACTTCCGGTTGATTTTGTAAAAGGTCCCGGGAACAACCGTTTCCTCATAAGTGTTGATGTGATGAATCAGGTGGAAGAAATGAATGAAGCCAACAACACCCTAACCATAAATAAATTCATATCAAGTTCCGATTTACAACCGGTAATTCCCTACAAATTCAGCGTATGGCCCGAAAGCTCACCCCTATTAAAAGTGAGTACCGGAAATGCCTTCGGCACAGACCAAACCAGCATATTCCAGATCGATACCAGCTATCGCTTTGACAGTCCCGAACTTTTTCAGGAAGAACTTACTCATTCCGGAGGGGTACTAAGCTGGCAGCCTGCCGTGTCGCTGAACCAGAATCAGCCCTATTACTGGCGGGCTGCAAAAAAAACGGCTACCGGTAACGAAATATGGTCGGGAAGTTCTTTTGTCCCACAAAACGGAAAATCGGGCTGGCATCAGCGGGCAATAGGGCAAATGCTCCAAAACTCCTATAAGTTTATCGAAGTTGACGAGCCCAATCGCCAGTTTACATTCTCAGCTTTACCCAAAACCCTTACCTGTTATAATATTGGTAGTCCGGGTAGTGGTGATTTTGCTAACATAAAATACACAATTGACGGGAATGGGGATTTTGGGTCTTGTGGGGCGACAGCAGCCCTTTTAGTTGCCATAATTGATTCTACCAACTTGGTTCCGTGGCAATCGGATCGCGCGAATTACGGGCATCAGAATTATGAAAAATGTTTTAGTCGAACCCGACCCGACAACTATTTTGTATTTCACTTAAGAGATACGCTTATTCCAGCAAGCATGGACCATGTGGTGAACCTTATTGAAAGCCAGGTTCCCGATGGGTTTTATTTTCTGATTTATTCATTTATTGCCGCAAACTACCAGTATTGGCAGGAACGACATTTTGCAGCCTTCCAGGCATGGGGAGGAACCAATAACCTGCGCTTTGCCGAAAATTATCAGCCATTAATTTTCTTTTCACAAAAGGGAAAACCTGCGTTGACGGAAGAACTTATCGGACAATTGGGAGAAACTATCGATTTGCAGGTACCTTTGAAAATGAATAATTACTATGGCAGCATTACCAGCCCCTTGATTGGACCAGCCAAACAGTGGTCGTCGCTTTCGTGGGAAAGTGTCATGCAGGAAAGTAATCTTACCGAAACAGCCTTTGTGAGGGTTTATACCGAAGATGGGTTGGGAAACCAGGTATTGCTTATGGATTCCATTTCAGAAAACAGTAAGTCGCTTTCTTCAATTAATGCCGCAACGCACCCCTACTTAAGGTTACAGTTCTTTACCAGCGATCCGGAATACAAAACGCCCTCGCAACTACGTTTTTGGCAGGTGGAATACACTCCTTTTACCGATTTAGCCATAAATACCCAGCGCGACTGGCTTTTTGAAAGCGACACACTGAACGAAGGAGCTTTGGGAAAATTGGTTATATCGTTTGAAAACATTGGTAATCAAGATGCCGACAGTGTAAAAGTAAATTACTGGGCTCAGGATGCCAACAACCGGCAAATTACGCTTGACCAAAAAGAATTGGGCGCTTTAAAAGCCGGAGCCTGGGTTAGCGACACCCTAATATTTGAAACCAAAGGAATGGTTGGCAATAATCAACTTTGGATTGAGTTGAACCCTAGAAACAATAGCAAATCAAGTGCTTTTCAAAACGAGCCTTACTATTTTAATAACCTGGCTCAAAAATCATTTTATGTAAAAGCCGATCAAACCAGCCCTATGCTCGATGTTACCTTTGATGGCATTCACATTATGGATGGCGACTTGGTTTCTGCAAAACCCGAGATTGTAATTCAATTAACCGACGAGAATCCCTACATTGCCCTGGATGATACCACACTGGTATCGGTATATATTAAATCGCACAAAACCGGTATCGAAGAAAAAATTGATTTAAAAAACAATCCGGAAATAACCTTTATTCCAGCTGATTTACCCAACAATAAAGCCCAAATTATTTATCGTACGCAGTTCCCCGATGATGGTGTTTATGAATTACGGGTTCAGGCAGCCGATGCTTCGGGAAACGAATCGGGAAGCCACGATTACCTGATTTCCTTTTCTGTAATAAACGAAAGCACCATTACACAGGTGTTTAATTATCCGAATCCATTCAGCACCTCAACCCGCTTTGTATTTGAACTTACCGGAAGCGAAATCCCCGACGAAATGCGCATCGACATTTTAACCATTACCGGAAAAGTGGTTAAAGTAATTTACCAGGAAGATTTGGGTTTGATTGGTTTAGGGAAAAATATATCAACCTATGCCTGGGACGGGACCGATATGTATGGTGATCCATTAGCTAATGGTGTTTATTTTTACCGTGTTTCGGCAAAACTAAACGGGCGGGAAATTAAAATTAGGGATACCGGAACCAGCCACTACTTTACAAAAGGTTTTGGAAAAATGTATTTGATGCGGTAATTTTCCAACGCTTGAAGACTCGTTAAAAATGCAGCAAACGACCCATAGGATTTTTGGTTTGGATCTGATGCGAACAATGGCTATTGTTATTGTCGTATTGAAACACAGTAACATATTAGTAGGTGCCAAATTCACAATTCCAATACATGGAGTAGATTTGTTTTTTGTCCTTAGCGGCTATTTGATTGGAAACAATTTTTTACAAAAAACACTTTACAAGCAAGATTTTCACATCGTTGATATTCTGAATTTTTTAAAGCAACGGTGGCTAAGAACTCTTCCTAATTACTTTTTATTTCTTATAATAAACATACTATTAATTTATTTTGGCCTTATAAAAGGAACGCTTAATAAATACCTTATTACCTATTTTGTTTTTTTCCAAAATTTCTACAAACCTTTCGATTTTCTTTTCTGGGAATCATGGAGCTTAGCCGTTGAAGAATGGTTTTACCTCTTTTTCCCAGTTTTCATTCTGTTTTTTTATAAAATAATAAAAAACAATCGTTCAATACGTTTGGCTTATGCAATTACCACCATACTTTTTCTAATAATTCCACTTATTTACAGACTCAACATTAACCCGGACCTTGATTACGATTTATTTACAAGAAAAGTAGTTTTAGCAAGATTTGACACTATTGGTTTTGGCTTGTTGGCTGCATACATACATAATATATACCCACATTTCTGGAATCGCTTCAGAAACTTTCAGCTTTTCAGCGGAATTTTGCTTTTGATATTTCTTAAATCTTACTACCTGACTCAAAACCACACTTATACTTGTTTAAGGCTAAGTTTTATTGGTCTTGGTATTACTATGCTATTACCAGCATTGGAAAGTTTAAAAAATGAAACAATTCCACTTAAACCAATAAGGTTTATTAGCAAGATATCCTATTCAATCTATTTAACCCATATTCCAATATCGTACATATTATCTGGAATATTTGAAACAAAAAATTTCTTAATCTACATTTTGTATTGGTTTATAACATTACTACTTTCAACCATTATTTATCGATGGTTTGAGTCGCCATTCATGAGACTTAGAAAAAAAATTAGGTTCGATTATAAAAACAATAAAATTAGCTTGGTCAAAGTATTCTAAATATTAGATTAACGTTAGAAGAAGTAATTCATTAACTCCAAAATATTTATTTTTAATCAGTTAGAACAATATGGAACCAAAAGAACAAGTATTAAAAGCGATGCAACAAAAAGCGGCCCCGATGGGTGCTGGCGAAATTGCTGAAATTACCGGATTAGACAAAAAAGTGGTGGACAAAGCCATGAAACAACTCAAAACCGAAGAGGCAATTTTTTCGCCCGTTCGCTGCAAGTGGCAGGCAAAATAACAAAAAGCCCTTTGAAGCCAGTCTTCAAAGGGCTTTTCTAAAATTTGAAAATTTCTTTTATTTCAACACTCCCAGCTCTTTTCCCACTTTGGTAAATGCGGCAATGGCTTTATCCAAATGCGCCGGTTCGTGAGCGGCCGATAATTGTACCCTGATACGTGCCTGACCTTTGGGAACAACCGGAAAATAGAATCCGATAACATAAATACCTTCTTTTAGCAAACGGGCAGCAAAATCCTGCGACAGTTTGGCGTCGTAAAGCATTACCGCACAAATAGCCGACTGCGTGGGTTTAATATCAAAACCGGCAGCTGTCATTTTTTGCATAAAATAAGCCGTATTCGAATGCAGTTTATCCTGTAAATCGTTGGTTTCTGTCATCATCTCAAACATTTTTATTCCGGCAGCAGCTACTAAAGGCGGAATGGAGTTTGAGAACAAATAAGGCCGCGAACGCTGACGCAACATATCGATGATTTCCTTTTTACCTGTGGTAAAGCCACCAATGGCTCCGCCAAAAGCTTTTCCCAGGGTTCCGGTAATAATTTCGGCTTTGCCTTTCATATGGTACAATTCGGTAACACCTCGTCCGGTATGACCAACAACTCCTGCCGAATGCGATTCATCAATCATAATCATGGCGTTGTATTTTTCGGCCAGGGCCAGAATCTCATCCATGGGTGCTACGTTTCCGTCCATGGAGAAAACCCCGTCGGTTACAATTAAACGAAAACGTTGCGCCTGAGCCAGCTTCAGTTGCGTTTCCAAATCGTCCATATCAGCATTTTGGTAACGGTAACGAACCGCCTTACACAAGCGCACCCCATCAATTATCGATGCGTGGTTTAACGAATCGGAAATAATGGCATCTTCCTGCCCCAACAAGGGTTCAAAAACGCCTCCGTTGGCATCAAAAGCGGCAGCATACAAAATAGTATCTTCTGTTCCAAAAAATTCGGCAATCTTCCGTTCCAGGGTTTTATGCAAATCGCCGGTTCCGCAAATAAAACGTACCGACGACATACCATAACCATGACTGTCGAGTGCCGCTTTTGCTGCATCAATTAATTTGGGGTTATTCGATAAACCCAGATAATTATTGGCACAAAAGTTCAATACTTTTTGTCCGGTGCTTACTTCAATTTCAGCTCCCTGAGGCGAAACTATCACCCGTTCGTTTTTATATAATCCGGCATCGGCAATAGCCGCCAGTTCCTGAGTCAAAAAATCTTTAAATGCTGCGTACATAGTTATAAGTTTTGATTTCTAAGCAAACAAAAATAAGGGTTTTGAACCGATAATCAGGCAGCTAATATATGATTTCAAGCATATCTTAAACATGTTTTTAATCAACGCTGTTTAAAGGGGGATTAATTACTTTTGTACTCACACAGATAGAAAAAACAGTACAGCTAAAAAATTACCAATATGACCAAGATGAAAGCGCTTGTAAAAGCAAAAGCCGAAAAGGGACTCTGGATGCAGGAAGTTCCGGTGCCTGAAATAGGGCCCAACGATGTGTTAATTAAAGTGGCCAAATCGGCCATTTGCGGAACCGATTTGCACATTTATCTTTGGGACGAATGGGCACAAAAAACCATTCCCGTGGGCATGACCATTGGACACGAATATGCCGGATATGTTGCTAAAGTGGGCAGCGAAGTAAAAGAATTTAAAGAAGGCGATCGCGTTACCGGTGAAGGTCACATTGCCTGCGGACATTGCCGCAATTGCCGCCGGGGGCGTCAGCATATTTGCGAAACTACCATAGGTATTGGGGTTAACACAAACGGTTCGTTTGCCGAATACGTTAAAGTTCCCTCGAGCAACGTAATGAAAATTAACGCAAAAATTCCTGATGAGATTCTTTCGATTATGGATCCTTTTGGAAACGCAACCCATACGGCCCTTTCGTTTCCTTTAATTGGCGAAGATGTGTTGGTTACCGGTTCCGGATTAATTGGCAGCATGGCCATAGCTGTGGCTAAATTTGCCGGTGCCCGCTATGTAGTAGCAACCGAAACCAGCGAATACCGCGCCGAACTAGCCCGTAAGATGGGGGCAACCCGCGTGGTTAATCCGCTTAAGGAAAACCTGCGCGAGGTAATGAACGAGCTGGGAATGATAGGTTTCGACATTGGTTTGGAATGTTCGGGAAACCCGGTAGCATTCAACCAACTGGTAGAACACATGTACAACAGCGGAAAAATCTCCTTATTGGGAATCCTCCCGAGCACCACTACCGTTGACTGGAACAAAATTATTTTTAAAGGCCTTACCATGAAAGGTATTTACGGACGCGAAATGTACGAAACCTGGTACCAGATGGAGCAAATGTTGATGTCGGGGCTCGACTTGTCGCCCATAATTACCCACCGCTTTGGCATCGACGATTTCCAGAAAGGCTTTGATATTATGGAAGCCGGAAATTGCGGAAAAGTAATCTTAAGCTGGGATTAATTCCAATAACGATAAATAACACCGACCCTGCCCCTTTTTAAGGCAGGGTTTTTTTATCCAATCACAGCTGTTCCTTACCTTACTTAAAAAAGTGTCGCAACCTGGGTTGCGCATCTGCCGGAAATTGCTAAATTACTGTTGACTTTTTTAATGCTGGTCGGAAGGCTGGAGTTATATACCGTAATCATGCTTTTTACACGCACTTTTTGGAGTAATTAATTTAAAACCGGGTTCATGAATATCATTTATACCATTATCATACTGGGGGTTTTTAATCTTTCTCTCACACGTTTTCAACGAATTATTCGACAAAACAAAAATTTCTTAAAACACTTCCCAGCCACCCTTTTCTTTTTAACTTTGCCCCCTGATAAAAACAGCATGGAAGCAAAGAAAAAAAAACTCACCATAGCCATCGACGGACATTCATCGTGCGGTAAAAGTACCGTAGCCAAAGACCTGGCAAAAGCACTCGGTTACACTTACATCGACAGTGGGGCCATGTACCGTTCCGTAACCCTGCTTTGCATGGAACACGGTTTAATTGATGGCGAACGGGTGAACCTGGAAGCACTTAAACCCTTGATGGAAACCCTGAGTATCCATTTTACTTTTGACCCCGATAAACAGCAATACATTACCTGGATGAACCAGCGTAATGTAGAAGATAAAATACGAAGCATTGAAGTAGCCAACAACGTAAGTGTTGTAAGTAAAATTGGGTTTGTGCGCAGTAAGCTGGTAGCCATGCAACAGGAAATGGGAAAACAGGGTGGCATTGTTATGGATGGCCGCGATATTGGTACCGTAGTTTTTACTGATGCTGAATTGAAAGTTTTTATGACCGCATCGCCACAAGTGCGGGCACAACGGCGCTTCGATGAACTGAAAGCTGCCGGCCATCAGCTTACGTTTGAAGAAGTATTGGAAAATATCGAAAAACGCGATTACATGGATGCCAATCGCGAAATTGCCCCTTTAAAAAAAGCCGACGATGCGGTGGTACTCGATAACAGCTACCTAAGCAAAGAAGAACAATTAGTAAAACTCATTGACCTTGTCGAGCAACGAAGCAAATAACAAGCTTATTTATTCCGGAAAACGGATTACCATCGAAATCGATGGTAAGTCGGGCTTTTGCTTTGGCGTTACCAATGCCATAAACAAAGCCGAGGAACAACTGAAAAAAGGTGAGCATCTGGTTTCGCTGGGCGATATAGTGCATAATCAAAAAGAAATTGAACGGCTCGAATCAGCGGGAATGAAGACCCTTTCGTACTCCGATTTTGAATCCCTTAAAAATAAAAAAGTACTTTTCCGGGCCCACGGCGAACCTCCCGAAAGTTATGAAAAGGCCAAAGCTAATGGGCTTCAGGTAATCGACGGAACCTGTCCGGTGGTTTTAAAATTGCAGGAACGTGTACGCAATGCCTGGGAAGCCATGAAAAAAGTAAACGGCCAGGTAATTATTTTTGGAAAGAAGGGACATGCCGAAGTAACCGGTCTGGCCGGTCAAACCGGAAACCAGGCACTTATTATCAGCAGCATCGACGATTTATCGGCCATCGACTTTAACCGGCCCATTGAATTATTTTCGCAAACCACCAGCTCCATTCACGCCTACCAATACCTGATTGAGCAGATTCAGAAAAATGCCCGGGCCGGCTTTCGTAACAACGACACCATTTGCCGGCAGGTGTCAAACCGCGAACCCAGGCTTCGTGGTTTTGTGAAAAATTTCGATGTATTTGTTTTTGTGGGCGGAAAAAAGAGCAGCAATGCCAAATTTCTTTACCAAATTTGTAAAGAAACCAACCCCAACTCCTACCTTATCGCAAATGCCGATGAAATAGACTTCACCTGGTTTACAAACAAAAAAAAGGTGGGTATCAGTGGGGCCACCTCAACCCCTCTTTGGCTGATGCAACAAGTGGCCGAAACCATTCACCAAAAACTGAATAAGGAATAGCTAAAATAGTACTTTGACAAAGATTAAAAGAATTGGTGCGTAACTTCGGGAGGCGATGCCCCGGGAATGAATGCCCCCATTCGGACGGTAACATGCACAGCCATTTATCATGGACTCGAAGTTTACGGCATCCGTAGCGGTTACCACGGCATGATTAACATTCAAATCAAAAAACTCGAATCGCACGATGTACGTAACATCATTCAACGGGGAGGCACCATCTTAAAAACTGCCCGAAGTACTGAATTCAGAACACCTGAAGGACGGTCACAGGCGTACGCCAACCTTAAAAAACTATTTAAAACGTCTTGACATTAAAAACCGGTTCCATAAGCAAGCCTGGGTCTGTTCCGTCTTTATTATCAGGTACGCGGGCCTACAAACTAAAAAAAAGCTTCGGCGTAGCCTACGCGGATGCATCATTCAACGTTTGGCTGCCATTTGGACACTACGGCGACACTTTTTAAGCGATCAACTGCCAATTGGACAGTACGGAAGCACTCCAAACCTTGAAAAAGTGAAACCGTAGGCTACGGGAACACTTTTTAAACGAAGAACTGCCAATTGGACGCTACGGGAACACTTTTTAAACGAAGAACTGCCAATTGGACACTTGTTGCTATCCTCTTCACAGTAATTTTTCAATTGCTGCATAATTGCCGGGCATTTTCATATATTTTACAAGGCTTCGTTGCAAAAAAGCAGTAATCCCTGCTATAGTTTTACTATTTTTATCCGACATTTTTGTTTGAAATGAATCAGCAGCTCACCTTTATCGACGTAATACTACCGCTGCCCCTGAAAAGCTTTTTCACTTATCAGGTGCCCGATTCTTTCACACCAATGGTGAAGCAGGGTGTGCGGGTAATTGTTCCTTTTGGCACAAAAAAACTATATACCGCGCTGGTTTTTTCGGTTCATCACAACCAACCTACAGATTACCAGACCAAAGAAATTCTTGAGGTGCTGGATGCAAGTCCAATAATTAACCCTTTTCAATTGCGGCTTTGGGAATGGACTGCCGACTATTACATGTGCGCTCTGGGCGAAGTATACAAAGCGGCCCTTCCATCCGGTTTAAGGTTGGAAAGCGAAACCCGTTTACTAACCTCGCTGGACGAGATGCCGGAATCGGCCAACGAAAAAGAACAACTGATTCTGCGTATTATACAAAAACAAACCCTGCTAAACATTACCGAACTCGGTAAAATTAGTCGGCTCGAAAACCCCTTGCCTCTGGTAAAAAAAATGATGGAAAAAGGCTGGCTAAGTATTCAGGAAGACCTGAAAAAGACCTACAAACCAAAGAAGGTTAAATACCTTAGCCTGGCCCAACGCATCGACACCCTCGAAAAAATTGAGAAATGCCGTGCTTTACTTCAAAAAGCAATCAAACAGCAGGAGTTGTTTGACTTCTTTATAAAAAAACTCAAAACCGAACCCTTCTCAGGTCAGGAATTTATTAAAACAGAACTTTTAAACGAAGCCGGGGCAACCAGCACCACCTTAAAAAGCCTGCTCGCTAAAAACCTGCTGAAAGAAACCGAACGGGAAACATCGCGTCTTGGTTGGAAAAGTGAAGAAACAAAGCCCATAAAAACACTGAACCCAAAACAAACAGAATCGATGCTGGCCATTCAGGAAGCTTTTGCTGAAAAGCCGGTGGTTTTGCTTCATGGGGTTACATCGAGCGGGAAAACCGAAATTTACATTCACCTGATTCAGGAGGCACTCAACAAGGGAAAACAGGTGCTTTACCTGCTACCTGAAATTGCCCTTACCTCGCAGATTATTCAGCGACTGAGCCGCGTATTTGGGAATAAAGTTGGCGTTTACCATTCTAAATTTTCCGATGCCGAGCGGGTGGAGATTTATCAAAAAGTAACCGAAAACAGCAATTCACAACTGCAAATAATTCTGGGTGCCCGCTCAGCCATTTTTTTACCATTTAGCAACCTGGGCCTCATTGTGGTTGACGAGGAACACGAAAATACCTACAAACAATTTGACCCGGCTCCCCGCTACAATGCCCGCGATTTGGCCGTGGTATTGGGCCTCATTCACAAAGCACCGGTGCTTTTGGGAACCGCAACTCCATCAGTTGAAAGTTACTACAACACACAAACCGGCCGATACGGACTGGTAGAACTAATGGAGCGGCATCAAAACATTAAAATGCCTAAGATTATGGTGGCCGATGTGCGTAAGGCACATAAGAAAAAAGAAATGCATGCGCATTTTACCCCCATGTTAATTCAAAATATCGATGAGGCGCTTGAAAATAAAGAACAGGTGATTCTGTTCCAAAACCGGCGGGGATTCAGCCCCTACCTGGAATGTGCCAGCTGCGGATGGATTCCAAAATGCAAATGGTGTGACGTGAGTCTTACTTACCACAAAGGGATAAACAAACTAACCTGTCATTATTGCGGATACAGCATCGACAACGTTTATCGCTGTGGCCACTGCAAACAACCCGATTTGGAAACCAAAGGATTTGGCACCGAAAAAGTGGAAGACGAAATTCAGTTGATTTATCCCGATGCCCGGGTTGCCCGCCTCGATTTGGATACGACCCGCGGAAAATACGGGCACGAAACCATCATCAATAACTTTCAAAACCAGCATATCGACATTTTAATTGGAACTCAGATGGTTTCGAAAGGTCTTGATTTTGACCACGTAAGTGTAGTGGGAATACTGAATGCTGACAACATGCTTAAATTTCCTGACTTCAGAGCTTATGAGCGGAGTTACCAACTGATGGCACAGGTTAGCGGCCGGGCCGGACGAAAAAACAAACAGGGAAAAGTAATCATACAAACCAACGACACCGAACACACCATTATACAGCAGGTTATTCAAAATAATTTTGTGGCCATGTTCAATCAACAGCTCAGCGAGCGCAGGAATTTTAACTACCCGCCTTTTAGCCGCCTGATAAAACTTACCTTAAAACACCGCGACCAACACGTAGTTACCAAAGCGGCCCAATTTCTGGTAAATGCCATTAAGGCCATGAAACACCTGAGTATATTGGGTCCAACCGTACCGGCAGTTCCCCGAATACAAAACCAGTACCTGCGAACAGCACTTATAAAACTGGAACGGGGAAATCAGGTAACCCGGGTAAAAAGACAGCTCACTACGTTAATTGACAACATGAAAAGCCATCCACAATTCAAGTCGGTTACCATAATTCCCGATGTGGATCCGCAATAAAGCTATTTCTTTCCAATCGTAACAAACTTCATAAAATAAAATTTGTTTACTTAACGTTAACTTCGAAAACAATACAAAAGATTCAACCCTAAATACCAAAACTATGGCAACTGTTTTAAAAAATAAGGAACGGGAGTTTAAAGAAGACCCAAATAAAATTGAACCTTTTCGCCTGTTTTCAGATGTGTCCCGCATCCAAAAGGGCATAAATCCCCGGCAGTTAAACTTCGATTTAAGGCAATTAAATCCGGGACAATATGCATCGCTCTACCATTTCCACCGCCACGCCGAAGAACTATTTATGGTGATTTCGGGAACCATGACATTAAGAACACCCCGGGGTTTGGAAATTGTTTCCGGCGGAGACCTCATTTTTTTTGAAATGGGAGAAAGTGGTGCACATCAGTTGTTTAACCACAGTTCAGAACCCTGCACTTACCTAGATGTTAGAACTTTTATGGGCTACGATGTTTGTGAATATCCCGACTCCGGAAAAATATTGCTGGCTCCAGCTTACGAGATTTTCGATAAAAAATCGCAAAAACGCTTATACGAGGGAGAAGAAAACATTAAAAACATTTGGGAACAACTAAATAATAAGGAATAAACTTACCGTTAGTTCTTATTTTTTTGCTTTTATATAAACATGTTTAATGTTTGCCCGCTCGGTTTCGCGTTCGTCGATGAAAAAATTCCGTGTAAGCGATTTTATAAAGGGGGTCAATTTTGAAAAGCCGTAATTCCGGGGATCGAAACTGGGCATTTTCTTGTTTATCAGGTTTCCCACATCGCCTAAAAAAGCCCAGCCGTCCTCGTCGGCAACGGCATCTACCGTAGTAGCAATCAGGGCAATGGTTTTTGCATTAACTTTATGCAACGAGGTCTGTTTTTTAGGGCTTGGTGCAGGTGAGGGTTCGTTTTCATCTTTTAGTTCCGGACTTTTTAATATCTCAAGATATACAAACTTATCGCAGGCAGCAATAAAAGGAGTTGGCGTTTTTTGCTCGCCAAAACCAAACACCTGCATGCCCGATTCGCGCAGGCGAATGGCCAGACGCGTAAAATCGCTGTCGCTCGATACAATACAAAAACCATCTACTTTGCCGGTATATAAAATATCCATAGCATCAATAATCATGGCTGAGTCGGTGGCGTTTTTACCGGTAGTATAGCCATATTGCTGAATCGGAGTGATGGCATTCTCAAGCAGTACGCTTTTCCATTGAGCCAGGTTGGGCTTGGTCCAGTCGCCATAAATACGTTTAAACGTTGGTGTTCCGTATTTGGCTATTTCTTCCATCATGCCCTTAACATTGGCCGAGGGAACATTATCGGCATCGATAATAACTGCCAGTTTTAAATCACGTGTTGTTTCCATGGTTTAAAGATACGCTGTTCCTTTCACAATAAACCGGCACAGAACAACTATTTTGTGTATCAAAAATCAGGTTCTTCCGATACTATTACTTTGAGCAGTGAATAGCGTAAGCTTCCAAACATAAAATTCCCGCTTAAAAAACCTCAGAAACACCATCGTTTCTCTAAAATGAAAAAAACGAACCCCGCCAAATAAGCAGGATTCGTTTAATAAGGTATCGCTGGTTTATTGAACCAGGTTCAGAATATTTTTGATGGGAACCTGACCCACCATATTCATAAAATCGTTTTCGCTTGCTGTACCTGAATATTCAAATTGAATCAGTGAATTGTTTACCGGTACCATAAGGTTGTAGCCCTGTACCTGATTATTTTCATCGATTCGTTTTTCGAACAAGGCCTTGTAGCCCTCAACGGTAATTTTCTTTTGATTGGCATTGGCTCCCAACATCATGGGCATAGCCAGCATGGCATTTATTCCACTCAATAATGGTGAGTTGCCCATAATTGAAAAATTGAGTCGCTCCGGATCTTTGTGCCACTCGCGGTTAACCATCAAGCCAACCATACCGTTTGAAGCGTCGGTAATATTATCCTGATTGACCACACTTCCCATACCATTAATGGTAGCGGGTAACATGGCAATTATTTCGTTCCCGATTTTTATATCCAACTCTCGCAGAGCGTCCTGAATAGCAGTACGGCTTACATCGAGTTGACCCGATGCATAGGCCGAATTAGCCTGTGTAATGTATTTCTCCACATCCTGAGCGTTAGCCAACATAAGATGACTCATTAAAAAAAGGATGCTTATCAGTTTATATATTTTATTCATTGTATTAAGGTTTAATTTTCTCCAAACATCTTTTTAATAAACTCGAAATCGAAAGCCTAGGCCATTTGTGTGAGCTCTGCTTCGCTGGCAATATTTACCCCTTCAATTAAAATCTGGGTTTGTTGGCCCAGCGACAGGTTAATTCTATAACCCGACGATTCGTCGAAAGAAATAATAGCCTGATTACCGGCAATCTCAATATTTTTCTGGCTGGGCTGATTCGAATACGTATACATTCCGGTGTTAATGGCTGCATTGGCAAAAGCAGCCAGTGAACTGTTCATTACACTAAAACTGAACCATTTGTCGCCTTGCTGATATTCCCTTTTTATTAGCAGACCAGCCCAGCTTGCCGAACTTGAAGCTATCTGATCGTTTTCTGGTAAAACGGATAGCCCTTCAATGTTTGAGGGAAATGATTGCAGAATTTTATCGCCAATCATCAAATCGAGATTGCCTAAAGCTTCGGTAAGCCCGGCACGGGTTTTTTTGTAGTTGCTTCCGGAATAAGCATTTGCCGCCTCGTTTAACGAGAGGCTAACGTCTTTCGATGATTTTTCGAGTCCCTTTGAGCTACCTGATCTTTGACCCGGACGCCCGGATGTTTCAGGATCCTGATATGGATCTGCCTGCTGTTGCTGGTCGTTTTGTTCGGTGCCCAGCACTTTATTTAAAGCTTCTTTTTTTAATTTATTCAGTGCTGCTCCCCGGAGCGATTGTGAATAAACATTGGGTGAAACAAGCAACATCCCAATTAATAGTAAAATTAATCCTCCGTGTTTTGCTTTCATTGCTTTACTTATTTCAGTTGTTACTAATTTGTATACTATGGGATATCAAAAGTAAAACATATTTTTGTTAAACAGATCGGCAACACAGTATTTTAACAACATACTGGTTTTTAACCAACAATAGTAAGGCTGTTGCTGCATTGGCAACGAAAAATAAGAGAGAAAAAGAATAGTTTCGGCTTTATTTTTTTCGGCTTATGGTGTATTCAACCAACTGCACTAACGATTTGTTGGCATCGTTCTTGGGAAAATGACTTAAAATTTCCAAAGCCTGGTTTTTGTAGTTATTCATTACTTCGGTGGCGTATTCTATGCCTCCATTGCGACGCACAAAATCCATAATATCGTCAATCATTTTAACGCTTTTGTTTTTCTGGCGCATCATGCGAATAATCTGACGCTTTTCAGCAGCTGAACATTGATTTAATGAATGGATAAACGGAAGGGTCATTTTCCGTTCTTTGATGTCGTTTCCTGATGGTTTGCCAAAATTTCCGTTGCGGTCGTAGTCGAACAAATCGTCGCGTATCTGGAACGCCATTCCCAGGCATTCGCCAAAAGCCTCCATTTTTTCAATCAGCTGGCCGTTAACACCCACCGAATGGGCTCCGGCTTTGGTACAGGCAACCATTAATGCGGCTGTTTTTTTTCGGATAATTTCAAAATAGGTGTTTTCATCAATGTCGAGTTTTCGGGCCTTTTCAATTTGTAACAATTCCCCTTCGCTCATTTCCTCAACAGCTGTTGAAACTATTTTTAATTGTTCAAATTCATTTTTGTGAACTGCCAGCAACAAGCCTTTGGCCAGCAGGTAATCGCCCAAAAGCACGGCAATTTTATTCTTCCAAAGGGCGTTTATCGAGAAAAATCCCCGGCGCATGTTGGAATCATCAACCACATCGTCGTGAACCAGCGTAGCCGTATGCATCAGTTCAATAAGTGAGGCGGCATGATAGGTCGATTCGTTAATCGCTCCATTTAAGCGGGCTGTTAAAAAAACCAGCATAGGACGCATCTGCTTGCCCTTACGTTTAAGCAGGTAATTTATTATAATATTTAAAAGTGAAGCCTTGCTTTTTAAATAGGATTTGAAATAGGGTTGAAACTTTTCCATTTCATCCTTTATTGGGGCTTTTATACTATCAATTGTTGACATGTATTCAGATTTGCGGTAAAAGTAATAATTTATTGATAATAAACACCAGCCATATATGGCATTTCAAGCGCATTACTGTCTAAGAACAATAAAGAAATCCATAATGTTGTTGGGGACTATTACTTTTAAAACATGTTCGTTTGCAATTACAAATTCCATGGGACGATCTCCATTAGATAACACAAAGGTTTGAGCATTTTTTTTAACCAGGGGTTTGAGACTGCCGGCAAATTCAGAAAATACGGTGTCAGGAATAGTTTCTGCATTAAAATACAAACGGGTGATTCCCGTGGTTATGTCATTCTGATGGTATGAATCCGGCTCGTTAAGTTTATTTATTATATATCCCTTGGGGAGGCTTTGCGTTTGACAATAATAATAAAACCGTTTATTCACCTTGATGTACGCTAAGGAGTATTTTAAAACATTTTCTTTAAAGGCCGATTCCATGTGATATTCAACGACATATTTCCTTAAAAAAGGAATCTGGGCGGTAAGGTAGTAATGGCAGGTGTCATTCGAAAACTTTTTTACAACCTGCAACTCACCCAGATAAATCAGCCGTGTTTTAATATCGAACCAAAGCGTATCCTGAGCCAAACACGGACTGAACACAAAAAACAAAATGGTTAAAAACAGCAAGCTACATTTGCTCATGAGTTGTTATATCTTTTATTAAAAACAGCAGTTCTTTAATACTTTGACGAATGATTCAAAAAACCAAGGGTTAATTTACGGCAGAATGGTTAACTTTGCCACGTACTAAGCAAATAAATTTAAAAAAATATTTCATGCATACACCTTCACCCCGACAACATAAAGTATCGCGGCTTATTCAAAAAGACATGGCCGAAATGCTTCAGCTTTTTGCTAAAGACTGGCTTCCGGGAGTTTTACTCAGTGTTACATCGGTTCGGGTAAGCCCCGATTTCGCCCTGGCCAAAGTTTTTGTCAGCGTTTTTCCTTCCGATAAATCGGATGCTGTACTTGAAATGCTTAACAAAAACAACAAAGAAATTCGTTACCAACTGGGGCAACGCGTAAAAAACCAGTTGCGGAAAATTCCGGAAATTGCAATCTTTATCGACGATTCGCTCGATTACATGGAACAAATTGACAAAAAGCTAAAAGATAGTTAAACCCAAACTCAAAGGTATTGATGAAGTGGATTATAGGAATCGCCAGCAGGTATATTCCCCGTCATATTCAACAACTATTTGCCCATTGGTTACTCATTTTTATTTCACCCTTTTTTCGGGGAAATCGCTTTGAAGATCCCATTGACGGAAAAACCTACCGTAAGCTACTCCCTTACGGACAATTGAACAAACGCGAAAATGCCCTGGCACCCTTAAGCCTTTCGCTGGAGCGCCACCGGCTTATCTGGTTGTACCTGAAAGAACAAACCGATTTTTTTACGGCTTCCATCCGGTTTTTACACGTAGCGCCCGAATACTGTTTTCTGCGTCGTTTTAAAAAACAAAGAAACCTGGATTACGTAAGTGCCGACTTAATTTCGCCCTGGGCCGATATTAAAATGGATGTGCGACATATTCCTTTTCCGGAAAATAGTTTTGATGTGGCCATGTGTAATCACGTGTTTGAGCATGTTGAAGAGGATTTACAGGCGATGCGTGAGTTTTACCGGGTTTTAAAACCCGGTGGATGGGCCATTTTTCAGGTTCCCATTGATTATTCGCGTGAAGAAACTTTTCAGGATCCTTCAATTACCGATCCCCAAGATCGGGAAAAATACTACTGGCAACACGATCATGTACGCCTTTACGGACGCGATTACAGCAAACGCCTGGCTTCAGTTGGTTTTAAAGTGGATGAGAACAATTATGAACAACAGCTGGGCGAAACTTTAAGCCGGCGTTTTGCCCTGCCAAAGGGCGAAATACTTTATATTTGCCGAAAACCAAGCCTATAAAACACTAAAAGGTTGAACCATGAACTTTGCCGCTTTTGTTGCCCGCAGGTATTTATTCTCTAAAAAATCGCACCATGTAATCAACATCATTTCCATGATATCGGTTTTTGGCGTGGCAACCGGTACCATGGCATTAATTATTGTGTTATCGTTTTTTAATGGATTCGACAACCTGATAAAATCGGTTTTCAGCACCTTTGATCCCGATATTAAAATAACCGTAACCAAGGGAAAAGTATTCGACCCCAATACACAAACCTTCGACAGCCTGCGCGCCCTACCATTTGTCGAAATGGTAGTTCCCACCCTGGAAGAAAACGTGTTACTCGAATACGAAAAACGAATGTATCCCGCAGTAATTAAAGGGGTAACCTCCGATTTTAAAAAAATGAGCGGTGTAGACACTATGCTTATTGAAGGCAACTATGTTTTAAACAATGGCAATCGCGACTATACGGTTATTGGGGCAGGAATTTCATATTACCTGTCGGTTGGTTTGAGTTTTTTAAGCCCTATTGAAATTTATGTTCCCAAACGAACGGCACGCATTTCATTAAATCCTTCAAGAGCTTTTAATAAAGCCTATATTTTCCCTTCGGGAATTTTTTCCATCCAACAGGAAATCGATAGCAAATACATTTTGGTTCCCCTGGGATTTGCACGACAATTATTAAGTTACCACAGTGAGGTTTCAGCATTGGAATTAAAAATTAAAAAAGGATATAATCCGGAACAGGCTCAGGAAACTATTTCGCAGCTCCTGGGTTCCGATTACACCATAAAAAACCGATACCAGCAACACGAGGTGCTTTACCGGGTAATGAAGAGCGAGAAGTTTGCCATTTATTTAATTCTTACTTTTATTCTAATTGTGGCCAGCTTTAACATTATTGGTTCGCTCAGCATGTTAATTATTGACAAAAAAAACGACATATATACCCTGCGTAGCCTGGGACTCGATAAAAAAACGCTTCAAAGAATATTTTTGATCGAAGGTTGGATGATAAGCATTGGAGGAGCCATGATTGGCTTGCTGATAGGCGCAGCGGTTTGTTTTTTGCAACAAAAATTTGGCTGGTTAAAATTGAGCAATACGGGTACCTTTTTAGTCGACAGTTATCCGGTACAAATGCTATGGACCGATTTTATCGCAATTTTTGTTACCGTAGTCCTCATTGGTCTGCTAGCCTCGTGGTACCCGGTTAAATATTTTACAAAACGCTATTTACACGATTAACAATGAACTCATTCAGACTTTTTATAAGCATATTTTTATTGACCACAACTCATTTTATGGCCATAGCCGGTCGCGAAATACCACAACTTAAACCCCTGAGCGACAAGGCTTCAATCACCATTCTCACCTGCGATCCAGGAGCTCAGCTTTATTCAACTTTTGGACATAGTGCCATTGCCGTTTTCGATCCGGCCCAAGGCGTGAATTGGGTGTTTAATTATGGAACATTCACCTTTAATGTTCCTAATTTCTATGTCAAGTTTGCCTCAGGAAAGTTGCTTTACAACCTGAGTTTTGGCCCAAAACACCGCTTCCTTCAGGAATACCAACGCGCTGGTCGTATGGTTACCGAAGAAGTGCTAAACTTAAGTCCTTATCAGAAGCAGCGCTTATTCGATTTACTGGTCGAAAACTATAAACCGGAAAACCGGTATTACCAATACGATTTCTTTTTTGATAATTGCGCCACCCGTATTCTCGATATTATTTCGCTTACACTGGGCGACAGCCTAATATACCAGCCCATTGGAAACGAACCGGAACAAACCTTCAGGAATTTAATCGATGAGTATCTTGAAAATAGCTACTGGAGCGATTTTGGTATTGATATTGCATTGGGTTCCGTTATCGACCATCCGGCCAGTCCCGAACAAAAAGCTTTTTTACCCGATTACCTGAAAGAATACCTTTACCGGTGCACGCTGAATGGCAAACCCCTGATAAAAGAATCGCGCACCCTGGTCTCCGAGTCGCGTCCTTTGCCGGTAACCCCGTTTTTATTGCGCCCGGCCGTACTTTTTTGGCTGATTTTTGCCCTGCTGACTTATTTAACCATTCGCTACAGACATAAAAGCTGGGTTATTGGCGATAAAATTCTTTTCTCAACCTGGGGTCTGGTTGGTGTAATTGTTTTATTACTCTGGGTAGCTACCGATCACGATGCTACCGCCGGAAACTTAAATGTTTTTTGGGCAAACCCGCTTTATTTGGTGTATGTGTTTTTTATTACCGATAAAAAAAGTCGTCTGGTAAAATGGTCTTCGCTTTGCATCTTAAGCATTAACCTGCTATTACTAATTGGCTGGGGTATGATTCCCCAGGAATATCACCTGGTATTTATCCCCATCATAGGAACCCTGATATTACGCAGTGCCGCACAATACTTAAGAAACAAATAAGAGTTACTTTTTTCAATAATTAATATTTCGCAAAATAAACTTTCCGGTACATGGGCTTTAGCGATCGTATTACCATTGCATACAACCGATTGGCAAGCAATCTTAGCTTCCACTTTGTGTATTGGTTCCTGGCACTCATGTTCTACCTTTTTTTAATGGGGAGCGAAAACATTTTCAGCACATACAAACCCATTATTGAGATTAATTCCGACTATTTGCTGATAACTTTCCTGAGCATAGTTACCGCCATTCTTTTCAGTCTAATCGATGCCCTTTTTAGCGAGTGGATAGTGCGTATTTTCCCCATCGGATTCATGGTACTTATAAAATGGGCACTATATTTTGCTGCCGGATTCCTGGTGTTGACTATCGCTGCGCTTCCATCGGCCAACCGGATTCAATCGGACCAATACATTACTTACCTGATTGAATTGCCTGCAAACAATCTGGTTTTGATGCGATATTTGGTTTTCTTCTGGGTCGCAGCATTTTTAAATACGGTATTCAAGGGCCTTCGAAAAAAAGTTGGTCCCGGTAACTTTAAACGCTGGTTATTTGGCTTTATGAATAAACCCCGCGAAGAGGAACGCATCTTTATGTTTATCGACTTAAAAGGATCGACCACGGCAGCCGAGAAACTGGGGCATCGAAAATTCAGCCGGCTTTGTCAGGATGTATTTAACGATATGGCCATCATGGATAATTACTATGGCGAAATTTATCAATACCTGGGCGATGGCGCCATTGTTTCATGGAAAGTCTCCAGCGGATTAAAAAACCTTCGATTTTTGCATGCTTTTTTTGCTTACACCCGGGTTATTCATAGCCGAAGGCGCTATTACAACCGAAAGTATGGTTTTATTCCCCAGTTTAAAGCCGGGATTCATGTGGGAAAAGTAATGGTACTCCAGGTAGGAAAAATAAGGCGCGACATTTCGTACAATGGCGACACAATGAATACCGCCGCCCGTATCGAATCGAAATGCAATGAGCTGCATCAGCATTTACTCATCTCTGCCGAGGTTTATCAAATTCTGCCCGACAAAAAAGCCTTTCGTTTTAAAAATGTGGGAGAAATTCCCTTACGCGGCAAACGCAAAGCCGTTGAAATATATGGAGTCCACCAAAAAACAAAATAATAATAGCCGCGAAGCGGTATTGCAACGCACTAATTACCAATTGAATTACTACCTTTGCAAAAAATTTAAAACTTCGACACCTTGACTTTTAACGACTTTAATTTAAATACGCCCCTGCTTAATGCCTTGAGCGATATGGCCATTACTCATCCCACAACCATTCAAAAAAAGGCCATTCCGGCAGTAATGTCGGGGACCGATTTGGTGGGTATAGCGCAAACCGGAACCGGAAAAACCCTGGCTTACCTGCTTCCCTGCCTCAGGCTATGGAAATACACCAAAACCCGCTGGCCTCAGATACTTATTCTGGTGCCCACACGTGAGTTGGTCATTCAGGTAGTAAGCGAGGTGGAAAAACTTACCAAATACATGAATGTGGTAACCGTGGGCATTTATGGAGGAGCAAACATTAAAACCCAAAGTCAGCAGGTTTATGGTGGACTTGATGTGCTGGTAGCAACTCCGGGACGTCTGTTCGATATTATGATGATGGGTACTTTGCGTTTAAAAACCATAAAAATGCTGGTTATCGATGAAATGGATGAAATGCTGAACCTGGGATTTCGTCCGCAACTGGTCAGTATTCTCGATGCCCTTCCTCAACGCCGGCAAAACCTCATGTTCTCAGCTACCTTAACCAACGAGGTAGAAACGTTTATTAACGAATACTTTGGTGTTCCTTTAAAAATTGAAGCCGCCCCATCGGGTACGCCGCTTGAAGATATTCACCAAAACAAATATCCGGTTCCAAATTATTACACCAAGGTAAATTTGTTGAAACACTTGTTGACTGACCACGAAACCTATTCACGGGTATTGGTATTTACCGCCACAAAAAAAATGGCCGACCAATTGTTCGAAGCCCTGGAACCTGTTTTTCCGGAATCGCTGGGTGTTATTCACTCCAATAAAGCACAAAACAACCGCTTTAATACCGTAAATAAATTCCAGGACGGCACTTACCGGATATTAATAGCCACCGATATTGTAGCCCGGGGTATCGATGTGTCGGAAGTTAGCCATGTTATCAATTTCGACATTCCTGAGGTTCCCGAAAATTACAT
>JBFWMB010000026.1:0-43705 GCA_050251815.1 Salinivirgaceae bacterium | reverse complement strand
TGTTTATACCTTACCCGAATACAAAGATCGTTTTTACTTTGAACCCAATCTTCGCATTAAAAAAAGCACCGGAGATAACATCTATGTTGAGTTTGAAAAAATTGCCCGTGGAGCGACCAACCAACTTGCCAAAGACAACTCAAACACCATTATTTATGAATGGAATTTACAGGATTCCATTTTGTATATCGACCCATTCTTTTACCAGGAACAAAACGGTAAATGGAGTTTTCCGGAATTAAAAATGGTACTTTATTTACCCGAAGGACAAAAAATTTGCATCGACGACCAATTGTACCATACCCTAAACTACATTCAGGCAGCCGATGGTATTCGCTTTTCCGAAATTCCAGGACAATGCTGGATTATGACAAACAACGGACTCGACTACCCAAATTAACCTTTTCCATACTATTAAGCCTTAAAACCAGAACCTTCAGTGTTAATTCATTGAAGGTTTTTCCTTTTATAAAAAAACAGGTATACTACAACAAAACAACGCTATTGGGGTTAACCTGTGATAAAATAGTATGAAAGAAACCGAAGTATTGATAGTGGGACAAGGTTTAGCAGGCACTTTACTGTCGCACGAATTGAACAAACTACAAATTGACCATCTGGTAATTTCGAACCAGCAGATGGGTGCCAGCCACATTGCAGCTGGAATGTACAATCCGCTGGTTTTTAAACGGCTTACCAAAAGCTGGATGGTTGACGACTTACTCCCTATTATGTCGCAAACTTACCAGGAATTGGAAGCCTTATTACAAATTAGCCTGTTACATCACCTTCCCATAGCAAAAATTATAACGCCTGAACAAAAAGACTGGTGGTTCGAACGAATCAATAGCCAGGAATTGCATAATTATTTCGACCAGTTTATTACCAGTGACGAAATTCCCGGATTGACCGAAAAAATGACTCTTGCTCTTATTAAAAACAGCGGTTATATCAATCTGTTAAAATTACTTCAGCGCTACCAGCTTTACCTGGAAGAGCAAAAAAAATTCATTACGGATGATTTTAATTACAATGCGCTGGAAGTTAAATATGATGTTGTGTTTTATAAAAACCTGAAAGCACAAAAAATTGTTTTTTGCGAAGGTGCAGCAGCCCAAAACAATCCCTGGATACCAAAAGGAATTTTTTATCCGGCCAAGGGCGATGTATTGGATGTTTTTATCGAAACATTGGATACCCCATACATTATTAATAAAGATATTTTCATTCTCCCAAAAGGTAAACATCGCTTTGTTCTGGGATCGACCTATATTCATCAATTTTCAGATACCCGACCCGAACCCGAAAACGCTCAAATGCTTTTACAAAAAGCACAAAAGCTGGTAAAATCGCCTATTGGTTTGCTTAAACACCAAGTAGGAGTAAGACCAACGGTGAAAGATCGCCGTCCCGTTTTGGGTTTCAACCAACAAATCCCGGCCATTGCCTTTTTTAACGGATTAGGAACTAAAGGTGTAATGATCGGGCCCTATTTTGCCAAACATATGGCAAAAGTCTTGTCAGCGGGTTCCACCCCAATTGATGCCGAAGTTTCGATTAACCGTTTTTTCAAATAGCTTGCTTTTAAACATCCTGCTACTCCAAAAAAATATGCGTAAATTAGTTTGTCGATATTCAGCAACTAAACCCAATAACTATGGTTATGCGATGCCTGACAATTATTTGCTTTTTGTTTATTCTGACAACAACTTCCCTTGCACAAAACACATCCGATACCCTTATCTGGCGTATTGAAACCATCGATGGAAACGAATTTGTAGGTAAAATAATTCATAAAGATAAACAGCACATTACCATTTCGACTGCCCTATATGGTGAAATTGACATAATAACTGTTTCCATAAAAAAAATAGACCCCGTAAAAGAAGGTCAACTAAAAAACAATGAGCTCTGGACGGAAAATCCGCAATCGTCGCGCTATTTTTGGACTCCAAATGGCTACGGGTTAAAGAAAAACGAAGGTTATTACCAGAATGTATGGGTGCTTTTTAATCAGGCCAGTTACGGCTTTACCAACAACTTTTCGGTAGGTTTAGGCATGATGCCACTTTTTCTTTTTGCCGGTGCACCAACCCCCATTTGGATAACCCCGAAATTTTCTATTCCTATTGCTAAAGATGTAATTAATGCCGGTGCTGGAGTGCTGGCAGGTACTTTAATCGGAGAAAAAACCGATCCTGTAGGATTAGCTTATGGTGTTGTAACTGCCGGAAACCGCGATGCCAACATAACATTTGGAATGGGATATGGATTTGTAGGAGGTGACCTTGGTGAAACGCCTGTGTTTACTTTAAGTGGAATGGTTAGGGTAAGCAAAAAAGGGTACTTGCTTACCGAAAACTATCTGATAAGTGCCGAAGGCGAAAGCTTCACCCTGCTAGGCCTTGGAGGTCGAACAGTTTGGTCAAAAGTTTCCGTCGATTATGGTTTATTGATACCTATTGTTTCTGATATGGAAGGATTAATAGCCTTGCCCTGGTTAAGCTTTGTGGTTCCTTTTGGCAAATAAATAATTCGCAGTACTGAACTTAATACCAACAGTTATGAAAATAAACAGCCCCACATTACTTGTCGATCGCAAAAAATGCGAACAAAACATTGAAGCCATGGCTAAAAAAGCCACCAGTAACAACTGTATTTTCAGACCTCATTTCAAAACCCACAATTCAGCGGCAATTGCAAAACTATATAGAGATGCCGGCGTTAGCAAAATTACTGTTTCGTCGGTTAAAATGGCAAACTATTTTGCCAGTCAGGGCTGGAACGATATTACCATTGCATTCCCCTTAAATATTTTGGAGATGGATGACATTAACCAGCTTGCTTCAAAAATAAAGTTGGGACTACTTATTGAAACCATTGAAGCTGCAGAATTTATCTGCAAACACCTTAAAGAACCGGTGCAAGTTTACCTGAAAATTGATACGGGATATCACCGAACGGGGATCTGGCATGAAAAAAATGATCTGATTAATACCATCATCCAGTTTTTTCCACAATGTTCAAATATTAATTTCAGCGGATTCATTACCCATGCCGGACACAGTTACCAGGCAACTTCGCTTAATGAAATTAAAAAAATACATACCGACACAAAAAACAAACTACTCCAATTAAAAGAACGCTACCTGTGTCGTTTTCCCGACCTTATTATTTCGGTTGGAGACACGCCCACATGCAGCATTGTTGACGATTTTAGCGGGTTTGACGAAATTCGCCCCGGAAATTTTGTGTATTACGATGCCATGCAAATGCAATTAGGTGTATGCCAGCAATCGCAAATTGCAGCTGTGGTAGCTTGTCCGGTGGTCGCCCTGCATCGCGACCGCGAAGAACTGGTAATCCATGGCGGTGCCGTGCATTTGTCAAAAGAAGCCCTTTCAACAAACGGTTCCGGAACAAACTACGGTTGGGTAATTAAACAAACACCCCATGGCTGGTCAGAAATTGACCAGGAACTGTATGTGAAAAAACTCTCGCAAGAACATGGAATAGTGAATGTTCCTGCTCATTTAATGCATGAATTTAAGGTGGGCGATTTGATTTATATTATCCCGGTGCATTCGTGTTTAACTGCAAATTTATTGGGAGAACCTCATTTTATCGATTAATTGGCTTTTGTTTTTGGCAGGCAAATACTAAAGGTGGAACCTTTTCCATGGACGCTTTCCACGCGAATTTCGCCTTTGTTTTTATCCAAAAATTCCTTAATCAGAATAAGGCCCAAACCGCTTCCTTTTTCCTGTAATGTTCCGGGAGTTGAATGTTGAATATCGATTCGAAATAACTTATCGATTTCATCCTTATCCATACCGGTACCGGTATCAATAACATGAATACACCATTTGTCGGTGGTTTCTGACGCCTTAAACCGAACCTGTCCACCTGCACCGGTAAATTTTATGGCATTACCCAATAAATTACGGATAATGGTTTTTATCATTTCTTCATCGGCAAACACGTCTACAGCATCCGGCAACTCATTCTCCAGTTGAATTTGTTTTTTTGAAGCCTGCGATTGGAACAATTCGAGATTTTCGTCAACTATCTCGGAAATTGAAATATTTTTGGGTCGATAGGGAATGGAATCGCGCCTCAGGTTTGCCCAATCCAGCAAATTCTCCGTAAGATTAAAAGTCTTTCCTGTTGCCTCCTTCATTTGACCTATCAGCGTTTTTAATTGCTCCTTATCAAATAAATCCAAATCGGTATGCAAAATATTTAATAGGGTAAAAACAGTTGAAAGCGGTCCACGCAAATCGTGTGCAATAATGGAAAAGAATTTGTCTTTGGTGTCGTTTGCTTTTTTTAGTTCATCGCGTTGATGTTCAATCTCCTGCTCTGCATCTTTAACTTTGGTAATATCGCTATCAATAGCTATAATACGGGTGATATTACCGGCTTCGTCCAAAATAGGTGTTAAAGTTGTTTGTGCCCATACCCCTTGTTGATTCCGGGTTAAAGTAAAATATTGATAAATTATCGATTCTTTACGTTCAATACAGTTTTTTAATGCATCGGCAATCTGAAGGTTACTGCTTGATTGAACCAGATTCCTCCCCTTTTCATCAACAAACTGTTCCAATGTATACCCGAACAGATGGGTAAAACCTTCGTTCACCCATTCCATATTGCCCGTGGCGTCGAAAACGGAAACAGCATTATCGGTTTTTTGAGCTATCAGCGATAATTTTTGTAATTCGCGATTGGCTTCTGCCAGACTTATTGCCGAGGCTTCAATCTCATCCTTCTGACGGATAATTTCCATGGTGCGTTCCCGTATAATCGATTCCAGCCGTATTTTATCGTACCTGAGTTTTCGGGTGCGGTAAAGAACAATTGCTGTAACAATAAGTATTACTCCGGCGGTGTATAACACATAAGCAAACCAGGTACGGTACCAGGGTGGTTTAATGGTAAATGTAAAGACAGCCTCCCGGCTCTCAACTCCCAAATAGTTTTTTGCTTTTACCCTAAAAATATACGTGCGCTCAAAAAGATTGGTAAACTCCTTTTGATTGATATTGGACCATTCGGACCATTGGTTATCATATCCTTCAAGTAAAAAGCTATATTGCACTGCTTCAGGTTTTTCATAAAAACCCGCTGTATAAACAAAACCAATAAAATTATTTTTATGTTCCAGTTTAGGCGTTGTATTTAATGTGCTGTTTCCCCAATATAATAGCGAATCATTTTTGCTGTAAACACTCCGCAATAAAACTTTAAACGTTGTTTCTACTGCTGTTTCCTCTCTGGGTTTTACCCGGTAAATTCCTTCTGATGTTCCTATCCACAGCGAGCGATCGGAATCGATGTACTGGAACTCTGTATTAAAATCGGGCAGGCGTTTTAGTAAATCTGAATCCTCAATTAACACCGAATCCTTTGTTACAAATCGGTAACGCCCGTTAATCCAATGTGTTCCTTTATTATCGGTGCTGTAATAGGTAGTACGTTCGGGGTCAATTTTAAAAGAAGCAGCAAACATACTATCGGCAATAAAGCGTTGATTCACCGAATCAAAATTAAAAACGCCATACTCACACGAAAAACAAAGTTTATGCTGACATTTAAAGAGCAACAATTCGCGCTTTACCTGCAAACCCTGGTCGGGTCCATAAAAAATAACTGCATCTGAATTTGTTGAAGATTTATTTATATCAATAAAGGCAGCCCCTTTATATGCTAAACTAATCCAAAGGCTTCCATCGGGGGTTTCAAAAATATCGCGTACTTCGTTATTAAATTCAGCTACCATTTGCAAGTCAGAAAATGTTTTTAAGTGGGTATCATAACTTAAATAACCCAAGCCGGAAACCATTCCAAGGTATACTCTATCCGGATAAACTGTCGATGGTAAGATTTTATAAACACCCTCACCCCGAAATATTCGTTCGGTTTTATTACTTGTAATTTTCCACAAACCTTTTCCAATACCTACCAATAAAATGGAATCGGTACTGCCGGGTATTTTAAAAGTTTGTAAATCCCACGCTTGATCGGCCACCTCGTCCATCGACTTGAAATAAGATGTTTCACCTTTGGAATTTTCAATCATCTGAAAAACACCAGAGCCTGTAGAAACTATCATTTGATTATTAAAGCGAATCATGTCGGTAATTGAGCCTTGTAATCCACTCAATTCATCCCAATATCGGATGGGTGTTTGCCATTCAATAATTGAAATACCTTTTTCAAGTGCTGCCCATAACACGCCTCCACTCCTTTTCAGAAAATAAACCGTTTCATCCTGCAGGCCGCTGCTTTTGTTAATTTGATTCAATATATTTCCACGTCGGTCAATTATTACAATTCCTTTGCGGATGGTAGCAATAGCATACCTAAATTGGTCAAGAACAATGGCATGATACAATTCAGCATCAGCCATAAATTCAGAGAGTTCTTTGTTTAACAGCGATAGGTTACCAGTGAGTTTATTCAACAAAATAAAACCCACATTACGCACTCCAATTAGTAAATGCTCTGTATCGTAAGGTAACACTGCGTGTACCGAATGTACATCGAGATGCTTTCCTCCGGGAACAAGCGATAAAGAATCGTTAGCATACTTTAACAGACCCACGCCATAATCGTGCACATATAAATCGTTTTCTAATACATACAAAGCATAAAAGTAATCACCTCGGGTAGGCAGAACTGAAAATCCCGTCTGGTTATATATATACAACCAATTATCAGTAAGAAAAAAAACCTTATGGCCCAATGCGGCGCAATTCCAAACATTACCAAAATCGCGAAAAGCGGAATCGAGTAGAGGAACCAAACTATGATAAACCATTTTTCCACTGGCATTGGGCTCAAGGTAACCAAAATCGCCAACAGCTCCAGCATAAATCCGCCCATTTGTGTCGATGGTTAAGGAACGAACGGTAGAATGATTACTGATTGGAATGGTACGCCAAAAATAACCGTCAAAGCTTAAAACACCTGCCTGATTCCCAAAATACATCACCCCGTTGCTATCCTGCTCTACCACCCAGTTTTGCGTATGACCGTGGTAATCTTTGCTGGTAAAATTACGGATAAAGAACTTCCCTGCCTCATAACCAAAGGCTTTTAATCCAAGAATTGTTATGCAAACAAACAGAAGATTCCTCATTATTGGGGTATTTGCACGAATATAATCATTCTTTATGAAACCAGAGTTTATTCCATCTCATTTTTGCCTTTGGCCATTCAAAACACATAACCTGTTTAGCGTATATGTAGAAATCGGGCAATAAATAACAGCCCCCATTAAGGAAACAAAATTAATTCGCAATTTGGCCTATTCAAGCTTCAATCACTCAATCGTTTGCTTTATTTAAACCAGTCAGATTAAACCTTAGCGGTCTTTTAATGTTAATACTTTGAAAATTATGAGTAATTCTTCAAAACACTCCCAACAAAATTGGTTAAGGGGAGAAAAATCGACTATTTTTGCACCACTCAAAAAAAATAAATAGACATTAGCATCATAAAAAAAAGATTATGGGAACTAAAAAAGCATTATTAATGATTCTGGATGGTTGGGGAATCGGAAATAAAAGTAAAAGCGATGTTATTACCACTGCCGGAGCACCTAACATGGAGCAGTTGACAAAAACTTATCCCAACGCCCAATTACTGACCAGTGGCGAAAACGTTGGTTTACCCGATGGCCAGATGGGAAACTCCGAAGTAGGTCACCTAAATATTGGAGCCGGTCGTGTTGTGTATCAGGATTTGGTTCGTATCAACCTGGCTATTCGCGACAAATCGATCGAAAAGAACGAAACCATTATTGAAGCCTTTAATTATGCGAAAAAAAACAATAAGGCCGTTCACTTTTTAGGGTTAATTGGCCCTGGCGGTGTGCATGCCATGAGTCATCATTTGTTGGCTTTATGCGACTTAACAGCCAATTACAACCTCGACAACGTGTTTATTCACGCACTAACTGACGGACGCGACACCGACCCCAAAAGCGGTTTGGGCTTCATGAAAACCGTAGTTGATCACATTAAAGGAAGTAAAGTAAAAATAGCGTCGCTTATAGGTCGCTATTACACCATGGATCGCGACAAACGCTGGGAGCGGATTAAAGAAGGCTACGACCTAATGGTTAACGGAAAAGGAACTCTCCATACTGATGTGTTAAAAGCTATGGAAGATTCATATGCGGAAGGAATTACCGACGAATTTATTAAACCTGTGGTTCTGGTTGATGGTAATGATAAGCCGGTTGGTACCATACAGGAAGGTGATGTGTTGTTCTGTTTCAACTTCCGTACCGATCGTTTGCGTCAGATAACTACGGTACTTTCGCAAAAAGACATGCCTGAATTTGGCATGAAAACTATTCCGTTGCATTATGTGACCATGACTACCTACGATGAAAACTTTAAAGGAATTAAGGTTGCATTTACAAAAGACAATGTGCAAAATACCATTGGTGAAGTGGTTTCAAAAGCCGGATTGAAACAAATTCGCATTGCAGAAACCGAAAAATATGCGCACGTAACCTTTTTTATGAATGGTGGACGCGAAGATGAATTCCCCGGCGAAAAACGCATTCTGGTAAATTCACCCAAAGTAGCTACCTACGATTTACAGCCCGAAATGAGTGCCTACCAGGTAAAAGACGCCATTGTGGCCGAACTGAATAAAGGAGAGGTTGATTTTGTTGCCTTAAATTTTGCCAATGGCGATATGGTTGGACATACCGGCGTTTACGAAGCCATCACCAAAGCAATAAAAGCTGTCGATGAGTGTGTGGGCGAAGTTGTAGCTGCAGCACGGAATAATGGTTACGAAGTGGTGATTATTGCCGACCACGGAAACGCCGACAATGCAGTAAACGAAGATGGCTCGCCAAATACAGCGCACTCGCTAAATCCGGTGCCCCTTGTGGTGGTTTCAGATACGGTAAAATCAGTTGAAAATGGCATACTGGCCGATGTGGCTCCAACCCTTCTGCATTTGATGGGTGTTGAAATTCCCAAAGAAATGACCGGAAAAGTATTGGTAAAATAACTTTTACTTTATAAAAACAAAAACGCAAAAACAAAGACCTGGTTCTTTTGTTTTTGCGGTTTCTTTTATTACTCAAAGTTCTTAAAAACGCTCGCCTACTCCCTTTTGAATATTGGTTTCCAATAATTCGGCAAATAATTGGGCTTCGTTCTTACAGCGTGTATTTATATCGGCCTGGCGATTTAGTTGCAACATGGTTTTGGTGGCCTTAATCGCCTGAGCATTCAACGCATTAAAAACCAATATCAAGTGCTCGATGGATGCTTCAAAATTAGCCGTGGGAATAAGCTGCTGAATCAATCCCTGCTGTTGCGCAGTTTCTACCGGAATGGTTTCACCGGTTAATAAATAATACGCCGCCTGATTATAGCCCATTTGTTCGGGAAGCAAAACAGTACCCCCTGCACCGGGAATAATTCCATATTTCAGTTCAGGAAATCCCAATTGGGCATTTTCAGCAGCCATGCGAATATCACAGTGCATGGCAAGTTCCAGTCCTCCGCCCAGGCAAATTCCGCTAATAAAGGCTACGCTTGGTATCGGCAGGGTTTGTAACATTTGAAAAGTATGGTGTAGGTATTGGCTTTGTTTTTCAGCGCCGGCCTTTGAAAGGGTTTTCATTTCACTTAAATCGCCGCCGGCACTAAAGGCTTTTTCGTTTCCGGTTATAAAAAGTGCATTTAATTTATCAATATCAATACTGGTAAACAAGTGGTTTAACTCCTGAACCATTGAAAAATTAATGGCATTGAGTTTTTCAGGACGATTTAACCGAACCAGCAGCACTTTGTCTCTTTGTGTGCATTCAATATAGCTGTATTTCATTTTACTTCAATTAAAATTTAAATCTACAAAAAAGTTTGGCGGCTAATTCACTATCTTTGCGTAAATCAACATTTACACAAATATACATCATGATAACCAATACTTTACTTCAGATAAATAACTTTGGTATGGGTCAGGGCGATGCATCGCTAGGTTTAAAACTGATAAACAACTATTTTAACCTGATAATTAATGATGAACAGTATCCGCAATTTGTAGTATTTTACAACAGCGGCGTAAAACTGCTGACACAAAATTCGCCCGCTGTTGATTCGCTTAAAAAACTTGCCGAGGCCGGCGTTCAATTAATTGCCTGCAAAACCTGCATCGACCATTATCAGATTTCATTGCCCTTGCCAGTGGGTGCTCCCGGAAGCATGATGGATATTATTGCTTTACAGCAAAAAGCTGAAAAAATAATTACCCTTTAATTTCCTGCATTATCAGGTTTTTAACTCGATCGAGAAGCTCTTCGTCGGCAAAATCGGTACGTTTAATTGGGCTTAGTGCGGTATAATTTAAGCGAATTCCATAATTCAAGGGGAAATAACCCCACGGATGTAATTTGTAATTCCCGTCGATAACAAAAGGAACAATCAATGCGTTTGGTGCTGCCTTTAATAAGGTCTTAAATCCTGCTGGTTGAAAAGTTCGCAATTGCCCGGTTTTACTGCGGGTCCCCTCAGGAAAAATACATGCAGACCAATTGTCGCTGCCCATGCGCTTTCCCAGTTTTAAAATCTCTTTTATGGCTTGCGAACCGCTCTCGCGATCAATAAGTACCGATCCCCCTTTGTGCAGGTTATACGAAACACTGGGTAGGTTTTTTCCCAATTCCTTTTTGGCTATAAATTTAACATGATGCTTTCTAAAACCCCAGATTACAGGCGAAATGTCGTACATGCTTTGATGATTGGCCACAACTATCAGCGGAACATCAACCGGCAATTGGTCAAAACCTTTGAAAACAGGCCGGCATAACAGGGTGTACATGTTATAAATTAAGAAAAAATTTAAAGCATCGACCACTTTTTTATGCGCTTTATAACCAAATAAATTGAAAGCAACAACCTGGATGGGATGAAAAACACCTAAAAATAAAGCGGCTAAAGCGTAATGAATTAGGGTTAAAGGATAGGCTATAATTTTTCGCATTGTTATAAAATTTGAACGCAAATATATAAAAAAAGGGGGCTAGCACTCCCCCTTTTTTATTGCGATGTAAACAGTTGGCAACCTACCCGCATTTTGAGTATCCACAACTTGAGCAGGTTAAGCAACCATCTTGATAAACTATGGTGTTTTCTTCGTTACATTCCGGGCAAACGGTTCCTTCCTTAGCTTTGGTTCCGTCTTTTATGTATTTTTTTAGCGCACGGGCCACCCCATTTTTCCAGGTGTTAATGGTTTCGGAATCAAGCACCAGCGAATCGACCAGGTTTATTACCTGGGGAATGGGCATTCCGTAGCGTAATACGCCAGATATTAATTTGGCATAATTCCAAAACTCCGGATCAAATTTGTGTGATAGCCCTTCAACCGTTGTTTTGTATCCGTATTTATTTTCGTACTGAAAATCGTAACGGGTATTTCCTTCTTCATCTTTGTTTTTAATTATTCGGCCATGTTCTATGGCCTTTGGAATGGGCAATACATCGTCTTCGGCCAAACCGGTAAAAATTTCATAAGGCAAACCGTTAAACAATCCAACAAATGCTATCCATTTTTCATTGTTATTGTTAAAACGCTGAATGTCGGCTTCCAAAACTTTTGGCCTTTTAAGTTCACCCATCGATTTAACTTCTTCGTCGTTTTTCTCTTCCTTTTTGTTCGATACCAAAACGCCTGAACGCGAACCATCACGATACACTGTAACCCCTTTACAGCCGCTTTTCCAGGCTTCCACATAAAGTTCGCCTACCAATTCCTCGCTGGCATCTTCGGGTAAGTTTATGGTAACACTGATGGAATGATCGACCCATTTTTGAATCTTACCCTGCATCTTCACTTTTTGATTCCAGTCCACATCGTTCGAAGTAGCTTTATAGTAAGGCGATTGTGCAACCAATGCATCAATTTCACTTTCGCTCAAACCCTTAATGTTATCCACATTATGCCCGTTAACCTTTAACCAGGTTAAAAAATGATGATGGAATACATAAAATTCTTCCCAGCTATCGCCTACTTCATCAACAAAAGTAACATTTACATTCTTGTCGTTGGGATTAACCTTACGACGGCGTTTGTAAACAGGCAGGAACACGGGCTCAATTCCCGAAGTGGTTTGGGTCATTAAACTCGTGGTTCCGGTTGGTGCAATGGTTAACAAGGCAATATTGCGACGTCCGTAGGTCATCATATCCTCAAAAAGTTGTGGATCGGCTTCTTTGATGCGCTGAATCATCGGGTTGTTTTTCTCGCGATTGGCATCAAAAATGGTAAAAGCACCACGCTCCTTGGCCATTTCAGTTGACGAACGATAAGCTGCTAAGGCCAGTGATTTTTGCACTTCAACCGCAAAGTCGGTAGCATCGGGCGTTCCGTAGCGGAATCCTAAAGCGGCTAACATATCACCTTCTCCGGTGATTCCAACACCGGTACGGCGACCCTCGTTGGCTTTTTGCTTTATATTTTCCCAAAGTTTTACTTCAATGCGCTTTACTTCGGGTTCTTCGGGATCGTTTTTTATTTTATTAATAATGGCATCAATTTTTTCCAACTCCAGATCGATGATATCATCCATAAAACGCTGCGCATGTGCTACGTGCTTTTTAAATTTGTCAAAATTGAAAACCGCTTTGTCGGTAAATGGATTTTCAACATAACTGTAAAGATTCACCGCCAACAAACGACAGCTATCGTAAGGACAAAGGGGAATTTCGCCACAAGGATTGGTAGATACTGTTTTATAGCCCAAATCGGCATAGCAATCGGGAATACTTTCATTAATCACCGTGTCCCAGAAAAGTATTCCGGGTTCGGCCGATTTCCAGGCATTGTGTACAATCTTTGTCCACAGGGCCTGAGCATCTATTTCTTTTACAAAAGTAGGTTCTTTTGATTCAACCGGATATTGCTGTTTGTAAGGAACTTTTTCGACAACTGAGCGCATAAAATCGTCGTCGATTTTTACCGATACATTGGCTCCGGTAACTTTGCCCGATTCCAGTTTTGCATCAATAAATGCCTCTGCATCGGGGTGCTTTATTGAAACCGAAAGCATCAAAGCACCACGACGGCCATCCTGAGCCACTTCGCGGGTTGAATTGGAATAACGTTCCATAAAAGGAACCAATCCGGTGCTTGTAAGTGCCGAGTTTTTTACCGGGCTTCCCTTTGGGCGAATGTGCGAAAGATCGTGCCCAACTCCTCCGCGGCGTTTCATGAGTTGTACCTGTTCCTGATCAATCATCATAATGCCGCCATAAGAATCGGCTGGATTCTTACGACCCACTACAAAGCAGTTTGAAAGAGAGGCTACCTGAAAATCGTTACCGATTCCGGTCATAGGTCCGCCCTGAGGAATTATGTATTTAAAATCTTTTAAGAGTGCAAAAATTTCGTCCTCAGTCATTGGGTTCTCATAACGACTTTCGATCCGATGAATCTCGCTGGCCAATCGCCGGTGCATATCGTCAGGCGTAAGTTCATACAAGTTGCCTTGTGAATCTTTCAACGCATACTTGTTCACCCATACGGTAGCGGCCAGTTCATCTCCTTTAAAATACTCCAACGACGCTTTTACTGCTTCTTCGTAAGAGTAAGTCTTCATTTTTTTTTCTGTTTTTACGGTAATTTCTTCAGTTAACATTTTTGCACGTTTTACCCGGTTTGTAACTCTCTTTAATTAATTTGTTTCTTGAACTTCTGAGGGTGACAGAAACGCTATGCGAAAATAGTTCATAAGCTAAAATTTCAGAAATTCACTTATTAACAATTGAAAAAAAGAAATTGACAATTAATTGTCAAACAATTAATTATCCCGTTGATTTCTCAGATTTTACTTAAATAAAGAGTAGGAGGTCTTATTTACAAAAGAGACGTATTAGTAAACGAGTTAAGCTTTAAATTGCTCAATATTTTTTGTGTACCGCCGCGCATTTCATTCACATATTGCGATGCATTTTTGCCCGCTTTTTTGCAAAAATCAGCATCTTTTAACAATTGTTGAAGAATGGTTTCAAACGTAAAATAATTTTGAATGGAAAAGGCCGATTTTCGCTCAATTAAATCACAAGCTTCCTGAAAACGGAGGTAATTGGGTCCAAAAACTACAGGCAAACCATAAGTAGCCGCCTCAAGAATGTTGTGAATTCCCTTTCCGAATCCACCACCAATGTAGGCAAGTGTACCGTAGCGATAAAGCGACGACAGCATGCCTATGCTGTCGATAAGCAATACATCAGCTTTGGTAATATTATTTGTTGTTGCGCTTGAGAAACGCAAAACATCCAGCTTAAAAAGTGCTTCAATTTTTTGAATATGTCCTTCATGCACTTCGTGCGGAGCAATAATCCACTGGTATTTTCCTTTGTTTTTTTCAGCAAAGGCCGCCAACAACTCTTCATCTTTTTCCCAGGTACTTCCGGCAATTATGAGCGGTTTACCCGATGCAAACTTCGAAATCAAATCGATGGGTTGGGCAGCAATGGCCAAATCGTAAACCCTGTCGAAGCGGGTGTCACCTCCCACCTCAACATGTGTTATTCCAATGGATTCCAATAGCGTTTTTGAAGCATCGTTTTGGACATAAATACGGGTAAAAAAATGAAGTATGTTCCGGTACCAGGCACCATACCATTTGAAAAATAATTGCTGCGGTCTGAAAATTGATGAAAAAATATAGGTTGGAATTTGTTGGGCATGCAATTGTTTAAGAAAGTGAAACCAAAATTCGTATTTTACAAAAAAAGCATGCGAAGGGTTTACCAGCGACACAAATTTTTTGGCATTCCTTGGGGTATCTATAGGCAAATAGCAAACATAATCAACTCCCGGATAATCTTTTCTGATTTCGTAGCCTGAAGGTGAGAAAAAAGTGAGCACAATTTTAATTTCAGGAAACTGCTTACGAAAACCTTCTATTACCGGCCTTCCCTGCTCGAATTCGCCCAGCGACGAAACATGGAACCAGGCTGTTTGTGCGTCCATAGTATGTGCCGCCTGAAGTTTTCTGTACCAGTTTTGGCGACCATTTACCCATTGTTTTGCTTTTTGATTGAAAAGGCTGGCCACATAAATGGCACCAACATAAAACCAGATTCCTAAATTATATAAAAACCGCATCACGAAGCTGTTATAGTATCTATTCGCAGGGTAAATCCATTTTAGTTGCTTTACAACTGTTTATCAGAAAAACCTGCATTCCTTTAAACCGGTTCAAAGGTAACAATATTATTATTCCAGAACCTTTGACCAATTAAAATCTGTACTACTGAATATTTTCATAGATAAGGATTCTCGTCCTTTAATAAAATTTTACAACAAAGCAGTCTTTAAATCCCCATAATGCCATACAATAATTTATATTTATAAATTAAACCGGATATCGTATTTGCATTGAAGAATCTATATTTCTTTATCGTTTTATTCCTACCCGCTTTTTTTGTCCAGAGCCAGAACTGGTCAAATTTGCGTCACGCTACCCTGGTTATTTCCGATTCAGCCCGGCTCGATACCTTAAGTGTAGTTCCCGGTTCGCTTGTTGCCCGTCAGGGAACCCTTATATTAAAAGAATGGGACGATTTCAAATTTGATTACGCCAAAGCTCAGTTTACCTGGTTGGATAGTGTCCACAAAAAACAAAAAGTAACCTTCAATTATCGGGTATTTCCGATAAATTTTGCGTCCTCCTTACAATCGTCTGTAGTTTTTAATGCCTACAAAAAAGGCCTTCCGGAACAAAACAGTGAACTGCTGGATCCTGGAGCCCAAACCGGCCACAATCTTACCCAAAATACCCTTGAAGTAAACGGAACCATTGCCCGGGGTATAAATGTAGGGAACAACCAAAATATGGGGCTCAACTCAACGCTAAACCTGCAAATAAAAGGAAAGATTTCTGAAGATGTCTTTATCGATGCGGTGATGTCAGACAATTCCATTCCCATGCAACCCGATGGATACTCTCAACAAATTAATGAATTTGACCAGATATACCTACGAATTTACAACCAAAAACATTCGCTGCAAATTGGCGATTTAAAGCTGAATGAAAGCAACAGTTACTTTTTAAAGTTTAACCGCAAAGTTCAGGGTGTCGATTTTCAGAACCAAAGCAAGTCTGCTTCAAAAAACAGAAGCTCAAGCAGTCGGGTAAGTGCAGCTGTGGCTAAGGGCAATTTTAACCGGATGGAATTTTTGGGGACCGAAGGAATTCAGGGGCCATATCAACTAAAAGGGGCCAACAATGAAACCTTTGTAGTGGTACTTGCCGGAACTGAAAAAGTATTTTTGAATGGAATAAAGCTGGAACGGGGCGAAAAAGCAGACTATGTAATGGACTATAACACCGCAGAACTCACTTTTAACCCCAAACACATGATAAACAACAAATCGCGTATAATTGTGGAATTTGAATACGCTGACAAAAACTACAACCGCTTTTTATTTTATACCAACCAACAGTTTAAGCACGAAAAAGGATCCATTTCAGTTCAATACTTCACCGAGGGTGATGCAAAAAACCAACCGGTTAATCAGGAATTAAATTCTTTTGAAAAACAGGTTCTTGAACTTGCCGGCGACAATTTAAATGGCAGTGTAGTCCAAAATATCGACAGTATTGCTTTCGACCAGAACCGGGTTTTATACAAAATGATTGACTCGCTTGTTAATGGTGTTTTTTACGATAGCATTCTGGTTTATTCAACACATCCCGACAGCGCCTTTTATCAAGTGGGATTTTCGTTGGTTGGCGAAAACAAGGGAAATTACATTCGCGTACTTTCAGCCACCAACGGAAAAATGTACCAATGGGTGGCTCCACAAAATGGTATTCCCCAAGGCAATTACGAGCCGGTTCAATTGCTGATTCCCCCCAAAAAACAACAGCTTGTACTGGTAAAAAGCGCCTTAAATCCAACGGCAAACATTACTATTGAAACAGAATTAGCTTTTTCGCAAAAAGATTTGAATACGTTCTCAAATCAGGATTCATACGATAATAATGGCTACGCGCTTAGCACCCGATATCATCAAAAAATTAACTTAAATGCATCAGATTTGACGGTTTTTGCTCTTTACAACTTCATTCACAAACATTTTAATCCGCTTGAGCGCTTCAGGCCTGCTGAATTTGAACGGGAATGGAACCTGTTTAGCCCATTAAAAAACAATGAACATTATATCAGTTCCGGCATCACTTTGAGTAAGAAACAACACCATTCCTTTTCACTAATTCAGGAATATCTGAATAAGGGAACAAATTACGAAGGTTCTAAAACCCTGTTCAAGGCAAAGGTTAAGAACGGAAAACTAAATTTAACTGCCGATGGCTCCTACCTGAACACAAAAGGTAGTGCTTTCAGTTCAGCATTTTACCAGCATCACACGTCTTTGACCTTCACTCACAAAAAATGGGAAGCCGGAGTAAGGCATCAAATGGAGAACAACCAGCTTTTTTTGGCACATACCGACAGTTTGCTTAATCAAAGTCAACTTTTTTCTGAATCCGGATCGTTCCTCAATTATGGCGACAGTTCTTCGCAGCTCTTGCGCATAGCCTACAAAAATCGCATCGATTTTTCGCCCTTTCAAAACCAATTGGAAAAATCGTCGGTCGCGGATGACCTCTCATTCGAAATGCAACTGGCAAAAAAACCAAACAATCAATTGCAAACTGCTATTACCTGGCGAAACCTCAACGTAATAAACGATAGCCTGCTACCAAACCTTAAAAGCGAACAAAACCTGCTGGCCCGACTTGAACATCAGCTAAGCTTAAAAAAACGACTGATAAGCTTTTACACTTTTTATGAAATGGGCAGCGGACTGGAATCAAAAAAAGAATACGCTTACCTTGAAGTTGCACCGGGACAAGGAAATTATACCTGGGTCGATTTGAACAACAACAATCAGCCGGAATTAAACGAGTTTGAGCTGGCTGCAATTCCCGAGGAAGCCAATTATATTAAACTGTACACTCCCACAAGTGAATACCTTAAAGTTTATTCGGTAAAACTGAACGAAACGATAAAAATTAATCCCAGTGCGCTTTGGAAAAGCGAAACGGGTATTAAAAAACTGGCCTCCCGTTTTTCAAACCAACTGAGCTTACGCATATTTCAAAAGCACAGTCAAAGCAAATTGGAAGCCCGAATGAACCCGTTTACCAGCTCTTATGCTGACAGCCAGATAATAAGCACAAACAATGCCTTGCGCAACACCTTTTCATTTAATCGCAGCCACCCAAAGTTTGGAGCCGATTACATCCTGAGCCAACAACGACAAAAAAGCCTTTTGGTTAACGGATTCGATGAATCAATGCTTCAACTACACGAACTTAAAATACGCTGGAATTTAACCCCTGAATTCTTACTTTTAAATACCTTGTCGATGCAAAAGAGGGAGTATCAATCGGAATTTTTTAACACAAAAAACTACCGGATAAATTCGCAAAGCAACAGTTTATTGGCCCAATGGCAACCGGGAATACGTTTTCGTATTTCACTAAAATACAGCATAAAACAAAAAGACAACACCTGGGGAAACCAGCAACTGCTTTATCAGGAACTATCACCCGAATTAAAATTTAATTCCCCATCAAAAGGGTACATCACCCTAAGCGCCGCATTTATAAACAATCGGTTTAAAGGCGAAGAAAACACATCAGCAGCTTACACCATGATGGAAGGAAATGCAACCGGAAAAAACTTTAAATGGAATGTCAACTTTACCCGAAACTTAAATGATTTTTTGCGGTTCACGGCCAACTATTCCGGACGAAAACCGGCTGATTTAAAAACCATTCACACCGGGCAGTTCAGTTTGGTGGCTTTCTTCTAAAAAAAATCACACATTGTAAATCTTTTTAATCCCTGCTTTGTATTAATTAGCTGAATTAATATATTGTGCCTCCAAGTAAAACAATACTATGACTCACAAACCGGAAAGCCCCTTACATCGGATAAAAGTATCACGAATCATTCTGCCATCACTTTTAGGATTGGGGGTAATTGGCTACATGCTCTTCAAAAATTTTAACCGCGAAGCCTTTGATGCGGTTGAATTCACCACCACATCGGTTTTATGGTTAACAGTGGCCGCATTAATGATGTTTATTCGCGATTTGGGTTACATAATTCGTATTCGCATTCTTACCGGAAATCAACTTGGGTGGATTCAGGCCATACGGGTAATTTTTCTTTGGGAATTTACCTCGGCTATTACTCCAAGCGCTATTGGAGGAACCAGCGTGGCCATTTTATATGTTAATAAAGAAGGAATCGGTATTGGAAAAAGTTCGGCCGTTGTAATGGCTACTTCGTTTCTCGACGAAATGTATTTTGTACTCATGTTTCCGCTCTTGCTTTTGCTGGTAAACGCGCAAGAGCTATTCAGCATAGGAGGAGGGTTTAGTTTTACCAATCCTTACTTAATTGCCGCGGTTACCGGTTACGGTTTAAAAGTTCTTTGGATTGTAGTCATTAGTTATGGTTTATTTATGAATCCACGAGGCTTGAAATGGTTGATACTATTGGTTTTTCGCCTGCCTTTTATACGCCGTTGGAGAGCCGGAGCATCCCGGGCTGGCGATGAAATTATCGAGAGTTCAAAAGAATTGAAGAAACAAAGCTTCAAATTCTGGCTCAAGGCTTTTGGCGCTACTGCTTTTTCCTGGACAGCCCGATATTGGGTGGTAAATGCGTTATTTCTGGCATTTTTTGTTGTTAACGATCACTTTCTGCTTTTTGTACGGCAATTGGTTATGTGGATAATGATGTTGGTAACCCCCACACCCGGTGGCAGCGGACTTTCAGAATACATTTTTTCAGAATACCTGGGCGATTTCCTGCCCTTCGCCGGAATTGCCGCTATTATGGCCCTGCTATGGCGCCTGTTTACCTATTATCCTTATTTAATAATCGGAGCGTTTTTATTCCCCCGCTGGTTAAAGATGAAATTCGGTTCAAAAAGTAACAAAGCAAAATAATTTTCGTTTACCTGAAAGCCTTGTTTATCAAAACAAGAATCATCAAAGGAGAAACTGATTGCCTCAAAGGCTAATTAATATTATATTTGCATACTTTTTATAATTGAATTTGTTGTATGGAACAGGCGGCGGGCAAACTACTTTCGACCATTAATTCTCCCGAAGATTTAAAAAAACTTTCGAGCTTGGAGCTTATCCGCCTGAGCGATGAATTGCGACAGTTTATTATCGATGTGGTTTGTGAACACCCCGGCCATTTTGGTGCCAGCCTTGGCGTTGTAGAACTAACCGTAGCTCTGCATTATGCCTTCGATACACCTTACGACCAACTTGTATGGGATGTTGGGCACCAGGCATACGGCCACAAAATTCTAACCGGAAGACGTGACCGCTTTCATACCAATCGAAAATTGAATGGCATTAGTGGATTTCCCAATATTTTTGAAAGTAAATACGATGCCTTTGGAGTGGGGCATTCCAGCACCTCTATTTCGGCAGCACTGGGATTGGCTGTAGCATCAAAAATAAAAAAGGAAAAAGAACGGCATGTGGTGGCCATTATTGGCGACGGCGCACTTACCGGTGGTTTGGCATTTGAAGGACTGAACAATGCCGGGGTTCAAAAATCGAACCTTTTGGTTATCTTAAACGATAACGACATGGCCATTGATCCCAATGTGGGTGCTTTTAAAGAATACCTTGTCGATATTGCCACATCAAAAACCTACAATCGTTTAAAAGACGATGTGTGGAACCTTTTGGGAAAACTTAATCGCTTTGGACCCAATACACAGGCTTTAATTCAAAAAATTGACCACGGTATAAAAGCCATTTTAATGAAACAGGGAAACTTTTTTGAAGCCATGAATTTCCGCTACTTTGGTCCCGTTGATGGACACGATGTAGTGTACCTTACCAAAATTCTCGAGGATCTAAAACAGATTCCCGGCCCAAAAGTTCTTCATATTAAAACCATTAAGGGCAAGGGATTTAAACAAGCTGAACTGGATCAAACTACCTGGCATGCTCCGGGTCCATTCGATAAAGTAACCGGTCAATTAATTAAAGGAAACAACCTTAAACCAGTACCTCCCCGTTTTCAGGATGTTTTTGGAGAAACCTTGCTTGAACTGGCCCGGCAAAACGATAAAATAGTAGGCATTACCCCTGCAATGCCTACCGGTTGCAGTATGAACCTGATGATGGAAGCGTTGCCCGAACGCACCTTCGATGTGGGCATTGCCGAACAACATGCCGTTACCTTTTCGGCCGGTTTGGCTGCACAGGGTTTAATTCCTTTTTGCAACATTTACTCAACCTTTATGCAGCGTGCTTTCGATCAGGTGATACACGATGTGGCCCTGCAAAAGTTAAATGTGGTTTTCTGTCTCGACCGCGGAGGATTGGTTGGTGAAGATGGAGCTACGCATCATGGGGCTTACGATATGGCCTACATGCGCAGCATTCCCAATTTAATTGTTGCTGCCCCCATGGACGAAATTGAATTGCGCAACATGATGTACACTGCACAGCAAGCCAACATGGGGCCTATCTCTATTCGTTATCCGCGAGGAAGGGGTGTGATTACCGACTGGAAAAAGCCTTTTGAAAAAATTGAAATTGGTAAAGGAAGAATGGTGCGAGAGGGAAAAGACCTTGCTGTGCTCACCATCGGGAACACCGGAAATTTTGTAAACCAGATTTCAACGCGCCTGCTGGATGCCGGAATTGATTATGCGCACTACGATATGCGCTTTGTTAAGCCTATTGACGAAGCTTTACTGCATAGCATCGCTAAGAGTTTTAAACAAATTATTACCATCGAAGACGGAACCATCGTGGGTGGTTTTGGCAGCGCTGTGCTTGAATTTATGGCCGAAAATGCTTATTCGGTTCCCGTAAAGCGCTTGGGTATACCTGATCGTTTTGTTGAGCAAGGAGCTCCCGAACAACTGCATGCACTTTGTGGTTATGGCCCAGAGGGAATTTTGCAAACCCTGACCGAACTGATGGAACAAAAAGAAATTGCCCCGATTAATAAGCTTAAACAAGTAAAACAACCGTAAAATTCAACTTTCTTCGGAACAAGGGAAGCTAATCCCATTTCTTTTTTACAATTTAGTTTGTGCGTGTGACAGTGTAGACGCACCCCACGTGATAGCTTGTAAATGTTCCAAGGTAGACTGCGCGTGTGACGGGGTAAACTGTGCGTGTGACGGGGTAGACCGTGCGTATGACAGGGTAGACTGCGCATGCTGCACAATGGATGGCACGCCTTAGACAATGGATTGTGCGTGTTACGAGACAGACTGTGCGTGCTACACCCTAGATAGTGCGCGTTACACCTTAGACGGTGCGTACCAAACCTTAGTCTGTGCATGTTACACCCTGAACAGTGCGCACTTCGCCATAGACGGTGCGCCTTACCCAATTAAAGCGAAAGTGGCTAAAGTACCTGGAGTGACTAAAGTTACAAGAGTTATTTCAGGCGGTCCAGTTCCTGTTCAACAAGTTGCTGCAGTTCCTTTTCTTTTGATTTTTCCACAGCAACAACCTGTACAATGGCTTGCAGGCGATCGCGCTGAATAACCTGGTAAGTCTCCTGAATCCATTGTTCTTTGTTACGCGATACAATTTTGTGAAGGCGTTGTCCAGAACCATTGGCCAATAATTTCTCCCAGAATATAGAAAACTCATTTTGCGAGTCACTATCCTGAGCTACCAACACATCAAAGTACTTTTCAATTACATTTTCATAATTGCTTCCATAGGCCGATGCCATAAGTGGGCTAATGTCAATAATCCGGCCATTCAAATCGAGTTCTGCAACCATAACATGCTGTTTAATTGCTTTTATATGGCTTTTTAAACTTTCTTCGCGTTTGGCCGCTTCTTCCTGGGTTGCCAGCATTTCCTCCAGATTCTGGCGCATTTCTTCTTCGTGCTGGGCTAATTCATCGGCTTGCTCCTGCGATTGTTCCAAAAGTTTAGCCGTTCCAATATTTGTTTTTACACTAGAAATTACCGAAGCAATATTCTCGCACAATTTCTCAATAAACTCAATTTGGTAGGGTTCAAATTTTTTATAGGAGAGCAATTCAAAAGCCCCTAAAGTCATTTCGTTGATGGTAATGGGTGTCACCAACAAATTGTTGGGGCGCGCTTTATCCTGCATTCCGGGCGAAAGGGCAACATAACGCTCGGGCAGTGAAGTAAGCTGAATGGTTTTATTTTCATCGATAGCCCGGCCTAAAAGTTCCTGCCCCCGGTTAACTTCTTTCTTTATCATTACTGCCTTTCCATAGGCCATAGCGGCCTTCAGTTCAAAAGATTCGTTTTCGAGCGAATCGTCTTCAATCTGGGAACTAACATACATAGCACCCTGGGCTGCATCAGTATAATCAATCAGTTGCGATAATATATTCATGGTAAAAAGTTCCATGTCGTCGTTATGTTGCCGAATAACCTCACCAAATTTTGCCAGGCCATGCGTAACCCAATTTCTCTTTTCGTCTTCAATACGCTTAAGCTCTTCCTGTTCGCGTGCTTTCATCAAACTTTTCTGCATGCTCAAAAGCGAACTCCCCAACATATCTTTTTCACTTAAGAGTTTGTATTCGGCACTCAGATTTCCCTGCCCAATTTGGTTGGCAAAAGCTGCTGCACCATTCAGACTTTCGGTAAGTTCATTCATTGCTTCAGCGGTTTCGCTAATTTCGTCTTTTATAGCAAACTTAATGGTTTCCATTGCTGCTATATCGCCCTCGGCAACCTTTTTAAGCTGCTCGGTTGTTTTTAACAAGGGTTTTGTAATCGAAGTACTGATGCCAAGAAGTATTGTACTGATAATTATTAAAACAATTATGCCTAAAAACAAAGCAAAACTAAATGTGCGATTGGCCCGTTCATGCAAAATAAGCAAAGGAGCAGATACTCCTATTGACCATGGGGATTCAGCATTAGTAATTTGTACGGGAACAAAATTAAATAAGGAAAGTTCCTCACTTATGGGATCGTTTCCCGAAAATTGCTTTTTAATACCCCGATTTACAGCATCGATAACTCCGATTTGGGTTTCAATTTCAGAAGCATACCTACTGAACGACTTGCCTAAATATACCGGTTCGGGGTGCGAAACAAAAATGCCCTGGTTCGATACTATAAAAACCTTTCCGGCATTGAAAGGCTTTAGGGTGTTGTATTGTTCATTCAGTTTTGAAACAGGTACAGCCATTCCAATCATCCCGATAAAAGTTTCCTGATACAACACAGGAACACTTATCGAAAAATAAAGTGTTGAATCAGATGCTCCCTGGAAGGAAACATAAAACGGTTCCGAAAGAACATTTTTTCCGGTGTTCTTTATTCGTTCATATAGGTTTTCGTCGAAGAACGGATTCTCAAGAACAGCATCCGCATTATTATCCCTTAAATAAGGTGCTATGCTTAACGCCACAAACGGTTCCTGCTGAATTGAACCTGAGGTGTCAGCCAGATGCATTTCATCGGGTTGCGCGGTATTAATTTCAAGTTTTGTATAAACCGCACTGATTGCCGGATTTTGATTTATAAATTCGGAAAGCATTTGATTCAGCAAGTCTTTTTGGCGCTTTTCGGGTAAAAAATTGTATTGAGCAAAAGCCGAGGCTAAAACCTTAGCTGCCTGATAGTAGGATTGCAAATCCTTTGTAAGGCTTTGCGCAAGTTCTTCCGTTTGTGCGTTCATTTTTTGTTCCGCATTGGTTGCCGAAAACTTTTTTAATTCCAGCGAAATGTATCCTAATGCCAAAACAGAAACCAATAAAGTGGTTCCCAACACAAAAAGCAGCATTTTACCATTTAAACGAAGTTTCAAATTCATCTCGTATAATTCTAATATTTTATTGCTCTATCTATCGTATTCTGCTTTATTATTAACCATTATACTGAAATATGCAACAGCTTTTTAAGTTCAATATAAGCCAGCGACCAGTAGTTTGATATGGTTCGCAATAAACCAGGTATGTCGGCCATATTTTTTTGTTCAGCCAGCAACTTTTCAATTTCGCGCAGGTTCTCGTAAATCATTTTTAAGCCCATGTAATTCATTTTGGTTTTAAGGCTGTTACTTTTTGATTTTAACTTGTTGAAATCGCGTGATTTTGACAAGTCCACCACCTCCTGCAATTGTCCGGGCAGGGTGTCAAAATAAAGTTTAAGTATGTTATAAATTTTAGTCGGATCTTTCTTGTAAACCATTTTCAGGTAAGTAAGATCAATGTAGTTCAACTGCATATTCAAATCGATAACAGCAGTCTTTGGAGCCTTTTGATCGTTATCGAGGGTTCGCGGTGTAATTATTCCTTCTTTAATTTGTTGAAGCTTACTTTCGGTCTTTTTTAGTTCGGTAATATCGAAGCCAACGCACAAGATTTTTGTAATATGCCCTGATTTATCGCGCACGGGTATATACTGTTCTTTAAACCAGTACTCTTCTTTTCCAGAGCGAATGTATTCGATCAATTCCTGTGCAAACCCGCCGTTTAACTGGGTCCAGAATTCATTGTGGTTTTGCTGATCAGAATCGCTCATAAACGAATCGGCTTTGTGCTGCTTGCCTACATATTGAGCTTTAGTTCCTTTAAGTATGCGCAGGTAATTATCGTTAATATCAATTATTTTTCCTTTGGTATCGTAAACTATAATGGGCAGCATTTTATCATAGCCTTTAATAAGCGCCTGCAACTCGTTTTCACGCTTAGCAGCTTCCTCCTGAGTAGCCTGCATCTCCTCCATGTTTTGACGCATTTCTTCTTCTTGCTGCTCCAGTTCTTCGGCTTGTTTTTTAGCTTTATCGAGCAGTTCGGCTGTACGTGCATTTGTTTTTACAGCAGCAATTGTGGATGCAATGGTTTCAGCAATTCGTTCAACAAAAGCTATCTGATAAGGGAAAATATCGTTTACTGATGCAATTTCCAATACTCCTACAAGGTTTCGGTTACTGATAAGTGGAACAACCAATGCGGCTTTTGGCAGGCTGCTACCAAGTCCACTGCCTATTTTATCAAAATCGTCGGGTATATCGTTTATAAAAATAGTTTCCTTTTCCTGAATACAACGTCCAACCACACCATCGCCCGGTTTAATAATTTTTTTGTTGTATTTTTCTTTTGTAAATCCAATATAGGAAACCAGTTCAAAAGAATTATCGTCGGTTGTGTTAAGGTAAATACCACCCATATGAGCTTCCATATAAAGTGTAATTGCTTTAATCACCTCGTAGGTTATGCTTTTAATATTCTGGTTGTCGACGCGTAATACCCGGTTAAAAAGATTAATTCCCTGCGAAGTCCATTCCAGGTGTTTTTCTTCTTCTTCCCGATTTATTTCTTCAATTTTTGCCTTTTTAAGGCTGTCGCGCATGTCAATTACGGCATTTCCTAAAATATCATTCTTCCCCAGGGGAATAAATTCATATTCGTAGTTTCCCTTTCCAATATTCTCGGCAAATTCTGTAACGCGCTCCAGACCATCAACAACTTCGTTTACCGATCGAGCAATATCTCCAATTTCGTCGTCGCGTTTAATTTTTAGCCGGGCTATACCGTGCATGTTTCCCAAAGCCAGGTGCTTTAATACCCTGCGTGCTTTTTTAAGCGGAATTGTGATAGAAAGAGAAAAAATCAAAATAATTAAAGCCATTATTATCAAACCCACCAATTCAATTTTGTGTACGGTAACAATAGTGGCATCAACCTTTTTGTTTATTGAACCCAACGGAGCCTCAATCATTAGTGCCCAGTTAGTATTGGTTTGTCCTAAAGCAAACGACACCAGCGTGCAATACGTACTGTCGTTACCCCGTGTGTCGGTAATTATGAAACTCCTATTTGTACCTGATTGAATGCGATCTAAAATTTGATACTGCCTGGTCAGTAGGGTGTCTGTTTCGGAAATAAGTTTACCCGATAATTTCTGATCCGAATGCGCCAGCATAAATCCCTTGTCAGACAACAAAACCAGATCAAACGAATTTCCGTGTGCTAAAGAGTCAATTTTTTGTTGAATGAACGACAAATTAAAGTCGATTCCAACATAACCTGCAAACTGGCTTTTCCATTTTATGGGTGTTAACAAGCTAAACACATTGGGCTGACTGGTATATGCCGGCCAATCGTGATTGTAAATTTCTGAAACGGTTTCCTGCTCCTTTTCAGTAAGAGAACTGTACCAGTCGTTACCCTCACCGTAACGATTAAGTGTGTCGACCTTGTTTTCCCATTGACCTTGTTCATTTCTATAAAATGCAGTTAACACGCGTCCGTGCGATTTCTCCCATAAAGAATCGGTCACCGCCAAATGTCTCGATTCCCAAATTGCCATATACGAAGTATTGGGGTCGGTGAGTCCTCGTAGCGTTTGGTTAAGCATGGGCTGATTACTTCGATAATTTTCAGTCCATTGAGAATAATAACGGATTTGATTTAATCCATCGTCAAAAAGCAATTTAAACGATGCTGCATATTTTTTAATCAGAATATCGTTAAGCTGGCGCGTTTCAACCGAAGCGTTCGATTTAAAATTATGCCCAATTATTTCAAGGGTAACATAAAATACGGCCCCTGCAACAACTAAAATGGATAACAACATCCGAACGCTTAACCTGAGTCTTATTTTCATAAGAATTTATTTAAAATTTGCAGCTGTTTTGGTAAAATGCACCAAAAACCTTTTAAAACAAACAATCGCATCTGAAAACCCAAACAGGATACTTTCCATAATCCGGTATGTCCCAAAACACGGAACGTAGTTATTTACCAAATGATAATCAATAAGATAACGAATGTTCCGCACTGCTGTTTTTTGTAAATATTTACATTTCCTAATACTTCACCAAAAGTAATAAAGTGTTGTTATAAATATGCGCTTTTTTTTTTGAAAAGCCTTACCAAATGAGCAAAATGAACTAAAATCTGTGAATACAGCCCTGGTTTAAAACGAAAAAGATACCCGGCCATACATATTTACAGGTGTACCCGGATAATAATACCTGGGCAATTGTCCGTTTATTGACGGCGCATTGATAAGAATCATTGAAGCATATGCCTGATTAAACAAATTGTTTATACCAATCGACCAGTTTATTTTTGACTGCATAAACCCGTTGAATTCCTGGCCTATTCTAAGGTGTGTTACCTGGTACGAGCCGTTTTTTTCCGTGTTTTTATCGGTAAGGTACCGACTACCTATCCATTGAAAATTAACCTGCGTGTACCAATTTTTTTTAAATTGTAATTCGAGCGAAGCCCACAACTGATGCCTGGGAATTCCCGCCAGATAATTACCATTAAGCACCACCCCGTTGTCGGTATAATTTTTGAATTGATGGCGTGCAAAACTATACGATGCGTTAAAATCGACCGCTGGCATTCGGTTTGCTTTGCTTTGGTTCAGTTTAAGAGCAACACTTAGTTCAAGGCCTGCATGCCGGGTTGAACCGGCATTTTTTCCAAAGAAAACCGATTCGCTGATTCGTTCAGTAACCAACAGGTTTGTTGCCCACAAATAATAAAGGGCTGCATCTACATACAGCTTGCTTTGCCAAGCTTTCCAACGGAATCCCAGCTCAGTATTGTAACCACTTTCCGGTTTTAAATCGGGATTAATCTCCCCTTCGGGCATTAAAGTTTCTTCAACAGATGGCGCTGAAAAACCATGTCCGGTCGAAACATAAACAACCGCGTTTTTCTTTATCGGAAAACTGAACCCTAAAAACGGGGACAAAACCGGTTGATACCTGAAATTTTCTTTTTGGTCAAGCGAATCGGGCAAAAGTTTCCTTAATGCATAATTCAAATAATTATAACTCAACCCAAATTCAAGCATCGTCCCCGTACTAAATGTATACGAAGACTGAAAAAACATACTCAAAGGCATTCGTATTTCCTGAAAACGATTCAATTCCTCGCCCTTATTTCCCGAAATACTTTCAAAAATTGACCATGCGTATTGTTCCTTCAAGAGTTCAAAGCCTGCGTGAATGGCTGTTCTATCAAAATTAAGTGTTGCCGTTTCCCGAATCCCCATTTTTTTGGAATCATCGACCAAAATATTAAACGGTCGCGATTCGTACCCTTTATAAAGATTACCAAAAACTACCAGTTCGTTTTCAATTGTTTTTGAGAAGCGGTATTTGTGTCTTAGCCCCAGTAAGGTTTTACGATAGTTTTCAAAGCCATTAATAGCAAGCCAGTTGGCTGCAGCACTATCGGGTGAATGAGTAAAAGTTCTTTCGTTCAGGGAACTGGCTATTTGAGCATCTGCATCAATGAAATGAAAAATCAAATCAATTGCAGTGTTTTTACCAGAATAAGTCCCATCAAAATTCAGGTTGTTTCGTTGGTACATGCTGTTTTGTCGCCAACCATCAGTAGTTGTATATCCATAATTCATCTGAAAATTCCAATTTTGTTGCTTGAACTGCAATAATAGTTCCGGCTTATAAGCATTAAACCATCCGGCTTCAAGTGAAAACCGGATAACAAAACCTTCCGAAGCTGGCTTATTTCCCGATAGCAAAATAACTCCGCCCATTCCGGAACCATAGAATGCTGATTTTGCTCCTTTTAATACCTCAATCCGCTGAATATCGGTAATATTAAAATCTTCAATTTCAGTTGTTCCATCACCACTGGTAATGGGAATTCCTTTATAATAGGCTTTTATCCGATTGGTTCCATAAGGATTTCGTGAGCCCATTCCCCTTATGGTTATTATATTGGTATTTATTGCTCCCTGCGACACAAAAACTCCCGGAACCGTGTTCAAATGTTCAACAAAAGTAATTCCCGCTGACTGTTCCAACCGGCTTTGCTGAATTATACCAATACTTGCCGGAGAATAAAAGACCTCATGACGTAGTAATTCAGAACCGACTGTAATTGATTCCAACAGCAGCGACACAGGAACCATAAGAATTACAGGCTCTGCATGCAGGTATGAAACTTTAACCTCTTGAGTTACATAACCCAGATGCATTAACTTAAGATAGCCCGATTGAACAGCAAGTTCAAAATATCCACTGTCGTTGGTAATGGTTTGCCGGGTTTTGTGAATAACATGCACATTTGGCAATGGATGTAGGTCCTGTGCATCCAACACCTTCCCTTTTATCTGTCCAAAACCGGAAGCACTAAGAAAAGAGACAATTAGGAATACAAAAAAACGGATTGTCATTAAATTTAGCGCTTATTCATCAACAGGAACCAGTTTTAGAATCCTTCCCGGATTTTCGACTCCCACATAAATATAGCCATCGGGGCTTACCTGCACATTCCTGACCCGACCAATTCCGGGAAGAAGTGTTTCCCGTTTTACCACTTTATTGTTTTTAATTTCGACGCGCTCAAGGTATTCAAATCGCAATGAACCAATTAACAAACTATGTTCCCAGCCCTTATATCGCTTGCCGGTAACAAAATCCATTCCACAAGGTGCAATTGAAGGAACATAATAATACAGGGGTTGCTCCATTCCTACCCTTGCAGTATCGGTAGTAATAATGGTTCCGTTATAATTTATTCCAAAAGTTATAAGTGGCCAGCCATAATTTTTCCCTTTAGTAATAATATTAATTTCATCACCACCACGTGGACCGTGTTCATGAGTCCAAATTTCGCCAGTTACCGGATGCCGGGCAACGCCTTGCGGATTCCGGTGGCCGTACGAAAAAATGGAAGGCTGTGCGCCCGGCGTATTAATAAAAGGATTATCGGAGGGCAAGGTTCCGTCGTCGTTTAAACGATGTATTTTTCCGTTCGAATTATCGAGTGATTGGGCAAATTCGTCGTGTTTGCCCCGGTCGCCAATTGAAAAATAAAGATGCCCATCGTTATCAAAGGCCATCCGGCTACCAAAATGATGCCGGGTAGTAACCAAAGGAGTACCTTTAAAAATTGTTTCAATTGATGTTAATTTATTTTCATCCAATTTTCCCCGGATAATTGCTGTATTCCCTTCGTTTTTATTTTTATCGTTAAAATAGCTGTAAGCAAAATACAGGTATCCGTTGTTTTGGTAATCGGGATGTTTTTTAACTTCCATTAGTCCCCCTTGTCCGGCTACTAAAACCGGAGGCAAACCTGTAATTTGTACCAGCTTTTTATCTTTAGTAAATCGCGATAAGGTTCCATTTCGTTCAGCTATTAACATGTCACCGTTTGGTAAAAACTCAAGTCCCCAGGGTATCTCCAAACCCTCAACAACTGTTTCGACTTTATATTTAACATCCGTCCCGTAGATTCCGGAATTATTTGTTGATTCGGCGGCTTTTTTTAATCCTCGTGTCCTGCTTTCGGCCAGAATGTATTCGGTTAGGGCCTTTATTTCTTCAAATGTAAAGGCATCCTTAAAGCCTGGCATTCCTTCATCAGGAATACCTTTAGCAATAGCAGTCTCAATTTGAACCGGTTTTTCACCATACTTCCAGCTACGATCAATAAATTCCTCCATTTGATTTCCATGACAGCCAGCACAAAAATTTTGATAAAGCTCGGACGGATTTCGCATTTCAGCCCGGTTTATATTTCCATTTTCAAAAAACCATCCAATATTTGACTTTATGGTAAATGCCGAACCAGGCAAAAAAACCAAAGCCAATAAAGAAAAAACAAAACTTTTTTTCATAGTAAAAAATTTATAAAACGGAATATTAACTCCTTGAACAATAAAAGGAATTATTAATTAAAATGTTCATCGTAAAACATTTTTAAAAAAGTTGGCCAGAAGAGTATTAACCTTTTGCTAACCCAAACGGGTGAACTCGCTGCGCACTATGGCGTATTACAAGTATTGTTTGTTGATTTAAGTTAATAATAGGTTGTAGAAGTACAAAGCACAAAATGAAATGGAGGGTGTAAATCTATTTCAAAGATTAAAGTTCGTTCGGCTTAGCAAAAGCTAAGTTTTGGTCGGAAAAACTTCCCGGGTTTTCCGGCCATTTTTTTTGGGTAATACAATACTGTTATCCTTTTGCTAACCAAAGCCATGCTTCTACTTTAAAAATATTTAATACTTTTGGTATGAATGAAACAATAAAGGATTTCAGTCAAACGAAAATAAGCATTACAGAGAGACTCACTTACTTTTTTAATAATGCTTATCACTTGTAAGATTCATTTGGGCTAATTTCAGTCAGGCTAAAGCATCTCTCCCCGGGATCTTTAGCCTTTTTTTATTATAAATGTTTCACTAATTCAATTATTTGCTATTTTGTGCTACCGAATAATTACACTGAATCAGCTTTAATGATTCATAAACATTGATTGTAAAACCAATTAAAACACTAATTATGAAAAAGTATCTGACGCTTCTGATTGCCTTTTTATCGCTCATCGCAGTAAGCCAGGCTCAATCAACTGTTGAGGGAAAGTGGAAAACCATTGACGACGAAACCGGAAAAATGAAGTCGATTGTTGAACTTAAAGTTAAAAACGGTAAACTTTATGGGACCATTGTTGCATTAAATCCTGACAGCGATCCAAATAAAGTTTGTACCGAATGTACCGACCACAGAAAAGGTAAAAAGATTATTGGAATGGAAATAATTTCAGGGCTGAAAAATGACGATGCCGTTTGGGAAGGCGACGATGGTATTTTAGATCCGGAAAACGGCAAGTTGTACGACTGTAAAATATGGGTTGAAGACGGAAAACTTCAGGTACGCGGATATATTGGATTTTTATTCCGGACACAAACCTGGATAAAGGTTTAATCCTGCTGTTCAATTGTAAATAATAAACGACTTTTCGATTTTAATGAACCTGGTTTTACTTCAAAAGCCAGGTTTATGTTTTTTATTTTTTTTAGCATTGCCAATACACGGTCAGTATCAATGAGGATGTGCTCCCATTTTAACCAAAAATCAACTTGTTTTTGATCCTCAATAAATAATCCCTGCAAACTTTTATTTTGAATAAGGTGCACTACAGCGCAGCAATCGTCGGCGTATTCGCTAAATAAGGGGAATTCCTGAACCAATTGATGTTTAGCGTGATAAACCTTTAACGACCGGCTTTCCTTTAAATTATATCCGAGCATCTCGTTAATAAGAAAACCCAAACGATAGATAGGTTCTGTTGTAACAATTCCAATAAGCGGAAAATTAAAGTCATCAGTAATTTCAAGTTTTACAGCTTTGCCCATATCGTAATAATTTAAAGCGTAAAACTAACAAAATGATTTTTAATAAAAAGAGTAAAGTACAGCAGCTAATCGTCTAAAGCTAAAAGTGTAGCTTTTGCGGCATTTTGTTCGGCTTCTTTTTTCGAAAGCCCTTTCCCTTTAGCAATAACCTTGTCGTTTACAATAACCTTGCTTATAAATTCAGGAATAAAGGTGTCGACATCCTCCAAATCGGTTTGAAAAGAGATTTCCTTTCGATCTTTTTGAGCCCATTCAATTAAGCGGCTTTTATAATTGGTCTCGGTATTAAGCAATTGACTAAGGTCGATATGCTTTTTCAGAAGTTGCTTAAAAACAAAATTACGAACAGCCTTGTACCCATGATCGAGATAAATTGCCCCTATTAAGGCTTCAAAAGCATCGCCTAAAATATGTTTGTTGGAATAATAATTATGCGCGTGAGAAATAATGAACTTATCGAGCCCCAGTTGAATGGCCAATTGCCCCAGGTAATCACCATTCACAATTTTTGAACGGGTTTGTGTTAAAAAACCTTCATTTTTTTCGGGAAACCGGGTGTAAAGGTATTCAGCAACAACTGCGTCGAGAATAGCGTCGCCTAAAAACTCGAGTCGTTCGTTGTTTATAACCATGCCATCGTGCAAACGCAACGAGGCTGATTTATGGATAAAGGCAAGTTTGTATAATTCCTCGTTGCCGGGGAATAATCCGGTAATACGTCGAAGTTCGTCGTAAAAATCTTTATTTGTGCTTAAAAGGCGCTTAAAGTGAAAAGCAAAGAATCCCTTTATCAAAATGTATTACTCAAATTTTTTAAACACTACAGAAGCATTGTGGCCTCCAAAGCCAAAGGTATTACTTAACACCGCTTTCACTTCTCGGGTTTGAGCCTTATGCAATGTTAAATTCAGATTTGGATTGATATTTGGGTCGGCCTCTTTGTGGTTAATGGTTGGTGGTATAATACCATGGTTTATTGCCATAATTGAAGCAATGGACTCAATGGCTCCAGCGGCACCCAGCAAATGGCCGGTCATCGATTTGGTAGAACTGATATTCAGTTTAAAAGCATGATCTCCAAATACTTTTTGAATGGCCAGCGTTTCAGGAATATCGCCTACGGGAGTTGCAGTACCATGCACATTCACATAGTCGATGTCCTCCGGTTTCATTTGAGCCTCTTCAATGGCAAGTTTCATGCATAAAGCAGCTCCTATACCTTCGGGATGCGTTGCCGTTAAATGGTAGGCATCGGCTGATAAGCCACACCCGCCCACTTCAGCATAGATTTTTGCCCCCCTAGCTTTAGCATGTTCAAGCTCCTCTAAAATCAACACAGCTCCACCTTCGCCCATAACAAACCCATCGCGGGTATTACAGAACGGACGTGAGGCTGATTTATATTCCTCGTTATTTGTTGATAATGCCTGCATGGAGTTAAATCCACCTATACCTGCCGGGTATATGGTTGCTTCAGATCCTCCGGTTACTATAGCATCAGCTTTTCCTAAGCGAATGTAATTAAAAGCATCAGCAATAGCGTTTGTTGATGAGGCACAAGCAGAAACGGTTCCAAAATTGGGTCCGTGAAAACCATATTTTATGGAAATTTGTCCTGCGGCAATATCAGAAATCATTTTAGGAATGAAGAATGGATTAAAACGAGGGGTTCCATCTCCACCCGAATAAGCAGCTACTTCTTCAGAAAAAGTAATAAGCCCACCGATGCCTGAAGCATGGATAACTCCAACCCGGGTTTTATCGATATTTTCAGGGAAATTAGCATCAGCAATGGCTTCGTCGGCAGCTATTAAAGCAAACTGCGCATATAAATCAAGCTTTCTGGCTTCCTTCCTATCGAAATAAACTAAAGGATCGTAGTTTTTAACTTCACAGGCAAATTGAGTTTTAAACTTAGACGCATCGAAACGGGTAATAAGGTCGGAACCACTAACACCATTTTTCAGGTTTTCCCAAGTTTCGCTCAGGCCCTTTCCCAATGGATTGATTGTTCCTAATCCGGTTACTACAACTCTTTTAAGCTCCATAATGTGTCTAAATTTAAAACTTCAATAAAAAAATGTTAATTACTTAACGTTTTCTTCGATATGTGCTATTGCTTCACCTACCGTAGCAATTTTTTCTGCTTGATCGTCGGGAATAGCAATGTTAAATTCCTTTTCGAACTCCATGATCAATTCCACAGTGTCAAGAGAGTCTGCTCCTAAATCATTAGTGAAGCTGGCTTCTGGAGTAACTTCGTTTTCATCAACGCCTAGTTTGTCAACGATAATTGCTTTAACTCTTGATGCAATGTCTGACATAATTCTAAATTTTTAGTTAACAATAAAAATAAATGGGTAAAAACACCCTCTCATTAAGAGCTATTGCTCTAGAGGTCTCGAGCGGATTCGAACCGCTGTACCCGGTTTTGCAGACCGATGCCTAGCCACTCGGCCACGAGACCAATTTTTTAGTGCGGTGCAAATTTATAAAATAATTTTCTATAGAATCAAATCAATTATGGTTTTTTATCTATTATGCTGATATTCAGCGCGTGTTTTTTCTAAAGTGACGCTTACATGTTCAATTTTACCTCCCATTGGGGGATTAATTTTCTTCACTTTTACCTTTATCCTGCTCACTTCGGCGAGTTTTGTGAATAATTCAGTAATAATCCGATTGGCAATATGCTCCAACAAATGCGATTTAATTTCCATTTGTTCTTTTATAATCTGGTAGGCAACCTGGTAATTTACCGCATCGTGAATATTATCGCTGGCAGCGGCCTTTTTACAATCGGCCTCTAAAAGCAAATCAACCATAAATTTGTTACCAACAATTTGTTCTTCGGAAAAACAACCATGGTAGGAATAAAACTCCATTCCTTCAATTTCGATAATCCCCATTACATTATTTTTTGGGGCGCTAAGATAAAGAATAATTCCGACTACCTGTCAATTAAAATTTGGTTTATACTATATAAGTTGCTATCAAGAAAATCTAAATACGTAATAAATTGCATTTAATTTTTAAGTTAACAAACGAAGGTTATCATGCATTTTGAACCAAAATTTATGGGTTTGTATCGAAAAAAAAAGCTCTATTATAAATTAATCTTATAAATCAAACTATTTTTGTAGCCTGAAAATTAAAAAGCTACTATAGAATGACAACAAAAAATCAGGCTGAGGAAAAAACCAACTCGTTAAACTTTATCGAGAGCATTATTGATAACGATATAAAAAACAATAAAAACGAAAAACGGGTACATACCCGCTTTCCACCTGAACCCAATGGATATTTGCACATTGGGCATGCCAAGTCAATTTGCCTGAACTTTGGTTTGGCCAAGCGTTTTGGAGGCAAATGCAACCTAAGATTCGACGACACCAACCCGACCAAAGAAGAAGTAGAATATGTGGATTCAATAATGGAAGACGTTCGCTGGCTGGGTTTTGAATGGGATGGTGAGGTACATTATGCATCAGACTATTTTGAGCAGCTTTACCTTTGGGCTGAAAAAATGATTCTTGACGGAAAAGCTTATGTTGACGATCAAACATCGGAACAAATAGCCGCACAAAAAGGTACTCCCACTGTTCCAGGAAAAGAGAGTCCGTTCAGGAACCGAACTCCACAGGAAAACCTGGAATTATTCCGGAAAATGAAAGCCGGTGAATTTAAAGATGGTGAAAAAATTCTTCGTGCAAAAATTGACATGGCCTCATCGAACATGCACATGCGCGACCCGATTATGTACCGCATCATTCACAAAGAACATCACCGTACCGGAAATAAATGGTGCATCTACCCCATGTACGATTTCACCCATGGCCAGTCGGATTATATTGAGGGAATTACCCACTCGGTTTGTACCCTGGAATTCGAAGTTCACCGCCCCTTGTACAACTGGTATCTCGATCAGCTGATTGAAACTGAATACCGACCACAGCAAATTGAATTTGCCCGATTGAACCTGAGTTACACCGTAATGAGCAAACGTAAATTACTGGAGTTGGTTCAAAACAAATACGTTAGCGGCTGGGACGACCCTCGCATGCCAACTGTTTCAGGAATGCGCCGCAGAGGATATACTCCCGAAGCCATCCGCGACTTTGCCGACCGGATTGGCGTAGCAAAACGGGATAATGTGATCGATGTTTCACTTTTGGAATTTTGTGTTCGCGAAGATTTGAACAAAAAAGCCGACCGACTAATGGCGGTTATCGATCCCATTAAATTGGTTATTGAGAATTATCCGGAAGAAAAGACTGAAATGGTTTCGGTTGAAAACAACCCGGAAGACGAAAGCCGGGGAAGCCGTGAAATGCCTTTTGGAAGAGAAATATTTCTTGAACGCTCCGACTTTATGGAAGATGCCCCCAGCAAATTTTTCCGTTTAACCCTTGGTAAAGAAGTTCGCCTAAAAGGCGCCTACATTATTAAAGCCGAACGGGTAATAAAAGATGCTGAAGGTAACATTACAGAAATTCAATGTACCTACGATCCCGAATCGCGAAGTGGAAGCGGCTCCGAAGCCAGTAAGCGTAAAGTTAAAGCTACGATTCATTGGGTTGAGGCTAGCCAGGCGGTTCCCATTGTGGTACGTCAATACGATCGCTTATTCAATCACGAAGATCCGGGTGGCCAGGATGATGATTTTAAAAACTACTTAAATAGCGAATCGCTTAAAACCCTTACAAACTGCGTGGCAGAACCGGCAATAAAAAACCTGAAAAAACAAGACCGGGTGCAGTTTCAGCGTCAGGGGTATTTTTGCGTTGATTTGGATTCGACCAACGATACCATGGTATTTAATCGTACAGTAACGCTTAAAGACGATTGGGCAAAACAATCGTCGAAAAACGCGTAACCTAAAAACTTAATCATAAGCAACGCCGGTTTTTTTAATCAAAAACCGGCGTTTTTCTATACAAAAGTAAGGCTGTTTTAAAGCTGATAATTGTATTCAGCCGGAATAAATATCTCCACGGTACTTCCCATAGGTTCAAACGTCGTTCCATTATCAAAAACCTGAATGCTAATGTGTTTTGTGTTAAATGTGTTAAAATAGGCCACCACCTGTTCCATCATCATCATGTTTTTTGAATAGGCCTGTTTTGAATTCGAAAGATTCCGGTGCATGCCATCATCGGTAATAGATATATATACCCCCTGTTTATTGGCATCGTCGATGGTAATTGAAATTTTTCCGGTAGATACGCCGGAAAGGATTCCCTTTTTTAGCGCACTTTCGGTAAAACTAAAGATAATTAGCTTGGGAACCCTAATGCCTTTATTTATTCCGGGTGAAACCATGAAGTCATAGCTGAACTTTTCTTTGAACCGAAATTTTTCAAGAATCAGGTAATTTTGTACGTAATCGAGTTCTTCTTCCAGCGTACGCGAAAATTCATCGATACTGACAATAGCTTCGCGCATGAACTTTGAAAACAGGCCAAGGTTTGAATAAGCCGTTTTCCTGTCTTCTTTATTTATTGAAAAAGCAATGGAGTTTAAAGCATTAAATAAAAAGTGGGGATCCAATTGGTTTCGAATCAGATCGAGTTGCATTTTGTAGAAGCGCTCGTTATCAAACTTAATACGTTCAACCTGCAATTGCTGAATCTTTTTAAGGGTCCAAAAAATAAGATAAGCCAGCAGGGCAAAACCAAATACAACGACAAAACGCAACCAAAACCACTTGTTTTTTGAATAACTCACCAGGTACTGATGATTCTCATTTTGTACGGATAACAAAATCTCTTCCGACTGTTGTAACTTAAGTGAAAAATAGGTTTTTTGAACACTCAGCCCGGGAATATCGATAAAAACAGGGTTTGTAAAATCACGCCGATAAATAATCAATCGATTGGTTTGAACTACAACTAATTCCTCGTTCAGGTCGTTGTCCAAATCGACAAATGCCACCTGATTTATAGTCCCGTCAATTTTTAGACTTTTAACGGGTTCTAATTCCGTATTAAAAACCTGAATCAAGCCATCGCGCGAAAAGGCTAGTATTTGATTCCAGCTAGAACGAATGGGGTCGAATACAAAATTTTGATTATCTAATTCAACCTGCTTAATTATCTCACCTTTGGTTCCCAACAACATCAATTTTGATTGTTCATTATCGCGTAAGGGCCAGCTAAGAATTCCAATATAAGCTCCCTTATCGTTTTTCAAAGGGAAAGTACTGGTAACCCCCATGGGACTTTGAAAAAGAAAAGGTACCGTATAATACGACAGATTTGAGCGCAAAACAATGGCAGCAGAAAAACGGCTTTTTTCTTTTCCGCCAGTCCAACTTTGGTTGGTGCTATTTAATGTCGCCAAAAATATTTCAGGACTTCCATCTGCATCAATATCATACAATATAGGGGACCCCACCAATTGAACACCTAATTCCGGTGCTTTGGTCAATTGCTTGTTTTCAATGTCGAATGCAAACACAGCACGTGGCGAAGTACTATACCGACTATTTACCGAAAAGATTAACTCCTTAAAACCATCCTTATTCAAATCGGCCATTTCTCCCGAATGAATTACCAAATGCCGATTCTCGACATTAGCAGGCACTTCACAAACCAACTGCTTTTCAAAAACGAACTTGCTTTCATCGGAATTATCGAGTCCGTATAAATAAATGGCATTATCGATTTTCGAAAACACAAAAACTTCACTTATGCTGTCGTTGTTGTAATCGCCGGAAAACACATCAAAATTTTCAACAATTTCGCCCTCAAGGTACCACACCCGCTCAAACGTTCCGTCGGAACTATATTGGTTAATAACTGGCTGCCTGCTATCGAAAATATGATAATAAATAAATTCTTCGGAGTTGCCATCTTTATCTACATCGACAAAATAAACTTTTTGTCCATCGGCTAAAAGTTGATTGGTATCCGACATCAGGCTTCCCTGGTATTTGTCGAACAAGCGGTATTGCACAAAATGTCCAATGGCAATTCCCACAAACACAATCACAATAGTCCAAATCCAGTTTTTAAAAAGTTGCTTAATCAAAGGGTATTGCTTTACAATAGAAGGATAAAAATACAAATTTGATTGAATGCTTCGTGCATCCGGCGACGCTATTTACGCTAAAAACGCCATTTTTTTACCAAACACCCTGTACGATTAAGTAAAAATACAATCGCCATCGCCATCAAGCAGGGCAATGTTTGTCTGTTTCAAGGGAAACTCATCCTGAAATTTTGAGTTGATAAAATAGTTTTGAACCCTCTTTTTCCGGACCAAAGCCATGCCTCTAAGTTTTCTAAAACAGGGAGCATCAGCCGGCTGATAAATGGTTAATGACTTTGCCTGGGAACCATGCGAAAAGCCTACTACAGCCCTTGCCAGTTTGGTATTACTTTTACTATTCCCATAAAAATAGGGAACAGTAACATGTCCATCCCGAAACTTAACAATGGCTAATCCATCTATATTGCCTTGCCCATCTTTAACCACAAAAAACCGATAAAAAAAAACGGTCGAAAAAGAGGAAAAAGGATAATATATCGGGTCGCACTTAACCGGGCTTATCCAGGGATAAGTAAAAATCCAGGAATACTCTTTTGAGCCCCGTTTAAACACCGATTGAGGAAAACGGTCAATGAAATCAAAGATTTCTTTCGACCCATACTTTTCAATAATAACTTTGTTTAATCCGTGTGAAAAGAATATTTTTTGAAAAAAGCGGACAGGAAAGGACACCAGATTCATGCTTGCATCGAAGCCCTTTAAAACAGCCTGATTCTTAGCAAACCACGGATGGCGCAACTTTAATAGTTCTGCAGTAAAAAACCGAAAGTAGTAACGAGTTCCTTTAACCGAATCAAATAAATTAAAATCCTGTACCTTATCCAGGAGTTTATGTGCTTCGGGTGCATAGTTCGTGTACATTAACCGACCAGCCCAGTCTTTTTTAGCTTCGAGATATAAGCTGGTTGCTATTCCTTTTCTCCGGTATTCCGGTCTCACCCATACTCCGCTGAGCCAGGCCAGCTTATGAGTTTTATCGTTCCATGTCAAACAATCAACCAATAAGGTTCTGAATCCAATAAGTCTTCTTCCTTCAAACAGCATATACAAAACCACATCGTTTTTGTCGGCTCTCGGGTTATTTACATAGGACTTTATTCGGTTACTGCTAATAGGAATCACATCAGACTGTTTAAATTCCCAAGATTGGGCAAAGGCCTCAAGCTCTCCTAAACGTACTTTTTTAAACTGATATTCCATGCAGGTTTATCGTTTTATAAGTGGAATCCGACTTTTTTTATATCGGTAGTAATTTTCAGTGACGGCTCCAAAACCTTTAAAAAATCTTGCAACACCGTCAATGGTTGAACCTTCAAAATCGATAAGATTTTCTGACGAAGCGTGTTCCTGCATAATATAATTAATTACCGCAAACATGCTACGCTGCTTCTTTCCTTGTTCACTACTGGCAGCAAATAAGTAAATTAACCGGTTTTTATAATGAACCAAACATACAGCTGCCAACAATTGCTTTTTATCAGAATATACTCCTATAATTTTTGCATGTTTGTTTCGCACCAGATAAGTAATTAAGGTAGAAAGACGTTCAATTTCTGATTTTTTTAACGGAGCCGCCAGGGTTTTTCTTTTAAGCGCTATAAAATCGCTTAATTCCACCATATCAGTATTAAGAGGATTTAATTTTACCGCCTTTTTAATATTTCGGCGTGTGTTTTCATTGCATGTTTTAAGCAGTTCGTTATAGGGTTTGTTAAGAGGAAGTATATAATTGGATCTGATATTTAATGAAAGCTGTTTTACATGGTTTAGAAAATTTAATGAAGTATCGTACTTCATAAAATTGAAGGGAATATGCTCTAAAAATTTATAGGTTTGGTCGTCGGCTTCGCGCTGATAAAACACCCCAAGCTGTTGGGCAAACAAAGGATGATAAACGTATTTAATCCCCAGTTTTTGTTTCCAGGGTAAAGGCATCACCGCTTCGTAATCGTCCGACACCAAAGCATCCCAACCCGGACAAACGATATCGAGATACCAGCTCATTCCATAAACCAGTCCATTGGGAGCGTTTTCAATACATGCATCCCATCGGGTTTTATCAATAGCTTTATGCTTTAGGTATTTAATAGTCATGCTTTGTTCAATTATTACGATAGCAAAATGCCGAAATTAACCATTAATTCGTATTTGCGCATCATTTTTCTTTCATGTAATTTCGCAGCCATAAATTACAAACTATGTTACAGATCGACAATACCCTGATTAGTTTAGATATAATTGAAAAAACTTTTGTGTGCGAATTGGGAGCCTGCAAAGGAGCCTGCTGCGTTGAAGGCGATTCCGGTGCCCCTTTAGAACCTAACGAAACGCAAAAACTGGAAGAAATTTTTGAAACGGTAAAAAAACACATGACTCCCGAGGGCATTGCCGAAGTTGAAAAACAAGGCAAATGGGTAATCGATTCCGACGGCGACAAAGTAACCCCATTGGTTAATAACCGGGAATGTGCCTACACGTATCGTGATGAAAAAGGCATTGTATTTTGCGCCATTGAAAAAGCGTATCTTAATGGCGAAATCGATTTTCAAAAACCACTGAGTTGCCATTTATACCCCATTAGGATTAGCAAATTTACCGAGTTCGACGCCCTGAATTACGAACGCAACAAGCTTTGTATTCCGGCCCGAATCCATGGCGAAAAGCTGGGTGTACCCATTTATAAATTTGTAAAAAACCCGCTAATCCGCAAATATGGAGCCGAATGGTACAAGCAATTGGAAATTGCCGCCGAAGAGTTTCAGAAAAGCAAATAAATGCCAGACATTTAGACTTTAGACACAAGACCCAAGACTTAAGAACTTTTCACTTCACCACTATTCATTGTAGAAGTTAGCGTTTAGACTTTAGACACTAGACTTTAGACTCTCTAAAGACTGCCGGCTGTGGACTACAAAGATTTGAAGTTTGGCATTTTCGGTGAATTAAAAGCCACTGAAATTTTTCCAAAGGATGCTTCCGTAGCAGTACATAAGCAATAATTCGCTCCAGTTGGTGCTTTCGTAGTACTTCAGAAGCACCAATTCAAGCCATTTGGTGCCTTCGTACTACTTCGGAAGCACCAAATGACGATAGGAGACGCCTTCGTAGTCCTACGGAAACGCCAAAACAAGCGAATTATAATCATTTTAACCCTGCGAAAATACTTTATCGCAAGAACTTGGCAGTAAAACGTGTAAACACAACAAGACTTTTATAAATGAAACACTCATTTGATAGAACCAAATCGGATTCTTGTTATCCTACCTAAGTTTATTGTTTTTAAATGGTCTCCCTTTTTTACATCATTAAAAAACTGTATAAAGGCATTTCTTTCATTTCCATTAAATAATCATTTTATCAAAAAGAATAAAAATCGACGCCTTGTGGGTTTTACACCGATGGGAAACTCAATTCTTTGATTATCTTTGCAGCCAAAATTATTGACTGATTGAT